>CADEFQ010000001.1:0-141381 GCA_902826635.1 uncultured Pseudomonadota bacterium
GCTGGGCGAAGCTCGCGGGCGACGACCTGCGCAAGCTGTACGGGGTGTCGCTGCTGTTTGGCGTAGCCATCACGCTGCTCGTTGCCGCCGCCGCGCCTCTCTTTGCAATCCTCTTCCACGAACCGCGCATGGTCTGGCCCGTTGCGTGCGCGTCGCTGCAAATCGCCATCGCCTCCCTGGCCGTCGTGCCGAGCGCACTCTGGACTCGCGAGCTGACCTTCCGGCCGCTCGCCAAGATCGAAATGGTGGTCGGCATCGTCAGCATCGCCGTCACGGTGCTGCTCGCATACCTCGGCATGGGCGTCTGGTCGCTGGTCCTCGGCACGCTCGCGGGAGCGGTGGTGCGCAGCTCCGCGCTGCTCGCTTTCGGCGAACGCGTATCGCCACTGTTCTCGGTGCGTGGCATCGGTGAGCAACTCAAGTTCGGCCTGACTCTGGCCGGCGGCCGGATCAGCTACATCGCACTCGTGCAATCGGACATCATGATCGGCAGCGCCTTCCTGTCGACCATCCAGATCGGCCGGTACTCCGTGGCGCTCCAGCTTGCGACACTGCCGATGACCAAGGTGATGGGAACGATCAACCAGATCATGCTCCCGGCAGTGGCACGCCAGCAGGACGATCTGCCGCGCGCGCGCCAGAATCTGTTCAAGTCCGTCAGCCTCGTCGCGACCATCGCCTTTCCGATGTTGTGGGGTCTGTCCGCCGTCGCGCCTGAACTGGTGCAAGTGCTGTTCGGGCCGAAGTGGATCGAGATCGTGCCCGCGCTGATGATCCTGCCGCTCATCGTGCCGATACGCATGGTCTGCAACATTCTCTATACGACTTCCCTTGCGCTCGGAAATCGTTCCGTCGAGCTGCGAAATACGATCTTCAACTTCATCGTGCTGCCGACAGGGTTTTATGTCGGCGCCCACTGGGGCCTGGTCGGCCTCTGCCTCGCCTGGCTGGTCACGATCCCGGTGGCTTACTCGTTCACGATGCGGGCCGTGACGAAATTCATCGGCGTGCGGATTTCGGGTCTGCTCGCAGAGTGCGCCGCGCCGGCGGCGGCCTCAGCGGTCATGTACGGCGCAATCCTTGCCCTGCGTCTGGTCCTCGGCGAGTGGCCGGCCGTCGTGGCGCTCGTTACGCTGATCGTTGCGGGTGCGCTGGTCTACGTTGCAGTCATGGCGTTGATTTCGCGACGTCATCTTTCGTCCGCGTTCAATTTCTCCCGGACGATGTTTGGCGGCTAGACGCTACCCGCCTCAAAACGCGTCCAGCCGTAGTTGGCGGGCGTCGATGCATCGACCGGCCAGAAGCCCAACCCGGGCTGGCCGTCCGTCCAGGTGGAATTGGGCGGACTCGTGCCGACCAGCGCGCCGTTCTTGTAGACCATGATGAGATTGCCGGAGATTGCGGCCCGCAGCACGTCTCCGTCGACTGCCACGCCCGGCCCTGGCCCGTTGACGCCGAGATCGGTGTAGTCCCCCAGCGGACCATTCCACCGGACAATTGCAAAGCTGCCCTCGTGCCCCCACAGAATCTCGTAGCCGCGCGCGCCGTGCGCCGTGATCTCGAATCGAAGGAGCAACTCGATCTCGTGCTTCGAACCGGTGGGGGAGTAACCGGGCGCCCGATAGACCGTGCCTTGCGCAAACTGGTCCGCCCCAACCGTGACGAGTGAACGGCTCAGGTGCGCGATGCTGTCGTCGTAGCGACTGCCGCTTTCGCCGGAGCGCACCGAAGCAAAGGCCCGGCCCGAGGCCGATTGCGGATTGTTCCAGTCGAGCCCGGCTGCCTTGCCGCAAACCCACATGCCTCCCTCGGACAACGGATTCTCCGTGGCGGCAAAATCGGTTGCGTAACTGCCGGCGGGGACCGCGCGGCATACGGTCGTCGCGGAACTGCCGCCTGCCACGGCGACCGTAGGCGGCATGCAGGGCGCCTGCGCACGGGCTAGCATCGGCACCAGGGCACCCGCGGACAGGATGAAGTCTCTGCGCCTCATGTTGATCTCCCGGGACGCTCCAACGCGAGAAAACTTTCGATCTGCGCCTCGCACAGGCGCCGCGCGTCCTCTCCCGCAAGGTACCCGCGAAACCAGCCGGACGTCCATGACAAGGCCGTCGCCAATGGGAGACGGCACTGCCAGCCGAGTTCACGATTCGATTTCCGGGCGTTCACGCTGAGTTCCATTGCCTCGTGCGGATAGGTCGCCGAATCCCGTACCCAGGCCGGCAACACCCCCCATGGCTCGGCCAGCAACTCCACCACGCGAGCAACGGGTTCCACGTCCTGCTCGGCGGGTCCGAAATTCCATGCGCCGGCGTACTTGCCCGGCTCGACATGGAGCGCTTCGGCGAGAGCAAGATAGCCGGCCAGGCAATCGAGCACGTGTTGCCAGGGTCTCGTGGCTTGCGGGTTACGTAGCACGACCGGCTCACCGCGCGCCAAAGCCGCGATCGTTTCCGGAATGAGCTGATGCGGTGTCCAGTCGCCGCCACCGATCACGTTGCCCGCGCGAGCGCTTGCAAGGCCAATGCGCCCTGCCCCGCCGCTGGAACCGGAGAAGTATGATTCCAGAAATGACTTCGCAACGAGCTCAGCGCAGGCTTTGCTGCTCGAGTAAGGATCTCGCCCACCCAGGTCGTCGGTTTCGCGATAACCCCAGACCCAGCCGCGATTCTCGTACACCTTGTCCGTCGTGACATTGACCACCGCGCAGTTGCCCGGGAGCCGCCTCACGGCGTTGAGTACGCTGGCCGTACCAACCACGTTCGTACTGAATGTTTCCAGCGGGTCATCGTACGCCGAGAGCACGACGGACTGCGCGGCGAGATGCAGCACAACCTCTGGCGCAAATGCGGACATCGTGTCCGCGAGCTTGGCCGGGTCCCTGATGTCGCCGATCGTCGTTTCAACGACACGATCGACACCGGCGGCGTCGAAGAGGCTGGGGCGCGTCGGCGGCGGCAAGGAGTACCCTGCCACCCTTGCCCCAAGGCGGCTCAACAGAAGACAGAGCCAGCTACCCTTGAATCCCGTGTGTCCCGTAAGAAAGACACGCCTGCCTCGCCAGAACTCGCTCATGAGCGCTCACTTCGCCTCGGGTGGAATGACATAATGGCCGCCGGGCCCGTCCCGGATAGTCCGTGGCGGATGCTAGCACTGTGGCATGTGTGGCAAATTCCGCAGGGTCGCTCCGCTATAATGCGGGGTCGAGAACGACAATACGGCAGTGCTGGCGGGTCGGAGTGCAATGATCAGACGTCACTACTGGTGGTGGCGCCACGAGCTTCGCGACTTGATGCTCTGGTACGCGAGTCGTGTGCCCGGTGGAATCGGGGATTGGGTGCGCGCAAGAGTGCTCCGCCGACATCTCGGCGCCCTCGGAACACAGGTCCGCATCGGCTACGGATTCAAGGTCACCTGCCCCGACAAGGTCCGCATCGGCTCGCATTGCGATTTCAACGCGGGGGTGTTCATCACGGGTGGTGGGGGCGTGACGATCGGCGACTATGTCGGCCTCGGCCCTGACGTGAAAATCTGGTCGGTGAACCATCGCTACCAGGATCCTGACACGCCATGGATCCTGCAGGGTCATGAGCTGCAGCCGGTCGTGATCGAGGACGACGTCTGGCTCGGCGCGAGCTGTTTCGTGATGCCGGGCATCACGATCGGGCGAGGTTCCATATTGTCCGCCGGCACGGTACTGATGAAATCGGTACCAGCCTTTGCGATCGTCGCCGGCAATCCGGGCCGCATCGTCGGGTGGCGCAAGCAGCCCGAGCAACTTGCGAAGGAGTAAGCAATGAGATCGAAAATATCCGCCCCGCTGGCCGCAGGCGCGCTCGTCATGACGGCGCTGGCCGCGACGAGCCTCTCCGGCTGCGAACAACAATCCCAGGTACAGGAGCCCGTTTCGATGGATCAGGTCAAGGCCGATCTGCTGACGATATCGCAGGCACGGGTGTTCTTCGGCCATCACTCCGTCGGCAACAACATCCTGAAGGGCGTGCAAGCGCTGGCCGACAAGACCGGCGTGCCGTTGCGTATCGAGGAAGTCACGGCGGGCGGCACGGCGCCGGAGGGCCCCGGGTTGTTCCATGGGAAGGTCGGCGAGAACCTCGATCCCGACGCCAAGATTGCCGGCTTCGCGAGCGCGCTCGGCGCGGAAGGTGAAGCCCGCTACGATGTCGCGACATTCAAGTTCTGCTATGTCGATCTCGACGAAGGTTCCAAGGAACGCTCGCCGGGCAAACTGTTCGACCGGTATGCAAACAACATCAGCGCGATCGAGGCCGCCCACCCCGGCGTGAAGGTCCTCCATTCGACGATGCCGCTGATGGCGGAGCCACCAGGCAAGAAGACGAGGCTGAAGCGCATGCTCGGCCTGTCGATCTCGACGGATGCGGCCAACCTCGATCGCAACGAGTTCAATCGACTCGCGCGCGAGCGATTCGAAGGAAGCGGGCTGCTGGATGTCGCCCGGTTCGAGGCCACCCGCCCCGACGGCAGCATCGCAGGGTTTTCCGCTGGCGGGCGGGACCTGGAGATGCTCGCGCTCGAATACACGAGCGACGGCGGACATCTGAACGATCTGGGACAGGAACGCGTCGCCGCGGCATTCCTGCACCGGATCGCGGAGGCCGTACGGGCGCAAGCACCCAGGGAAACCGCACCCGCGCCACTCTGAACCTGTCGTCGCCCTTCATACCGATTCGATTTGCATTGCTCGAGAACCGCGAGGGTGACAACAATCTCCGCTAAAGGCTCTCGCGCAATTCCAGCCGCGCCCGACCCTTGCCCCAGGTCACGCTGACATGCGACCGGATCGTGCTCACCATGAACTCCAACCGCCCCAGTACGAGAAAGCATGCAACTCCCGCTCGCTTCCCGCCGAGATGAGAGTGAGAACGGCGCGACGCAGTGTTGAACCAGGTTACCCGACTGTACGAGCGAGCAATTCCTCGCCCTCGTAAGTGTGCGTTGGCGCCCTGCCACAAGGCCGCGAATGCGACGCCCAACCGATGCTCCGGCAGGACATACAAGTCAAAGTCAAAGACGGAATCATGCCTGGCGGCCAGCACGTAGTCACAGCGCACTTCGTCTTCGCGGTATGCGTCCGTGCAATACCAGAGAAACGCGACCAGCTGACCCTTGCGAAACGCTCCGAAGCAGTTGGCGCCCTGCGCAAACCGGGCTTCCTTGATTTCCGGACGGGCAGGCATCGTCGCAATGAGTGGATCATCGTTTGGAATCAGCCTGAACTCCATGTTCCGGACCAGCCTCGAAAGCAGTATCGGCTGATCGGCAATCGGCTGGACCATGAGCTCGTAAACGTAGATGCCAGCCGCGGAACTCAGTTTCCGCAACACACGATCGGCAAGGTAGAGCCCCCCTGGGACCATACCGAATTCCTTGAACGGAGATGCAAGGCGCGACACAAAGCGGGGCGATTTCATGGTTTCCATCTGTCAAGTCACCCGCAAGGGGACGCGCCGCACGTCAGCGATTCGCTTCGCAATGCTAACATTCCGCTGATACCACTTGTGGCGTGAGCGCCAGGTTGAAAGACATGACGTCATGAGCGAGTTACTCTTCGAGCTGCCCCTGCGTGCTGCGGATCGAGCCCCCCACGCACGCGCCCTTGCCCACAAGGATACCGTCGTCGACTACGCGTCGCTGGCCCGTGCCATCGACGGTTTCGCGGCCACCGCCACCGGCGCGCTGGGCGTCGGCAAACTCGAGCGCATTGCCGTCTATCTCCCCAAGGTGCCCGAGACGGTCGTGACAATGTTCGGCGCCGCGCGCGCCGGGTGCGTGTTCGTCCCGGTTAATCCGCTGCTGAAGCCCGCGCAGGTCGGACACATTCTTCGCGACTGCAATGTCTGCACGCTCGTGACCTCGGGCGAACGCGCCGCCACGCTCGCCGACGAGCTGCGGTCCTGCACCGACCTGCGACACCTCGTGGTGACCGGAAAGGAAGCAGGGGCGCCGGCGAGCGCGCACTATGCGGTGCACCGCTGGCTTGACCTCACGGGCAGCGCGGAAAACCTCAAGCCCCATCGGGTCATCGACACCGACATGGTGTCGATCTTCTATACGTCCGGGAGCACCGGCAGGCCCAAAGGTGTCGTCCTGTCGCACCGGAACATGGTGACGGGTGCACACAGCGTTGCGAGCTACCTCGGCAATTCTGCGGACGATCGCTTGCTCGCAGTACTGCCCTTCAGCTTCGACTACGGGTTCAGCCAGCTCTCCACCGCATTTCATGCGGGCGCGAGCGTCACGCTGATGGATTACCTCCTCGCCCGTGACATCCTCACGGCGCTGAGCCGCGATCGCATCACCGGCTTTGCGGGCGTGCCGCCGCTCTGGGCGCAGCTCACCGAACTGAAGTGGCCGGAGACGATCACCGAGCATCTGCGCTACATCACGAACTCGGGTGGCGCGATGCCGGGAGCCACGCTGCAGAAGCTGCGCAGCGCCCTGCCCCGCACGCAGGTGTTCCTGATGTACGGCCTGACGGAAGCGTTCCGCTCCACCTACCTGCCCCCATCCGAGATCGACAAGCGGCCGGGGTCCATGGGCAAGGCGATCCCGAACGCCGAAATCATGGTCGTGCGCCCCGACGGTAGCGCGTGTGCTCCGGACGAACCCGGCGAACTCGTGCATCGCGGTTCGCTCGTCTCGCTCGGTTACTGGAACGATCCCGACAAGACGGCGGAGCGCTTCAAGCCGAGTCCCGGCCAGGACAAGGGGCTCGTGTTGACGGAGCTCGCAGTCTGGTCGGGCGACACGGTCCGCAAGGACGAGGACGGCTTTCTTTACTTCGTCGGGCGGCGCGACGAGATGATCAAGACTTCGGGCTATCGCGTGAGCCCGTCGGAAATCGAGGAGGTCGCATTCGCATCGGGACTCGTGGCGGATGCGGCTGCCATCGGCGTCCCGCATCCGACCTTGGGACAGGCGGTCGTGCTCATCGCGGCCCCGGCCGACGGTCGCGGGCCCGACGACGGCCCGCTGCTCGATGCAATCCGCAAGGAACTGCCGGCCTTCATGGTGCCTGCCCGCATTGAATGGCGCGAAGGGCTGCCTCGCAACCCGAATGGCAAGTACGATCGCGCAGGACTCACCACCGCGCTCAAGGAGCTGTTCATGGCGGCTTCGAAATGACGATCGCGATTCCGCCGCACGCGCCGCACCCGTGGTTCGGCGTCGAGGACGACTGCTTGACGATCGGCGGGCATTCCGTCGTCGAACTCGCAATCCAGGCGGGCCAGACCCCGTTCTACGTGTATGACCGCGGCGTGATGACACGCAAGGTGAATGAATTGCGCGCGGCGCTCCCACGCGAAGTGCACGTTCACTACGCGATGAAGGCGAACCCGATGCCGGCGGTCGTGCGGCACATGTTGGGCCTCGTCGACGGACTCGACGTCGCTTCGGCGGGCGAGATGCAGGTCGCGCTCGATGCGGGCGCCGCCCCCGACCTCGTGAGTTTCGCGGGTCCGGGCAAGACGGATTCGGAACTGACGCGTGCCGCGGCAGCGGGCATCACGATCAACATCGAATCGGAGCGCGAGATCCGCGTGCTGGCGGCGATCGGCGCGCGAACGGGCCGTCGGCCGCGCGTCGCGGTGCGCGTCAACCCCGACTTCGAACTGAAGACTTCCGGGATGAAGATGGGCGGCGGCCCAAAACAGTTCGGCATCGATGCGGAGCGGGTGCCGGAAGTTCTCGCCGCGATTGGCCCGTTGCCGCTCGACTTCCAGGGTTTCCACATCTTCAGCGGTTCGCAGAACCTTCGCGCGGAAGCCATCGTCGAGGCACAGCAGAAATCGGTCGCGCTCGCCGCACGGCTCGCGCAGCACGCTCCGGGCCCGGTGCGTACGCTCAACATCGGTGGCGGCTTCGGCATTCCGTACTTCCCGGAGGAACGCCTGCTCGATGTCGCGCCGATCGCAGCCAACCTGCGTGCCCTCGTACCGCAGGTGGCGCAGGCAATGCCCGGCGCGCAACTCGTTCTCGAACTGGGGCGCTATCTCGTGGGCGAGTCGGGAGCTTACGTGTGCCGGGTGATCGACCGGAAGCTGTCCCGCGGACACGTTTTCCTCGTCTGCGATGGTGGCCTGCATCATCACCTCGCCGCTTCCGGCAATTTCGGCCAGGTCATCCGCAAGAATTATCCCGTCGTGATCGGCAACCGCGTCCAGGGCACAGAGCGGGAGTCCGCTTCCGTGGTCGGGCCCCTTTGCACGCCGCTCGACCTGCTTGCCGATCGCATGAATCTCGGGCGCGCCAGGGAAGGCGACCTCGTCGTGGTCCTGCAGAGCGGTGCCTATGGCCTCAGCTCGAGTCCACGCGCCTTCCTGAGCCACCCTCCGGCTGTCGAACTCCTCGTCTGATTCCGGTGGCGCGACGCACCGCCCTGCTGATCGCCTTCCAGTTTCCGCCGATGCGCGGCAGCAGCGCCATCCAGCGCACTTTGCGCTTCGCGCAGCACCTGCCGAAATTCGGTTGGACCCCCATCGTGTTGACTGCCACACCCGGCGCATACGAATCCGTGAGTGCAGGGGCGGACAGCGACACCGGCGCGATCGAGGTGCACCGGGCGCGCGCCTTCGATGCCGCGCGACATCTGAGCCTGTTCGGCCGCTATCCAAGGAGCCTCGCAATACCCGATCGGTGGGTGACCTGGAAGTACAGCGCGGTACCGACGGCCCTGCGGCTGATCCGCGAGCAGCGGATCGATGTCGTCTGGACCACCTTCCCGATCGCGACGGCGCACGAGATCGGGCTCGCGGTGGCACGTCGCTCGGGCGTACCGTGGGTGGCCGAGTTTCGCGATCCGATGTGGCAGGGAGACTATCCGCCGGATACACGGGTGAATGGCGCCTGGAAGCAGCTCGAATCCAGGGTCTTCGAGGAGGCCCGACGCGTGATTGTCACGACGCCGGGCGCCGCGCGCGATTACCGCGCACGTTTCCCGGCGTTTGGCGACTCGAACATCGCTGTCGTGGAAAATGGCTTCGACGAAGATGCATTCGCGAATGCGGAATCCCGCATCCGCTCCCGCCCCCCCGCTGCGCCTGCGCGCGACGGGCGACTCACGCTGCTGCACAGCGGGGTGATCTATCCGAGCGAGCGCGACCCCACTTGTCTCTTCGATGCGATCGCATTGTTGAGGCAGCGCGGCGACCCGGCGGCGAGTCGGCTGGAACTCAAGCTGCGGGCCACAGGGAACGACTCCCAGTTCCGGCGCATGATCGACGATCGCGGGATCGGCGACATCGTTCGCCTCGAACCCTCCGTCGATTACGTTTCGGCGCTCGAGGAAATGCTCACGGTCGACGGCTTGCTGATCCTGCAGGCAGCAAACTGCAACGCGCAGGTACCGGCCAAGATCTATGAGTACTTTCGCGCGGGGCGGCCGATAATCGCCTTGACCGACGCCGAGGGTGACACTGCGGGGGTTCTGCAGCGCGCCGGCGCAAGCCTCATCGCACCTCTCGACTCGGTCGGAGAGATCGTGGACGCCCTGCGGGAATTTGTACGGCGGGCCGACGCGCGCCATTGGCAGCCGATGAACGCCGAGACGGCCCGTGGGTATTCCCGCGAACACCGGACGGCGGAACTCGCCGCAGTCTTCGAAGGACTCCGAAGATGACAGACACGACACATGGACCGTGGCGCAGGTACTGGCTCCCGCTCGCGGTGGTGACCGCCGGCGGCCTCGCCGTCCGGTACCTGCACTTTTCCCTGACGCTCGGCAGCGACGATCAAGTCTGGATCACGGTCGCGAAAGAGATCGCCTCGGGCGCGCCCCGAACGGACGAGCCGGTGTATTACACGCGACTCGTCTGGACCTGGGTCCTCATCTTCTGGGGCTACCTCGGTTCCCTGACCCTCGAATGGTCCTCGGCGCTGATGTTCGTGCTGAGCGGTCTCACGATGGTGCTCATCGCGGAGGCGACACGCACTTCATTCAGCGAGCGTGCCGCGCTGCTCGCCGCGCTCGTCTACGCCGCGCATCCGCTCGCGATCGCCTACGACACGGCGACGCTTCCCGACGGCCTGGCGGTCTGCCTGCTCGCCGCCGTGACCTGGCGCTTCATGCGCTACCTGGAAACACCGCGAGCGGTGCCGCTGATCATCCCGGGCCTCATGATCGGCCTGCTGTTCGGAATCAAGAACTACTTCATGCTGATCAGCCTGGCATGCGCGTTGACGATCCTGGCGCGCACGCAGGATTGGAGTCTGCGCATCAGGCACATCGGGGCGCTGGCCGCCGCGTCGGCCGTGGGACTCGGCCTCGCTCTCCTCCTTGGAGTCCTGTCGGAAGTCGACGCCTCCTCGCACATCGCCAGTTTCGGCAACTACGTGCTTTACATCTCGCAGGGCCCGGCGGACGCCGCGGTTCAGGGGGCACGACAACTCATCGTGCTCATGGTCGAGCGTGCGGAAGCGTTCGTCACGCTCTTTTTCGGACTGGGCGCCCTGATGGGCGCCTTGACCCTGTTTGGCCTGATCCATTCGACGTACGAATCCCGGCGCGCGCCTGCCCAACTGTTCGTCGCCACGATCGTGTGGCTGTTCCTGCTGTTCCTGATGTTCATGCCAGTCCGTTTCTCGCCGCTGACGTTCACGCAACTGCACGAGCGCTATCTCACCATCCTCCTTCCAGCCCTCGCAATTTCGGCCGGCGTCGCGATGACGACACTGTGGACTCGCCTCGACAGCCGGGCGCTTCGCACCGCGGCGGCCGGCCTGCTGATGGCGATCGTCGGCTGCAGCGCATGGTTCCCCAACGGGATGCATGATCAGTACGGCAGGCTGGAGTTTCGCGGCCTCGCCCAGGTCGTCGCCGCGACTCCCGGGCGCGGCACCCGCGAGCTCCTGCTCCCCACCTACATGCGCAGGCTCGTTCCATCGAGTTACTTCGAACGCGGCTTGCAGTTTCGCTTCATCGACCTCGCCTCGACTTCAGGTTCGCTGTCAGCCCTCGGCGCGGTGGCAACCGATCCGTCGGTCGCGATCGTCGTCTTTCGCACTCCCTATCGATCGATCAAGGAAAAGCTGCGCACGGGTGACTACGATCCCGATACGGCGTATGGAAACCTTGCCGGGTTGATGCACGAAGCGCGTGCGCGTGGCTTTTCCATCGAAGAAGTGCGCGTTCCCTACGACACCGCGCGGGTCTGGCTGAATCGCCTCGGCCTGACGACCCGCGGACAGCTCGTCGGGTGGGTCGTCAGAAAGCCCGAACAGTGACGGCCCTCAGGCAGTTTTCGCGTTATGTCACGATCGGAGTCGCGACAAACCTGTCGCTGTACGCCGCGTACCTGCTCCTCACCGCCCTGGGGCTCGATCCCAAGGCGGCCATGACGGTCACCTATGCCGTCGGCGTCGCGCTCAGTTTCCACCTCAATCGCCGCTGGACGTTCGAGAGCGGCCTGCCATACCTGCAGACCCTGCGGCGCTTCGTCGCGCTCTACGCTTCTGGTTACGTCCTGAACCTCGCCGGGCTCGCATTGTTCGCCGACCGGCTCGGACTACCCCACCAGTGGGTGCAGATCGCGATCATGGCGGGGCTCGTTGTATACTTTTTCACGATGTTTCGTGTCTGGGTGTTCCGGTCCGGTTGACTCGGCGGCGCCTGCCGGCGCCAGAGGCTGCCATGACGCAGGTCACTTCAGGAATGCGCGCGGTCCTGTCCGTGCCCGCCGTCTACGACCTGTTCGAGAACGTGGTCGGGGCGACGCGATGCCGCGCGTCGTTCGTCCGCGATTTCGTCAAACCCGTCGCCGGTGAACGAGTGCTGGACGTCGGCTGCGGAACGGCTGCGATTCTCGCATGCCTGCCCGACGTGGATTACTGCGGCTACGACATCAGCGAGGCATACATTGCGAAGGCCAGGAGACGCTTCGGCGCACGTGGCCATTTCGTCGCCGCACTGCTCGCGGAGCATTCTCTCGAGCACGAGCGGCCTTTCAACCTCGTGCTCGCGATCGGCCTTCTGCACCACCTCGACGACGACGAGGCGACGCAATTGCTGAGGCTGTGCAGGGCGGCGCTCGCGCCCTGCGGCCGGCTGATCACCCTCGACCCGTGCTTCGACCACGCCCAGTCTCCCGTCGCGCGGTGGATCATCTCGCGCGACCGGGGGCAGAATGTTCGCGACGCGGACGGCTACCGCCGGCTCGCTTCAGACCTGTTCACGATGACCGCTGTACACCTGCGCAGCGACCTGCTGCGCATACCCTATACCCACGCCATCCTCGAGTGCAGCGGGTAACGAACTCAGCGCCACTCGAACCGGCCGTCGCTTCGCACCCAGATGTCGCGAACCTTGCGTGCCGCTGCGACAGCGTAGCTGTGATCACTACCCAGCCCGCGGCGCACACGCACGTAGCGCAGGTAATTGCGATTCAACACCGCTGGAAACGGGCGCGTCGCCATGATTTCCGCGAGCGGTGCCGTCCAGGCTTCCCGATCGGCGAGACTGTATATGCCCTGCGCCTCCCACTGGGTCGGGAACGGTTGTGTGGCAGGCACCGGGCAGGGTTTCTGACCGGGATAAGTCTGCCACGGCACGCTGCGCACCGCCGGGTCGAACTGTTCCATCCACTCATGGTAAAGGTCGTGGTTCAAGGTCCAGTCAATCGGCACCGACAGCATGCGCTCGAGGAATTGCGAATCGAAGAACGGCAAGTGGAACTGCAGGCCATGCGCCGCCGCGTTGTCCCAGTGCGGATACAGGTGTCGGCGCTGGTCGTTCATCATCTCGAACAGATTCAGGCTGCGCGCGGGATCCTCGCACGGAAAATCGCGGAGCTGTTCGAGCGCTCCTTCGAGGAGCGCCTCCCGGATTCGTGCCGCTTCCTCGCGCCGATACAGCCGCTCGATGAGCTGATAGCCCCTGCGCTTGAAGAAAAGCTCCATTCCTTCGCGCTCGCGCCCCGAGCGAAAGTAACCGAGTAGTTCTTCGTCATAGAGCGTCCCGGCGCAGGCCGTATCACCGCCGAGGCCGGTGAATACCCAGTGTGGACGTTCGACCGGCCCCTCGCTATCGATGGCACCCGAACGCCAGGATCGGCTGAGCTGCATGTAGAGGTTCGGCTGGTGGCCGCGCGCCAGTGGCAAGCTGGCATACTGGCAGCCCAACGCCCGCGCGACTTCTCCACCGTAATGCTGGTCCTGCGTGCCCGCCGGCGAAATGTTGCAGGCGACGACATGGGTCCCCTGCTCCCGCAATGCGGCCACCATCATCCGCGAATCGAGCCCGCCGCTCAGCAAGCAGAACACGCGCTTGTCGGCGCCACTTCGCCGCCGTACCGCCGTCCGAAAGCGATCCGCAAGGTCTGCAAGGCAATCTGAACGCTTGCCGCGCCACACGGGCAAGGTGTTCCAGCGCCAGTAAAAATCGCTGCGCACACGGGTTGCGTTCACCCGCAACCGTTCGCCCGGTCGCAGGACCCGGACATCCAGATACGGCGTTCGATCGCCCAGTGGGGAGCCAAAAACCGTCATTTCGGCCACCGCGCGCAGATCCATGACCTTGCGCACGGCCGGCAAGCGTTCCATTACACGCAATGAGCTGGAAAACCACACGCGGTCTGCCGTGCAGCACACGAATAACGCACGGATGCCGAGCTTGTCGGTGAGCAGGTGAAGCGAATCCGCCCTGGCGTCATGGAAGGCGAACCCGAAATCACCGCCGATGTCGGTCAGGTTCGGGGAGTCCTTGCCTGCCTGATCCTGCAGCAGCGCGCAGTTTGATGCCTCATCGTGCCCATCACGGAACAATGTGCCCCAAAGCAACGCGAGCGACCCGTCCTCGTGCTGGTCGGGTGCTCCAACCGATCCGTCGATGGCAATCCACGCAAGCTGCAGGCGCGATGTACAGGAAAAACCCGCGTGATCCATCGGGCCGATCTGCAGTGCCTTGCGAAGGTCCGCCAACTCCGCGCGCTGGAGCGGAACCGCCCGGGACCTCGCGTATGCTCCGGCGACGAATGCCATGGCTTCTTGCCTCAGTCACCGAAGTGGCCGGCTATCGTATGCGGGCTGCGCGCTCAGCGCCACTCGAACTGTCCGCCGGAGCGAGCCCAGATATCGCAAGTCTTGCGCGCCACCTCGACCGCGTAGCCGTGATCGCCGCCGCACGCGCGGCGCAAGCGCACATAGCGCAAGTAATTGCGATTCAGCATCCGGGGAAACGGCCGCATCGCGAGAATCTCGCGCAGCGGCGTATCCCAAGCCCTTCGGTCCGACAGCATGTACTTGTCGGTCGCCTCCCACTGTGTCGGCGACCACTGATTCGCGGGTACCGGACAGGGCTTGTGCCCTGGATACACTTGCCACGGGACTGAGCGCGCGGCTGGATCAAACTGCTGAATCCAGTCATGGTAGAAGTCGTGGTACAGGGTCCAGTCGACCGGCACCGACAGCATGCGCTCGAGGAACTGTGAATCGAAGAACGGCAAATTGAATTGCAGGCCATGCGCGGCCGCATCGTCCCAGTACGGATACAGGTGTCGGCGCTGGTCGTTCATCATCTCGAACAGGTTGAAGCTCCGCGCAGGGTCCTCGCACGGCAGGTCGCGCAACTGCTCGCGCACGCCCTCGACCAGCGCCTCTCGCATGCGCGCCAGGTCTTCGCGCCGAAACAGCCGCTCGATGATCTGGTAGCCCCTCCGCTTGAAGAAAAGCTCCATGCCTTCGCGCTCCCGCCCGGAGCGGAAGTGACCAAGGAGTACTTCGTCGTACATCATTCCCGAACAAGCCGCACCGCCTCCATGCCCGACGAATACCCAGTGCGGGCGTTCAACGGGTCCCTCGCTGTCGACAGCCCCCGCACGCCACGCCTTGCTCAGTTGCAGGTACAGATTGGGCTTCTGGCCGCGACTCAGTGGCACCCAGGCATACTGGCAACCCAGCGCTCGCGCGACTTCACCGCTGTAGTGCTGATCCTGCGTTCCGGCCGGCGAGATGTTGCAGGCGACCACTTGTGTCCCCTGTTCCCGTAGCACGGTTACGATCATCCGCGAGTCGAGTCCGCCACTCAGCAAGCAAAACACACGCTTGTCGGCACCACTCCGCCGACGTACCGCCGTTCGAAAGCGATCCGCCAGGTCCGCAAGGCAGTCCGAACGATTGCCGCGCCACGGGGGCAAGGTGTTCCAGCGCCAGTAGTAGTCGCTGCGCACATGTGTTGCGTTGACGCGCAGCCGTTCGCCGGGCCGCATGACCCGGATATCCGTGTACGGCGTTCGATCGGCGAGCGGAGAACCAAAGAACGCCATTTCTACCGCCGCGCGCAGATCCATGACCTTGCGCACAGCCGGCAGGCGTTCCATGACCCGCAATGAACTACTGAACCAGACACGGTCCACCGCGGCGAACACGTAGAGTGCGCGGATGGCAAACTTGTCGGTGAGAAGGCTCAGCGAGTCCAGGGTGGCGTCGTGGAACGCGAAGCCGAAGTCACCGCTGATGTCCGCCAGATTCGGGGAATCCTTGCCCGCCTCATCCCGCAACAGCCTGTGGTTCGATGCCTCATCGTATCCATCGCGGAACAACGTGCCCCACAGCAACGCGAGCGATCCGTCCTCTCTGCTGTCGGGTGCTCCGACCGATCCGTCGATGGCAATCCACGCAAGGTGCAGGCGGGGTGTGCAGGCAAAGCCTGTGCGATCCATCGGGCCAGCCTGCAGCGCCTTGCGAAGGTCCGCCAAATCCATCCGCTGCAGCGGGACTGCCTCGGACCTCGCATACACGCCGGCGACGCACGCCATGGCTCCCTGCCCTTGTTTCCTCAGTCGCCCTGGATTGTGTACCCGGATCCGCGTCGCGAGAACTCAGCGCCACTCGAACCGGCCGTCGGCGCGCGCCCAGATGTCGCAGGCCTGGTGCGCGATCGCTACCGCGTAGCCGTAGTCACCGCCGAATGCGCGGCGCAGGCGCACATAGCGCAAGTAATTGCGACTCAGGAACTCGGGAAATGGCCGCGTCGCCAGAATCTCGCTCAGCGGTGCATCCCAGGCACCACGATCCGACAGCACGTACGAGCCAACTGCCTCCCACTGGGTCGGCAACGACTGGATAGGGGGTACCGGGCAGGGCTTGTGGCCCGGATAAATCTGCCACGGGACGGAGCGAGCGGCCGGATCGAACTGCTCCATCCACTCGTAGTACAGGTCATGCAACAGGGTCCAGTCGAGTGGCACGGAAAGCATGCGCTCGAGGAACTGGGAATCGAAGTAAGGCACGTGAAACTGCATGCCGTGCGACGCAGCGTTGTCCCAATGCGCGTGCAGGTGACGCCGCTGATCGTTCATCATCTCGAACAGGTGAAAGCTACGCGCCGGGTCCTCGCACGGAAATTCCCGCAGTTGCTCGAGCACACCCTCGACCAGCGCCTCTCGCATCCGCTCGAGATGCTCGCGTCGGTAAAGCCGCTCGATGAGCCGCCATCCCATCCGTTTGATGAAGAATTCGACGCCTTCGCGTGTCCGCCCCGAACGGAAATAGCTGATCAGTTCTTCGTCCCAGAACACGGCTCCGAAGCCGGTGCTTCCCCCGATGCCCGCGAACACCCAGTGCGGCCTGTCGACCGGATCTCCACTGTCGATCCCGCCTGCGCGCCAGGCCTCACTCAACTGCGCGTAGAGATCCGGCGTACGACCGTGCGCGAGCGACAGGGAGGAATATCGACAACCCAGCGCCCGCGCGACTTCCCCGCTGTAGATCTGGTCTTGCGTGCCTGGCGGCGAAAAATTGCACGCGTTCACCTCGGCGCCCTGCTCGCGCAACACCGTCGCAATCATGCGCGAATCGAGACCGCCGCTCAGCAAACTGAAGACGCTCGCATCGCTACCGCGTCGCCGGCGGATCGCCGTGCGGAAGCGCACCGCGAGATCTGCGACACAGTCCGCGCGATTGCCGCGCCATGCGGGCAACGTATTCCAGCGCCAGTAGAAATCGGAGCGCTCTCGCGTGGCGTCGACGCGCAGTCGCTCGCCGGGTCGCAGCACCCGGATGTCACGGTACGTCGTCCGGTCTCCGAGCGGCCAGCCGAAGAACGCCGTTTCGGTCAGCGCCCTCAGATCCAAGACCTTGCGAACGGCGGGCAAGCGTTCCATCACTCGCAACGAACTCGAGAACCAGACGCGATCCTCGTCGCAGAAGACGAACAGGGCGCGGATACCGAGCTTGTCGGTGAGCAAGTGGAGCGAATCCGTCGCGATATCGTGTACCGCGAAGCCGAAGTCGCCGCCGATGTCACCGAGCGCCGGCTGCTCCCTGCCCGCTTCCTCCCTCAGTAAACGGCAGTTCGAAGCTTCGTCGTGTCCATCACGATAGAGAGCGCCCCACAAGAGGGAATGAAACTCGCCGTCGCGGGTCTCCGCCTTACTCACTGACCCGTCCAGGGTGATCCAAGCCAACTGCAGCCGCGGCGTGCCGGAAAAGCCGGCGTCGTCAGTCGGTCCGATCTGCAACGCCATGCGAAGGTCTGCCTGAACCGGCCAATCCAGGGCGGCCGCTTGCGTCCTCGCGTACACTCCAACGACGAAAGCCATGGGACTCCTGTTCAGCCGCCGAAATTGATGTGGAGGGTGTACTCGGATTTCGCCAGCGAGAAACCCTCCGTGACCCAGACCTTCTGCACCGCGCGATTGTCGATCTGGGTCGCGATCACGGTCGTGCGCGCACCGGCGTCGATGAAGGCATCGATGGTTGCCCGCAGCAGCTCCCGGTACACGCCCCTGCCACGATACGCGGGCAGCACGCCGTTCAGTACGACTTCGCCTGCCGCGGCCGTCACGTGCACGCTTGTGAAAGCGCACGGTTCGCCATTCAGTCCGGCGATCATGCAACGCTTCTCGCGATCGCCGATGTGTGACCGCGTCCACTCCTTGTAGCCGTCGGTCAGCGGAAAGGATGCCAGGCGCGGATTCGACACATAGTGCGTGTGGTAATCGGCAAAGATCCGCTCGACGAGGGAATCGAGCAGCGGCGCATCGGCTACGCTGGCCGCCCGCAGCCTGAACAGCGGATTGCGCGGCCCATCAGGGCGACCCAGGTTCTGGTTGTCGCGTGTGTAAATCACGCGGCAATCCCCGAGCACCAGCTGACCGCCCAGTTCGCAGAACCGGGTTATCAACTCACCGCGACGGGTTGGAATGCGCACGATCGCGAGATCGGGCGGATCCGCACGCAAGGATTCCAGCAAGGGCGCCGCGTCGTCACCCAGGAGCTCGTAGCGGCGCACGCGACGCCCGAAGCGCGCCGACTCGACCGGCGAATCGGCCATCGAGAAAGTGGGTGGCAGCCGCAGGGCAGGCATCGATCAGGCGGCCGCGTCTTCCCACGTAACGCCGTAGAAGGCGAACATCGCCCTCGCGACGGCGCTCGTGTCAGCGTGGCTCATGTCGTAAAAGAGGGGCAAGCGCAGCAAGCGCGCGCTCAGGTCCTCGGTGACCGGCAGGCTCCCTTCGCGCCATCCATGGGACTTGCCAACCGGTGATGTGTGCAGCGGCACATAGTGAAAGGTCGCCATGAATCCCGCCGAGCGCAGATGATCCATCAGCGCGCCGCGTGTGCCGCGATCCGCCGTGATCACCTGGAACATGTGGTGGTTCGCAACACAGTCGGCAGGCACGACCGGCAAGCGCAGCAGGCCGCGATCAGCGAGCGGCGCCAGCAGGCGCGCGTATTCGGCACACAGCTCGCCGCGCTTCGCCGTGATGCGCTCTCCGGCCTCGAGCTGCCCGACGAGATATGCCGCGAGGATGTCGGAGGGCACGTAGGACGAGCCGAGGTCTACCCAGGTGTACTTGTCGACCTGGCCACGCAGGAACTGACTGCGATTCGTGCCCTTCTCGCGCAGGATCTCCGCGCGACGGGCGAAGCGCTCGTCATTGACGAGCAGCGCACCGCCTTCGCCGCAGACGATGTTCTTCGTCTCGTGGAAACTATAGCAACCGAGGTCACCGATCGTGCCGAGCCAGCGTCCCTTGTAGCTCGCGAAAACTGCCTGCGCCGCGTCTTCGACCACGAGCAACCCGTGGCGCCGCGCGATGGACATGATGGTATCCATCTCGCAGGCCACCCCGGCGTAGTGCACCGGCCAGATCGCTCGGGTACGCGGTGTGATCGCGGCCTCGATCAGCCGTTCGTCGAGATTGAGCGTGTCGGGCCGGATGTCGACGAACACCGGACGTGCGCCGCGCAGCGCGATGGCGTTGGCCGTCGACACGAACGTGTACGAAGGCAGGATGACCTCGTCACCCGCCTTCAGGTCGCAAAGGAGTGCCGACATCTCGAGCGCGGCGGTGCATGAGGTGGTGAGCAGCGCATGCAGGGCACCGAACTTCGCCTCGAGCAGCGCCTGGGCGCGCTTGCTGTAGGGTCCGTCGCCGCACAGGTGCCCCGAGGCGATGGCCTCGCGCACATAGGCCGCGTCCGGACCGATCGTGCAGGGTCGGTTGAAAGGCAGCTTCGCGCTCAAGCGCACACTCCGGTTCGCTCGGCGGTCTCGCGAATCACGTACGCCGGGCGATCCATGCTGCGAAAATGCATGCGCGCCAGGTACTCACCGAAAATTCCGAGTGCGAACAGCTGCGCGCCGGAAAACAGCGTCACGATCGACGCGAGGAACGCGAAGCCCGGCACGGCCGAGCCGTGCAGGAAATAGTTCACGAGTACGTAGCCCATCGTCACGAAGCCGACCAGCACGAAGGCGAAGCCGATGAAGCTCGCCACCTGCAACGGCAAGGTACTGAAGCCCGTCATCAGGTTGATCCCGTGGCGCATCAGCGCTCCGATCGAGTACCCCGACACACCCGCCGCACGCGGATGATGCGCAACCCGCACCGTGGCAAAGCGGGTCGTTGCCCAGGTGAGCAGTACGTCGATCGAAACCGACGGACTGCGATAATCGCGAAAACCCTCGCGCAACCGGGTTCGAAGGATCCGGAAGGCGCTGACGTGACGCGCGGTCTCGGCTCCCATCGCGCTCGCGAGGGCGAGTTTCGTCAGCTGCGAGGCGAGGCGTCGCATCATGCTGTGCCGCTCGCGCGCGGGAAAGCCGTAAACCACGTCCACTTCGTCGGTCAGCGCGGCGAGGAGCTTCGGGATCTCCTCGACCGGGTGTTGCAGGTCGTCATCCATCGTGACGATGAGGTCGTATCTGGCAGCGCGGATTCCGCACAGGATCGCATTGTGCTGGCCGAAGTTGCGGTTCATGCGGATGCCGCGCACGCGGGAATCCGCGGCGGCGAACGCCGCAATCAGCGGCCAGGAGCCGTCGCCGCCGCAGTCTTCCACATAGATGATTTCAAATGCCGGCGCCAGCGCCCGGAGCGCCGCCAAGAGCTGGCGGTGCAGTTCGGGAAGCGTCTGCTCCGCGCGATAGACTGGAATCACGACGGATAGTGAGCTCACGCCCGCGCTCCGTACTGCTTCTCGTAATAGTCCAGGTACGCCCCCGATCGTATCCGGTCGGCCCACTCGCGGTTCTCCCGGTACCAGCGTACGACCGCGGGCAGCGCGCTTTCCAGATCGTGGCGCGGCCGCCAGCCGAGTTCAGCCTGCAGCACCGCCGCGTTCATCGCATACCGCCGGTCGTGCCCGGGCCGGTCGGCGACATGGCGGAGGAGCTTCGCCGACGCTCCCGCGGGCCGGCCGAGCAGCGCGTCGACCTCGACGGCGATCCGCTGCACGATGTCGATATTGGCGCGTTCGCAGGCGCCCCCCACCACATAAGTCCGCCCTGCCCGCCCGCCCTCGAGCATGGCGAGCAGCGCGCGACAGTGATCCTCCACATGCAACCAGTCGCGAACCTGCCTGCCGTCACCGTAGACGGGCAACTCGCGCCCGTCGAAGGCATTCAGGATCATCAGCGGGATCAGCTTCTCCGGGAACTGCCAGGGTCCATAGTTGTTCGAGCAATTGCTGATGATCGTCGGAAGGCCATGGGTATGGTGCCAGGCCCTCACGAGGTGGTCTGCCGCCGCTTTCGAGGCGGAATACGGGCTGTTCGGCCGGTACGGGCTGTCCTCGGTAAAAGGCGCCTCGTCGGGTTGCAGGGAACCGAACACCTCGTCCGTGGATACGTGCAGGAAAAGATGGTTGCCGGTGCGGGCTTTCCAGCTTGCGCGTGCCGCGTCGAGCAGTACGGCGGTGCCGTGGATGTTGGTGCGGATGAACGGACCCGCTCCCAGTATCGAACGGTCGACATGGCTCTCGGCCGCGAAATGCACGACGCGATCGAACCGGTACCGGGCAAAAAGATCCGTTACGAACTTCTCGTCACAGATGTCGCCGCGATGAAAATCGACTTTTCCATCGCCGATCAGGTCGGAGATGTTCTCGAGGTTGCCCGCGTACGTGAGCGCGTCGAGTACCACGAGGCGTGCACCGGCGCCTCCCGCGGCGAGTCGCACGAAGTTGGCGCCAATGAAGCCGGCCGCCCCCGTGATGAGCCAGTGGCTCATGAGAGTATCGCGTTGCTATTGGACAGCAGCAGCTCGTTCGCCTGCTGCAGGGACTCGAAGGTTCCCGCGTCGGTCCAGCGTCCAGCGACGAAACTGTACTGCAGCTCGCCGCGCGCGATGTAGCGGTTGTTGACGGCGGTGATCTCGAGTTCGCCGCGCGCCGACGGTTCGATGCCGTCGATGATCTCGAAGACGCGTGAGTCATAGGCATAACAGCCCACCACGGCGTGATTGCTCTTCGGCGCCTTCGGCTTCTCCTCGATTTCGATGATCAGTTTTTCGTCGAGCGCGGCGACCCCGAAACGCTCCGGGTCCCCGACTTCCTTCAGCAGCACGCGCGCGCCGCGCTCCTGCACGCGAAACGCGTCCACGAATGGCGAGATCGAATACTCGAAGATATTGTCGCCGAGCATCACGACGCACGCCTCGTCCGCCGCGAAGCCGCGCGCGAGCATCAGCGCATGGGCGATACCGCCTGCCTCCTCCTGCACGCGATAGGTGAACGCGCACCCGAAGCGCCGGCCCGACCCGAGCGAATTGACCACCGAACCCATGTGATGTGTGGAGGTGATCACCATGATATCGGTGATCCTCGCGCCCACGAGCTGTCGCACCGGATGCCAGATCATCGGCTCCCGACCGACCGGCAGCAGGTGTTTGTTCGTGATTTCAGTCAGTGGATTGAGGCGCGTGCCCAGTCCGCCCGCCAGAATGATTCCCTTCATGGCCTAACGCACTTTCCTGATTCGCCTTGTCGTAGTGCTCACGATATTGCAGCAGCCCCCTCAAAACTGGAAGTAAATGAAAGGTTGCGTGTTGAGCGGCGCCAGCAGAATGAGCAGCAGGATGGCATGGCCAAGCGTCAGCATCGCGGGCCAGGTCGCCAGCTCGTCCGGCCTGAAGGGCAGCCTCACGACGATCCTCGGCGCAAATTGCCATGTGGCGTGCCAAAGCACCGCCAGTGCCAGAATCAGCAGGGTCGGCGTGTGGTACCAGGCAATGCCGTCGCCGCCCGGCAGCAGGCCTCGCAGATACACCCCCGTCGTCTCGAACGACGGGCTCCGGAAGGGAATCCACGCCAGGCAACAGAACAGCAGCGTCGCGGCCCAGCCGACGAATGACCATAGCGGCCCGGCCGGCTCCGCTACCCGTCCGCGCTGCTCGCGCCATCCCGTCCAGGCGCGATGCACACCGAGAGCCAGCCCGTGCAACGCGCCCCACAGCACGAAATTCCAGCTGGCACCGTGCCATAACCCGCCGAGCAACATGGTGATGAACATGTTCGCCTGGGTGCGGGTCGGCCCATGCCGACTGCCGCCCAACGGGATGTACAGGTAATCGCGCAACCACGTCGAAAGGCTGATGTGCCAACGATGCCAGAAGTCCGCCACGGATCGCGCGAGGTAGGGCATCCGGAAGTTCTCCGGCAACTCGAATCCGAGAATCCGCGCGGTACCGATCGCCATCAGGGAATAACCGGCAAAATCACAAAAGATCTGCATCGAGTAGGCGGCTACCGCCAGCCACAAGGTGCCCGCCGAATAGATTTCAGGCGACCGATAGACCTGGTCGACGAATATCGACAAATGATCCGCAAACAGCGACTTCTGGATCGCGCCGCCGATGAACAGCTGCGCGCCACTGACGAAATTGGGCCATGTAACGCGCAGTGTGCGATCGAGCTGCGGCAGGAAACTGGATGCGCGCAGGATCGGCCCGGCCACGAGCTGCGGGAAGAACGACACGAACAGGAAGAACTTGATCGGATCGCGGCTCGGGCCAATCTTGCCGCGATAGAGATCGATCAGGTAACTCATGGTATGAAAGGTGAAGAACGAAATGCCCACCGGCAATACGACGTCGACCTGTTCCCACGAACGCAATTCGAGGAGCCGGGCGATGTTTTCGCCGAAAAAATTCGCGTATTTGAAAAAGGCCAGCGTGCCGAGGCTCAATGTCACGCTCAGCCAGAAATAGAATTTCTTCCTGGCGGGCGTGGGTGCGTTGTACATCGCGAGGCCGAGTCCCCAGCCCCACAGCCCGTACATGAAGATCAGCAGTACGTAGTGCGCGTTCCAGTTGCCGTAAAAAATATAGCTCGCGACGAGCAGCATCCAGATCCGCCCCTTCGCACTGCGAATGAGCGCCATCAACACGAGTACGATCGCGAAGAATACGAAGAATGTGATGGACGTGAATATCATGGGGCGCGGCAGTTCGCAGTGAGCTCCGGGGCCATGTCGTGCACCAGATCAACCAGTGCGTGGCCCACGGCTTCGTGCCCGGTCACATTCAGGTGCCCACCGGGCAGGAGCGCATTCTGGAACCCGAAGGGGGGTTGCCCGGTACGGGCCAGCGAATCGGCGAGATACGCGCCCGTGCCCAGTATCGTTACACCGGCGCTGGCAGCCGCGCGCTCTGCGACGGCTTGCGCATCAAGGGATGTCGCCGCAATGACGGCTTTTCGATGGGGTCCGTACTTGAGTCCGTTGACATAGAGGAGCGCCGCAGGCGCCTGGTCGCGAAAACGACGAAACACGAAGGCCAGCACTTCCTCATCCGAGAGCGAAGGTGCTGTGGCAACGGCCGTAGCCGCTCGCGCCGTGCCGGTCCAGCCGAGGTCCCGCCGCCAGACTTCGAATTGCGTCATGGCGTCGACGATCATCGGCTTGAACTGGGCTGCGAGCCGGGTTGCCAGCGCCGAGTGGTTCAGGACCGGGCCAAAGATCCGCTTGAGCGTCTCCTGGCCCTCGACCTGCATGACGGCGTCCACGATGCTTCCCGAACGCGGATCGACGACGACCTCGAATCCGGGCAGCGTGATGTCCGTGTCCACCGCTCTTTCGCTGATCACGTAGATGACCAGGTCTGGTCGCAGTCCGGGAATCAGCCTCGCCGCAACCTTGTGCATGTCGCCGAGGAAGAGGCCGTCGCGACCGGCGTTGATGACATCGAGGCGCGGATCGAGCCTCTCGGCTACAGATGTAAAATTGAGGTCCTGCTGCACATGCAGCGCGGCCGTGTAGGAATCACCGATCACCAGGACGCGGCAGTGGCCATCCCTGGGGGCGATCTCGCGGTCGTTGAGCCCGATCGCGTTGAAATGCAGGTGCGTGAACCCTTCCTTCGACTGGAACAAATCACTGTCCGGGCGATAGGAGTACCCAATCTCGGGGTCGTATGCCTGCGGTGAAGGCCCTGCCACGAATACCCGAACAAGAAATTCGCCGCTGCCCAGCACCACCAGCAATGCGAGGAGGCCGCGTACGAGTACACGGCCGATTCCTTTTGGTGCGGCTTGCGCCGCACGAGCCCCCTGCTCCGTCACCTTTGCCCCAACAATTCATTGTTCGAACTGCGCGAGCAGTCCCGGTATGTCTCTCGCGAGTATGTCGAACCACAAGCCCGCATGCCGAACGAGCCCTGCCCGGGTGAAATGGCACCCGTCACGCCACACCGACCCGATCAGCTTATCAGTATCGGGGCCTGCCCGGAGACCCAGTTCCGGGTGTCCGAGGCCAAGTTCCGCCTGCACTTCATTGACCTCGCGGCTAACAGAATCTCCGCAGCGCGTAGCTCGTGCGACATAAATCGGCGCAGTCGATCCCGAGCTCCGCATGTCCCGCACCATGGCCAGGAAAGCCGCACGGTAGGCTTCAGGCCTGGTTCCGCGATCGCTCTCGCCCTGGTGCCATAGGATCGCGTGCACGCGGAGTCCGCTGCGCGAGATCTCCCGGGTCAAGCGCGCAAATCGCCCCGACAATTTACCGCCCGGTGCCCAGTCCTCGACCCTTGTACCACCGAGCCCGATCGGCGCCACGATGACACTCGAGGCAAGTTCGCTCTCAATGATCTGGCTCGCGAGCGGAATCCAGACGCTGCCGCCATCGCCACCGGCTCCGAGCAGCGGATCACGGGCCTCGAAACAGCGCCCGTCGAACAAATTGAAGTTGTACACGCCCCGCTCAGGGCCGAAGCGGCCGTCGCCAGAATTCGCTGCGTTAGACTGCCCAAGCGTTACCAGTACAAGTGCACGAGGTCCGATTTCATCGCAGGGAACCGCCCTGCGTCCGACGCTCACGTCGTAGCCGCCATGAGGCGCCAGCCGTTCGAAGAGGTCCCCGCGCAGAACCCGACCGAAATAGTGATACGGAAAGAGTTCGTACCGGTGCGAAACCACGCCGTAGCTGTAGGCAAAGAGCACAGCGATCGCGAGCGCCGTCCCGACGACTCCGAAGCGCTTCCATCGTCCAACTGCCCACTTGGCCACGAGACCCCCCCACTACGCCGCAAGAGATCGAAGTTCCTGTGACCGAAGGTCCTGTCCTCTCGTCACCTCGCGATCTGGACGTGGCATCGCATCGCCATGTGCGCCCGCCGAACTGCAAGCGCGGACGCGGCGAAATCGTTCGGCGCGAGTGCGCACCGCGTCGAAACAAGCAATGACGGGGTCGTGTCGAATCCCGTCCTTCGAGCCACGTTACTTGGCTTTTTTCTGTTCGGCAGCTTCCGCCGCCGCGATTTTTTTCTTCAGCCCCGGCAGCGGATATCCATTGTCATAGGCGACCTTGGCGAGCTTTCTTGCCCGCGCCAGATCTCCCACGTCGACAAAGTACAGCCCCGCGACGTAATTGATCTCCACGGACTCCGGCGCGAGACTTAGCGCCCCCTCATACTGCTTGCGCGCACTTTCGCGTTCGCCTCGCTTGAAGAGATAGTTCGCGTAGATGACGTGCACTGCCGCATCGTCGGGACGAAAGGCTATGGCGCGCTCAAAGTAGCAGTCGGCCGTAGGTATGCGGTCGTCAGGCGGGAAATGCCCGCCCTCAAGGGCGTAGCGGGCGATCGACTTCAGCGCTCTATGGTGATTTGGAAAAGCGCGCAGCGTGTACTGCAGGTCGCCGAGCACGGTGCCGGTATTTCCGCGCCGCAATGACTCGACATCGGGAGTGAAATGGAATGCCTCGACCACCGGCAGATTGGCCTGCATGTTGGCAGGGTCCCGATAGTCGAATGGCCCGAACGCGTTCCGCAGCGTACCGCAGCCCGGCACGTCCTGCGCAGACACGCGCACTCCCCAGGTCAGCGCGAGAAGAAAAGCAATGCCCCAAGCAGTCAGCTTCAATGACGTTTCCACCCTGCCGTATCCAGCGCCCCGGACCATCAGGTTGCAATCATACATGCGACCCGCCGACAGCAGTAATTTGGCCTCAACCCCCCTTTTTCTGTGACGGAAATCACAAGTTCCGGTGCCACGCGCATGGGCAAAGCCCTCACCACGCAGCGCAGACATGCAGTTGCTGCGGCGCCGTTGCTGTCGTTGTGTGGCGACATGGCCGAAGTGAGGTGACGTCGATATAGTGAGCTCGATTTGCAGTGTCGGTCGCGGCACCGCACAGCCACTTCCTGGAGATTGCAACATGTCCACTCGTAGGGACTTCTTGATGACATCGGCCGGGCTTCTGGGCGCGACGATGCCGCTTACAGGCAGATCGCAGGCGTTGCCCTGCCCGCCGCCGCAGCTTTCCTCGGGTGGAGCAAACTCTCCAACAACCTGCACACCGTCGACCATGCCCGCCTACATCGCGTCGATGTCACCGTTTCAGGTTCGCGCGCTCTCCGGCAGTTACGCGCCGACCAACGGCTCGTCGACTCTGCTGTCCATCATGCCCGCGATGTGGGCCGGCAATGACAACATCATCAACCCGTGGAGTGGTGGCGCAAAGTCGACGGCCGGCACCAAGATGTATGTCCACGGCGGCGGCCACAACGACTCGTCGAACAATGGGCTCTACAGCTTCGACTTCGCGGGAGCGGCGCGGCCGACCGGCTGGTTCGTCGAGAATGCCGGTCAAACGGGCGTGTCGACGGATATTGCGGTTGGCGCGACGGGCGCACCGATTTCGGTGCACACCTACGATGGCATGGTTGATATGGGCTCTACGCTCTACCGCATTGGAGGTTCCGCGTATCCTCAGGGCGGGTTCACGACGCAGATGTTCCGCTATGACAAGGCATCGTCGGTGTGGACCCGACTGCCGAATTGGGATTCAAGCCCACCGCAGTTTGGTGGAATGGCCGTGGCGAACCCTGCTGCCGGAAAAATTCTCGCGCTCGAGCGAACGGTTTCGTACACAGGCTACAAGTTTTATCGCGTCGCGACCAACAATTGGGGCACTCGGGGAAACGTATCCAATCAGTGGCTCAATGATGGAGCACTGGCCTACGATCCGCAGACGAATACTGGCCTGTGCGTCAGCGGGGGCAACGGCTATGGCATTCCCGCGTTCTCGCTCTCGATCAACTGGTCGGGCGAGACAATCACGCAAACCGCGCGGTCAATATCGGGGCCCGGCTACGGCGCAGCGCTGATCTGGGACCCGGCGCGGGGCGTGTACTGGTGCTTCGGCTCAGACGGCAACAATACGATTCTCTATGAGATCAACCCGACAACGTTCGGAGTCACATCGCATGCGCTGACCGGTGACGCTCCCTTGACGCCGGAAGCCACCAATCACGGCACGTTCGGCAGGTGGGTATTCATGGACTCGTGGCGCGCGATCGGCTCGGTCGCGAGTCGTTCGTCCCCGGCCTTCGTGATCAGGCTGCCCTGACACGCGGCGTCGATCGAGCTAGCGCGCCGACCTCTGCCTGGCGAGCGACGGTGGGCCCACCCGGGCCCCCTTGAGCTTGGCCGCCCTTTCAGCCAGCGCAGCCACGGGCGTGAGGCGCAGCCCCGCGAGCAGGGCCAGCAGCCACACCATGACCTCGGACTTCAGGAAGTCGGCGAACTGCCCGCCGATGAAAACTACCGCGAGCCCGCTGCACGTGGCGGCCATCACGCTCACATCGAGCAACGGCCGCTTTGCGCTGGCCCAGCGTCGTGCAACCAGGAAGGATTTCAGCACCCAAAGCCACAGCATCGAGAACAGGATCGCACCAGGGAAGCCCTGTTCCACCAGCGTGCTTATGAAGGTGTTGTGCGACGATCTGGCGCCCGAGCTGTCAAGATACGCTGCATCGAGATACTGCGAACTGAGCGTCGCAAACCCCCGGTGACCGACACCGAGAGGATGCGCGCCGAACATACGCATACCCGCCTTGACCTGTGCAATTCGGCCCTCGGCGCTGTTGTCCAGGGTCCCTTCCTTGTTGACCGCCGCCTCCATGGTCTGCATGCGTTCCCAGAACGCCTGCGAAGCCACGACGCCGAAACCAAGGATGCCAAGGAAAGCGAGCGTGTAGAAAAGCCGCGTGTTCTCCTTCGGCCGCAACGCGAAGATGGTGAGACCACCCATGAAGAGCGCCAGGAACGCGCCGCGACTGCCCGTCATTACTACCATGTTGAGGATGAACGGCACCGAGACGAGGGCTGCATAGCGCCGCCAGTCGCGCTTCACGAAAATCAGCATGGCGCCTGCGACGGCGGCCGTCGCGGCATGCATGCCGAGGGTATTGGAATCGTCGATCCCCGCCCCACCGACACCATCCAGCCTGCCCCCGGGCGCCGCGGTACCGAGCGCAACCAACCCCAGATACATGCACCCGAGTACGTGCGCAAGCAGGAAATCGGCCCCAAGCAGCGGGGTATCGATCAGCCGATACACCATGAAGTAGACAATGATGAACTTGGTGAAGATGATCGCGCATTCGCGATGTAGTACCGGATCGACGGCCCATGGGCTCTGAATCCAGAGCCAGATCGTGTAGGTGATCAGAAATATCGCCGGAAAAGTCTTGTACCAAGGCGTACGAGCCGGGTCCGATTTCAGCCTCAAGATTGCGATCGCGGTGACCACTGCGGCCAGCAGCGACCAGCGAAAATCCGGAAGCCCCTGCCCCCACCAACGATTCGGAGCATCAAGATAGAACACTGCGACGTAGGTGTAGAGGCCGTAGATCGGGTGACGGAAGAGCGCCATTCCGATGCCGACTACGAAACACAGAAGGAATACGACTGACGTCAGCGACACGATGGGTCACCAAAATGTCGCGCGAGCCACATGCGGCACCGGCAGTTGAACTCCTCGAGGTGGGCGGCCCCCGAAAAAGTGTGATCTGCCTCGGGCATGTCGATCGCTTCCACGCCATCGCGCTCGAGCCCTCGCCGCCATTCCGCATCGCGACGACAGCGCGCGCGAAACTCGTCTGCGGTCAGGTCGCGGCCGCTCTGCACGATCATCACCGGACTGGTGAAGTGCCTGAGTCCCGAGCGCATTGACTCGATGAATCCCTCTGCTCGTGACGCCGGCTGCCTCGTCGCGCGTACCAGGTTACTGAACAACGAACCGACGGACCCGATGAAATCGAACCCGCCACTCACAAGTTTGCGCCAGAAATCGGCTTGAAGCAGCCTCGTCGCATAGTAACGCTTGACGACCACCGCGGCCTGCGTTTGATCCGAACGCACCCATGGGTTCATCAGGATCAGGCCCGCGACGCGCGGATCCGAGCGGCAGTACATCAGCGCAGCGGATGCCGCGTCGCATAGACCGAGCAGCACGACGCCGCGCCTCGGCTTGCAAGCGGCGTCGAGCGCATCGATGGCCGCGCGAATATCATCCGCAATATGTTCGAAACCCGAATGCTCGCCTTCGCTGTCTCCCATCCCTCGATAGTCGAATCGTAGTACGGGAAACCCGACTGCTGCGATAGCCATCGCACTCGACACGAACTGCCGGTGGCTGCCGACGCGATATTGCGGCCCACCGACGATGACGAGCACTGCAACCTCGCAGCCGTCGCCGCCGGCACGATGCAGGACACCCACCAGAGCGCTGCCATGACAGCGAAACACGAGGGGTTCCATGGCGTTCGCAGCGCGCGTCATGAAGCCGCCACCAATGCCGTGTTCGTAACGACTTCGGTCGCCATCCAGAAAGGCACACCCTGCACCTGCAGATGGTCGATCCGACAGCCGACAGCGCGCGCCTTCTCGAGCGCTCGTTGCGTGCCGGGGGAGACGGGCGCTGCGGCGTCCACAACCACTTCGATCCAGCGGATCGGCGGAAACGAGGCAGTCAGTTCGCCGTGCAGATCCAGCGCATCGATGTCAGCGCACAGCGCGGCCGACAATGGGTAGCCAGCCACTTCCACCGTGTCGCCGGCTTTCAGCCGGGCGCGCAGCTCGGCAGCCGTCTCGGCGCGGCCCTGCTCCATGCGCGATGCCATGACGCGGATGCGCAAGAACTGGTCGACAAGGCGTGCGCCGCTGCTAACAGGCTGCCAGAAAACGATGTTTGAAAGTTCAAGGCCGTTTCGGTGCACCAAGGTCGCTGCAAGCAGTGCTCCCATTCGAATCCCCAGCAACGATGTAACGCGCCATCCCAGCGAAGCGCTCCACGCGAGGGCTGCCGCGATATCGTCGAGCCAGTGCCCGATACGTGCCTCCCCGAAATCTCCCTCGCTGTCCCCGGTTCCGAAGAGATCGATGCAAAGCGTGGCCCTGCCCAGTTGTCGGGCATGCCGCGCGAAATCTGTGACGATCCGGCGGCTCTTGTTCATCTCCTCGGCAAACGCCGGTACGACGAGCGTGCATTCGCCCGTCGCGAGATGGGGCGTGCGCAGCAACGCAAACACACGGCGACCCGTCGCGCCGATGAACTCTGCGCGCACGCCGTCCGCGATCACTGCCCGAGCTTGTCAGCCAGGAATCGGGTCAGCGTGCCGACGGTGGCGAAGGTATCCGCCGAAATCTCGTCGTCGTCGACCTGGATGTCGTACTGCTCTTCCATTGTCGTGATCAGGGTGACCACGGCCATTGAATCCAGCTCCGGGATCGACCCGAGCAGCGGACTGCCTTCAGTGAGGCGATCTGCTCGCTCACCGAGCTGCAGCGCCGTCCTGAGCAAGTTCCTGACGCCATCCAACGTATCCAAGCGATATCTCCCAAGAGTAGTTCGAGCCGGCATATTGTAGCGGCCGGGACTTCGTCGACCGCACACTGGTTCAAAGTTTGCTAAGGTGCAGCAAAACACCGTTGAGTTGCAGTCGATGACGCATATTTTCGGATACGCGGGTCGGTGGCCGAAGCACGACCCGGCCGCCCTGCGCCCGCGCGTGCCGGCGGGCCTCGAAACCAGCGAAATTGCGCCCTTGGGCGCGACGATCGCAGCACCGGGCATCGCTCGCAGCGGCAACCTGTTGGCGGTCATCCGCGGGCAGCCGGTATGGGTTCGCGGCGGTCACTACGGTCGGGAGAACGCGGACAGCGACGGAATCCTCGCTGCCTACCGCGAGCGCGACACCTCACTGCTGGCGGAACTGCGCGGGCGGTTTTCACTGGTGATCCTGGACGGCGATCGGCGACGGGTCGTGCTGGCGATCGACCCGATGGGCATCGAGCGCATGTGCTGGGCCAACGTCGAAGGCGGGCTCGTCTTCAGCGACTCAGCCGAGGCAGTCGCTGCCTTTCCGCCCGTGAGTGCGCCGCTGCGTGCGCAGGCCGTACACGACTTCCTGCTGATGCACATGATTCCGGCACCCGATACCGTCTTTGAAGGCGTGCACAAGCTCGAACCGGGTGTGCAGTTGGTCTTCGAGAACGGGCGTGCGAATCTGAGCCGGTTCTGGGCTCCCGATTTCGTCGAGCGCACCACGGAGTCGTTCGACGCGCTGAAGACAGGCCTTCGTGATGGGCTGGATGCAGCTGTCGCGCGTTGCAATCCGGATACGCGAACGGGCGCATTCCTGAGTGGTGGCCTCGACAGCTCGACGGTCGCCGGGGTGCTCGGCAAGGTGAGCGGCCGTCCGACGCGGACCTTTTCGATCGGATTCGGCGTCGAGTCGCACGATGAAACCCGATACGCGCGCATCTCGGCCCGACACTTCGGGTGCGACGCGACCGAGTACAACGTCACCGCCGACGACATCGTGACGGCGTTCGATCGCATCGCCTCGGCCTACGATGAGCCTTTCGGCAATTCATCCGCAGTCCCGACGCTTCTCTGCGCTCAGCTTGCCGCAAGCAATGGTATCAACCACCTGCTCGCCGGAGATGGCGGCGACGAGATCTTCGGCGGCAATGAACGCTACGCCAAGCAACAGGTCTTTGAGTTTTACGGCGGACTGCCGTCATGGGCGCGCCGCGGCTTCCTCGAGCCATTGAGTCGCGCCATCGCGCCCGATACACCGATCACGCCGCTGCGCAAGGTCCGCAGCTATATCGATCAGGCCCGCATCCCGCTGCCCGAGCGGCTCGAGACCTGGAACCTGTTCTACCGCACGCCCCATGGAGAAATCTTCGAACCGGAGTTCGCGGCGCGCATCGACGTGCGCGGGCCCATCGAATCCATGGCTCGCGTCTACGACAGCGCACCTGAGTGCACGCTTCTGAACCGGATGCTGCACTACGATTGGCACTTCACGCTCGCAGACAGCGACCTGCGCAAGGTCATCACGATGTGCGAGTTGGCCGGCGTGCAGGTGTCGTTCCCGATGCTCGATCCGGGACTTGTCGATTTTTCGCTGCGGGTGCCGACGCGGGTGAAGATGCGAGGTCGCGAGCTGCGCAGTTTCTACAAGCGCGCGATGACCGGCTTCCTTCCGCAGGAAGTCATCGACAAGCAGAAGCACGGGTTCGGGCTGCCCTTCGGCGTCTGGCTCAAGGACCACGCGCCGCTGCGCGAGCTGATCTTCGCCCACTTGAAGCGGCTCGGGGAGCGCGGCATCGTCAGGCGATCCTTCCTCGAGAAAATGGTGAGCGAGCACGCCGCCGGCGAGCCGGGCTACTACGGATACGCGATCTGGGACTTCGCCATGTTCGAGGCGTGGCTGTCGGCCCACCGGCCGCGCGGCATCTGATCAACCGCGCGCGCCGGTCAGGCAACCTAGACCTGCGGGCAGGCGATGAACTGCTTCGAGAAGATGATCTGGTCGAAACGCTGCCAGAACGGGCTCATGTTTGCGCCGTTGTGGTAGATCCAGCACAGCATTGCGTTCCAGCCAGGACGCGCGATGCTACCAACGCTGTTCGCGCCACCGTCAAAGTGCGCCGGATAGGTCGCGTCCCAGATCTTCGTGTAGGTGGTCTCGCCCGGATGCGCAGCCCAGACCTCGAAGCGCGTCTCGTTCACGCCATTGCGGCCCGGCACGACGTGATAAAGCAGGGTATCCCAACCGCCCGAGTAGGCCCACTTCGGGCTCACCGGATTGCGCGTGCCGGTCGACACCTGCGCGAGCGGCGTGTAGTTGTAGCCCTGATAGACGTTGTGGATGTTCGGCATGCCGACAGACTGGGAGCCTTCCCAATAGCCGCCATAAGTCACGAGTTCCTGAACCGTGTATGAGTCGTTGGTCGTTGTAAACGACGTGAACTTGCCGACCGAGATATTCCCCGGCGTCGTGCGGCGCGGATCCGCCATGACCCGCACCTGCACGTAGAAATCCGTGCCGTCGTAGAAGCTGTTCTGGTCGGCCGGGTGGCCGTACCAGCCCGACTTTGCGTTGCTTGCCTGGCCCCAGTTGAGGCCTTGGGCACCCCCATCGGTGGCCACGTACGTGCCGAGCGTGAGAGTACCGCCAGCCGCCGGATCGTCCTGTCCACGACCATTGCTTGCGCCGGTGAGCGGAGAGAACGGGCGCCACCAGTAGTTCCCGTCCATTCCCGGCGAGTTGCGGGTCAGCTGCATGTAGCCGCCGCCATCCGCGCCGCCCGACGGTATCCACTCCACAAACCTGGCGTCGGCATCACCGACTGCCTGCGGGTCGTTTCCCCCGCGATAGCCGCCGGTCCAGCGAAACGCATCGACTTCGGCCTTCGAATCGAAATTGTGATGCCAGACGACGCCGGCTCCGCTGATACGTGCGAGCCAGTCCGCGGCCGCGGTCGGCGTCGAGCAAGGTGTCGATGCAGAGGTGCCGCCCCCTACGCTTACGCTCGGCGGCGGGCACGACCGGGTCTGGGCGAGGCCGATGCCGGGAATCGCCGCACCCGCCAGCGTGGCGGAAGTCACCAGAAAATCCCTACGCTTCATCTATCTGCTCCTGTATCCACGCAAGCGGCCGATGGTGCGGCAGGAAGTTTCCTCCTTACCGCGCCATGCATGAAGGCCGACCGATGGGATAAGTTAGTGAACCAGTCCACAAATTGCACGATGTCGCCAGATGCAAACAGTATCGCGGGCGAACGGAGGTATCATGTTGACCCGGTTTTTCGGCCCCGGCGCAATCATTTCATGAGCGGACTCTCGACCCTCGAATCGGGCTTGATTCGTGCGGGCGGCACCCTGCTGTCGCGCCGCGGTGCACACGCTTCCCTGCTGGTCCTGATCTATCACCGTGTGCTCCCGGTACCGGACCCCATGCTCCCCGCCGAACCGGATGCTGCGGCGTTCGCACGCCAGATGGACCTGCTCGCGCAGAACTTTGTGGTGCTGCCCTTGCGCGAAGGGGTGACCCGGCTGCGGAGCGGAACGCTGCCCGCTCGATCCGTCTGCATCACCTTCGACGATGGTTACGCCAACAATTTCACCGTGGCGCTGCCGATCCTGCGCAAGCGCGCCCTTCCGGCCACAGTCTTCGTTGCGCCCGCTTATCTCGACGGCGGCTGCATGTTCAACGACCTGATTTTCGAGGCCTGCCGCGCGGCGCCAGAGGTACTCGACCTCACCGGCTTCGGATTGGGGCGACTCGCGCTGGCGGGCACCACCGAGCGACTACGCGCAGCGCAGCACATCGTCGACCAATGGAAGTACTTGCCGCGCGAGGAACGGCGGCAGCGGGCGGAGCACCTTGCAGAGCGGGTGGGCGTCGCCCCGCCCACCGACCTGATGATGACTGGGGACCAGGTGGCCCGGATGCCCCGCGAAGGCATCGAAATCGGCGCGCACACGATGACGCACCCGATCCTCGCACGGACGCCCGAGGGCGAAGCCCGCGACGAGATCCTCGAGAGCCGGCGACGGCTCGAGGACATCACCGGCGCGTCGGTGCTCAGCTTCGCCTACCCCAACGGCAAGCCGGGGCGCGACTACGCGCGGGAGCACGTGAACGCCGTACGCGACGCCGGGTTTGAACTCGCGGTCTCGACGAGTTGGGGCGCTGCCACCGCGCAAACCGACCCGTTCCAGATTCCGCGAATCGCGCCCTGGGACCGCCAGCCCCTGCGATACGCGGCGCGCATGGTCAACGCGTATCGCGAGCGGAGCTTCGCCTGCGCCTAGCCTCGATGAAGCCGAGCACCTGATCGGCGACATCGCTCCAGCCCCCCACCGGCAGTGCGCGCGAAATGGCGTCGTGATCCCACGCCCGGCCGAGCACCGCCAAAAGAGCGCGCGCCGTCCCGGCCACATCGCCGATTCCGACGAGCCGACCATTGACGTCGTCCGAAACGAAACGGGGATTGTCTCCGGCCGGCGTCGTCACGACCGGCAGGCCGACGGCAAGCGCTTCGAGTACCGAGTTGCAGCAGCCTTCGCGCTCGGTGGCGAGCGCAAACGCATTCGCCGCCTGCAGCCAGAGAGTGACGGCATCGGGCGCCACGGCGCCGACGAACGTCACCGCCTCCTCCAACCCCGCCTCGCGCGCGACCTGCGCCAGGACCCGCGGATGGTCAGGCTCATAGGCGGGGCCTCCGATGATCGCGAGGCGTGCATCGGGGCACGACTCGCGCAATGAGGCAAGCGCGCGGATCAGGATCGCGTGGCCCTTGCCGGCGATGAGGTGTCCAACACTGACGATCAGGGGAGCATCGGCCGGCAGCCCGAGTTGCCGCCGCGCCGCGACCCGGTCACCGGGACGGAACGCCGTGCGGTCCACGGCATTGGGAGCCACGAGGATCTTCTCCGGCGCGACGCCCGCCTCGACCGCGAGGTCCCGCAGCGAATGGCTGACCGTGATGCAGCCATTCGCGTCGTGCAACGCGCGAATGAGCTGCGGCCGGATCCAGCGCGTGCGCAGGGCGTCCACTTCCATGCCACGCAATGTGATGAACACCGGGATACCCAGCCTGCGTGCGGCGCGCACGCAGCCAACGCCGTCGGGATAGCCGAAGTGCGCGTCGAGCGCGTCGACTTCACCCGCCGCGTGCAGGGCCGCGAGCTTTGAATGGACACTGCGCGCGAGCCACCGTCCGTCGAGCCCTTTCAGTGCACCAGGCAAATACAGCATTGGCGCGTGTTCGATCCGCAGGCCGCCCGCGTCATGCGATGCGGCGCGGGCCCAGGCGGGCAACGGTCGCAACGCCGGCATGTAAGGCAACGGCTGGACCACACGGACATCCGCTCGATCAGCCATCGCCGCAAGGCGACGGAGCACGAAGGCGCCGACCGCCGGTGAATCCGGCGTCGGCAGCACCCGGCAGACGCTGACGATCTTCATCGGCCGTGATGACGCTCGATGGCGTCGGCATAGACTCGCTCGTAGCGGCCGACCGATTCCCGCCAGGTTCGCTCCGTCTCGACGTATCGCCGGCCCACTTCCGCATCGCGCGGCCAGTCCGCACGCCGCGCGAGCAGACGCATCGCCACACGCGCGAGATCCTGCGCATCCCCGGCGCGAAACAGGTGCGAGCGCAGTCCGTCGGGCACGACTTCGAGATGTCCGCCGACATCAGACGCGATGAACGCGCGGCGCATCGCCATCGCCTCGAGCGGCTTGAGCGGGGTCACCGTTTCGGTCAGCCGAATGGAATGGCGGGCGTAGACCAGCAGGTCGATCTGCGCGTAGTACTGGCTGACGAGCTGATGCGGCACGCGGCCCGCGAAATGGACGCGCGCGGCGATTCCGAGTTCCGACACCAAACCGCGCAGCGAGGCCTCCGCAGGCCCCCCGCCGACGAGCAGCACCCGGGCCTCCGGGTGCGCCTCGAGGATCATGGGCATCGCCCGCAGCAACACATCGATGCCTTCGTAGCCGTAGAAGGACCCGATGAAGCCGAGCACCGGACCGGAACCGGACGTCGGGGCGATACCCGCCGCGTCGCTCTTCACGGGTGTACTGTCGAACGCCGTCGCATCGACGGCATTCGGTATCACCGTGACCTGACCGGAAGGAATGCCGCGCGCGACGATATCCTTGCGCAGCCCCTCGCAGATCGTCGTGATCGCTTCGACGCGGCGGAACACGAAGGTCTCGAGTCCGCGCGAGGCGCGATAACGCAGGCTGCCCTCCGCGGAGGTACCGTGATCGACCGCGGCGTCCTCCCAGGATGCACGCATTTCGTAGACGACCGGCAGGCCGAGCCGCTTGCCCACCCTCATTGCCGCGAGCCCGTTGAGCGCGGGCGAATGGGCATGGATGAGCTCGACACGCTCCCGGCGGGCGATTTCTTCGACTCTTGCGGCGGTGTCGAGCGACACCATCGCCTGATTCACGATGGGCAGGCGCCGCAACAGCGACGCCTGCGGCCGGGTACGATGGAACGTCAGCCCATCGACCTGCTCTTCATCCGCAGTCGCGCCGTAGTGCTTGGTCGATGTCACGTGGAAGGTCTCGTATCCGAGACGGCGCTGCTCCCTGAGGATCGCGAGCGTGCGAAACGAATACCCGCTCTGCAGCGGAACCGAGTGGTCGAGCACGTGCAGGACCTTCAAGCCGCTCACCGCGTGGCTGCGTTGCGCCGCAGGAAGGCTTCGAACATCAGCAGCGTCCAGAGCGGCGCGCTGTAGTCGCGCCGGCCCGACTCATGCGCTCCGACGATCTCCTCGAGCACGCGCGGCTCGAAGAGACCCGTGTCGCGCAGCGTGTCGCCGAGCACGGCCTTGCGCACCGTCTCGCGCAGCGGCCCCCTGAACCAGCGGATGAGCGGCACGGCGAATCCCATCTTCGGGCGATAGAGCACATCGTCGGGCAACCACGGCTCCATGCTTTTCTTCAGCAGGCGCTTGCCTTCGCCGCCGCGCATCTTGAAATCCGAAGGCAGTGTCGCGAGCCACTCCACCAGCGGATGGTCCATCAGCGGCTCGCGCACCTCGAGCGAATGCGCCATGCTGGCGCGGTCGACTTTCGTGTTGATGTCGCCCACGAGATAGGTCTTCAGGTCGAGATACTGGATGAGCGCCAGCGGGTCGTCGGTCGCGGCGCGCTCTGCGTGGCGGGCGAACAGGTCGTCGACCCGATAGCCACCGAGCGCAGCACGCGCCTGCGCCGAAAACAACCTGGCGCGCATCGGCCCGCGCACGATCGATACGCTCTGCAGGTAGGCCTCGACCGAAGTGCGCGCCAGCGACTCGAAGGTGGTCTTGGCGCGAAACATGCGCGGCGCCCAGTCCGCCTTGGGGTAGACGCGGCCCAGCAAGCCGAAGAGGGGACGACGCACCGCGAGCGGCAGCGCAGCACGCAGCTTCTCTTCCATCAAATGCAGTTGGTAGCGTCGATAGCCGCCGAAGCTCTCGTCGCCCCCGTCACCCGACAGCGCGACCGTGACGTGCTTGCGCGCGAGTTGGCAAACGCGGTAAGTCGGGATCGCCGAGCTGTCGGCATAGGGCTCGTCGTAGAGGCCCGCGAGCGTATCGATCAGGCCGAAATCGTCGCTCGCGACCGTGTCGACGAAGTGGCGCGTGCGATAGCGCTCCGCGACCCTCTGCGCGAAACGTGTCTCGTCGAACGCGGGGTCGTCGAACGAAATGGAACAGGTGTTGACCGGCGCATCGCTGATGCGCGCCATGGCCGATACCACGGCGCTCGAATCGACGCCGCCCGAGAGGAAGGCGCCGAGCGGCACTTCCGAGATCATGCGCAGGCGTACCGAGTCCTTCAGGCGTTGGTCGAGTTCGGCCATCGCATCGTCGAAGGTGATCCGGTTTTCGAGCGAGAAGCGCACGTCCCAGTACTCGCGCGGGTCAGTCGGCGCCGCCCCACGCCGCAGGACGAGCGTGTGCGCCGGCGGCAGCTTGCGCACGCTCGTGTAGATCGTGCGCGGCTCAGCCACATAGCCCACGGCGAAGTATTCCTCGACGGCGCAGGGGTCGATCGTGCGGGTCACGCCCGGGTGCAGCAGCACCGATTTCAGTTCGGAGCCGAACACGCACTGGCCATCCGGCAGCAGCGCATAGAAAAGGGGCTTTACGCCGAGCCGGTCGCGCGCGAGGAACAGCGTTTCGCGATTTCGATCCCACAGCGCGAAGGCGAACATGCCGCGGAAACGATCGACGCAAGCCTCGCCCCAGGCCTCCCACGCATGCACGATCACTTCGGTGTCGCTCTTCGTGTGGAACACATGCCCGAGCGCCTGCAGCTCGGGTATCAGCGACTGATAGTTGTAGATCTCGCCGTTGTAGACGACGACGACCGACTGATCCTCGTTGTAGAGCGGTTGCTGCCCCGTCGCGACGTCGATGATCGCGAGCCGCCGGTGCCCGAGCGCGACACCAGGCTCGTGGTGCTCGCCCTCGCCGTCGGGGCCGCGATGCGCAATCGCATCGTTCATCCGGCGCAGCAGCGCCCGATCGGGCTCACGCCGGCCCCGCAGATCGACAACGCCTGTTATTCCGCACATGAGTGTCAGTTCCGGGCGAGTAGCCCATCGTAGAGTTCGGTATAGCCGCGCACCATCGCCTCCATGGCGAAGTGCGAGAGACAGCGTTCGCGCGCCGCGGCGCCGTGCGCCGCCCGCAGATCCGGGTCGTCGAGGTAGCGCCCGATCGCACCGGCGAGCGCTCCCGCGTCCTGCGAATCGTAGAGCGAGCCACTGACGCCGTCCTCGATCAGCTCGCCGTTGCCGCCGACGCGCGCGGCGACCACCGGGCGCCCCGAAGCCATCGCCTCGAGGATCGTGTTCGAGATGCCCTCATTGAGCGAGGGGAGCGCGAATATGTCAAAGCCGCGCAGCAGCGCCGGCGCATCGGCGCGCGCCCCGGCAAACCACACGAGCGGCGCTATACCGAGCGCCTGGGCGGCTTCGCGCAACCGGACTTCCTCGGGGCCCGCCCCGACAAGGGCGAGCCGCAAGCGCCCGGTATGCGTTCCAGGAGCCTGAACGAGCCGGGCGAAGGCCGCGAGCAGGCCCGCCTGATTCTTGATCGGATCGAGGCGCCCCACCGTCCCGATCACGAGCGGTCGGTTCGAAGGTTCGCGAGCCCAGGGCCAGTCAAGCGGGAGGTCGCCGGCGGGGTTGAAGCGCTGCGCATCGACGCCGTTGTAGATCTGGTGAATTCGATTTTCAGGCACGTCGACGCGGTCCTCGAGCCACCGCGCAATGTCCTTCGACACCGCGACATAGCACTCGGTCGCCGGGCGGCACAGGCGCCGGATGCGAAGGCCCCGCACGCTTTCGCCGCGCGGATCAGCCGCATCCCAGCCATGCTCGCCGTGCACGCGATGGCGCACGCCCGCGGCCAGGGCGACCCATTGCAGATCCGCCGTGCCGAGATTGCGCGAGTGCACGATCGCCGGTCGCAAGCGACGCAGCTGGCGCCAGATGCGCCCGTAGGCGGCGACATCCTTGCCCGGCCGCTTGTCGACCGACACGACCGCCACGTCGTCGCGCGCGATGCGGTCGCGAAACGCGCTGAAGCCCGCAAGGCACACGATGGCATGCCGGTACCGATCCCGCGGCATGCCGTTGATCAGATTCACGAGTCCGTTCTCGAGGCCACCGTAATCGAGCCGGTAGATGAGATGGGCGATGAGCGGTGCGTCGGCCATGCGGCGGCGATCACCAGCAGATCGACGAGTAGCCGCTGCCGCCGCTCCCACGCCCCTCGATGCCGACGACATCGACGACGCGATGGCGCGCAGCCAGCTCCCGTTGCAGCACGGCCTCGATTTCCTTGCCGCCGAGACCCACGAGGATCGTGTCGCCGTGGCGCACGGCTTCCTCGCAGGAGCCGACCATCAGGTTGCCGATATGCGGGATGCTCTGCTCGATGAAGCGCTTGTTCGCACCGATCAGGCGCGAGAGGTTCACTTCGGGGTCGTAGATGCGCAGGTCGTAGCCCTTGCCGATGAGCCGCTCCGCGACCGACACGAGCGGGCTTTCGCGCAGATCGTCGGTGCCCTTCTTGAAGCTGAGGCCGACCATGCCGACCTTGCGCGTCTCACCCTGCATCACCTGGTCGATCGCCGCGTCGATGTGCGCGCGGTTGCTGCCGAGTACACCGCCGAGCATCGGCGTCACGACGTCGCGCGTCTTGCCCATGTAGGTGAGCGCACGCAGGTCCTTCGGCAGGCAGGAGCCGCCGAAGGCGAAGCCCGGCCGCAGATAGGCCGGCGAGATGTTGAGCTGCGTGTCCTTGCAGATGAGGCCCATCACTTCGCGCGCATCGACGCCGACGGCCTGCGCGAGCCGCCCGATCTCGTTCGCGAAGGTGATCTTGACGGCGTGGAACGCGTTGGCCGCGTACTTCTGCATCTCGGCGACGCCGATCGACGTGACGACGAACTCGCACGGCAGGTGCCCGAAGGCCTGCCGCAGCACGTCCGCGGCGCGCGTCGATTTCGTGCCGACGATCGTGATCGGCGGGCGATCGTAGTCCTTGATCGAGGTGCCTTCACGCAGGAATTCCGGCTGGAACGCGAGCCCGAAGTCGCGGTCCGCGACCTTGCCGCTCGCCTTCTCGAGCGTCGGGCGCACGAGTTCGTCAAGCGTGCCCGGCTGCACCGTCGAGCGCAGCACGACGGTGTGGAACGCCGCCTTCTGCGCGAGCGCCGCGCCGATCGATTCCATCACCCGGCGGATATAGCTCATGTCCTGGCTGCCGTTTGGGCTCGAAGGCGTGCCGACGCAGACAAAGGACAGTTCGGTGTCGCGGATCGCCGCGGCCACATCGTTCGTGACTTGCACACGGCCCGAGGCGACGACTTCGCGCGTGAGATCCTGGATGCCTTCCTCGACGATCGGCGACTTGCCGCTCCGGATCAGCTCGAGCTTGAGCGGGTCGACATCGACGCCGACGACCTCGTGGCCATCACGCGCGAGGCAGGCCATCGAAACGGCGCCGACGTAACCGAGACCGAAGATACTGATCTTCATCTGCTTGCTGCCTCAATAATTCCATCGAGCCGCCGCATCGACGCCGCCCAACTGTGATGATTCAACACACGCTCGCGGCCCGCGACGGACAGCCGCCGGCGGGTCGCCGGATCTCCCAGGATCCCATCGATCGCATCGACCCATTGCGACACGCCTGATGCGACGAGCAGATGCTCGCCCGCGATCGCATCGACGCCGCCCGACGCCTGTGCACTGCACACGATCGGCACGCCCATCGCCATCGATTCGAGAATCTTGTTCTGCGTGCCGCGCGCGATCGCGAGCGGCGCCACCGTCAGGGCCGCGCGGCGCACGTGCGGGCGCACGTCCGGCACCGAACCCGTCACCGTGACCCCCGGCAGCTTGCCGAGCGCGCGAATGTGCTCCGGTGGATCGGCGCCGACAATCGCGAATCGCACGCCGGGACGCCGCACCTGCAACGCGGGCAGCACGTCCTTGCAGAAACCGATCACGCCCTGCTGGTTCGGGTAGTAGTCCATGCGGCCGACGAAGGCGATGAGGTCGGGGTCGTAGGGTGTTTCGTCCGGCGCGAAGAACCCCGCGTCCACGCCGTTCGGGAACCAGTCCGAAGGGCCGGCTGCGCCGAGGGCACGCAAGGACTCGAGCTCCGCGCGCGTCGTGCAGGTCGACAGGTCGAAAGCGCCGGCGATGTGCCGTTCCCGGCGCTCGAGCTTGACGGCCTCGAGCCAGTAGCCGGTCGAGAGCGGGAATGCGCGGTGGCCGGCGTATTCGCGCCATTTCTGCGAGTCCATGTCGCCGAAGTCGATGATCCTGAGCGGGGCCGCGATGCGCTCGACATAGCCCGCGACCGACGAGCAGTGCACGAACACGAGGTCGAATCGCGTGGCCGCCGCGGCCGCCTCGATCCGCTGCGCGAGGCGACGCGACCAGAAATAGCCGAAGCTCGACGGGGCCGGCGTCGGCAGCCGCAGCACCATCTGCGGCAACGCGACCCGTTTTGGAATCACCTCGACCAGCATTTCTGCGCAATGCTTCGAGAGATCCCGTGCTTCGTCGCGCTCGGCGCCGGAACGCGCGAGCGAGGCCACGGTGACGCGATGGCCGCGTTCGCCCAGGTGGCGGAGGATGTTGAACGGCCGGATCTTGCCGCCGCGCTTCGGCGGATACGGCACGCGGTGGCACACGAACAGCACGTTCATGCCGCGAGCTTCGCTTTCAGCTCGGCCGTCACCGTCGCGACGCTCGACCCGTCGAGATAGAGCCGCGCCCAGATCTCGAGGTTGACGAGCGCGAGCAGGTGATCGGTGCGATCGGCCTGCTGCCGCTCATGTTCGGCGATCGTCCGCGCGACCGCGTCGGGATCAAGGAGGCCACGGCGGCAGACCGTATCGCGCGACAGCAGGTCGGCCACGAGCGGCGCCAGTTCCTGCCTGAACCAGGCGCCGATCGGCGCGCCAAAGCCGCGCTTCTCGCGATTCAGGATACTGTCTGGCAGCACGCCCGCGAGCGAGCGCTTCATGCCCCGCTTCAGGTCGCCACCACCGACCTTGAGCCGCGCCGGCATGCGGGCGGCGAGTTCCACCAGGCGCTGATCGAGCAGCGGCACGCGGCATTCGAGCGAGACCGCCATGCTCATCTTGTCGGTGAGCATCAGCAGGTCTTCGGGCATCTGGGTCGCGAGGTCCACGTCCATCAGGCGCCGCAGCGGGTCGGTGGCGTCGGACGCGGCAAAGGCGCGGGCAATGCAATCGTCGAACGAGGGCGGCGCGGCGAGCAGCAAGGCCGCCCGCTCCGCCCCATCGAATACTTCCATGTAGCGCCGGTACCGGTCCTCGAACGACAGCGAGTCGGCGAGCACGAAAGCCTTCGCGAGCCTCAGTTCGTTCAGCACGCGATGGTGGCGGTCGCTCGGCAGCCGCCTCGCGACCGGGTCGATCATCGAGCGGCGGATGACGCGCGGGATGCGCTGGTACAGGCGCCGGTAGTGCTCGTCGAGATAGCGACGGTAGCCACCGAACAACTCGTCGCCGCCGACGCCCGAAAGGATCACGGTGACATCTTCGCGCGCGAACTTCGACACGAGGTAGGTGGTGATGAAGGCGGCATCGGCGACCGGCTCATCCATGTGCCACAGCAGCTGGGGCAGCAAGGCCGCGACGTCCGGTTGCACGAGGATCTCGCGATGCGTGGTGCCGAAGGCCTGCGCAACCGTGCGCGCATGCGGCAGCTCGTTGTAGAGCGCCGCGCCCGAAGAGCCCGCGAAACCGATGGAGTAGGTGCGCACCGGCCGATCGGTGTGCCGCGACATGAAGGCGACGACGGCGCTCGAATCGATGCCACCGGAGAGGAACGCGCCGATCGGCACGTCGCTGACCATCTGCTCGCGGACGGCGCGTTCCATTTCACTGCGCAGCTCGTCGATCCAGGACGCCTCTGCCCTGCCCTCGTCGACGCCCGGCTTCAGCCGCCAGTACGGGCGGATATCGACCCGCCCGTCTTCAACGGCGAGCGCGTGGCCCGGCGCCAGCTTGCGCATGCCGGCGAACAGTGAGTTGGGTGCGCTGACATAGCCCACCGACAGATACTGGGCGAGCGCCGCGGGATCGACGCGCGCCTCGATGCCCGGCACCGCGAGCAGCGCCTTGGCTTCCGAGGCGAACGCGAGCTGGTCCGCGCGCTGGTGGTAATAGACGGGCTTGATGCCGAGCGGATCGCGCGCCACCAGCAGGCGACGGCGCCGCCGGTCCCAGATTGCGAGCCCGAACATGCCTTCGAGCCGCCCGAGGATCGCGTCGCCATACTCCTCGTAGCCGTGCACGATGACTTCGGTGTCGCTGCGGGTCGCAAACCGGTGCCCGGCGGCTTCGAGCTCGCGGCGCAGTGCCTGGAAGTTGTAGATCTCGCCGTTGCAGACGACGACGACATTGCCGTCCTCGCCGGAAAGCGGCTGGTGACCGCCGGCGACGTCGATGATCGACAGGCGGCGCATGCCCAGCAGCATCGGCCCTTCGGCGAAGCTGCCCTCGTCGTCGGGGCCGCGATGCAGGATCGACAGGCCCATGCGGTGCAGCAGCCCGGACGCATGCGGCGCCGCACCGGAAAGCCCAAGCACTCCGTAAATTCCACACATGGCGCTACCCGAGATACTTCGCGAGCCGCGGCCCGATGAGCTGCGTCAGCGCTAGCGGCATCCGGCGCCAGAGCTTGATCATCGCTTCGTACTTCGGGTTCGTCGGACTGAGATTCGGCATCTCGGCCTGTTTGACGAGAAAGTACTCGTAGAACAGCGGCTCGGGCTCGAAGCCCCAATAGGTCTTGAAGTCGTAGGAGCCCGTGCCACGCTTGCTGCGACCGTAGTCGAACAGCCGCCGCCCGCCCTCGCGCGCGCGCTCCATCACGCTCCAGTACATGAAGTCGTTACCCGACACGCCGCGCGCCGCGAGCGTACCGCCGCCGTAATAGGGCAACACTTCGTCACGGAAATAAAAACTCAGCACGCTCGCGACCGCCTCGTCGCCGTGCATCACGGTGAGGATTTCGCAATCGGCGCCGAACACGTCCTGCAGCGTCGCGAGATAGCGTTTCGAGAACACCGGCGTGCCCAGGTTGCGAAGGCTCTCCGAGTACATCGCGTAGTGACGGTGCGGGTTCGCGTCGATTTCGGCGCGCAGGCCCTTCTGCACGCCCTTGCGAACCATGGCGCGCTGCTTGCGCGGAATCGCGAGCATGTTCGGCTCGCTGTCGGCGGCGATCGCCTTGCGGAACGTGACGTAGAGATCCTTGACCGGCCAGTCGGGGTGCTGGCGCCGGCGATTGCGCATCTCGAGGTGATCGACCTCGAGCTCGCGCGCGAGGGCACAGGCTGCCCTTTCGAGTGCGCTCTTCGCCTTCTCGTCGGCGGCGACGATGCCCCCGTAGACGCAGAACGGCGTCGAGACGAGCGCATGGCCGAACAGCAGGCTCTTCACTTCGGCGAGCGGCAGTACGCCGCGCACCTCGCCGCCGGCGCGCGCAACCAGATAGTGGGTGCGATGGCCGAATGCGCGCTGCAGCACTTCGCGCCAGCCCGCGCGATGGAAGAAGGTGCCCTCCGGGTGTGTATGGACGAAGGCGTCCCACGCGCCCTCGAGCTCCGGTGTCAGCCGTTGCACCTCGGGATCGCTAGGCGACACCAAACACCTCATCCATGCGGCCCCAGCGGAAATCGCGCAGCAGCCTGCGCAGGCGGCCCTCCATGCGACCGAGGTTCGTGTAATGGCGGAACCTGGATTTGGCCGACACGCCGGCGACGCGTGGCTGGCCCGGGTCGATTTCCCACGGGTGGCAGTAGAACACCGCCGATTGCCCGTCGCGCGCATTCACGCGACGCACGGCGGCGCGAAACAGCGCATAGGGCAGCAAGCGAAAATAGCCGCCGCCGCCGGCGGGCAGGCGCTGGCCGAAATACTCCACGGTCGTGATCGGCACTTCGAGCAGCGCCCCCGACGCTGCGCGATAGGCGAAGCGCGGCGAGCCGGGGATGCCGTACAGGTCATGGCGAATCGGAAAGATGCTCGAGTCATAGGCAAACCCGAGCTGCTCGAGGATGTCGAGGGCCCAGAGTGAACGCGCCGTGATCGAGTAGGTGGCCGCGCGGTAACCGCGGACGGGCGCGCCGGTCGCGTCCTCGAGGCGCTGCTTCGCCTCGGTTGTCTCGGCACGAAACACCTCGGGGGTCTGCGTGTACACGGTCTGGTGGGTGAGTCCGTGGCAGGCGACTTCGTGACCCGCGGCATGGATGTCGCGCACGAGCTGCGGTGAGCGCTTCGCGACCCAGCCGAGGACGAAGAAAGTCGCGCGGATGCGCTCCTCCGCGAGGATCTCGAGCACGCGGCGCGTGTTGGCCTCGGCACGGTACTCGAGCCGGTCCCATTGCGCGCGGTCGATTGCCGACGCGAGCGCCTCGACGTGGAAGTAGTCTTCCACATCGATCGAGAAGGCATTCGTGACTGCCCGCTTTACTGCATCCACGGCGAAGCTCAGCGACGTCGTGGCGTGTAGGTCAGGCGGAGCGTCACCCGATTTTCGGTGTAGTCCCGCTGGCCCGAACCGAGCAAGGAGTCACCCGATCCTTCGAATCGCTCGGCGGTGAGCATCATGCCGACCGTCTCTGAAAACAACCAGTCAAGGCCCGTGCCGGCATTCCATTCGTCGAACTTCACGTCGGAGCGGTCGAAGTCCTGCGTTGACCAGCCGCCGTACAGCCGCCAGGACAGCCGCGGGCTGAGCCGGCGCAAGATCGTCGCCGTGGCGCTCTTCGAATCCCGATTCAAGGTATCGTCGCGCTCGTAATCTTCGGAGCGCAGGTTGGCGGCGAGGTTCAGCGTCATGCGCGCGCCCTCCGCGGTCCACCCGATCGACAGGAAGTCGGACTGGAACTGACCGCTCGAGACGATCGGGCGTTCACCGTCGACTTCGATGGGGCCGATCCCCTGGTCGCGCCGCATCGCATCGGCCGAGTCGGTGAGTTCGGTACCCGCATTCACGGTGAGCGTGGTGCGCTCGGACATGTGCCGCTCGATGGTCAGGTTGACCAAGGGGCCGTTGGTCGTGTCACCGAAATCGTGCAGCGTGGTGACGCCGCCGCGCAGGCTGAGGCTGGTCCGCGCGCCCTCGGCTGCGTACTGCAGGTAGCCGGACTGACGATCGTAGTTGCTGCCCGTCGTGTCGTCGTATTCGACCCGCTCGGCCGTCGCATTGAGCGACAGCGCCGCGCGCGCGCTCATCTGCCGCTCGATGCCTAGCGTGCCGAGCAGGCGCTGATTGCCGGCCGCGGTGTCTTCGAAATAGACATCGGACCAACGCCCGCCGATCAGGATGGCCGTGCGTTCTCCCACGGGCAGGCGCAGGTCCGGCCCGGTGGTGAAGTAGTTGGCATTCTGCTGGTTGCCCGGCGTATCGACGTTGCGCGGATCGATGAGGGCACGCGCATAGTTGTCCTGGATTTCCCAGCTGAGCCGCTCTGGCAGGAACCAGTAGCGCACCGTGCCGTTCAACCCGCCCTGCAGATCCGCGTCGTAGGCATTGTCGAAATAATTCCGGTAGGCAAGGTTCGCATCGATATTCGCGTTCAACCGCCCGCTGTTGCGCTCCACACCGAGCCGCAGGCCGAGCTCACCGACCGTCTGCGATTCTTCATCGACGCTCGTGCGCTGGATGTTGTCCGTGTGAAAAACTCCTATGGTCAGGCCGAGATCGACCTCCTGCGAATACGCAGCGCCTGCCCACAGCCCCACCGCCGCCATCACGAGCGGCCGACCCCGTTTCGCGATTTTGTTCATTGCTTTTCCGATTTTATTGAGTCGAGGAATCCGTCTCCGTACCCATAACCGTAGTACCCGCCGGCACTGTCGTGCAGCGCCTGGTTCAGTACGAGCCCGACGCGCGGTCCGTCGCCAATGATGCCGATCGCATCCTCCACCGCGTGCTGCGGGGTGCCACCCGCCCGTACCACCATCACCACCTGTCCAAACAGCGAAGCGAGTACCTGCGCTTCGCTCGTCAGCAGGATCGGGGGTGAATCGAGCAGCACGATGGCGGCGCCGTCGAGCTGTTCGATTTCGTCGAGCACCTGGCGCATGCGCGCACTCGCGAGCAGTTCGGTCGCGGTCTCGCTGCGACGACCGATCGGCAGCAGGTGCAGGCCGCGGACATCCGTCGGCATCACGACTGATTCGACGGATTGACTGGAGTTCGTCAGCAGATCGAGCAGCCCCGCCTCGCCACCGATGCCGAGCGCCTGGCTGAGTTGCGGTTTCGGCGCATCGCCATCGATCAGGATCACGCTGTGATCCTTTTCGAGCGCGAGGCTCAGCGCGAGATTGATCGCCGTGAAAGTCTTGCCATCGCCCGGCAGCGCGCTCGTCACCATCAGCGAGCGCGGCAACGCGGATCGCGCCTGCGCCGACTGCGCCTCGTCACCGAACGCATGCTTCAGGATCGGCCGCTTCAGGATGCGGTACTGATGCGAGATCTCGCGCTGCTGGTGCTCGGGCGGCAACAAACCCGCGTGGCGCAACTTCTCGAAATCGATATGAACCGATTTTTCCGGATTGCCGATGGGCCGACGCGCCCCGACATCGCGCGGCGGACCGGGCACGGCGGGCGCTGGCGCCGCTTTGCGTTCGGCAGGCGCAACGACCGGCTTCGGCGCCGCGGCGGCCTGTCCGCTTTGCTGCAATCGCTTCAGGGCGCGTTCGACGATACTCATGCGTTCACCCGATCAGACTCTGGAGATGGCGAGCCGCAAAATCCTGCAGCGCCATGACGACCCCGAAAACGACGAACAGCAGCAGGGTCGCCGCGGAAAACTTCATCAGCTCGGTGCGTCGCTGCTGGCGATGGCGATCGACCCAGGTGCGGCTGATCGAGGCGAACACCGGCAGTCCGGTCACTTCGCCGAGCGCACGCGCCGTGTGGAACACCGGCCGCAACTGGTTCAGCAGCCATCCACCGCCGGCCCCGACGGCCAGCGCGGCGATCAACACGATCATCAGCAACTGCGGCCGGTTCGGCGTCACGGCTTCGATCGGCGCCGCGGGCGGCTCGATGATGTCGAACTTCACCGTGCCGGTGCGATCTGCCTGCTGGGAGAGCTTCGCCGTTTCGCGTCGCTGCACGAGTTCGTTGTACTGCAGCCGGACCTGTTCGTAGTCGCGGTTCAGGCGCGCGAGCTCAGCCTCGACCTCGGGGACCGAATTGACCTGCTGGCGCAGCGAGCCGATCTTCCCCTGGCGCTGAGCGAGCTCCTGGCGAAGTTCGGCCACCTGCACCTGCGTGCGCTTCATCTCCATCTCGAGACTCTGGTACACGGGATTCGCCTTGAGCGAGGACGACAGGCTGCCCGTGGCCTGCTGCCCGGCCTTGATGCGGGCGAGCTCCTCCTGCTGGCGCTGCTTCAGTTCCTCGAGCGTCTTGCGCGTCGCGATGACCTCGGGATGCTTCTCGGTGTAGCGCAGCAGCAGGTCGTCGAGCTGGCGCTGCAGGTCCTGGATCCGGAACGTGACGTCGCCGGACCCCTGGGTCGCGGCCGGTGCGCTGTTGCCGGTATCGAAACCAAACAGATACGGATCCTCGCCGTCGAGTTGGCGCTGGATTTCCGCCCTGCGACTTTCGGCCACCGCGAGCGCCGTGCGCACCCGCTCGGCCTCGATGGTTTCCTGCTGCATGCGGCCGAAGTAGTCGCCGGTGCTGTTCGGCATCAGCCCGACATTCTTCTGCTTGAAGTCCGCGAGGCGCGCTTCCGCGTCGCGCAGCCGCTGTTCGTACTCGGCGATCTGCTCGTCGATGAAGCGCTGCGCAGTCTCCTGCCCGGTGCGCTTCTCGCCGAGCGCGTTCTCGACGAACGCGTTCAGCATTTTCTGCACGACCTCGACCGCCTTGTCGCGATTGCGGTCTTCGAAACTGATGACGTACAGGCCCTCCCCCTGCGTCGTGCGCGCGCGCAGATCCGCGGCATCGATCGACACGCGCTCGCGGATGCTGTTGATCAGCAGTTCCTTCTGTTCGGGTGTCGTGGCGCGAAGGTCGAGATCGGTCTCGCGCGCAACCTGCTCGATCTGCGGCCGGCTGAGGAGCGCCTGGCGCACGAGATCGAGGCCGGATGCAACATCCGGGTTGATGGCAAGACCCTCGAGCAGCGGGCGCAGGATGCCGCGCGTGTCGACGTACACCTTGGCCGTCGCCTTGTAGACGTTCGGCGTGGACATCACCATCGCCCAGCCGACGATGCAGACCACCCACGCGGCGGCGATGCTCAGCCAGCGAAATCGCCAGGCGCCGCGGAGTTCGTCGAGGATCTTGTTGAGTAGTTCGCGCAGGTTCATCGGGGCCTGTCCGTCAGAAGAACGATTCCGGGATGATGAGGACATCACCCGGCTTCATCAGCACGTTTTCCTTGAGCCGGCCCTTCTTGACCAGGTCCTCGAGCCGCACGCGCTTCTCCACGGTCTTGCCGCTCGCGTCCTTGCGCACGAGCTTGGCGCGATTGCCGGCGGCAAACTCGGCGAGCCCGCCGACGGCGAGCACGACATCGAGCGCCGTCATGCCTTCGCGATATGGCACGGACCCCGGCGTCGTCACCTGCCCGACGACCGTGATCTTGCTGAACGCGCTCTGCGGGTTCGTGACGATGACATTGACCTGCGGGCTGCGAATGTACTCGGCGAGTTTCGCCTCCATGTCGCGCGCGAGTTCCGAGGGCGTCTTGCCGACGGCGACGATGTCCTCGATCAGCGGGGTCGATACCTTGCCGTCCGGCCGGATCGGCACCACGGTCGAGAGTTCCGGATTGCGCCACACGAACACCTGGATCGTGTCGCCGGGGCCGATGATGTAGTCGGGACCCGTCGTCGTCGCCGGAGGCACCGCCTCGGGAGCCTCGGGAGCCACGGTTGCGGGAGCGGCCGCCGCGGGCGTCTGCGCCAGCGCTCCGACCGTCGCAGCCGCGCACAGCGTGAGCAGGAAGGCGAGCGCGAAGCGCCAGGCGTTCATGTTTCTTCGAACTGGTTTCATCTCAGGGTCCCGAGCAGTGTCTCGGCAGCGCGCCGGGACGGAAAGTCGACATTGTCGGTGATCAATTTGCCCAGCACTGTGGCGGCGGCCTCCTTTTTGCCACTCTTCACGAGGGCAGCCGCATAGTGATACTGGATCTCCGCCGCGTTTGGCGATGCGCGCGCCGCCCGCTCCAGGATCGGCAGCCCTTCCACGATATTACCCGATTCCACGAGAATCCAACCGTAAGTATCTGCAATATCAGGATTTTCAGGTTTGGCCTCGTGCGCGCGACGGGCCATCTGGGTCGCCCGGGGGTCCCCGGCCTGCTGATAGAGCCACGCCAGGTTGTTCATGATCTCTGCGCCCGGCCAGGCCTCGACCGCCCGCTCGTACTGGGTAATGGCCGCGCCCCGGTTCCCCGTCCGCTGGTAATGCTCCGCCAGCGCGACCCCCACCAAAGGGTCCCGCGGGTGGTCCGCAAGCCAGGCCGTGAGCGCCACTTCGGGTGCCGCGCGCCCGGCCGCGCGGGCCGCGCGATAGGCACGCAGTGCGAGCGTCGCGCTCGGGCGCAGGCGCGACGCGCGCGCGTAGGCCTCCGCCGCGGGCGCGGCGCGACCCGCGGCGAACAGCACGTCGCCACGCAATTCCTCTGCCGTCGCCTCAGGCCCGCCGGCCTTTTCGAACGCCGCCACCCGCTCGAGCGCGCGATCGTAGAGTTTTTCACGAGTATCAAGCTGAGCGAGCAGCACATTCGGCGCCACCCAGGTCGGCCGTTCACGCACGGCGGCCTCGAGGCGCGCGCGCGCTTCATCGCCGCGCCCGAGCGCCATCAGCGCGACGCCGGCGTTCACTTGCGCCTGCGCGACGCCGAGCGAAGCCGCCTCGTTGAAGCGTTGCAGTGCTGCATCGATCTGCGACGCACGCAGCAGCACCTGCCCGACCCGATCGAGGGTCACGGCGCGCGTGCGCGTGACCGCGAGCGCCTGCTCGAGCAGCGCATTCGCCTTGACGGGATCCTTGTCGGCGAACGCGAGATCGGCCAGTTGCAGCCGCGATTCGACGGCCGAAGGATTCGCGCTGATCGACTGCGCGAGCCACTTCGCAGCCGCGCCGCGATCGAGCTTCGCGCGCGCGAGCGACGCCAGCGCGATGAACGCGCGTTCGTTCGACGCGTCGATGTCGAGCACCTTGCGGAAACCCTTCTCCGCCGCCGCCGCGTCGCCCCGCAGTTGCTCGGCTGCCGCGACGCCGAGCAAGGCGTCGACGTTGCGAGGTTCGGCGCGCAGCGCTTCCTCGAAGAGGCCGCGCGCAGCGTCACCAACGCCGGCCGAGAGCAGGTAGAAACCGCCGGCCACCCGCAGTCCCACGTCCCCCGGATTGTCCCTGGCGAGTTGCTGGATCGCCTGTCTCGCGGTCGCGGGATCCTTGCCCGAGGCTTCCGCGAGCACCAGCAACTGCCGGCGCCGCAGGCCACCTGCGTCCTGCGGCATCGCACGCAGGGTGCGCAGGGCCTCGTCACGGCGACCCGTCAGCAGATAGGCGTTGGCGAGATCGAGCCGGACCTCGGCATTGTTCGGTGCCGCCGCGGCGCTCTGTTCGAGCATCGCAATGCCTTCATCGGTCTGACCGCCCATCAGCAGGATCGAACCGCTGAGCCAGTCCGCACCGGGATCGCGCGCGGCGTCAGCCGGCGCCTCCGCCAGCACGCGCCGCGCACCGACCGGGTCGCGGCGCGCAAGGTAGACGCGGGCGAGGAGCTTGCGGGCCTCGATGTTGTCGGGCCGCTCGGCGAGGAGCGGCGTCAGCGTGGAATCGGCCTGTTCGAGCGAACCCTGCTCGATCAGCACCGCGCCAAGCAGCAGGCGCGCAGGCACGTTGCCCGGATCGGCGGTGAGCGCGCGGCGCAGTTCGGTTGTCGCCGCCGGAAAATCGCGCCGTGCGTTTGCGATGCGGGCCTTGAGGAAGTGGGTCGGGAAAGCATCCGGCGCACGCTGTGACAGCGCGGCAAGTTCGGTCTCCGCGCCGGCAAGATCACCCGCGGCCAGCCGACTCTCGACGAGTCCGACAAAGACGCCGAGTTGTTCGGGAATCGAAAGTTGGCCCACCATGTGCTTGCGCGCCGCGTCAAGGGCGGCCTGTGCGCCCTTGGCGTCGCCGATCGACATCGCGAGCCGGCCACGATAGAAGGCTGCACGGGCAAATTCCGGATGCGCGACGAGCAGTTTGTCGAGCGCGGCAGTCGATTCAGCGATGCGACCGGCCGCCCAGAGCCAGCGCGCATCCGCGAGGCGCACATCACGATCGTCGGGCGCCGCGGCGAGCGCGGCGTCGAGCGACTTGCGGGCCTCGTCGCTCCGCCCGAGGCCCATCTGTGCGTCGGCCATCGCGAGCAGCCGCAGGTGCGGCGGGCTCGTCTTGTCGGCCGTCGCCGAGGCGAGCAATTCGTCGTACCGGCCCCGCGCCCGCATCACGTCCTGTTCGAGCGCGAGGACCGCGGCGTGATCGGCCCCTGCCTGGGTCGCGCGCTCGAGCTCCGCGCGCGCCGTCGCCGGATCACCGACGCGCAGCGCGAGCCGCGCCAGCAGCACACGGCCCGCCGCGTTGCCGGGTTCGCGATCGAGCGCGGCCTTCACGTCCGCCATGGCGGCGGAATCCTGGCCCGCATCGAAGGCCGTCTGCGCACGCTCGAGTCGCTGCTCCACACTCAGGAAGCGATCACAGCCCGTCAGGAGCGCGATCGTGACCATCGCCGCCAGCCACGGTCGCATCGTCGTATTCATCGGTTCCACCCCGCTGACGGCAGCATCGCCATGATGGGCCTCGACATATCGTCCCAGAAAGCTCCCGCGAGCGCCCGCGCGGATCCGCAGTTCGAATCGCAGCGCACGGCGAGCGCGACGACGCCGGAAGGCGCCGGCCGGCGGATCGAGCGCAGCCCGTACGCGAGCTGCGCGAACGCGTCCTCATTCGTGCGCCAGCCCCCGATATCGTAGAGATAGGCGAGCAGCCAGAGATCGCCATCCGCCGCGCGCGCTTCAAACGATGCGAGGCCCGGCGCATGCGGCGACAACGCCTGCGCCACATGCGGCCAGGCACGGTTCCAGGCGCCGGGCGCCAGCAATGAGTTGCCGTACTGGATCAGCTCCTCGCCCTGGCGCTGCGCTCCATAGGTTCCGACGTACAACTCGACCACGCCCGCTCCTGACGAGTACGACGCGCGGCGCTCGCCCGCGGTTCCGTGGAAGCGAGGCATCCAGCCGGCGCCCGCCGGGAGCGGCCCCTGCCAGTGCGCCGTTGCGAGCGGCAAGGCGCCGGGCGCGGCGCGAAGCGTCGGAACCGTGCTGCGCGCAAGGTTCATCGCGAACACGGTGGCGAGCAGCGCAAAGGGCAACGCCGTCGCCCAGCGTCGGGTCGGTGCAGCGGTCACATCACGATGCAGCGGTAGCGGAGGCGACAGCGCACTCCCACCCAGCCGGCGCGCGAGGAGCAGGACCACCGCGAGCAGCAACACGAAGATCACGTTGCCGAGCGTCAGGTGTTCGACCGCCACGAGATAGGTGTCCATGCCGTATGCGTAGCCCGCATAGATCACGATCACGATGCGCAGCCAGTTCGCAAGCAGCGCGAGCGCGCCACAGGCAAGCACGAAGCCGACCGCGCGCAGTCCGCGCAGGTGGTTCAGCGCGGCGGCGAGCACCGCCACCGCGAGCGTAACCATGAAGTAGCGTTTGCCGCTGCAGCCCTCGATGATCTGGAAGCTGCCGCCAGGAATGGTCACGGTGTACTCGTGCACCTGCGCGGAAATGCCGAGCCACCCAAGCAGGGTTTCGGACACGCCGACGCTGAGCCGTTGCAGCATCGGCAGCGCGTAGTCCCACACCGGCGTCGTGAAATAGAGGAATGCGACCGGTGCAATGACCCGGCGCGCGAACGGCCAGCCGGCGGCCGCCCAGATCGCGAACCAGATGCAGAGCGGGAACAGCAGTTGATGGGCGGCGATGCTGTTCGCCGTACGCATCACGATCCAGGCGGCGAGCGCGAGCGCGAGCATCGCTGCACCGCGCAGATCCGGTTGCGCGGGCATGGAGCCACGCCGCTTGAGCACCAGCGAAAACCACACGATAGCCGCCAAGGCGAGCAGGTATCCATGCTGATAATCGTGGATGCTGTTCCAGGTCTCGATCAGCGACGCGGCACTCGCCCAGAGCGCCCCCGTCGTGACGACCGCGACGGCGGCGGCAACCAGCCCCGCTTTCGGTTCAGGACGCGCCATCGTCCCGACGAATCCCGTAGCGATCCATGAGGTCGTAAAGCGTCGGTCGGCTCACGCCGAGGAGATCCGCGGCGCGTGAAATCTTGCCGTCCGCGAGCGCCAACGCCTGCAGGATCGCCTGCCGCTCGGCACGCGCCCGCACTTCCTTGAGGTTGAACAACAGTTCGCCGCCCGGCGCATCGGCGAGGCCGAGGTCGTCCGCCGTCACGAGTGGCCCCTCCGCCATGATCACGGCGGTCTTGATCTTGTTCTCGAGCTCGCGCACGTTGCCGGGCCAGGCGTACGCCTGAATGGCCGCGACGGCCTGCGGCGCGAATCCGCGGCGCGGCATGCCCTGCTCGGCCCCGAAGCGGCCGAGGAACGCGTGCGCCAGCACAACCGCATCACCCGGCCGGTCGCGCAGCGGCGGCAACGTGACCGACACTTCACTCAGGCGGTAGTAGAGATCCTCGCGAAAGCGCTGCTCCGCGATCAGCGCCTTCAGGTCCTGGTGCGTCGCGCACACGATGCGCACGTCGACCGCGATTTCCTCGCGCCCGCCCACCCGCTCGATCACGCGCGCCTGCAGAAACCGCAACAGCTTCGCCTGCAGCGGCAGCGGCATGTCGCCAATCTCGTCGAGGAAGAGCGTGCCTCCGTCGGCGACTTCGATCTTGCCGGGCGTCGTCTTGATCGCACCCGTGAACGCGCCCTTCTCGTGGCCGAAGAGCTCGCTTTCAAGCAGCTGTTCCGGAATCGCCGCGCAATTGATCGCGACGAAACGGGCCTTGCGACGTTCACCGAGATCGTGGACTGCGCGCGCGATCAGCTCCTTGCCGGTGCCGCTCTCGCCGAGGACCAGCACCGACACGCTGGTCGGCGCGACCTTCTCGACCATGCGGCACACGCGCAGCATGCCCGCGTCGTTCGCGATGATGCCCTTCAGTGGCGACCCCGCCTGGCTCTCGCGCAGCGCGCGATTCTGCTCTTCGAGCGCGTGGATATGAAACGCGCGATCGACGATCAGGCGCAGCACGTCGGTGTCGAGGGGCTTCTGGTAGAAATCGCAGGCGCCGAACCCCACGGCCCGGACTGCGTTGTCGCGATCGGCGTTGCCCGTCACGACGATCACCTTGGTGCGCGGCGCCAGGCTGAGGATCTCCTTGAGCGTCGCCATCCCCTCGCCGACGCCGTCGGCGTCGGGCGGCAGCCCGAGGTCCTGCAGCACGACGGCCGGCTCGCTGCGCCGCAGATGCGCCAGCGCTTCCTCGCGGTTGGCGGCCTGCAGTACCTCGAAGTCGTCGAAGGTCCACTTGAGCTGCTTCTGCAGCCCGGTGTCGTCTTCCACGATCAGCAGTTTCTTCTTGTCTTCAGGCATGTCGGTGATCGAAAACGGGAAGGATAATGTCAAACCTCGTGCCGGAACCGGGACTGCTTTGCACTTCTACGTCGCCGCCGAGGCTGCGCACATATTCCCGCACCTGAAATGCGCCGATGCCCATGCCTTTCGACCCTTTGGTGCTGTCGAAGGGCCTGAAAAGCCGCGTGCGCACGAACTCCGGTGTCATGCCCCGGCCGGAGTCCGCAACCGTGAGGCGGACGCGCGATGCGTCGGCCGCCAGCTTCAGCGCGACGGAGTCCGAAGCCTCGCACGCGTCCTGCGCATTCCGGATCACGTGCTCGAGCGCCGACGACAAACGATCGGCGTCGGCATGGACGGTGATCGGTGCCGTCGGCTCCTCGATCGAAGCCGCCGGTTGTCGATCCGCACAGCGCGCCACGACGCCGCGGGTCAGTTCGCTGAGGTCGAGCGGAGCGGCTTTCGGCGCCTGGTTGCGGTCGCGCAGCTGTTCGATCAGCCGTGTCATGCGCTCCACTGCGTTGCCGATCGTCGCAATCACGTCGTCGAAGAACGCGGGGTTCTGGCGATGCTTCTCGGCGTTGCGCACGATCAGCTGCAGCTGCGCCACCGAGTTCTTGAGGTCGTGCATCATGAACGCCGTGAGACGGTGGTAGGCCTCGAACTGCCGGCTTTCCGCGAGCCGCCGGTCGGCTTCGTGCTGCACGACCATGGTGGCGACATGGCGACCGACGGTCTTCAGCAGATCGCGGTCCTCGTAGGTGAGGTCGAACGGCGGCGGCGGCTCATAGAGGAGGGCGAAGCCCGCGAGGCCGTCGGGGCGCAGCAGCGGCAGCAGCACCCGGATGGCCGGAGCCGTACGTAGCCCGGCCGGGAACGAGACGTTCTGGTAGAGATCGGGTACGGCGTCGTACTCCTTGAGATCGATGACCCACTGGCGCGCAGCGAGGAAGCGCACGAGCTCGTGGTCGGCAGGCACGGCGAGCTGCTCGCGCAGGTTCTCGGGTCGCATCGGCCAGGCCGCGGCCGTCACGAACTCGGAGGCCGTATCGCTGCGCGTGTACAGGATCGCGCCGGGGCTCTCGAAAATCTCGGCGATCGCCCGCAGGCTCGTGCGCCGGATGTCCTCGTCGCCGCCTGCGGAAAGCGTCTCGATGAACCGCAGCCACTCGACCCGGTAGTCGTACTTGTTGCGATAGAAATGTTTCGAGATGAACACGCGCACGCGCCGACGCGCCGTGCCCGACAACAATGTGACCGCGAGCACCGCGAGCGCGCCGGTGAAGAAGATGACGTTCGCGGCGATCCCCCAGTGACCGCCGATCTGGCGCAGCCAGAAGCCACCCGCCGCCATCAGCAGCAGGTACACGCCGACCGCGAGGATTACCGTCGTGAAGACGACCACCTGGCGCGACACGAACACGTCGAGCGACCATAGTGGGTTGCGGCGGGCCGTCATCGCGATGAGCGGCACGAGCAGCGCGTTGATGAAGCCGCGCGCGTTCCAGATATCGACCGGAATTCCGCGTAGCAACTCCGACTGCGAGAACAGGAACAGGTCGAACGCGAACACGCCGCCGAGGCCGATCGCGAGGAACTTGAAGTCCTCGCGGCCGCTCGCGTTGGCATTGCGGTAGATCTGCTCGATCAGCACGAGCACCACGAGCGCGAGCGCAATGCCGGCCTGCGCGAGGAGGCGACCGAGGTCGGTCGCGAAAAGCCAGCCCGCAACGAGCAGCGTGATCCAGACCGCGTGCGCGACGATGCCGATGAAGCGCGGCAGCGCGCCGTGCGCGAGGACGAGCAGCGCGAAGATCCAGGCGGCGCCGCGAAGCACTTCGAGCGTGTAGATGGCGATGGTCGGCAGCGCGGCACCCCGGGCCTGCCACGCCAGCACGACCGCCCAGAGGGCCGTCATCGCGCTCGCGAGGATGAGCCGCACGCCCTGCGCGCGGCCTCGCCAGCTCGTCGCGAGCAGGAAGGTCAGGGCGACAAACGCCACCGCCGCCGCGGCATAGCTCGCAGCGCCGATGGCCTCGGCACCGAACGGGTCGTCCACGGCCACCTTTCAATCCGTTGTCAGCGGGTGCGCGCCACGTTAACAGCCCGCGCGCGACCCCGCCGTAGTCCGAATTATGTAACAACAGCGGACGGCGCGCGCGCCGTCCGCACGCACTCAGCGCCGCAAGTGGCGCAACTGCAGGCCGATCACGAAGACCATCAGCAAGGCCGAAATCTCGAGGAGCCGGCCCGCGCTGTACTCATGCCCGATCAGCGATCGGCCGGCGAGTCCCGCGGCCCCTTCAGCCAGCGAAAGCGCAACCCCGAGTCCCGCGAGCACAAACAGGCCCCGGTATGCGTAGAGCAGCAATTTCTCCATGACCTCCCCTTCTCCCGGCAACTTACGATTGCCTGACGTAGAACTTGTAGGCGAGATGCCGCACGAGCATCCCCGGCGGCATGCGGACCCAGTGCGAGCGCACGTAGAGTAGCAGCCGCGCGAGCGCTGTTCGGCGTCGCGGACGATCGGGGTGCGGCGGAAAAAGTGCCTCGGGCACGAGCTGGTCCATCAGTGCCGTCACCACCGCGGGCGGGCCCTCCGCGCGCGAAGCCGCGAGCACCGCGTCGGGCACCGGCGTGGCGAGCAGTCGGTGCGCGTACCGCAGCCCGTAAAACGCCGGCCGCGCGAGATCCAGTTCCACGGCGCGCGACCACAGGCGGTCCCAGAATCCCGGCTCGTGCAGCGCGAAATGACGCAACAAGGCGTCGATGTCCGCCAGCTCCCGCAGCGCGTCGTCCATCTCGCCGCCGTAGAAGAGATGGGTCATCGCGTGCAAGGTCATGTCGACGGGCGCGAGCACCGATAGGTCCAGCGACCCAAAGTGCGGGATCGGGCGGGCGGCGGCGAGCAGCAGGCGGGCGTCCGGCTTCAGGCGCGAGGTTCGCATCTGGATGTTGTGATGCAGGTCGACCTCGACTTCCCGCTCCTCGTGCGTGAGCGGCGGCAGCTCATGCGTCCACTCCCGGTAATAGCGTTCGTCGTAGGCAGTCAGTTCGGTGGTCTGCCAGCCCCGCGACAGCAGGCGCGCTTCGACGTCCGGCAGCCGCGCTTGCGGCACCAGCAGATCGACGTCAGCGAACATTCGCCCCCTGGCGTGCGGCAGATCCGCGAGCAGATAGGCGCAGCCCTTCAGCACGACGATCGGGAGTGCCCCGTCGCCGCCGAGCGCGTGCGCGAGCCGGTCGAGTTCCCAGCGCGCCACGCGCGCCCGCGCCTGCGCGGCGATCTGCGCGCTCGACAGCACATCGCGCGCCGGTGCCGGCAGGGCATCGAGGAGGCCCGCGCCCGCGAGCGCTTCCGCGAGCCGCCCGAGCAGCCTCGCCCGCCGCAATACGCGCAGTGCGAGATCGATGTCGACGCCGGACCAGGACGCGACTGCGTGCGGCCGCGTCAGCGCGTCGATCATCAACTGGCGTTCGGGCCGCCGGCTCACGGGTCGAAGGCTCACGGGTCGCCACCGTCCGCCAGCGAATTCAGCGCCGCGACGGCCTCATCAAGTTCGGAATACACGAGCCGGAAGCAGCGCGTGCCGTCGACCAGGTCCCGCGCCGTCGTGAAGCCCGCTTCGCCGAGCATTTCGTAGTTGAACGCGTTCGTCACGAGCTGCATGAAGGCTTCGGACCGCGGGATTTCCTCGAAATCGAGTGCGGCACCCGCCTCCCAGCGCGGATAGACGAGCCAGGCCGCCGGCGCGGTCTCTTGCGCGCGCGCGATGCTGCCCCCGGGCGGACGCACGTGGGCGATCGTGCCCTTGCGCGTTCCCGGTATCGTGGGGCCGAGGAACGCCTGCGGCGCAAAACGCCGGATGACGTCGATCGAGGCGTTCTTGAGCGGCATCGGGCGGGGGATCGGCACCAGCTCGCGCGTGCCGGGCCGCACCAGCCCGAACTCGTCCGAGAAGAGTCGCCAGCCGCGGTGCGCGAGCGCGGCACACAGCGTCGTCTTGCCATGTCCCGGCCACGCGGGCAGCAGCAAAGCGCGCCCGCCGCGCTCGAGCACCGCCGCATGCAGCATCAGGTAGCAGTGGTAGCGCAGCGCGATGACGAGATTGATGCCCCATTCGAGCACCGGCAGTGCCTGGCCGGCCGGCATGTCCTCGTGGGGCGCGCGTCCATCGACGATGAAGCGGACGCGGTGAGCGGGCCGCGGCAGCCACCGCACCACATCGCGCACCTCGACATGCGCGTGCAACACCCGATCGCGGGTCAGCAGCGGATAGTCGCGATAGAGATCGTGCAGCGGCCGCGCCAGGTGTCGCGCGCGGGCGCGCACGTGCAGATCAAAAGGGCCGATGCGCAGCGCCAGGCCGGCGCTCGCGAGCCGGGACTCGAATTCGCCGGGCGTCAGATCTCCGACCCGTGTAGCGTCGGGCAAGACTCTCACGCGCCGTCGATCAGCCCGAGTTCCTCGAGTCGCAGCAGCGTGCCCTCGACTTCGGCGCGAAACTCGTCGCTCAAGACGCTTTCCTGGGCGGCTGCCAGCGCCTGCGCCGCCGCATCGACCGTGAGCGGTCTCGCTGCGAGTTCCTCGAGAAGAAAGGCGGTGGCGGCGTTGATGAAATGCGTCTTGCCCGATGCGCGATGGTAGATCACGCCGAGATCATCCCAGTCCGCCCAGATGCAGTGCGCCGGGTCGGCGCACCGCCACACCGACTCAGACGTCGGTGTAGTTGATGCCACTGCTGAAGGAGTTCAGCGCGGTCGCGGAGACCAGCATGCCGCGCTTGACGCGCACCTGGGTCGTGCGCCAGCGATTCTGGCGATAGTAGGTGCCGCCGTCGGCGCACATCTTCGACTTCGGCACCTCTTGCGGACCACTGCCCCAGCTGTAGGACTCGGAGGGATCCGTGCGGAAGTAGCGTGAATCCGCATCGATCCGCGTGACATGTCCCATCGGCGGGCTGCCGAGGTCGAACACCTGCGGGTTGTCGGTCGCGTCGATGCCGTCGAAATCGAGGCAGTTGAACTTGCCGTCCTCGGCGCGGCTGTACGTGTTCCCGCCAATCAGGTTGCTGCTGCGCGCGAGCGCGGCCCCACTCTGCAGCGTGAGAATCGCCGGCACGGCCACCGACGCGCCCCGCAACAACAAGCGGCGGCTCACCTTCTGCGGAACGGGGCTCGACTCTTTTCGCTCGACATCCATCAGCACGACCTCTGCCTTGGCACAAACAAGCATCCCACCGACACAGACATCATGCAAGAGTCCGGCCGGGGTGATCCAACATCAACAACGTCATGCACTTGGCGCGTATTTGACATCTTGTGCTGAAGTTCGCTGTAAAGGGTCCCGACAGCTACCTTCCGCCTTTTCCAAAGACCACGACCTCGACGGTCTGCAGCAGGATCATGAGATCAAACAGCAGCGTGTGGTTCTTCACGTAGTAGAGGTCGTACTGGAGCTTCTCAATCGCGTCCTTCTCGGACGCGCCGTACGGGTAGCAAAGCTGCGCCCAGCCCGTGATGCCCGGCTTCGCGCAGTGGCGTTCGTCGTAGTACGGCACCGTTTCGCCGAACTGGCTCACGAACTCGGGGCGCTCGGGCCGCGGCCCGACGAAACTCATGTCACCACGCAGCACATTGAAGACCTGCGGCAACTCGTCGATGCGCACCTTGCGGATGAAGCGCCCCACGCGCGTCACGCGCGCGTCGCCGGAAGTCGCCCAGCGCGGCCGGCCATCCGATTCGGCGTCGACCGTCATGCTGCGGAACTTCAGCACGTTGAACACTTTGCCATCGAGTCCGACTCGACGCTGCCGATAGAAATACGGCCCGCGTGGCCCGTCCTCGCAGGCAATGGCAATGAACGTGACGAGTATGAACGGCAGCGTGACCGCGAGCAGTGCGAGGGCCGCCATCACGTCGAACGCGCGCTTGGTGAACTGCCGCAGCGGATCGCGGCGGAACCCCTCGCCGAAGATGATCCAGCTCGGATTGAGCACGTCGAGCCGCACGCGCCCGGTCTCGCGCTCGAGGAAACTGACGAGGTCGATCACCTCGATGCCTGCCAGCCGGCAGTCGAGCAACTCGCGCACCGGGAACTCGCGCCTGCGATCGTCCATCGCGACGACGATTTCATCGACACCAAGGTTCCCCGCCATGTCGCGCAAGCGATCGTCCGGCCCGAGGGCCATCAGGTCGCGCCCCACCATCACCGACTCACCCGGTGCGGCGATATAGCCCGCGACACGGAAGCCGCGTTGATCGGAACGACGGCGCAATTGCGAAAGGCTCTGGGCCCGTTGCCCGGCGCCGTAGACCAGGACGACACGCTTGAATGCGTCCTCGTCGAGCAACCGATCGCTGATCAACCGCACGATCGCGATCAGCAGCAGCGAAAGCGCGCCCCATTCGATCAGCTGAATCGGCGCCGGGCGCAGCGGCTCGACGAAGAAGGTGACCAGCACGACGGCCGCCATCGCGAGCAAGTGCGCGAGACCGGCGCGCAGCACGACACCCTTGAGGCGCGCGCGCTGGCGCACGCTGTAAAGGCCCATCGCGAGAAGCGACACGAAGCCGCCGGTGGCGAAAACGAGGATACGCAGCAGCTGCGGCGTGCGGCCATTCAGCCCATCGACGATGATCGGCGCGCTGATGAGGATCAGCGCCTCGACGACCGCGAGGAGCGCCGTGGGCAGATGAATGTAATGTCGAAAAAAACGCAGCTTCATCGGCACCCGCGATCAGTTCTTCCGTTGCCCGGGATGGCGCCCGGCGCGCCGCAGTCTAGGCGGCGGACGGCGACAAAATCGTGATGGGCCTCACGCACTTTGCGGTCGATACCCGACGCACCGCGTGAACAACACCACACAAGTGCCTGCCGCGCGTCGTGATTATCGCCGCGCGAAGTGGATCACGCCACTGAAAATGTCTCCGAATACAGACGCTTAAGGTTATTGAAGGGGCCCACCCCAACACCTATTGTGCCGCACGACTCTTCAGGCAATTGCGGGATGGAGCTTGCGCGTAATGAGACTGATTTCCGGTGCATTGGTGATTGCGGCCCTCAGCCTCGGCTTGCAGGCCTGCGGTGGTTCCGATTCGGAGAGCGGGAACGCCACGACGCCTCCGCCGGCGACCAATCGCGCGCCCACGATTTCCGGCAGCCCCGCCACGCAGGTGACGGCCGGCCAGGCGTACTCCTTCACGCCGCAGGCCTCGGATCCTGAAGGCGCTACGCTCACCTTCTCCATCACGAACAAGCCCACGTGGGCGACCTTCAGTTCCTCGACCGGGCGCCTCTCGGGCACACCGGCCGCGGGCGATGTCGGCACGACGTCCGGCGTGGTGATCAGTGTCACCGACGGCTCGAATTCCGTGAGCCTCGCCGGTTTCAACCTCGTGGTGTCGGCGAGCACGACACCGCCGCCCACCACCGGCAACGCCACGCTCAACTGGCAGCCGCCGACCGAGCGCACCGACGGCACGTCGCTCACGAACCTGAATGGCTACCGGATCTACTACGGTACAACCCCGGGCAACTATTCGAGCAGCGTGAACCTGACGAATCCCGGCCTCACGAGTTACGTGATCGAGAATCTCGCGGCGGGAACGTGGTACTTCGTGATGACGGCCATCGACGGCACGGGCCTCGAGAGCGCGCGCACCAATCCGGTGTCGAAGACGATCAGCTGATCACCGCCGCACGGCGCGGCGCGAATGGCGTCCCCAAGGGGATTCGAACCCCTGTCGCCGCCGTGAAAGGGCAGTGTCCTGGGCCTCTAGACGATGGGGACGCCGTAACCAAAATTTGGTGGAGCTAGACGGGATCGAACCGTCGACCTCTTGCATGCCATGCAAGCGCTCTCCCAGCTGAGCTATAGCCCCACGAAAGGGGCGCGAAACTACGCAAGCCCCAACGCTATGTCAAGGCGCTGCGCGTTTGCCTTAATTCCCCGAATACGACAAAACCTGATGTCGTCGCCCTGAGACATTATGCGCGCGAAATTCGCGTGCTAATAATGGCGCGTCACTCAAAGGCATACCCGTCGCAAGGCGGGGACGCAAAGCCTCCGGTCTCGGGGTCAGAACGGCTCGAGATAGCGGGGTTGCCGGCCAGGCTCGACGTCACGAGCGTTGCCGTCATACCCGCTAGCTCCTGGATCCGCCTCCTCACGAGACCGCTGTCGATGCGGGGAAACTCGAGGAACGCGCGGAAATGAAAAACTATTTTGCCTGTCTCGGCGTCATCGCGACGCTGGCCCTCGCCGGCTGTATCGACGAGGAAAAAGACCCGGCGAACGTCGAAGTGCCGGGCGATCCGCCGGCCGCCAACACGGCGCCGGAGATTTCCGGCACACCGCCCACCACGATCGAAGCGGGGCAGACCTACTCCTTCACGCCGACCGCGAGTGACGCCAACGGGGACGTGCTCACTTTCGCCGCGACGGGCCTGCCCGCCTGGGCCACGTTCAATTCCGCGACCGGCACGATCACCGGCATTCCGTCCGACGCGAACGTCGGCGAGTCGGGCGACATCAATCTGTCGGTCAGCGATGGCAAGGCGCAGAAGTCGCTGCCGCCGTTTCGGGTCAAGACCAATCCCCGCAACGGCCAGACGCCAAACACGCCGCCCACGATTTCGGGCGTGCCACCGGCCAGCGTCACGGTCGGCCAGGCCTACAGCTTCACGCCGACGGCCGCCGACGCGAATGGCGATGCGCTGACGTTCTCCATCGCGGGCATGCCCGGCTGGGCGAGCTTTTCGACCAGCACGGGCCGACTCTCCGGTACACCCGGCACGGCGGGGACCTTCTCGAACATCCGGATCAGCGTCACCGATGGCAAGGCTTCGGTCGCGCTCCCCACCTTCGCCATTCTGGTGCAGGCGCAGACCCCGACCAACCGCGCGCCGACCATCAGCGGCTCGCCCGCGGCGACGGCGACCGTCGGCACGGCATGGTCATTCCAGCCGACAGCCAACGATCCGGACGGCAACACCCTCACCTTCAGCATCGCGAACCGGCCCGCGTGGGCCACTTTCAACACGAGCACGGGGCGCCTCTCCGGCACGCCGGCCTCCGCCCAGGTCGGCACCTTCTCCGGCATCGTGATCAGTGTCAGCGATGGCGCGGCGGGAGCCTCGCTGCCGGCATTCGCCGTTACCGTGACCGCGGCCGCCAACCGTGCGCCGACGATCTCGGGCACACCGACGACTTCGGTGAACGCCGGCTCGGCCTACGGCTTCACGCCGACGGCTTCCGACCCCGACGGCGATACCCTCGCCTTCGGCATCGCGAACATGCCCGCGTGGGCAACCTTCAACACGACGACGGGGCGTCTCTCGGGCACGCCGACCGCGTCCAACGCCGGCACGACTGCAAACATCACCATCAGCGTGAGCGACGGCAAGGGCGGCAACGCGACGCTGGCCGCGTTCTCCGTGACCGTCAATGCGACGAACCGCGCGCCGACGATCTCGGGCACGCCGTCGACTTCGGTCAATGTCGGCTCGCCCTACAGCTTCACCCCAACCGCCTCCGACCCCGACAGCGATACGCTCGCGTACGGCATCGCGAACAAGCCCGCCTGGGCGAGCTTTGATACGGCGACGGGCCGCCTCGCCGGCACGCCGGCCGCGGCGGATGTCGGTACGACGGCGAACGTCGTGATCAGTGTCAGCGACGGCAAAGGCGGGAACGCCACGTTGCCGGCGTTCTCGATCACGGTGGCGAGCGTCAGCACCGGCTCAGCGACGCTGACGTGGACCGCACCGACGGAGAACGACGACGGCTCCACGCTGACGAATCTCGCGGGCTACCGGATCGCTTACGGCACGAGCGCCACGGCACTGACGCAGACGGTGCAGGTCGCGAATGCCGGCCTCACGACCTACGTGATCGACAATCTCGCGCAAGGCACGTGGTACTTCGCGATGCGGGCCTACACGAGCGCCGGGCTCGAGAGCGCGCCGACGAACCTGGTGAGCAAGGTCATCCAGTAGCCGCGGCAAGGCGTGCGAGCACGCGCTCCCGCCCGAGCAGCGCGAGCGTCTGGTCGATCGGCGGCGAGACCGTGCCGCCGCTCACCGCGACCCGCACCGGCTGCGCGATCTTGCCAAGGCCCACGCCGAGTTCCGTCGCCAGCGCCTCGACGGCGGCATGGAGGGCCGGCGCCTGCCAGTCGACGAGCGCGGCGAGGCGTTCGCGAAGCGTCGCGAGCATCGCCTTCGCGTCCCCCGTCAGGTGCTTCGCCACCGCCTTCGGGTCGGAGTCGAACGCGTCGGTGAAGAAGAAGCGGCTCGCCTGCGCCATTTCCTTGAGCGTTTTCGTGCGCTCACGCTGCGCGAGGATCACGCCCTCGATCAGCGGCGCGTCTTCCGTCGGCAGACCCAGGCGCGCGAGGTGCGCCTTGAGGTAAGGCGCGACCTTCGCCGGTGTGGCGCGCATCAAGTGCTGCTGGTTGAGCCACAGGAGCTTCTCGGGGTTGAACGCCGAGGCTGCCTTGTTGACGTCGGCGATGTCGAAGAGCGCGATCATTTCCTCGCGCGTGAAGATCTCCTGGTCGCCATGCGACCAGCCGAGCCGCACGAGATAGTTGAGGAGCGCATCGGGCAGGAACCCCTCCTCTTCGTATTGCAGCACGCTCACCGCGCCGTGGCGCTTCGAGAGCTTCGCGCCGTCCGGGCCGAGGATCATCGGCACGTGCGCGTAGGCGGGCGGTGTGTGCCCGAGCGCGGCGAGCATGTTCATCTGCCGCGGCGTGTTGTTGATGTGATCGTCGCCGCGGATCACGTGGGTGATCCCCATGTCCGCATCGTCCACGACCACGCAGAAATTGTAGGTGGGCGTGCCGTCGGACCGAGCGATGATCAGGTCGTCGAGTTCGGAGTTCCTGAACGTGATGTCCCCGTGCACCAGGTCGTGCACGACCACCTCGCCGTCGAGCGGATTGCGAAAACGCACCACCGGCGCCACGCCCGCAACCGGCGCCTTGCGATCACGGCAGCGCCCGTCGTAGCGAGGCTTTTCCTTGCGGGCAGTCTGATCGGCCCGCATCTGCTCGAGCTCTTCCTTCGAGCAAAAACAGTGATACGCGGTGCCCGCGGCGAGCATCTGCCCGATCACCTGCGCGTAGCGATCGAAACGCTGTGTCTGGTAGTACGGCCCTTCGTCCGCGTCGAGGCCGAGCCAATGCATCCCCTCGACGATCACGCGCACGGCTTCGTCGGTCGAACGCTCGCGGTCGGTGTCTTCGACCCGCAGGATGAACTTGCCGCCGTGGCGGCGGGCCTGCAGCCAGGAAAAGAGCGCAGTGCGCACCCCGCCGATGTGAAGGAGACCGGTCGGGCTCGGCGCGAAACGTGTGACGATACTCATGGAGGTGCGGGGAAACCAGGGGGCCGCGGATGGTAACAGATTGATTTCGCACGGCCGATTGATTCGCCGCCCTCGCCCCCTTAAACTGCGCGCCCTCCTAACGGCGGACGGTTAGCTCAGCGGTAGAGCACTGCTTTCACACGGCAGGGGTCGCAGGTTCAATCCCTGCACCGTCCACCAGGATTTCGCCGCACCGCCGGCGGTCATCAGGCGCTACGCGCCCCTCCCCTGATTCCCTGCCACGCGAGGTACAGCGACGCCGCGACCGCGAGGTAGGTACCGAAGCCGATCGAGATCGCCTTGCGCATCTCGGCTGCGGCCTGCTTCGCCATGTCGCGCGCCATCTGCTGGTATTCCTCGCCGCCGAACGCACCCGCGGTTTCGAGCCCCGCATTGAATTGCTGGTTCATTTTCCAGTAGCTGATGACGAGCACGAGCAGCATCAGCGCCAGCGGCGCAACCATGCCGAGGCGCGCACGCGAATGCGACCAGACTTGCGGCAGAAACACCGCCAGCAGCGATGCGAAGCACAGCAGGCCATAGAGGCCGGCGCTGCCGCCGCCCATTGCCGCCACTCCGCCGCTGTTGAGGAACTTCAGGCCCTGGTAGAACGTCACCGAGTTCTTGCCCATCATCCCCAGTTCCGCTGAAACCGCCGGCAGGAAGAACCAGCCGAGGATCACCGCGAACAGTGCGCCGAGCACTGGATAGCCAATGCGCTGCGCGTATTGCTGCAGGACCGGCAGGCCCTTCGCCTGGAACTCGGCGGCAAACTTCTTCGCCGATTCCTGCGCGGCGCCAAGCGCCTGCGCCGCCTGCTCACCCGCGACGCCCGATGCGCCGACCGACCGCAGCGCGACGATGCGCCCCGCGTCGTCGAACTCGACATCGACCGCCATGTTCGCCTTCGGCGCGAACTCGGACTTCCACATGCCTTCGAGCCGGAACGCGTGCTGATTGCCGTCAACGAATACGAGGCCCTCACCGGCGCTCGTGTCGCGAAGTATGCGGCCCCGCTTGGTCGTGCTCATGCCCTTCTCCCTGGTTGTTGTTTTCCCGGCCCGGCTGCGGCCGTTCCGACCCCAAGCTCGTAGCGGGTTCGAACGTCCATGTTCCTTCTCCCGAGCGCCCCGAAGGCGGACACTACTTCTCTTTCAGCTGCTTGAAAAGGCCGATGACCCGGCCCTGGCGCGCGCCCGCCCCCCATGGGCCGAGGCGGCTGACTATCGCTTCGGCTTCGGGTGCGCGCGGCTGATGCGCAGCGGCTGCCCGAGCACCTTCACGGATTGCATCGCCTTCAGGATCTCCTTCGGCATGCCGGTTGGCAGGTCGACGAAGCTGTGCTCGCCGCGGATATCGACCCGCCCGATATGCTTGCCCGCAAGGCCCGCCTCGCTCGCGATCGCGCCCACGATGTTCGCCGGCTTCACGCCGTGCGAACGGCCCACCTCGACACGAAAAGTTTCCATCTCGACCGCCTCGTCGCGCCGCGACGCGCGCACCGGGCGATCATCCGACGCGTCCCGATCGCGCGGCGCATGCCGCTCGTGAGCCGCTCGCTCGCGCGGCTCGCGCCGCTCGCCCGCCTCGTGCCGCTCCGGCCGTTCGCGCGGCGCACGTTCCGGCGCCAGCAGCAGCGGCGTATCACCCTGCACGATCGCCACCAGCGCGGCGGCAATCTCGACTTCCGGCACGCCCTGTTCGCGCGCGTATTCCTCGACCAGCGCGCGATACGGAGTGCCGGCGCCGGCCGCGAACACCGCGCCGATCCGCTCCTTGAAGCGCGCGACGCGTTTCACGTTCACATCGTCGACGGTCGGCAGCGACATCGGCTCGATCGTCTGGCGCGTCGCGCGCTCGATCGCGCGCAACAGATTGCGTTCGCGCGGCGCGATGAACAGGATTGCTTCGCCGCTGCGCCCGGCGCGCCCGGTGCGTCCGATACGGTGCACGTAGGATTCGGGGTCGGTGGGCACGTCGAAGTTCACGACATGACCGATGCGTTCGACGTCGAGCCCGCGCGCGGCCACATCGGTCGCCACCACGATATCGAGTTCGCCCGACTTCAATTTCGCGACGATGCGCTCGCGCTGCACCTGCGGCACGTCGCCGTTGAGCGCCGCCGCCGCAAATCCCCGCGCTTCGAGCCGCTCGGCAAGTTCCGCGGTCGCCTGCTTCGTGCGCGCGAAGACCAGCATGCCATCGAAGGGCTCGGCCTCGAGGATGCGGGTCAGCGCATCGAGCTTGTGCAGACCGCTCACCATCCAGTAGCGCTGGCGGATGTTGGTCGCCGTGGTCGTCTTGCTGCGGATCGTGACCTCGACCGGCGAACGCAGGTACTTCTGCGCGATGCGCCGGATCGGCGGCGGCATCGTCGCCGAAAAAAGCGCCACCTGCCGCGTCGGGGGCGTCTCGCCGAGGATCCATTCCACGTCGTCGATGAAACCCATGCGCAGCATTTCGTCCGCCTCGTCGAGCACGAGCGCGCGCAGCTCCCCGAGCGCGAGCGTGCCGCGCTTCATGTGGTCCATCACGCGCCCCGGCGTTCCGACGATCACGTGCGTGCCGCGCTTCAGCGCGTGCAGCTGCGGGCCGTAGCCCTGGCCACCGTAGATTGGCAGCACGTGGAAGCCCGGCATGTGCGCGGCATAGCGCTGGAAGGCTTCGGCCACCTGGATCGCAAGCTCACGCGTCGGCGCGAGCACCAGCACCTGCGGCGCGCGCTGCGCCAGGTCCATGCGCGACAGCAGCGGCAACGCGAATGCCGCCGTCTTGCCGGTGCCTGTTTGCGCTTGCCCCACCATGTCGCTCCCGGCGAGCAGCACCGGAATGGTCGCGGCCTGGATCGGCGATGGCGATTCATAGCCGACATCGGTCAGCGCCGCGAGCACCGGCTCCGACAGCGCGAGTTCACGAAACGTGCTCAAGGGGCTTTCCTTCAAGGCGCCACCGGCACACCGATCCAGCGTACGTGCAGGTAGACGGCAAACACGACGTACGCCGCGAGACCCAGCACGATCGCGATGAGGTCATTCCAGCGGCCGGCCGGCGCGGAAGGAATCGGGCGCTGGGCGCGCTGTTTGAACGAGATGCGATCGAATACCGCCCACGCGAGCAGGCTGCCGAACAGCACGACGTCGGCCAGCGTGCCGTTTGCGAACAGGTGAGCCGTCGCCCACAGCTTCACCGCGACCAGCATCGGATGCTTCAGCTTCGCCTTGATGCGGCCGGGCATATACGCCGCGAACAGGAGCGGAAACACCGGCAGCATCAGCAGCGCCGCGAGTTGCCGCATCCACGGGGCCGGCTGGTACAGGAAGACGGGCTGCTGGCGTGCAAGCCCATAGCCCCAGATCAACAGCACGAAACCGGCGATCGAAACGATCGAGTACAGCGCCCGCCAGCCGGAGCCGCCGAGACTCGCCGCCATGCGGTCCCGCCCTGCCGGCGCGATAATGGAGATGGAGTGCATCCCCAGAAAGACGATCAAGCCAATCACGAGCCATGTCATCAGAATCTCCCCCTGTCCGCGACCCAGCGCATCCTACTCCCGAATCAGCCGCCAGCGAGCGCAATAAGCGCCCCATCCTCGAGGTGATCCGCCCTGCGTTCGCGCGAGCGCGGCGCGTACTTGAAATCGGCAGCGGCACCGGCCAGCACGCGGTGTTTTTCGCGCGCGCACTGCCACACCTCCTGTGGCAGCCGAGCGATCGCACCGAATGGCTCGCCACACTGCGCGCCCGCATTGCCGGGGAAGGACCGGCGAATCTCGCCGCACCGATCGAACTGGACGTCTCGATGGCGCCGTGGCCGATCGTCAGCGCGGACGCGATCTTTTCCGCAAACACCCTGCACATCATGGCCTGGCACGACGTCGAAGCGTTCTTCGCCGGAGCCGGGCGCACGCTGGCAGAAGGCGCGCACCGCACGCTCGCGGTGTACGGACCCTTCAAGTATCGGGGCGCATTCACGACGCCGAGCAACGCCGCCTTCGACGCGAGTCTCAAGGCGCGCGATCCGGCCAGCGGCATTCGGGATTTCGAGGCGGTCGATGCGCTTGCCCGCGCGCGGGGTTTCGCGCTCTCAGCGGATCACGCGATGCCGGCCAACAATCAGCTGCTCGTCTGGGTCCCCGCGTGATCGCGGTTTGACTGCAGGCGGCGTCGCTGCGCGCGACGCGCGAGCATGTTGAGCCCCTCGATGAGCGCCGAGAACGCCATCGCCGCGTACACATAGCCACGCGGGATGTGCGCGCCGAAGCCGTCCGCGATCAGCGTCATGCCGATCATCATCAGGAAGCCGAGCGCCAGCATGACGATCGTCGGGTTCGCGTGGATGAACTTCGCGAGCGGATCGGCCGCGAGCAACATCGCGACGACCGCGACGATGACCGCGATTACCATGATCGGGATGTGCTCGGTCATGCCGACGGCCGTGATGATGCTGTCGAGCGAGAACACGATGTCGAGCAGCAGGATCTGAGCGATCGCGGACGAAAACCCGATCGTCGCCTGCTGGCCGACGAGCACGTGCGGCGCCGCTTCCGGATCGACGCTCTGGTGGATTTCGGTGGTGGCTTTCCACACGAGGAACAGGCCGCCGGCGATCAGGATCAGGTCGCGCCACGAGAAGCCGTGCCCGAAGGCTTCGAACAGCGGCGTCGTGAGGCGCACGATGATCGCGATCGTGCCGAGCAGCGCGAGCCGCAGGATCAGAGCCAGCGCAATGCCGATGCGCCGCGCGCGGCTGCGGTGCTCTTCCGGCAGTTTGTTGGTGAGGATCGAGATGAAGATCAGGTTGTCGATGCCCAGCACCACCTCCATCGCGATGAGCGTGGCGAGGGCCGCCCAGGCGGCGGGTTGCGACAACAGTGCGAGGATCTCGTCCATGGGTGTCTAGCGTATCAGGGCGCGCGCTCGAGGCGCAGGCTATCGATATCGAACGAGGCACCGCGCGAGCCCGGCGAGAGGAAGACCACGACGCGCGTGATGTGCGAGAGGTCGAGCGCCCGCCCGCGCGGCCCCTGCGCGATTTCGTTGACCGGAATTCGCCACTGCAATCCGCTGCCGGCTGGAATCAGGCGCTCGCGATTGAATCGGTCCTCGTATTCGGTGTCACGCGGCAGGTCATCGATGCGCACGTTGAGTGCGATGGGCGACGCGCCCGGATTCGACAGCACGACGACGAGCGCCTCGAACCCGCGCCAGTCCGGCGGCGGCTCGCGGATCGAGATGCCGGCGTAGGAATCGCCCGTCGCGATAAAGCGGGCGCGGGATCGGCCCGGCAGGCGCGCGAGCTCGCCGTCCGTCGTGCGCTCGAGAAAGACCCGCCAGGTCGCGCGCGAGGCATCCCATACGACCTGCGGATGCAACCCGCGCTGCACGTACGCCCAGCCGACGAATGCGCCAGGCGCCAGCCCCACGGCGAGCAGTACGACCGCCGGGACGAGCCACCGCAGGCGACGTCGCCGGATCGCAAACCATGCGAGCCCGCCGATCACGGCGCCCAGCAGGTCGCGCCCGACGTCCCCGATCGAGGCCACCTCGATCGCCTGCGCGCCGGCGAAGTACGGCTGGGCGAGCTCCGTTCCAACCCCCAACAGCGCCACCATCGCAAGAAGCGCGAGAAAGCCCCACCGGTGTGGCGTGGCAAGCCCGCACAGCAGTGCCCCGACAAGCGCGAATACCAGCACGTGCGCCGCATCGTGCAGCGCGGCGAGCAGCACCGTGGCCTCGAGCACCGGGGGCGCCACCACGAAGGCCAGCAGCAGGACGATGACGCAGACAGCAGCGGCGCGCATGGGTGGATCAGTATGCAATAAACTCGCGGCATGCAACGCGTCACCATCTCCCTCGACGACGATCTCGCCACGGCCTTCGACAAACTGATCGCGCAGCGCGGCTACGAAAACCGCAGCGAAGCGGTACGCGACCTCATCCGCCGGCATCTCGACCGGGAAGCGCAACAGCGCGCGCCGCGCGGCCACTGTGTCGCCAGTCTTTCGTATGTCTACAACCACCACGCACGCGACCTCGCGGAGCGGCTGGCCGAGCGCCAGCACGCGCACCACAACCTCGTGGTCGCGACCATGCACGTGCACCTCGATCACGAGAATTGCCTCGAGAATGCCGTGTTGCAGGGCCCCGTCAGCGCCGTGCGCGAACTTGCCGCGAGCCTCACCGCCGAGCCCGGAGTGCGGCACGGGAGCCTCAATCTCGTCGCGGTCGAGCACACCGACCACCACGCGCACGGCCACGGCGCCCATCGCCACATGAAGCCTAAGTATTGACCGCAACGGCCTTGTATGACGATTTCTCCAATCGTCATACTCGGCTCGCCATGGAACACCTGCCCGCGTCCTTCGGCGGCCTCGCGGTCGTCGCCTTCCTGCTCGGCCTGAAGCACGGCTTCGACGCCGACCATCTCGCCACGATCGACGGCCTGACCCGCGTCAACACGCGCGCCGGGCGCGCGTTCGCGCGCTACTGCGGCGCACTGTTTTCGCTGGGGCACGGCGCCGTCGTCGTTGCGATCGCGCTGCTGGTCAGTTCGGCCGTGACTCGCTGGCAGACGCCCGCCTGGCTCGAAACCACCGGCGTCACGATTTCGATTTTCTTCCTGACGCTGCTCGGTGTCCTGAACCTGCGCGCCGTGTGGCGCGCGGCGCCCGACGAAGTCGTCGCGCCGATCGGCCTCAAGGGCCGTTATCTCGGGGCTCTCGGCCGCGCGAGGAACCCGTTCGTGGTCGCCTTCGTCGGCGCGCTCTTCGCGCTTTCCTTCGACACGATCAGCCAGGCGGCCTTCTTCGCACTCGCGGCCGGGCAGTTCGGCGGCGCCCTCTACGCAGCCTCGCTCGGCCTGCTGTTCGTGCTGGGCATGCTCGTGACGGATGGCGCCAATGGCTTGTGGATTTCGCGCCTGATCGTGCGCGCGGATGAAACCGCGCGCATCGCGTCACGCGTGATGGGCCTTGCGGTTGGCTTCGTGAGCCTGCTGGTGGCAGCGTTCAGCGCCGCGAAACTGCTGCTGCCGCGGATCGACAGCTGGGCCGACGGCAAGGAACTGCTTTTCGGGGCCCTCGTCGTTGCAATCGTGCTCACCGCGTTCCTGTGGGGCCGCTCAACGGCCAGGCTCGCCACGGAATGAACCGGGGTGCTTCGGGCCGTCTCAGTGATCCGCCGCGACCGCGCCGAGCTTCGCCATCTCCCCGAGCACCTCTTCCGTCTTCGCCTGCATCAGCGCCGCGTCACCGCGACTCTCGACGTTGAGGCGGATCAGCGGTTCGGTGTTGGAGGTGCGCAGGTTCATGCGCCAGCGATCGAACTCGAGCGAAAGGCCGTCGGTGAAGTCGGTCGAGACCGCCTTCGGCTCGTAGCGCGCGCGGATCGCGGCGATCGTCGCGGCGCCGTCCGGCACGCGGCGGTTGATCTCGCCGCTCACGGGAAAGAGGCGCATGCGCTCGCCGACGAGCTGTGACAACGACTTCCCGGTCTCGCACATCACCTGCAGTACCACGAGCCACGGGATCATGCCGCTGTCGCAATAGGAAAAGTCGCGGAAATAATGGTGCGCGCTCATCTCGCCGCCGTAGATGCCGTCGACCTCGCGCATCACCTGCTTGATGAACGCATGCCCCGACTTCGAGAGCACCGCCTTGCCGCCGTGGCGCGCGACGACGTCGAGCGTGTTCCAGGTGAGCCGCGGGTCGTGCACGATGCGCCCGCCCTTCTCGCGCTTCAGGAACACCTCGGCGAGCAGCCCGACGAGGTAGTAACCCTCGATGAAAGTGCCCTGTTCGTCGAAGAAGAAGCAGCGGTCGTAGTCACCGTCCCAGGCGATCCCCACGTCGGCGCCGCTGCGGCGAATCGTCTCGATCGTCTGCGCGCGATTCGCTTCGATCATCGGATTTGGCACGCCGTTCGGAAACGAGCCGTCCGGCGCGTTATTCAGCTTCACGAACTCGAATGGCAGGTGCGGCTCGAGCTGATTGACGATGAGGCCCGCACCGCCGTTGCCGGCATTGACGACGACCTTGAGCTTGCGCAGCTTCGCGCGATCGACATACCCGAGGATGTGCTCGAGATACTTCGCGCCGGTCGCAAGCGCATGGCGCTGGCCGACCCGCTGCCCGCTCGCCGAATACCCGGTGCCCGGCGCCCGTTTTTCGGTTGTTTGCGCCGCGATCCAGTCGCGCATTTCGAATAGACCGGTGTCGCCGCTGATCGGCCGCGAGCCCTCGCGCACGAACTTCATGCCGTTGTAGTCGGGCGGATTGTGGCTCGCCGTGACCATGATGCCGCCGTCCATCTTCTCGGCGAAGGTCGCGTAGTACACGCCCTCGGTGCCGCAGAGGCCGATGTCGTACACGTCGACGCCGCTCTCTAGCAGCCCCGCCGTGAGCGCCTGAACGAGTTCGTCGCTCGAATGGCGGATGTCGCGACCGACGATCACCTTCTTCGGCTGCACGAAGTCCGCGTACGCGCGACCAATGGTGCGCGCGAGATCGACGTTGATCTCATCGGGAATCCGGCCGCGGACGTCGTAGGCTTTGAAGGCTTTGAGGTTCATGTTCATTCCCGGATTGCTTGCGAACAGGCGCGCAATGCCCGATGACGTGCCGCCTATGGTACAGCGCTACGCCTTGACGCCGCTGCGCCGCTTCAGGCTTGCGACGGCGCGCGACGCGGCGCGCCCATCCCAAAGATCGGGCACGTGGCCCGAACGACCATGCTTCGCGAGTGCCGCGTCGAGCGCACCGACGAGCGAACCCGGCGTGACGAGCTGGTTCGAGCCCTCGGTCACGGTCACGGGTCGTTCGGTGTTCTCGCGCAGCGTGAGACACGGAATACCGAGGTAAGTCGTCTCTTCCTGCACGCCGCCCGAATCGGTGACCACGACGCGCGCGCCGGTGACGAGGTTCATGAACTGGATGTAGCCGAGTGGGTCGACCGCGCGGATCGCGCCGCTGCCCGTCAGGCGCTCCATCAGGCCGAATTCCTGCAGCTTCTTGCGCGTGCGCGGGTGCACGGCAAAGACGAGCGGCACGCGTTGCGACACCGCGAGCAGCGACTCGACCAGCGGCGCGAGCGCCTCGCGCGTGTCGACATTCGATGGCCGGTGCAGCGTGACGACGCCGTAGGACTGCGGCGCAAGGCCCAACCCGCCGCGCGTCGCATCCGCTTCGATCACGCCGCGCAGCATCTCGTAGCTGTCGATCATGATGTTGCCGATGCACTCGATGCGCTCAGCCGGGACGCCCTCGCGCTTGAGGTTCTCATCGCCATCGCGCGACGGTGTCCACAGCACATCTGCAATGGAATCGGTGACGAGCCGGTTGATCTCCTCCGGCATGCGCCGGTCGCGGCTGCGCAGCCCCGCCTCGAGGTGCACCACGGGAATCCAGAGCTTCGCGCCCACCATCGCGCAGGCGGCGGTCGAGTTCACGTCGCCCACCACCACGATCCAGTCGGGCTTGTCGGCGAGCGCCACCTTCTCGTACGCGATCATCACGCCGCCCGTCTGCTCGGCGTGCGAGCCGCTGCCGATCTCGAGGTGGAAATGCGGCTTCGGCATCGCAAGATCGCGGAAGAACGCATCCGACATGTTCGGGTCGTAGTGCTGGCCGGTGTGCACAATCGACACGCAGCACCAGGATTCCTTCGACAGGGCATGGTAGAGCGGCGCGATCTTCATGAAATTCGGGCGCGCCGCGGCGATCAGGTGGATGTTCTTCATCGGCCGTAGATGTCCTCGAAGCGCACGATATCGTCCTCGCCCAGGTAACTGCCCGACTGCACCTCGATCATGTGCAGCATGATCTTGCCCGGGTTCTCGATGCGGTGCTTCGTGCCGATCGGGATATAGGTGCTCTGGTTCTCCTCGAGCAGGAACAACTCCTCGCCGCGCGTGATGCGCGCGGTGCCCGAGACCACGATCCAGTGCTCGGCGCGATGGTGGTGCATCTGCAGCGACATCGACGCGCCCGGATTCACCGACAGGCGCTTGACCTGGTAGCGCTCGCCGTTCTCGATGCTGTCGTAACTGCCCCAGGGGCGATAGACCTCGCGATGGAGCGAGTGCTCGTAGCGGCCGTCCTTTTTCAGGCGCTCGACGACCTTCTTGACGTCCTGCACGCGGTCCTTGGGAGCCACGAGCACCGCGTCCTTCGTCTCGACGACCACGTGGTCTCGCAGGCCCACCGTGGCGACGAGGCGGCTCTCGGCGAAGAGATAATTGCCGCTCGAGTCCTCCGCGATCACGTCGCCCTGCGAAACGTTGCCCGCGCGGTCGCGGTCGATCGCCTCGTAAAGCGCCGACCACGAGCCGACATCGCTCCAGCCCGCGTCGAGCGGCACGACCACGGCGTCGTCGGTCTTTTCCATCACGGCGTAGTCGATCGAATCGCTGCGGCAGGCCGCGAAGGCCTGCGCGTCGATGCGCGTGAAGTCGAGGTCGCGCTTCGCTGCCGCGAGCGAAGCGGCGCAGGCCGCCGCGATGTCCGGCGCGTGCTTGCGCAGTTCCTCGAGGTAGCGCGATGCCCGGAACACGAACATGCCACTGTTCCAGAGATAGTTGCCCGATTTCAGGTACTGCTCGGCGACCGCCTTCGCGGGCTTTTCCACGAAGGCCGCGATGCGCGCAGCGCCCGCGAGCGGCGCGCCACGCTGGATGTAGCCGTAGCCCGTTTCCGACGCCGTCGGCACCACGCCGAAAGTCACGAGATGACCGAGCCCCGCGGCCGCGACGGCCGTCTGGATCGCCTTGTGAAACGCCGGCACGTTGCGGATGACATGATCGGCTGGCAGCACGAGCAGGATCGGATCGGCGCCCGGCAGCGACTCGAGCGCCACCTGCGCGGCGAGCGCGATCGCAGGGGCCGTGTTGCGCCCCGCCGGCTCGAGCAGGATCGCGCGCGGCGCGGCCTCGATCTTGCGCAACTGCTCGGCCACCATGAAGCGGTGCGCCTCGTTGCAGACGACGATCGGGCCCGCGGCGCCCGTGCCCTTCAGCCGGGCCGTGGTGGCCTGGAGCATCGTCTGCTCGCCGACCAAGGGCAGCAGCTGCTTGGGGTAAAGCTCGCGCGACAGCGGCCACAGGCGCGTTCCGGCGCCACCGGAGAGAATCACGGGAATCAGCACGGAAATCCTTCTTTTTCAGCCGTTTCCGGGGCCGCATGATACGGGAGCTTCGGAAGTGATTGGGCAAGTGGTTCTCAAATGTTCCAATACAGATTTGACTACGTGTAGCACAATATGTATACGTGTAGCACCATGGCACTCAACATTCGTAGCAGGGAAGCAGACGATCTTGCCACCGCGCTCTCACGGCTCACCGGAGAAACCAAGACCCAGGCGGTAACCCAGGCGCTCAGGGAGCGGCTGGAACGCGCGCAGCGGGCGCGCTCCCGGCGGCGATTGGCCGACGAGCTCGACGAAATCGCGGCGCATTGCGCCGCCTTGCCGGTACTCGATCGCCGCAGCGACGAAGAGATTCTCGGTTACGGTCCCGACGGTCTACCGCGCTGATGGTCATCGACACCTCCGCGTTGGTCGCAATCCTTCGCAATGAACCCGAACGGCGGCGGTTCAATGAAGCCATCGAAGTTGCCGACACTCGCAGGATCTCAGCCGCGACCTTCGTGGAAGTCTCGATCGTGCTGGAAGCGCGCTTCGGGGCGGAGGGTGTGCGCGACTTCGACCTGCTATGCGCGAAGGCAGGCCTCGTCATTGCGCCCGTCGATGTCGAACAGGCGGAGCTCGCGCGCCGTGCCTGGCGGCTGTACGGCAAGGGTCGCCATGCGGCGGGCCTCAACTACGGCGACTGCTTCGCGTACGCACTCGCGGCATCGCTCGACGACTGCTTGCTCTACAAGGGCGCGGACTTCGCCGCGACCGATGTCAGGGCGCATGAGGCCAGCACGCGCTGACATGGCCCCGGCTACGCCTCGCCCCGCCCCACCGCGTAATAGCTGAAACCGAAACGCTTCAGGAGCTGCGGGTCGTAGAGGTTGCGGCCGTCGAAGATTGCGGGCTCCTTGAGGGCCGCCTTGAGCCGATCGAAATCCGGACTGCGGAATTCCTGCCACTCGGTCGCGATCACGAGCGCATCGGCACCCTCGATCGCCTCGTAGGCCGAAGCGCAGATCGCGAGGTCCTTGCGCGAGCCGAACACGCGTCGCGCCTCCTCGCCCGCCACGGGGTCGTAGGCGCGCACCTTCGCGCCCGCCGCCCACAGCTTTTCCATGATGGTGCGGCTCGGCGCCTCGCGCATGTCGTCGGTGTTGGGCTTGAACGCGAGGCCCCACAGCGCAAGCGTGCGGCCTTTCAAGCCGCCCTTGAAGTACCGCTCGATCTTGCCGACGAGGAACGCTTTCTGGCGCTCGTTCACACTTTCGACCGCCTCGAGCAGCGCGGGCCGGTGCCCGACCGCGTTCGAGGAGCGGATCAGAGCCTGCACGTCCTTCGGGAAGCAGGAGCCGCCGTAACCCGTGCCGGGGTAGATGAAGCTGTAGCCGATGCGCGGATCGGAACCGATGCCGACACGCACCTTCTCGATGTCGGCCCCCACGCGTTCGGCGATATTCGCAAGCTCGTTCATGAAGCTGATCTTGGTCGCGAGCATCGCGTTCGCGGCGTACTTCGTCAGCTCCGCCGAGCGCAGGTCCATCACGACCAGGCGGTCGTGATTGCGCGTGAAGGGCTCGTAGAGCGCGCGCATCAACTCGGTCACGCGGGGATTGTCGGTGCCGACGATCACGCGATCGGGCTTCATGAAATCACCGATCGCCGCGCCCTCTTTCAGGAATTCGGGGTTCGAGACCATGTCGAACTCGACGTGCGCGCCGCGCTCGCCGAGCGCTTTCGTGATCTCTGCCTTGACCTTGTCCGCGGTGCCGACCGGCACGGTCGACTTGTCGATCACGACGCGATATTCAGCCAGGTGCTCGCCGATCGTGCGCGCGACGGCGAGGACATACTTCAGGTCCGCCGAGCCGTCCTCATCGGGCGGCGTGCCGACCGCGATCAGCTGGAAGAGGCCGTGCCTCACCCCTTCAACGGCATCCGTCGTGAACTTGAGGCGCCCCGCGTCCGCGTTCTTCTTGATGAGCGTATCGAGGCCCGGCTCGTGGATCGGAATCTCGCCGCGCTTCAGGCCCTCGATCTTCCCCGCATCGACGTCGACGCAGAGGACATCGTTGCCCGCATCCGAAAGGCAGGCGCCCGTGACCAGGCCCACATAGCCGGAACCGAAGATCGTGACTCGCATGGGGGCGGAAGATTAGCGGAGTTCACGGGTGCTTGCAGCGGCGGTGCCGCGGAACGGGAAAATCGTCGGCCGTCCGGCCTTTTCATCTCCTCGGCCGCGAGCATCCCGGTTGCTATCGGGCAGAAGTGCGTCGCCAACTCGCAGGAAATCGTTCGACGAGTGCCGCCACGCGATACATGCTCATCACGACGGCCACACCCGTCACGACAAATAGCGGGAATTGCACAGCATCCGACCACGCAAGCTCATGAAGCGCCAAGCCTGTTCCCGCGAGCAGAAGCGCCAGGAGCACGTACATGAAAAACGCCCCGCGAACGCCCAGTCCTGCGTCAATCAGCAAATGATGAAAGTGTTCACGGTCGGCCGTGAAGGGGGACTGGCGCCGCGAGGTACGCCGAATAATGGTCCAAAGCAACTCGTAGATCGGAAGCGCAACCAGCCAGAGGACACCGACCGGCGCCATGACAGCGGTATCCCCTTGAGAGACTCTCATGCACAGCAGCGCAAGCAGGAACCCGATCATCATGCTGCCGGCATCGCCCATGAAGCATCGCAGCTCGCGATTTCGATGCGTGGGAAGATTGAAGAGCAGAAATGCCGCGACCGATCCCGCGAGCGTCAAACTCACCTGCACCGAGAAAGGCAATCCGCCGCCAGTCCAGGACATTGCCACGATAGCGGCAAGCGCCACGAGTGACACGGCGCCGGCGAGCCCATCCATGCCGTCGAGCATGTTCATCGCATTGATGGCGCCAACCACGAAAAACAGCATGGCCCCGTAAGCCGCGAAACCGTGCAATACGATCTCGCCCGTGCCGAGTGGATTGCCAAAGCTCAGAGTCGGGATCGGGTAGAAAACTGCAACGACCAGCACTGTCGCGGTCGCCTGCGCAGGCAACCGGAGCCAGGGAGAAAGCTCAAACCGATCGTCCAGAAGCCCGGTCACCACCAGCAACCCAGAAGCGGCAATGATGGTCTCAGCGTGCAGCAAACCCCCTGGATTCAGCCCAAGGCCCACCGCGAGACCGAGAAACATTGCGATCCCGCCAACGATAGGCACCTCTCCGTGATGCGTCTTTCGCCCACCTGGCTTGTCCACGAGATCAATGGCGACGGCTACAGGTCGCAGCGCGAGGACCGCGATCAGGCAGACGAAGAAACTTGCAACGGAACCGAACAGGAATGAGGGCACGGCAAGCAACCGACAATAATGACTGTGATGCCCGCGCCACATTTCTCAGAAATGGTTGCACCACGGGCGCTGTAGTGTACTACAGATCCGGACCTGAAGTATTACAACTTACTCACGAGCACTCCGAAGAAAGTTCGACTCAGCTTGTCCGGTGCAGGGACACTATCTTGCTGTCTCCAGTTGGAGACGCAACGACCGGCACAGCAATCAAGCGGGATGTAAGGGCTTCGCTCCTACACTCCCGATTCGCGCACCTGTAGCCTGTCACGGCATCTACGAAGCAACACACGCATTGCACGACTGTCGAACGGCGACCCGCTTTAGGCGAATCCTCACTTTGTCAGCACGAAAAACACGGATGCGGGCGCAAACTTCTCGTAGAGCCTTGTGCGGTGGTACCGGATGTTCCATGAGAATGCCCGACTAAAGATCGCGTCTGCGACAGTCAGGCTTGTGTTGTACGTATCAATGCCGAGCCCGCTCGCCACCTTGTGTAGCGGAGGAAAATCACAGAGCGATCTTCGCACTACCTTAAACCCGGCCTTTTTTGTAATTCGATCGAAAATCTGAAGTGGGATTCCGCGCTCGCGCTTCGTCAAGCCATTTCTTGGGTTTCGCCAATCTCCCATGGATGTAATCGGCTCACGCAGCAGCACGATGCCATTTGTGTTCAAGCATCTATAGCATTCCTCCAACGCGTAGCTCACGTTTGGGATGTGATGCATCACTCCAAGGCAGGTAATCAGATCGAAAGAATTGCATTCAAATGCCAGTGCCCCGCCCGGACTTGGCTTTTGGTATTTGCACGGAACACCCGCCACCTCATGATTTGCTGAAAAGGTTTCAGAAGGCTCGAGAATAGTGATTCGCAGGACATTTCCTGCAATGGATTTGAACTCGTCGCCGTAAGCGCTTCCAATTCCAAGAGCCCTGTCGAAGCGACGTTGCGCAACATGACGGAAAGCGTGGGTACGGTTGAGCTCGTGATATCCATAAACGTACCGGCTTCTGTCTCTTGCTCCCAAACTAGCGTATCCGTCCGCTTCGTCAGCAAACCACTCGTCTATTTCTCTCGGTGTGAAATCGTCGCCGTACAGTTTTTTCCGGAAAGGTATTGGCCGAAATCGTCCATTGTATGAGGTCCCCTTTTCATAGTGTCGAGCGACAAATCCCGGCTTCTTGCCGCGGCGCTCGTCTCCGTCATTGCGATCGCCATTGCACGGAGCTTGAAGCCGGATCCTTCCAGCAATGCGGCCGTGGCTTATTGACCTCGCTCCTTGATAGCGAAGCGCCGAAGCTGGTGGAAATACTTGCTCGCTTCGGGACTGGACTCATCCGGCGCCCACGCCGCAAATTCCTTGGCGACGTTCGGCGCGAACGGGCCGGGCTTCACTTCTAACAGTACCGACCCGGGCTCGATCGCGATTACGGTATGCCAGTCCTTTGGTGAAATCTCGACACCACAATTCATCGGGGCATCCGGTCCGCTGCGAGCGACACCGAACTGCACCACGCGGCTTACGGCACCCAATTCATCGAAAACAAGCAGTGCGAAACGACCCTTGACCGCAACGAGCGTCTCCACCTTCGCGTCCTTGCAGTGACAATGTGGCCTGATGTAGCTGTCCGTACTTATTGCGATGAACAATCGCTGGCACGGATCTTCGTAGCTCGAGTGAAGGTTCGTGTGCTGCCGCCGTCGCGGCGATTCCGCCGCTGCAGCAACAAGTTCATCCAGGAATTCTGAGGAAAGCGAACGCATGCCCAGGCTCACATGGCGAGCGCCGCGGTAATCTGCCGAGCGGCCCGTTCCACCGAGAACATTCTCCGTGCCAAATCCTCGCATCTGGCCGGATACGCAACATCTGCCCGCAGGTCTTCCAGAAGCTGTTCGGACTGCTGTGCAAGTACGGCAGGAGATCCGTCGACGCACGCTACCCCGACCCTCTCGGTCCGAATAAGTTCCACAATGTCATTACCCGGATTCACGGTGGCGATCACTGGCAGGCCGCACTGCATATACGACAGGAATTTCCCAGGAATGTTGTGGGACCTGTGTCGGGGATCCAATGCGAGAAGGCCGACGCTGCACTGCGCATAGAGACCCGGAATTTCCCCTGGCGCTATTTCATCGAAGATGACGACGTTTTCAAGCCGACGGCGGCGCACGTCCTCCTTGACTTGATCCAGGGCGCTTCCTCTCCCGACGAAAACAAATCCGATGTCGCGCCGAGCCCGCAACCGCTCTGCCAGTTCAACCAGGACTCCCATCCCCTGCGCGATTCCAATGTTTCCCGCGTATACAAACACCTTGCGCCCGGCAATCGGGGTACTTGCCAGTGTGATACTACAATCCACAGGTCTTATCGGCGCCAGCCAGTTGTGCAGGACCTCCAAACGCCGGCCCGGCTTGCGCGCCCAATGGGAAAAATAGGTGCAATTGCCGGGTGACTGCACTCCCAAGGCGTCGGCCACGGAATACTGGTAATTCGCAACTGCACGAAAGAAAAAATACGGAAATCCGCGCCCCATCAATCCCATATCGACCGCCCATTCAGGAAAGATGTCGCGGATGATCAGATAACTCCGGCAACCGCTCTTCGAGCGCAGCGCCTGCGCCACGAGGCCCAGAAAAATAGTTGGCGAGTACCAGACCACACCATCCCACTTCTCACGTGCGATCGGGCTGCTGCGCAGCCTCTTGAGCATGATCAGTGGCATCAAGGCTTCACCCACTGCACGCCGCAGCAGGCCGGTGTCCTTGGTCTTTGGCACCCGGAAGCGGATTACACGCACTCCGTCGGATTCCTCGACCATCCACTGCCCAGGAATGCCATCGGAGGCGACCAGCATGGTTACCCGATGCCCTTGCTGTGCAAGCTCAACTGATAAATCCCTGAGCTGGACCGCGCCAGATGATCGCAACGGCGGATACGCGTCCGCAATAATTGCCAGACGCATCTCGCGCCGCCTCAGCCCTTGCGCCAGACGACGCTATTGACGTAGTCCGTATAGCTGTGAAGGATTCGGACGACTTTGTCGGAAACGTTCGGCATGCTGTAGTCCGCAACCTGACGGATCAATCGCTTCGCTCCACGAGGCTGTCTTTCCAGAATAGAGAGCGCCTGCATGACCCGTTGCGCATTCAGACCAACCATCATTGCTGCGGCCTCTTCCATACCCTCCGGGCGTTCATGCGCCTCACGCAGATTCAGCGCCGGGAAGTTGAGGATCGACGATTCTTCGTTGATGGTTCCGCTATCGGACAGCGTCGCCTTGGCACTGAGCTGCAGCTTGTTGTAATCGGTGAATCCAAGCGGTCTCAGCAGTCGAACGTTCTCGGGGAATCGCGTGCCCGCTTCATCAATGCGCTTTTGCGTCCGTGGGTGAGTCGAGACGATCACCGGGATCCCGTAGCAACTTGCAAGAGTTTGCAGCACATCAATCAACCTGCTGAAGCTCGCTTCCGGCTCGACGTTCTCCTCCCGATGTACGCTCACCACGAAATAGCGCTGATCCTCCAGCCCAAGACGCTGCAAGACATCCGACGACTCGATCGCGGCACGATAGTGCGACAGCACTTCATACATCGGGCTGCCGGTCTTGACGATTCGGTCAGGTGGCAACCCTTCACGCAGAAGGTACTCGCGCGCGATGTCGCTATACGGCAGATTTATGTCGGCCACATGATCCACGATCCGACGGTTGATCTCCTCCGGAACCCGCATATCGAAGCACCGGTTGCCAGCCTCCATGTGAAAAGTCGGGATCTTGCGACGCTTCGCAGCCAACAGCGAGAGACAGCTGTTCGTATCCCCGAGCACCAGCACCGAATCCGGAACCACCTCCGCGATCACTTGGTCAGTCGCGATGATCACCTTGCCGATCGTCTCGGCGCTGTTTATACCCGCAGCATTGAGAAAGTGATCCGGCTGACGCAGCCCGAGATCGTCGAAAAATATCTGGTTAAGCTCGAAGTCATAGTTCTGACCAGTATGAACCAAAACGTGATCGCAGTAGTCGTCCAGTCGTGCCAGGACTCTGGACAATCGAATAATTTCGGGGCGCGTTCCGACGACCGTCAGTACTTTCAGCTTCTTCATCTCAAACTTTGCACGGAGTCGTGTCTGGTCGACTCCGATCAAATATTTCGTTGGCCCAAAGCATCACCACAAGCTCCTCGTCTCCGACGTTCGTGATGTCATGTGTCCAGCCGGGAATCGTATCCACGACACTCGGCTGCTCGCCACTTGTCCGAATGCTATGTGTCTCCCCGGTCATGATGTTCCGAAAACCGAATTCTGCCTTACCCCTGATGACCAGGAACTTCTCGGTCTTTGTGTGGTGGTAATGACCACCGCGCGTAACACCCGGGTGCGCCGTGAAGAACGAGACCTGGCCCGCGTCGGGCGTCTTCAGCATCTCTACAAAAACACCCCTGACATCCTGGTAGGACGGCAGCTCATAGCCAAATTTTCGCGCAGGCAGGAAGCTCACGTATGTGGCATAGAGCGCGCGTACCAACCCGGTCCCAACTCGCTCGATTGCGAGACTCGACCTGCATTCTCCGAAAGCTTCGATCTGGCGGGCGAGATCACCCAACGAAATCGCGTACTCCGGAGCAACCACCGGGCGCTGAACCCCCTTGCCAGGGTTGCAAATCCAGGCAATAAAAGAGTCTACGACGTCGTCAATGTACACAAGGTGCACGATCCTCGCAGGGTCGGAAATCCGGATGGGGAGGTCATTTGCGAGGTTGTGGCTGAAAGTGGCTACAACTGAATTGTATTCCGGCCTCGACCACTTTCCGAACACACCCGGCAGGCGATAGATAGCGACGGGACACCTGGTGGTGCTCCCGAGCTCGGCGAGTTCCTGCTCCGCCTGCAACTTGCTTTGGCCGTACGGACTTTCCAACTGTGCCTGCGTCGAAGAGGCAAACAACAACGGAACAGGCCGGTTCGCGGCTCTTGTCGCCTCGCACAGGCGCTGCGTCAGGCCAACATTGACCGTAGTAAAGGCCGACGGTGAAACAGGACGGTTCTCGCCGGCGAGGTGTAGCACCGCATCCACCGAACACAATGCTTCATCGAGGAGCGCATCGGCATCTCCACGAACGAACGGCACGACTTCCACGCCAGACTCCCGAAGTCGGACCACCAGATTGCGGGCAATGAACCCGGCGGCGCCCGTCACCAGCACCCTCATCGTCTACACCTCCACCGGCAAGTACTCTCCACGTTGAATCGCCTGAATGAAGCGTAACTTCATCAGCAATGCTTTCATGCCGTCGATATCCAGCCGAGTGGTGTTATGCGAGTTGTAGTCCGTTGATTCCGAAATCCTGACCTCCCCCTGCTCCATGAACTTGCCGTAGTTGAGGTCCCGCAGGTCGGGCGGCACGCGGTAATAACTGCCCAAATCCTCAGCCGCGGCCATTTCTTCGCGACTCAATAGAACTTCGTACAATTTTTCCCCATGCCGCGTACCAATGACGTCCACCTCATGGCCAGACGCCCCCATTACTGCCGTCAAAGCCGTCGTGAGGGTCGCAATGGTCGCAGCCGGCGCCTTCTGCACAAATACTTCGCCGGCATTGCCGTGGCAAAAGGCGTACAGCACAAGGTCTACCGCGTCATCCAGTGTCATCATGAATCGGGTCATGTTGGGATCGGTGAGAGTAATTGGCCTACCCGCTCGTATCTGATCCACAAACAATGGAATGACGGATCCGCGCGACGCCATCACATTCCCGTAACGCGTAACGCAAATCGTCGTCTCATTGCTCGCGCGAGATTTCGCGACGACCACTTTTTCCATCATGGCCTTCGAAATGCCCATGGCGTTTATCGGGTACACCGCCTTGTCCGTACTCAGACAAATCACTCGCTGAACGCCACACGCAATCGCCGCTTCGAGAACGTTCTCCGTACCGAGGATATTCGTCTTTACCGCCTCCAGCGGATGAAACTCACAGGACGGCACCTGCTTTAGCGCCGCGGCGTGAAAGATGAAATCCACGCCGCGCGTTGCATTGAGCACGGACTGATAGTCCCTTACGTCGCCAATGTAGAACTTGAGCTTCCCGCTCTGAAAGCGCTTGCGCATATCGTCTTGCTTTTTCTCGTCTCGACTCAGTACACGGACCTCCCGAACGCCCGAGTCGAGAAATCGTCGGAGCACCGCATTCCCGAATGAGCCGGTACCCCCTGTAATCAAGAGAACTCTATCGGTGAACATTCTTGAAAAGCTCTTCTTTCTGGGCAAATGTAGGATAGTTGATCAGCACCGCTCGGTATCGCCCCTTGAAAACGAACATGCTACCCGCAGCAAGACCGACCAGGCCGCACGAGCGGAGCAGCGCTGCCATATCGTCAAGCGACCCGGCGCCGCCCAGAACCGTAAGAGGAACGTTGATTACGCTCTTCACCAATTGCGCCAGTTCGACATCGTATCCAGCCATGGCGCCATCGCGGTCGATGGAATTGACGACGATTTCGCCGGCGCCTGCTTCTACCAGTGCCTTCACGATCGAGAGCAGGTCGGTGCCGTGCGAGATGGTACCGTTGTGCGTGCAGACTTCATGAGCGCTTGAAAAAATCCGGCTTCGCCGCCTGACATCAATCACTGCCACAACGCTCTGGCTTCCAACGGCCTTTGCGGTTTCGGCGATGACACGCGCCGACGAGAGTGCCGCTGCACTAATGGACACTTTCTCGACACCGAGGTCGATTAGCCTGCTGGCCTGTTGGGCCGACGTAACACCCCCGCCATAGCAAAGCGGCATACGACACTCCGCGGCGAGCTTCGCAATCAGACCGTAATTCGGCTCGACCTGCCGCATCGTCGCGTCGATGTCCAACACCAACAACTCATCCGCTTCCTTCTCATTGAATATCTTGACGGCGTTTATCGGGTCGCCAACATACTTCGGTTCCGCGAAGCCAAGAGTCTTCACGAGACCTCCGTTATGGATCAGCAAGCACGGAATGACTCGAGGGCGCAGCACCAGCTAGAGACCCGCAAAGTTGCAAAGCAGTTGTGCGCCAACATGGTGACTTTTCTCAGGGTGGCACTGAACACCGTGAACATTGGCCGCGGAGACCACACAGGCGAAGTCGAGCCCATAAGACGCCGTGGCCACCACACACGCCTGGTCCTCGCAGTCGAAATAATAGGAATGAAGGAAATACATCCGCGGCATGGCACCGAAGTCCCGAAACAATGGGTGCCCCGCGGAGACCATCACGTCGTTCCACCCCATATGCGGCAACGGCAGGGAAGCAGAAGCAGGGTTGCGCGAGAAGGCGCGAACTCGGCCGGGGATCCAACCGAGCCCGGGCTCGCGCCCCTCATCACTACCGTCGGCCATGATTTGCATCCCAACGCACACACCCAGGACCGGCACACCCTGTTGCAAAACCATGTCATCCAGAGCACCCCGCATGCCGGATTGATTCAGGAGGTCCATCGCATGATCGAAGGCTCCGACTCCTGGCAAAATCAGCTTCGTTGCGTCCTCAAGTTCAACCGAAGTGCACGCGCGTGATGCCTCAATGCCAAGGCGCTTGAACATGTTCAGAAATGCCTGGATGTTGCCAAGCCCATAGTCCACGATGCGTATCAACGGAAGTATCTCCGCTCCAGTCCCAGCATGCGCATTGCACTCGCGCCCAATCCGATGAGCCAACGCTTGTTGCGATAGTCACGATAGGTTTTCTTGGGCGCCTCGAAGATTTCGCGCAACTCTTCCACAGTGAGGTCGAGTTTGTGCGCCACGTACTCAAACTCACGGTCCAGAAAGGGGTCCCCCATCTCCGACGAAGCGATGCGCGTCCCTGCCTCTTCACGCGTCATCTGCCCTGTCAAAATCAAGCTGGAAAAATGAGCGCGGCGCTTCTCAAACCCGAAACGTCGCGGCAGCCAGTAATCTTCATAGAAGCGGGTGAACCGCGACTCGTGATGCTTGTGCTGAAAACTACGCCATCCGAATCGCGACGCCAACTCTCGCTCCGCGTCCGCCTTGACATAGGGGACGAGATTCAGAGGATGGTGCACTCGCATGCCGAGAATCCGTTGATAGATTATCTTGTAGCGGACAATATCAATCAGCGGAAATGACCTGAGCGGCCGTCGCCCAAAGCGACGGTGGATGTCGCGGAACAGCCATGTGTCTATGCCGAGGTAGCCACCCCATGCCTCGGGCTCCCGACAGCATTCCGTGGAGTAGTTGGACCCGGTAATAATGTGGTGAACCTTGTGGGAGCGTGCGAACTTGTACAGGCTCGAGAAGAATGCCGCGTCCTGCACCAAGTCCTGGTCAGGGATGCCTGACTTCAGGAACGCCGCCTGCAGATCCTTCACTTCCTCCCAATTGATGACTTCCGTGTAAAGCTCCAGACCCAGGCCATCAATCAGCTTTTCGATGTTGCCGACGGCTTGATCGGTATTCCACCCAGCATCCACGTGGAAAAGCAAAGGGCGCAGCCCCATTTTCTCCTTCGCCACATACGCCGCATACGAGCTGTCCAGGCCACCCGACAGTCCGATGATGCAGTCAAACTCCCGCCCAATACCGTCTCGGCGAATTGCATCCGCCAACTCGCCCAGTTGCCTGGCGCCGCGCGCATCCGTATTCCAATTCGGTTTGATCGTGGCGTCGAAGTTCGTGCAGTAATCGCACCGCCCGTCTTCTCCGAAGCTTATGCCTGGATCCGAGGTGTCCATGATGCAATGCGCACAGATCTGGTAGCTCTTGGTGTTCATGGTCACGCGGGATCAAGCACAAAACTGGACCTCTTGATGCTGCGAATAAGCAATAACCGCAGCGGCAAATCAACTCGCTCTTCGCGACCGGCGACGTGACCAGTCGCTACAAAGCCTGCTTCGCGGAACAACGCAATCCATTCGTTGGCTCCGCGAAACCTGACACCGGTTCCAAAGGTATTCGCGCGCAAGGCAGGCACCAGTCGTGATACAAACTTGGCGGCTGCCGACAATAGCCGGCTCGACGTCACGTAAAAAATCAGCGCGCCGGCGAAGCCAGGAATGTATGACTCGTAGATATACTCATTCACAAATATCCTTAAGCCTGCTCGGCGCCAGCGGGCCAGAGCACGTACCTGCAACGCGCGCGTAGACTCGCTATCCATGCCCACGAGGTGATGCAGGATAAGATTGAAGCAAATTACCGCCTCGTCTCCACGTGAGGGCACCTCAGCCGCATCCGCCTGACTGGCTTCGACGCCTCGCTCCATGCACTTCGTTACGCTTATGGGGTCAACATCCACAACCCGAACGCGCACCCCGAGGCGCTGCCTGAGTCGTTCCGCAAAGAATCCGACGCCTCCACCTATATCCAGAACCAGCGCAGCGTCGACGGACGCTTCGGCCAAGGTTGTTCCGAACAATACTTGGAAGTGGGCAATCTGGTCGGAAACGAAATCGGAATGATAAAAAGCCTCGAGCTGATTTGGCGACAGGGGCCTCTGAACGTGTTTGACCATCATGCTACGTCACCAAATGCGCGTTGGCCCTGTGCCCTGCCGCTCGGCGACATTTGCACGAGAATGTCATTGACTGCCCTGCTGTAGTCCGCCGCCCTGTAGTTAGCACGAGCCTCCGCAGCGTTATTCAGTCCGAATTGGCGAAGTTCACCGCGGCTTGCCAAAGCCCGCCGCAGGGCGCCCGCGATCGACTCGGGCGAACGCTTGACGACGGCATAACCATTTCGCCCATCGTCGAACACATCAAATATGCCACTGTGATCGGTGGTAATCACCGCGCATCCCGACGCATACGCCTCGAGGATGCTAATGGGCTGGCCTTCGTACGGGTAGTACGTGGGCAGGCAGAAGACTTGCGCCGCAGCGAACAGCGCCCGCTTCTGATCGCCGTGAACGGGCCCATGAACACGAATCGAATCATGTTGCGCACGCGCACGGAACGCACCCTCCTGTCGGTGCGACTCGAAACCGCCTGCGAAATCGAGGCTAATTTGCGCTTGCTCCGCCGCGTCCAGCAACCAGAAGGCTTCCAGAAGTTCATCGTGCCCCTTGCCGGGCAGGAGGTTGCTGAGAAACAGCACTTGCAACGGTCGCGGCGCATTGAATTTTCGCGCGATCACGGAATCATCAACGAACAGTTCGTCCTGCGCGAAATTTCGTACGACGTGCAACCTATCGCGGCCCACGAACCCCGAGAATATCGAAAGATGGCGTTCACCGAGTACGATGACCGCGCCCAACCGGCGGATGAAAAATCTATTCAACATCGCCAAGAATGGCCGACGAGCAAACAATTGGCGCAAGCCAGCACCGCCATGCAGATGAATTGTCATGCGCCGCAGATTGCGAAAGCAGACGGCGAAGATCACCAGATCCTTCAGGTTTCCGGCGAACGACTCGGAAATAGTGAAATATAGGCTCGAGCAACGCCTGCGATACCAGACGCGCAAGATTGCGCGAGCCACTTCGAAAACCCGACTTAACGAACTCACGCCTTGTCGGAAGGTGCTCTTGTTCAGATTCACGATCTCGACTCGCCAGGTTAGGGAGAGCGAGTCGTACAGCACTTTGCAGGCGAGCGAGTGCCCAGTGGTTGGCTCCGGCAGTGGACCGATGAACAACAGGGAGTTGCGACCGAACTCGGCCATCATGGGACTGCCACCTTTGAGTAGTCATCGGCGATTGACTGCGCGATATTTGTCCAGCTGAACTCTCGTTCCATCTTGGCGCGACCGTGCGCTGCAGCCTCGAAACGCGGTTCTGGTTGCAGCAAACTCTCGATCTGCCTCGCCAGGTCGATCACGTCGTTTTCCTTGTAAAAACGCCCATTTCCCTCAACCCGCCCACGCTCGCCAATGGCGTCGGACACCACAAGCGGCAGCCCACTGGCGGCGGCGTCAAGCATCGACATCGATTCCTGGCACGGCCACACGGCGATGTCGGCGGAGCGGTACAAGGCGGACAGCCTTTCGTGCGGCGCGAACGGCACAATACTGGCATTTCTGCACCGCTCGATCTCCGCGCGCTGCACGCCGTCTCCTACGAATAGCGAATAAACGGGTTGGCCCTTCGCCGCCAAGTGCTCGACGGCGCGAGCCAATATCAGCGGGTTCTTGTCGGACGAGAACCTGCCTGTATATATGCAGACAATGGCGTCTACGCCATACCCCAATGACCGACGCATGTCAGCCCGCTCTGCTCGTTCAGCCTCAGTGGTCGCCGGGCGAAACAAAATTGTGTCCGTGCCCAGGGACTTCAGGAGAATCTTGGATCGCGGCACCCCAAAGTATCGCACCGCGACGTCCGCGCAATCGGGTGCGATGGCGTAGCAACGCCTTAGCATGAGACAAGCTGCTCGTGTGGGCAGGGTCCGGGTCATCCAATAGCCGATCTTCTGTACCTTGAACCCGTCCGCCCTGAGAAACGGCTTTACGACCGAAAGATGCTGGTGTGTCTCTGCAAAAAGCTGAAAACCTAGTATTGGTTTGGCGGCTGCCAGCACAAAGGACTGCAGCGATGCGATCTCCGTGCAGTGCACGACGTCAGGGCGGAGTGTCCTGATTTTGCCGAAAAGACCCTTGATTGATACGTAGCCTCGTATCAGGCGGAACGGCATTCGGTGAATCGTGACGCTCCCGCTCCGGTGAATTCCAGCGGGCTGGATGGCTGGTCCAAGAAAACCCTGGTAGGTCCGCTCGTAATCAGGCGTATTGCCGTACACGTTCAGAGTGGAGGAAACAATGTGCACATCGTGACCAAGAGCCGCGAGCGATCGCGGCAGACAGTTCTCGGTATAGCCCATGCCGTCCGAGTAAAACGCAGAAACGACAACGATTCGCATTCTTACTACACCAGCCAGCGAAGATCTTCGCTAACTCGAGCTCGCAATGACGCGCGAAGAACACAGATACCCAGAGAGACCGGAGCCGCCAACAGAAAGTAGAACAGCCACTGCTCGATCCCACTGCCGCGCGCAAACATCAGGGTCGTTACGACCAGGAACACACACGAACTGCCAATGAATGAATCACTGGCGACAGAGAAGTACTTCACATAGAGCCCATTGACTGCGTACATGATCAAACCAAAGGCAATCAGCCCGAAAAAACGGAAATTGACAAACATGTCCGCCGCAAAACCAACAGGCATCGATCCTTCTTCCGCCCACCAGTCGGGTGCGTATGTCTTGGTAAACAACTGGAGCATGCTATCCGGCTTGAATGACACGAAGTCCCGGGGAATCGGCAGAAACAGCACCTTGAGAAGGGTTGCACCAAATTGCAGCCCTATCAGATCGCGAATCCCGTAATCCATCGCGGTGACGGTTACTCCGTAATTGTAATTGAGCTCCAGATTGTCGGTAATTCCGTCGATGAACGTTTCCGAAGACATGTACGTCGGAACTGCCTCGATAGCTTCAACGGCTGAGGATGCGTTGAGGTCTCCATAGCCACGCAGTATGGAGGCAGCCATGATCAAACCAAAAAAAACGGCGCTCGCACCCCCGACCATTAGAATATTCTTCGGCATCAGCCGGACGCGTGCCGCACGGAAATAGGTCTCTACAAAGCACGCCAAGAACAACATCATCACGATCTCGCGCTTGTTTTGGAAGGACAATGTCACGAGTCCACCCAGAAACGCCGTATAGACAAGAAAGCGATACCAAACCCGGCGACGCGCTAGGCTCGTGAAAATGACAACTGCAATGGCGAGCTCGAATGAAAAGGCGCCATCCATTCCGGATTGCGCGACACCCAGGAACAGCAGGATGGCGACCAGGGCCTGCGCAATCGACTGCCACATCGGTGACGCGCCTGTGGATGCTGGCGCGCGATGCGACGGCAGGTGTTGCAACGTGCGGGTCGTCAGCGCGTATAGAACGAGATTGCTCCCCAACAAATAGGGCACGATCATTCGGTAGTGGGCGATGGATGCGACAGTCGTAGAAAATTCCTTGTTCCAGCCGAAATCCCTTGGAACGAGGTAGCCGCCCAACACTAGATTGGCAGTCGAATAGGCGAGCACGAACAAGGACGGCATGAAGAAATCACTGACGTACTGCAGCCGCCTCTGCAGCGCGACGGCGATCACGGCACCTTGCGCCAGATACAGCATCCACGAGTTCCAGAGAAGAAAGTCGTTCGACTGCAACGCCGCGAACAGCATCAGACCCGCGCTCGAAACTGCGACGATCACGGGTACGATTCTCCGACCCGATAGGCCACCAGCGCGACTACGATCAGGAGCGTCAGGATAAAGGTGCGGTCGAAATACACCGACCGCGCCACCACACGGCTCGCAACCAGGTACGGCAAGGAAACAACGATTCGCGCGACGTACGAAATCACGTAGGCAACCGCAAGCCCAACGACCCCCCGGTCTATCAGCAGATAAAAGGCGATAGCCAGAACAATGCCTTCAACCAGATTCGTAGCAAATCCAAACCACATGGATCCGCGCAGTGTGATCGCGCGCATGATCCCCTGATAGATCATCAATAGGCCGCTGTACAAGAGTAGCAATTGACATGCCACTTCGAATTGCGCGCCTGCGTACGCTGTCCCAAATGCAATTGAGGGAATAGCAGGGAACAGCAACACGGGCGTGGCGATTAACAGGAATGCGTACCAGGACCCAAAGATTGTCAGACGCTGACCATTCGGTGAGTTTGCCCACTCAGTCGAGCTCGAAAGCGCAGAAATAAGCGGAGCATTCAGTGTCGACGCGACGGCGACCATGACGTTTGTCACGGCGAATGCCCCATGGAATACGCCCAGGTCCGCGAACCCCGCGCGCGTTGCGAGCAACGTTTCGTTCAGCCACTTGAACGGCGCCACGGCCACACTTGTGAGTACTACCGGGAGGCTGAATGTCCAGAAGATCCGGGAGATGACCGCAAAATTGGTCCAGATGATTGGAATGCCGCTGCGCCGCGTTTCACTCATGATCGCCGAGTGAAATACCACAGTTCCCAGCAACGTCTGGGCCAGCAAACCGACGACCGCACCCGTCAGACCCCCGACCTTGGCGCCGGCCACGATAAATGTGATGCCAGAGATACCCTGTACTACGTTTGCCACCGCGAGCGTTCGATACGCATGCAGACCCTGCAGAATTCCCGATTGCGCGCCACCCACGGCACTGACCAGCAACAACGGCGCAACCAGCCGGAAAGTGGTTCCCAGCGCCGGCGCGCCAAGTATCTCGGCTGCCAGATAGGGAGCGAGCAGAAATGCAGCGGTACCAATGAGCAGGCCAGCTCCACCTGCTACCAGGTATGAAGTGCCAATGAGCCCACCGCTTCGTGCCGGATCCGTGTCGCGATACTTGGCAACGAATCGATTCGCAGTGAGCCCGAGCCCCATGCCCCCAACACTTGCCAGCATCGAAACGGTGGTGCGAACCAGGCCGAACTGGCCATACCCGGCGGGATCGAGTGTACGCGCAACCCAAACAAACGAGATAAACACCAAGCCGCGCGCGACACCCTCGCCGAGGAGAGACCATGCAGCCATGACCAGCAAGCGACGACCCGCGCCGCCGGCCAAACGGAGCATCAATGTACGGCCCATTCGGACCATTCAGCGCACGTCACTCACCAGGCGATCAGGTAAATCCGTGCGTCGCGAATCGGAAGCATGCGTTGACACCCGCCTGCGAGCACCCCGCACTTCAATAACGCGCCGCACACCGGCTTGAAACGCAGTCGATTTGCTCCTCAATTCACCACCAGCGGGGCCGTGCGCCCATGCTCCGATACATTCGTGGCATCGCCAGCGGATACTCTGCCCATTCGATGGAATGGACGACTCACTAGAGAACTCTCGCGGACCAATCGGCATCGCAGGATATGGCACAGGTTGAAACGAAGGTTGGCGTACGAAGCCGAAGCCATGTCATTTCCCTCGACGTGACGTTGGCTTGGGCCAAATCAAAGCCACGACGCCTCCCATAATCAGACCAAGCAGTGGTCCGAGCACAAGCATCTGGCCCTTTCGAGGTCGCACCATGTCATCGCGATCCGGCGGAATGGCTCGATCCACGATGCGGAACGAGTACTCCCGGGTGACATTGGCAATCATCCGCTGATTTATTTGCGCTTCCAGCAACCTATTAATCACAGCGCGCGTATCCACGGCGGAAGTCCGCTCGAGTTCTTTCTCCAAATACGCAACGGACGCGGACGAGCTCGCAATTGCTCGCTCTCGCATCTCTGCATTCGCGCGCTCCACGAGGCGCACCGCCCAATTGGCAGTCATGACCGGATTTCGCCATTCGACCTGGACGGTAATGAGACCCGTCTTCCGGTCAAACGTGATCGTCCTAACCTTCTCATCGAATAGGCGATAAGCCTCGCCCCAAGTTGGCTGAATTTCGTCTGACCGCCAACGAGATTGTGATGCAACCCAACGGTTGTGGAATAGCTCCGGCAAGAGTTTCTCAGCTCGGAGGAAGCGCTCGGTAAATTCGCGCGAGCGAAGCACGGCCAACGCTTCATCTACTTCGGACGATCCACCCACCGAGCCTATACCGGCAAGCGCGGCGAGGCCGCCAAGCTGCGCAATGGCCGTGCTGGCCGTGCCACGCCCGGTTCGATCGGCGCTGGCCGATACCACTATGGTTTTCGCCCGGTACACCGGCGTCATGAGAAACGCAGCAGCGGCGAATACCGCTGCGAAACCCAACACAAATACGGCGACAATCCACCGACGCTGCCACAAGCGGATTGCGACCTGCTGCAGATCCAGGTAACCGACCCGTTCCAGAGCACCATTAGTCACGAGGATTACTCACATCATCTTCGACGAGCCAAGTACGCGGCCGCAGAATCCGACAGCACTCCTGTGTCATGGGCGCGCCTCAGAATGAATTCACTGCAGCAACAGACACTGCAACGTTATAGAGGATCTGCGTCACCGCCTGCCACAACGGCAGCGGCGGCATTCGCTCCGTATCGAGCGGCACGACCACCGTGTCGCCCGCCTCCATCTTGATGCTCGATCCGCGGCTGAACCAGCGGCTCGAGCTGCGAGCCACCACGCTGCCGTCGGCGCGTACGACGTAGATCTGTCCATCGTCCGCCTTGCGCGTGACGCCGCCGGAAAGGCTGATGTAGTCGTCGCGAGACAGGTCGGAACGGTAGAAATGAGACGTCGAATTCTGCACTTCGCCGAGCACCGTCACTTCCTGGCGTTCTTTCGGGATGATCAGTCGGTCGCCGCCTCGAAGCGCGATATCGGCATCTGCGCCCGGCGTCGACGCGATCGCTGCCGGCAGGTCGATGACGAGGCGGCCCACGGCTTTCGCCGAGCGCAGCTGCGTCAGGAGTGATTGTCCGACGGTCAGCGCCGTACCCGCGCCCACCTGGTTGGCATTCGCGCTCTGCAGTGCGGCTGTCGCGAGGTCTGTCTGCAAACGGTCCGCAAGCCGATCCATCTGCAGTTGCTCCCGCTCTCGCAAGCCCTCGCGCGTGAATACCGCTGCGCGGGGCGACGCAAGCGATGTAAGTCCGCCCGCGCGCTCGAGCACCGAACGTAGTGATTCGCCGCGCCGGATCGAGTATGTGCCAGGGAAACGCACTTCGCCTTCGATCTTGACGACTTCCTGCTCACGCCATTCGGGCGTTTCCTTGATGAGCAGCACGTCGAAGGACTGCAGCGGAAGATTTGCACTTGCGTCCCCGGACAACGCCGCGGCCAGGTCGATCTCGATCGTCTCCGTCTGACGCTCACTGCCGATCACGCGATAGCGGGTCAGCTCGGCGCTGGATGCGAACGCGGCATCGTCGAGCCCGCCGCCGGCGCGCACGAGGTCCGACACACGCATATGCGGCTCGAGCGGATACTCGCCTTTGACTTTGACCGCGCCCTCGACGCGAACGGACTCCGTCGGCTGGGCTGCGCTCGACTGTAGCTGCAGGTCTCGCAAGAGCGGTTCCACCACCGCTTCCCGCCCGGATTCGAGATCGAACACGGTGAGTTGATCGCGCGGCATCAAAGGGGTGTCTCCCTCCGAGCCGGGCGCGCGAAGCGCCGCGGCGAGATCCGCGGACAGCACCGCGATGCGCTGGCCGGGCGGCAACTCGCGGCGGATCAGCACATAGTGGGTATCGGCATTGGGCTTGAGATCGTCCAGCGAACGGATCGCCTCTGACAGTCGCAGGCCTTCATGCCAGGCGATTGCACCGGGCTGGTAGACGTGCCCCGAGACGGTCACGCCCGAATCGAGCGTCGGGCGCAGGCGCGCCACGCGAAGCACGTCACCATTGCCGATCGATCGCGCGCGACCTTCGGCGCTCGTCAGATCGACATTGACGACGATGCGCCGTTTCTGCTCGTCGATGTGCGAGAGGTATGCGGTCCGCGGGTCGCCTTCGGGCGCGAGCCCTCCCGCGAGTTCAATGGCGTCGGAGGCGCGCGCTCCCGCTTTCAGCTCGTAGATCGCGGGGCGGTGCACTTCACCGTCCACTGACACGGTCGGGCCGACCGGTGGAATGAAAATCACATCACCCGGCAACAGCTTCGCGTCGTCGCGCGTATCGCCACGGATCAGCAGGTCGTATAGATCGAGGCGGCGCACGATCGCGCCCTGGCGCTTCAACTGCACGTCGCGCAACGAGCCGATCGGCTTGACGCCGCCCGCGGCATAGATCGCCGAGGTGATGGTCGCAAGGCCGCTCACCGTATAGGTGCCGGGCCGGTTCGCGTCGCCCAGCACGAACACGCTTACCGAGCGGATGTCGCCCATCGATACGCTCGCGCGCACGCCGATCATCTGGCTCGAAACCCGATCCTGGATGCCCGCCTGCACCGCGCTGAATCGCTGTCCGGCCACGCTGATCGGACCAAGCTCGGGGAAATTGATGCGGCCATCGCGACCCACGGTCAGGCGCAGTGTGCGGTTCTGGTTGCCGTAAAGGATGACTTCGAGTTCATCGCCGGGGCCAACGACATAGTCGGCCGGCACCGGCACGTCGGTGACGGGCGCAAAGGTCGAGGGCGAATCCTTGAACAGCTCGTACCCGAAGGGCTTGAGGCCGGCAGGCCCTGACTTCTCGAGCGGCAGGCGCGTCACCTTGATGACGAGGCCGTCGAACGCAGGCTCCGCGGTCAGGCGCAGCGCCGCCTGTTCTTCGCTGAGCCCCGCGAGCGGCATCGGCGCCAAGCCCGGCAACAGCAGCGCGCCGTCGCGGTTCAGGTGGTAGGGGTTCCTGGCCTTGATCCGCTCGATCACCTTGCCAAGTTCTTCCTTGCGGCGCGGGTCCCAGTCTTTCGTCGGATCGATGACGAGGGGCGGTTGCCCTTCCTGATGCGAGGGCTCGACCCGCGCCTCGGGAAGGCCGATGGTGATGACGAGCGTGTCTTCGCCCTTCAAGGTGAGCGCGCGCTTCAGTTGCTCGGTGAGTTCGGCATCTTTGCCGCCCTGCTCCGTCGCGCGCGATTCCAGCTGCTTGTCCGCGGGCTTCTTCGCGCCGCTGCCTTGTGCGGACTCGGCACCGACGCCCAACTGCTCGAGCAGCATCTGTCGCTGCTCGGGCGTGAGGTTGCGCAGCATCTCGAGCTGCTCGGCGTTTGGCACCTGTGCGAACGCCGGCACTGCCAGCACGCACAACAATAGAGAGAGGAGTCTGCGCATCAGAACCCTTGTCGCCATTCAATGAAGCCGGTGAAATCCGCCCCATCAGCCGGCTCGACGTCGAAATCGCTGAAGCCGAGTCCGAGCCGCAGCTCACCCCGGGCGAAGGCGCGATTGTACTGGACCTCGACGTTCTTGAGTCGATTGGGCGCAGCCCCGCCACGATTCAGGTCCGCTTTTCGCATCAGGACGTTGAGTGTGTCGCCGCGGGGCCGCACCAGCATCACGCCAACCGAATACATGCGGCCGTCGCCGCCCATCGAATGCCCGATCGATTGCCCGCGAAAGGTGTAGCCCTGCGGATAGAGGTGATGGCGGTAGGCGCAGCCAAGGATCGGTTCGCTGCGCGTGAAATTGCAGCTCGTGTCGGCGTACTCGACGTGCCCGCGCAGCGCGCCCCAGGGCGTGGAGGCCCAGCTTTCAGCGCCGACCTGACCGAGGAACTTGGCCGGCAGTCCACCCGCCTCATCCTCGCCGATGAACTGCCCATAGAGTACGAGCGGCAGCGGCTTCCAGGGTGAGGCGAGGCGAAAGTCGTACCCCGCCAGCTGATTGCCCGCCTCATCGTTCGTGCCGAAATCGGCATCGGTATTGTCGTGGCCGATCAGGAGATCCGTGAACGTGCCCCACCCACAGGGCCTCCCCTCTCCGCACCACTGGGCCGTGCGACTCAGGCCAAACTCGAGCCACGGGCGTGGTTTGAAATTGACGCGCGCAGCCATGAAGCGCACGTCGGGCACCACCACATCGCTGCCCTCCATCTGCCCGAGTTCGAGACTCGCGCGCCAGGGGCCGATCCAGCTCAGCCATCTCGTCTTGAAGGCATCCGTGTAGTTGCGCTCGACGCGCACGCTCGGAATCGGGCGCGCGGCGGAGCCGAGGATCAGGCTGCCCTCCCAGCCCGGGCCCCACCAGCGTTCCATCCAGCCGGCCGAGATCATGAAGTTGCCGACATTGACCCCGACGTAACTGCCGTCAAAGCGCGCCGTCTGGTCATCGCTCGCGTCGGTCACGCCGGTGATTTGCAGATTCGCCGCGAAGCGATCTCCCATCCATTCCGCTTGCAGCTCGAGTTCACCCTCCTCGCGCGGCGTATCGGAAAACGTGCGCAGGGGGTCGGGGTCCTGCGCGCCGGATGCCCGCACTCCGAAACCATCGAAACCCGTTTTCGCTGCCCGGCGCGCCGCACTCTGGATTCGCATCAGCGCCTCGCGAAGGGCAGCGCTTGCGTCGTCGGGCAAACGCGCGGCATTCACGTCGCGCGCGACATCGGGCCACGAAATCGGCCAGGTGGTGACGGGCCCGCGCAGAACGCCCGCGTCCGCGAGCAGTTCGATGTCGTGGCGCAGGGCGAGGTCGCCGGGCGCGAGCCAGGGGGCGGCCCATGCGCAGGGAGCCACCACGATCGCCACCAGCGTCGGGAAGCAACGGGCGCGACTATTTTTGACCACGGTCGAAATTACTCACGGCGATTTTCCACCCCGGCCATGGCCGGCCGGGGTCGCAGGGTACCCGATTTGGGACATGAAGATGTCGTCATCGTCTGACATCACCAGCAACCCGATTTCAGGGTAGGCTCCGCACCCTATGCGCGTGCTGTTCATTCCGGTGTCCGCCCCGACCGGTTCGGGGGAATATGCGCGATCCCTCGCAATTGCCTCGGGGCTGCGCGCGCTGAAAGCGGACGCGGAAGTTTCGTTCGTGTTGAACCAGCACGCGCCCTACGCGGCCGCGGCGCCCTTCCCTGCGGTACTGCTACCCTCCTCGCCGACGTTCCACCCGCGCGAAGTTTCGGCGCTCATCCAGGACACGCGCCCCGATCTCGTGGTCTTCGACAACGCGGGCCGCACCGCGCAGCTTCGCGCCGCGCGCGACAGCGGCGCGCGCGTGGTGTACATCAGCTCGCGTCCGAGGCAACGACGCAAGGCGTTTCGGCTGAAGTGGCTGCCGTTGCTCGACGAGCACTGGATCGCGTGGCCCGAGTTCATGGCGGGCCCGCTCACCGCGACCGAGCGGCTCAAGATGCGCTTCGGCGGGCATCGGCCCACCGTGCGATTCTTCGACACCATTGTCCCAACGCCCTCGCCGGCGGAATCTGCAGATGTGGCGGCGCGCTTTGGCTTCGAGCCTGAGCAGTTCGCGCTGGTCGTGCCGGGCGGAGGCGGCGCGCATCCGGGAGCACGACAGGGCCCGCGTACCATGGCGGCAGCGGCCTTGCGGCTCGCGCGCAGCGGCCACCCCACTTTGCTGGTCGGGCCACAGGGGCAGGTATCCGACAGCGGGTCGGGGCTGCGGCACGCCTCGCACCTGCCGATCAGGGATCTGGCGGCGCTGATGGCGCGCGCACGCGTGGTGGTGGCCAACGGCGGCGACACGCTGCTGCAGGCGCTGTCCTTTCAGCGCATCTGCGTCGCGGCACCGCTCGCGCACGACCAGATTGGCCGCATTCGACATTGTGCCGAGGCCGGCATCGCCACCGGCGTCGAACTCGATGAGATGGCCGTGGCGAGCGCCGCTGAAGAACTGTTGGTCGATGGGGAACGGCGGGCGGGCCTGACCGCGCGCATGGCGGAGCGGCCGATCCGCAATGAACTCGATTTCGCGGTGGATACGCTTGCGCGCCTCGCCGCGTAGCGCCTCGTCCGTCGCTGCGCTGTTCGCCGTGTTGCTCGGCGATGTCGGCGCGGCGCAGGCCCGTGGTGTCTCGCCGTATCTGCCGGTCAATCTCGAGCCGGAGATGGAGCGCCAGATCGAGCAGGTGCTCATCCTGGCCGACAGGCCGTACCTCACGCGCCCGATCGCAGCGGCAGTTGTATGGGATGCGCTACCGAAGGCTTGTGTGCAGGACCTCGAGCTTTGCCGCAGTGTGGAACGCTATCTCGCACGCTTCATGAATCGGGCGGGAGTTGCCGAGGCGTCGATCTCTGCCGCAGCAAGCGACGGCGCCGATCACACGCTGCCGAACCGGCATGGCCTGCGCAACGACAGCGCGTGGGAAGCCTCGGCGCGCGCTTACTGGCAGCCCTTCGATCATGCGCTGCTGACGCTGGGCGGCGTGGCGTACGAAGACGACGCGACACCGACCGGCTCGCTCTTGAGCCTCGGCTGGGATTTCGCGCAGCTCGACGCAGGCTTTCGAGATCATTGGCTGTCGCCGTTCTCGGACAGTGCGATGCTCCTTTCCACCGAAGCACCGACGATGCCTTCGGTCACGATCTCGAACTACCGGCCGCTGACGCGCCTCGGTATCCGCTACGAAGCCTTCCTGGCGCGGATGTCGACATCGGACGACATCTCCTTCGAAGGCGCACTGACGTCGGGCCACCCGCAACTCGCGGGCCTGCACCTGTCGATCGAACCCGCGAGTGGCTGGTCACTCGGCTTCAACCGTCTGATGCAGTTCGGTGGCGGCGCGCGCGGCGGAAGCTCGGTCGGCGACATCCTGGACGCTTTTTTCAATCCGTCCGGCAGCGACAACGTCGCGAACGCGGCCACGGACCCCCAGTTCGGCAACCAGGCAGCTTCCTTCACGAGCCGCTTCGTGTTCCCCGGCGCGGTGCCTTTCTCCGTGTACGCCGAGTACGCGGGCGAGGACACCTCGCGTGGCCGCAACTATCTGCTCGGCAATGCCGGCCTCTCCGTGGGCATCGATTTTCCGCGTTTGTGGCAGCGGTTCGACCTCACGCTCGAAGCCGGCGAGTGGCAGAACGGCTGGTATGTGCACAGTCTCTATGGCGACGGGCTCACGAACGACCGCCGGGTGATTGGACACTGGGGCGGCGATCAGCGGGTGTTCGGCGATGATATCGGCGCGCGCAGTGCGATGGCGCGCCTCGGCTGGCGCCCGGCCTTCGGTGGCAGCTTCGCACTGCGCGGCCGCGTGATCGACAACGAGTCGTACTCGGCCGCGAGCTATGAGCGCGGCTACGACATCAGCTTGAGTTATGCACGGCCGGTCGGCGCCTTCTCGGTGGGCGGCGAGCTCTACGCGGGGCGCGATGTGTTCGGCAAGGATTTTTCCCGCATCGCTGCGTTCGTTCGCTACGCGCCTGCCTTCTCGGGCACGGGTGGCGCGCAGGGCGGGGCGCCGATGGAGTCATCGCGGGCCCGCGCCGAAGGTGCCGACCTGTTTGTAGACGCCGGCGTGAACGCGAACGAAGTGACGATCGACCTCGATGACAACATTGAGCGCACGACCACCGACCGTGAGGTTGCGGCCCACTTCGGCGTCGGCGCGCGGCGCCGCGTGTCGGCGCGACAGGATCTCGGCGTGCGCGTCGAGTACGACGATATCGGCGGCCATGCGCTCATTGGCGTGCGTGCGCTCGACTATCGCTATCGCTTCGAGGGGCCCGTCGCACTGACCGGCTTCGTCGGCGCGGCACGCTATGACCTCGCGACGCCGGCCTACGGCGTCTATCTCGGGGCCGGCGCGCAGTGGCGCGACCTCGCCCCGCACCTCGACCTGTCGATCGACCTGCGTTACGCCTCCAAAGTGGCGCGCGATCATCTCGTGAACGGCGATCCCGTGGGCGGCCGCGGCGACAGCTTCTACGACATCACGAGCGCGGCGCTGTATCTCAGCTACCGGTTCTGAAGTAGCGCGACGGCCAAATGCGCGTTTCTGCGCATTTCACCTACGAATGGTGCTGGAGCCCGGATCCCCGGGCATCCCATCATTGGTATCGCCCGTCGTCGGGCAGCCGCGGCACAGAGCTTGATGTTTAACGTTATGCGTTATAGGGTACGCCCGTGATCCGGAGCTTCAGGTGCTCCGACACCAGGGAACTGTTCGAGACGGGGAAATCAGTACGGTTCAGCTCCATCGAGCGGCCTGCGACCCGCAAGCTTGCGATGCTGAATGCTGCGGAGTCCCTGGATTTCATGCGCGCACCTCCCGGTAACCGGCTGGAATTGTTGCGTGGCGACCGTCGTGGTCTTCACAGCATCCGGATCAACGAGCGGTGGAGGCTCTGCTTTCGCTGGACCAACCTGGGGCCCGAAGATGTCGAAATCGTCGACTATCATTGAGGAATTGCGGTGAACGTACGCCATGGAATGCGACCCGTCCATCCGGGGGAGATCCTGCTGGAAGACTATATGAAGCCGCTTTGCCTGAGTGCCAATGCGCTCGCGAGGGCACTCGCCGTTCCGGCACCACGTGTGAACGACATCGTGAGGGAGCGTCGGGGCTTGTCGGCGGATACTGCCCTGCGACTTGCCAGGTATTTCGGCGGCGACGCCCGTTCCTGGCTCAACCTGCAGACCGCCTACGACCTTCGGGTAGCGGAAATCAAGAGCGGCAAGCGCATCGCGAAAGAAATCAAGCCGGCTCAGGCGCGATCGGATTGAACCCCGTACCGTTGGCATAACCGCTCGAAAGGTGAAGCGGCGTCGAAGCGCGCACTCTTGTTGAAGTGCGCCGACTGCGCGGCCATGTTGTTCCAGAGGTGCACGGCGCGGCTCTCATCACCCCACGGCAGGAGTCCTCCCTGCGTCGGCTCGAACAGCGACTTCCAATCGACGCTGCGCACGGGATAAAAATGCGTGCGCGGCAGCGCGCGATCGAGATAGCCGAGGTGGCGCGCGGCAGCGGTCAGGCCCTTCGGGCCGAGTTCCCCCCAGCGGATTCGATCGCGGCGATCGCCCTGCAGGTGGCGCCGCCGGAGTTTTCGCAGGCGAGTGCGCCATCCGTCATAGGGCTGGATACGGTTTGGCTGCTCGCAGCAATCCGCAAGCCAGCGCGCAAGCCCGTGACCTGCAGGCAACCCGAGGATCGCGTTGTTGACCTGGTGCTCATCCTCCCAGCCGAATATCTCCGGTTGCGGGTAGTCGATCGGCCGCAGGCACGCGACATCCATGTCGGCCCAGATGCCGCCGCGGTCCGTGAGCAGCCGATAGCGGAACCAGTCGGCGAAGATCGCCACGGACCCCGTGCGCCTGTGGGTAAAGAGCGCCTCGCGCGGCAGCAACTCGGTGGCGTCGCGCAAGCAGGCGCCCCGCGGCACGCCGCGCGGCTCGTCGTACACGTAAAGATCGACGGGGTGGCCATGGTGCAGGAACGAGGCGATCGCGAGTTGCTCCATGCGCGAAAGCGCAGGCCCGTGCCAGAACATCTGCACGGTGTGGCTACGGTTCACAGCCGCCTGATCACTTCCAGCCGCGCAACATCTCGAGCAGCGGCTGCAAGTGCGCCGCCGACGTTGCGGCGCCGCCGATCTTCCCCGTCACCGCCGGCACAAGTTCGCCACAGAGTTTCTTGCCGAGCTCGACGCCCCATTGGTCGAACGCGTTGATGCCCCAGATCACGCTCTGCGTGAACACCGCGTGTTCGTAGAGCGCGATCAGCCGCCCGAGCGTGGCGGGATCGAGCGCATCGAACGCAATGAGCGACGACGGCCGGTTGCCTTCGTAAACCTTGTGCGGGGAGCCCGCCGCTTCAAGCGGCTGCCCGAAAGCGAACGCCTCGGCCTGCGCGAGGCAATTGGCGATGGCGAGGTCATGCTGGTCCTGGCGGCCGCAGGAGCTGCGCGCCGGCAGCAGGAAATCGAGCGCCGCGCGCGGCGTGCCCTGATGCAGCAGCTGGAAGAACGAGTGCTGCGCGTTGTTGCCAGGCTCACCCCAGATCACCGGACCCGTGTTCCACTGCACGGCCGTGCCGCCCTGCGTAACCGATTTGCCGAGGCTTTCCATCTCGAGCTGCTGCAGGTACGCGGGGAAGCGGGCGAGGCGCTGGTCATAGGGCAGCACCGCAAGCGTCGGCAACCCGAGGAAGTTGTTGTTCCAGACGCCGAGCAGCGCCGCGAGCGCCGGCAGATTTGCTCGCCAGGGCGCCGATGCAAAGTGTTCGTCGATGTCGCGCCCGCCGTCGAGGAACGCGAGGAAATGCTTCGCGCCGATCGCGATGGCGAGCGATACGCCGATCGACGACCAGATCGAGTAGCGCCCTCCGACCCAGTCCCACATCTCGAAGCGATAGTCGGGGTGGACACCGAAAGCGTTCATCGCCGGGGTATTCACCGACACCGCGGCGAAATGATCCGGCACCGCCGTCTCGCCGAGCACACCCGCGACCCACTCGCGCGCCGCCCCCGCGTTCGCGAGCGTCTCCTGCGTGGTGAAGGTCTTTGACGAAACGATGAACAAGGTCGTCGCGGGGTCGGCGGTCGCGATGACGTCGGAGATCTGGCAACCGTCGACGTTCGAGACAAACGCCATGCGGGGTGCGCCTTCCGAGAAGCGGGCGAGCGCGGCCACGGCCATCGCCGGCCCGAGATCGGAACCGCCGATGCCGATGTTGACCACGGTCCGGTAGCGGCGCCGCATGCGCTCGGCGAAATTGAGCATGCGGGCGCGCTCGGCGAGCACGAGACGCTCGATATCCGCCCCGCCCAGCCGCTGCCCCTCGCGCTGACGCAGCGCGACGTGCAGCACCGCGCGCTTCTCGGTGGTGTTGATCGTCTCGCCCCGGCGCATCGCGGCGATGGCGTGACGCAACTCCACCGCTTCGGCCAGCGCGTCGAGCGTCGCCAGCACCTCCTCGTCCACGCGCTGCCGCGAGTAATCGAGCAGCAGGTTCGCCGTGCGCGCCGAGCACTGCTCGAAGCGCTTCGGATCGCCCCCGAAGAGATCGCGCAGATGCCGCACGCCCGTGGTGGAGGTCAGCTCGCGCAACCGCTGCCACGGCCGGGTCTCGGGACCTGCGATACGCGGTGGCTGCGGCGCGCTCATGGTCGCCACCTTATTGCCGGTAGAACGACGCGATGCTGTCGACGACGTGCTGCAACTGCGCCGTCTCGAGTTCGGGGTAGATCGGCAGTGCGAGCGTTTCCGCGGCTGCGCGTTCGGACTCCGGGAAGTCGCCCGCCGCATGACCGAGGTAGGCAAAGCATTGCTGCAGGTGCAGTGGCACCGGATAGTAGATCTCGGTGCCGATTTCGGCCTTGGCGAGATGCGCACGCAGGTCGTCGCGGCCGCGCACGCGAACGACGTATTGGTTGTAGATGTGCCGCCCACCCGGCGCGCCTTGCGGCGTCACGACCGCGCTGCCGAGAGCCGCCTTTGCGAACGCCGCGTCGTAGTACGCCGCGTTTCGCCGGCGCGCCGCGGACCAGTCGTCGAGATGCGGCAATTTCACGTTGAGCACGGCCGCCTGCATCTCGTCGAGCCGGAAGTTGCCGCCGATGAACGCGTGGTAGTACTTCGGCTTGCCGCCGTGGACGCGGAAGATTTCGAGTCGCTCGGCGAGCGCCGCATCGTTCGTGACGCACATGCCGGCGTCGCCGAAGGCGCCGAGGTTCTTCGTCGGGAAGAACGACAGGCAACCGATGTCGCCGAACGAGCAGGCGCGACGCCCCTTCGCGTCCGCCGAGCCGATCGCCTGCGCAGCGTCTTCGATCATGCGCAGCCCGTGCTTGCGCGCGATCGCCATCAGCGCGTCCATGTCGGCAACCTGGCCGTAGAGGTGCACGGGCATCAACGCTTTCACGGTGCCGTTCGTGTGCTTGTTGACCAGCCTGCCGCCGCGCACTTCGCAGTCGCGCGCAATGAAGCGCTCGACGGCGGCGGCCGACAGATTGAAGCTTGCGGTGTCGATGTCGCAGTAGACCGGCCGGGCCCCGGCGCGCGCGATCGTGCCGCCGGTGGCGAAGAACGTGTAAGGGGAAGTGATCACTTCGTCGCCGGGTCCGATATCGAGCACCATCAGTGCGACGAGCAGCGCGTCGGTGCCGGAAGACACGCCGATCCCGAACTTCGTGCCGGTGTAGTTCGCGACCTCGGCCTCGAGCTTCTTCACCGCCGGGCCGAGGATGAAGTGCTGCGATTCGCTGACCGCCTCGATGGCGGCGTCGATGTCACGCTTCAGCGCGTGGTACTGGGGCTTGAGGTCGAGCAGGGGGACTTTCATGCCCCCAAGTCTAGCCGACCCGGTAGTACTCGAGGTACCAGTCGACAAAGCGCCGCACGCCGACTTCAATCGGCGTATCGGGCTTGTAGCCCACGTCGTCGATCAGGTCCTGCACGTCGGCCTCGGTGTCCGGCACGTCGCCCGGTTGTAGCGGCAGCAGGTTCTTTTCCGCCTTCCTGCCGAGGCATTGCTCGATCACTTCGATGTAACGCAGCAGCTCGACGGGGCGATTGTTGCCGATGTTGTAGAGCCGGAACGGTGCGCTGCTCGTCGCCGGATCGGGATGCGCGCTATCCCATTTCGGGTTTGGCTGCGCGACCCGGTCGGTCGCCCGCACCACGCCTTCGACGATGTCGTCGACAAAGGTGAAGTCGCGCTTGTGGTGGCCGTGGTTGAAGACGTCGATCGGCTTGCCCGCGAGGATGTTCTTCGCAAAGAGGAACAGCGCCATGTCGGGCCGGCCCCAGGGGCCATAGACCGTGAAGAAGCGCAGCCCCGTGACCGGCAGCTTGAAGAGCCAGGCGTAGTTGTGCGCCATCAGTTCGTTGGCGCGCTTGGTCGAGGCGTACATCGAGAGCGGATGCCCGACGCCGCGGTGCACGCTGAAGGGCATGTCGGTGTTCGCACCGTAGACCGAGCTCGTCGAGGCGAACACGAGGTGCGCGACGGCGTTGTGCCGGCAGCCCTCGAGGATGTTCAGCGTGCCGGTGACATTGCTCGACACGTAGGCGTGCGGATTCTCGAGCGAGTAGCGCACGCCCGCCTGCGCGGCGAGGTGCACGACGCGATCGAATTTCTCGCGTTTGAAGAGATTCGCGATGCCGCCATTGTCGGCAAGGTCGAGCTTCACGAAGCGGAAGCCCGGCAGCGCTTCGAGGCGCGCGAGGCGGGCGCGCTTCAGGTTCACGTCGTAATAGTCGTTCAGGTTGTCGAGCCCGACGACCTCGTCACCGCGCGCGACGAAGCGATGCGCGGCGTGCGAGCCGATGAACCCTGCTGCTCCCGTGACGAGGATCTTCACGCGCCGCTCACAGCCGCCCGTCGACCTGATCGGCCTTGAACAGGTATTTGATGTCGTAGACGACCGCGTTCTTGCGGCCGAAACGCCGCACGGCGGCCGGACCGAGATCCTTGAACTGCTGATGGCCCACGGCGAGCACCACGGCGTCGTAGCCGCGCGCCTTCGGCGCCTTCACCGGCTTGATCCCGTATTCGTGTTGCGCCTCGCGGCTGTCGACCCATGGGTCGTGCACGTCGACCTGCGCGCCGTACTTTTCCAGTTCGCGCACGACATCGACCACCTTGGAGTTGCGGATGTCGGGGCAGTTTTCCTTGAAGGTGAGCCCGAGCACGAGCACCCGCGCCCCCTTCACGTGGATTCGCCGGCTCGTCATCAGCCGCGCGACTTCGGAGGCGACATAGAGCGCCATGTTGTCGTTCAAGCGCCGGCCCGCGAGGATCATCTCGGGGTGGTAGCCGATTTCCTGCGCCTTGTGCGTCAAATAGTAGGGATCGACGCCGATGCAATGCCCGCCAACGAGGCCGGGGCGGAACGGCAGGAAATTCCACTTGGTGCCGGACGCCAGCAACACTTCCTCGGTGTCGATGCCGAGGCGGTTGAAGATCAGCGCGAGCTCGTTGATCAGCGCGATGTTGACGTCGCGCTGCGTGTTTTCGATGACCTTGGCGGCCTCGGCGACGCGGATGCTCGATGCCTTGTGGGTCCCCGCCGTGATGATCGAGCCATAGAGCTTGTCGACGAACGTGGCGACTTCGGGAGTCGAGCCGGACGTGACCTTCTTGATCGTCGTGACGCGGTGCTGCTTGTCGCCCGGGTTGATGCGCTCGGGGCTGTAGCCCGCGAAGAAATCCTTGTTGAAGGTAAGGCCCGAGACGCGCTCGAGCACCGGCACGCACTCTTCCTCGGTGCAGCCCGGATACACGGTGGATTCGTAAACGACGATGTCGCCTTTCTTGAGCACCTTGCCGAGCGTCTCGCTCGCCTTCACGAGCGGCGTGAGATCGGGGCGCTTGTAGTTGTCGATCGGCGTCGGCACCGTGACGATGTAGACGCGGCATTTGCGCAACGCCGCGAGATCGGCGGTGAAGCTGAGCCGCTTCGACGCCTTGAGCTCGGCGCGCGTGACTTCGAGCGTGCTGTCGCGGCCCTTCGAGAGCTCCGCGATGCGCTCGGGCTTTATGTCGAAGCCGACCGTGTCGTAGTGCTTGCCGAATTCAACGGCGAGCGGCAGGCCCACATAGCCGAGGCCGACCACACCAATCCTGCATTTGCGCAAGCTAGTCTCCATAACCGGATTATTGACGGATCGCCGCGGGCTGAACGCGATCCATGTCGCAATGCCGAAAGACGCAGCGACCGCCGCTCGTCCGGGCAATGAGGTCGAGCATCGCCTCGTGAGCGGCGAGTTCATCGGCGGTCGCCTCGCGCACGACGAGGCCGGCGTCCGGCCGTACGAGCGCCTGCACGCCCCTGCCCTGCGCCCCTGCCGCCGCCGCGCCGTGGCTCGCGTCGAGCGCGAGCGTGCTCTGGCCGCCCGTCATCGTCAGGTACACATCGGCGAGAATGCGGGCGTCGAGCAGTGCTCCGTGCAGCTCGCGGTGCGAATTGTCGATGCCATAACGCTTGCACAGCGCGTCGAGGTTGTTGCGCTGGCCCGGGTGCATTTCGCGCGCGAGCGCCAGCGTGTCGAGCACGGTGCAAAGGCCCGCGATGCGGCGTGCGAGGCCGGCGTCAGGCAGGCGGGCGAGCTCGGCGTCGAGGAAGCCGACGTCGAACGAGGCGTTGTGGATCACGAGTTCGGCGCCCGCAACGAACTCGAGCAGTTCAGCGGCGATTTCCGCGAAGCGCGGGGCGTTCGCGAGATCGGCGCTCGAAATGCCGTGCACGGCCTTCGCGCCTTCGTCGATTTCGCGATCAGGATTCAGGTAGCGATGGAACTTGCGGCCGGTCGCGCGCCGGTTCAGCAACTCGACGGCGCCGATCTCGATGATGCGGTGGCCGCGTTCGACCTCGAGGCCGGTGGTTTCAGTGTCGAGGACGATCTGGCGCATCGCGCGCGATTCTACTCGAAGCCGCCGCCGAGCATCGCGTCGATCGCGTGGTTCGCAAGCGTGTCGACGCGCTCGTTGCCCTCGATGCCCGCGTGCGCCTTCACCCAATGCCACTTCACCCGATGACGGCTTGCGGCCGCGTCGAGTGCTTCCCACAGGTCCTGGTTCTTGACCGGCTTTCTGGCCGCGGTCTTCCAGCCGCGCGCTTTCCACGACGGCAACCATTCGCTGATGCCGCGTTTCACGTATTCCGAATCGGTGTAGACGGTGACGTCGGCAGGCCGCTTCAGCGCCTCGAGCGCGCGGATCACCGCCGTGAGTTCCATGCGGTTGTTGGTCGTCGCACGCTCGGCGCCCGACAGTTCCCGCACGTGCTCGCCGCTTGCCAGCGACGCGGCCCAGCCGCCCGGGCCCGGATTGCCGCGACAGGCGCCGTCCGTATAGATCGTGACGGTGCTCATGAACGCGTGCGCGAAGTCGGCTTCACGAGGCTGCCGATGACGGCAGCGCGTTCGCGGGGACGGATTTTGATCGGTGTCATCGTGTAGACCCGTTTGCGGGCCTTGAGGATATACGCACTGTGCAGGTAGTGCCGCGACGCGATGATTTCGTAACCGAGGAGCGCAAGCCAGTCGCAGACGCGCCGCTCGGCGAGGAGATTGCGCAGGCCCGGCGGGAACGCGCCGCGCGAAAGCCGCGCCCGCAAGCCCCAGAGGCTGATCGGGCGCAGCCCGGCGACGATCAGCTGCCCCTCCCCCGCGAGCACGCGATCGGCTTCGCGAATCATCGCTTTCGGATCCGGCAGGAATTCCAGCGTGTGCGGCAGCAGCACCGCATCGACGGTGCCGCTGGCAATCGGCAATTGCGGCAAACGCGCGACGAGATCGACGCCGTCCACATGCCGCTCGGCAATCACGGTCTGCTGTCGCGTGCGCGACCCATTCAGCAGCCCTCGCGGCGATCCCCAGAGGCCTACCTGCAACAACTCCCAGCCGAACACGTCGTCGAGCGTCTCCGCGAGGAGCGCCGTTTCAGCTTCGAGCAACACTGCGGGCGGGGGCGTGAGCATGCGTTACGTGAACGAGGGCACAAAATTGCTAGCCAATATGTGAACTTACAGGTTAAATACGCCGATTCAAGGGGGTAGGTTAACGCTGCTGCCGCTTCGCCGACGGGGGACGATTTTTTGAACCGGATATTGGGCCTTCTGGCCGCCCTCACACTGAGCGCCTGCGCCACCGTGCGCACGCCCCCGCCGCCTGCGCCGACGCCCGTGCCGGCCGTGGCCGTGCCCGATGCGCCGCTGATTGCACCGGCGCCCGAAGTACCGGTCACCGTCGTCGGCATTACACCCGAGAAGTATTCCGACCTCTTCGACCGCATGCGCGCGGGCTATCAGCTCGAGGACGTGGACGCGGACTCGGTCGATCGCGAATTCCGTTTCTACGCGAACAACCCCGAGTATCTCGATCGGGTGTTCAGCCGTGCCGGTCCGTACCTCTATCACATCGTCAGCGAGATCGAAGCGCGGCAGATGCCGCTCGAGCTCGCGCTGCTGCCGGTGGTCGAAAGCGCGTTCGAACCGTATGCCTATTCGCGCGCGCGCGCTTCCGGCCTGTGGCAATTCATTCCGCCCACCGGTTCGCGCTTCGGCCTCAAGCAGGACTGGTGGTACGACGGCCGTCGCGACGTGATCGAATCGACCCGCGCCGCGCTCGACTACCTGCAGTTCCTGCATTCCGAGTTCGACGACTGGCTGCTCGCCGTTGCGGCCTACAACTGCGGCGAAGCCAACGTCGCACGGGCGGTGCGCGCCAATGCCAACGCGGGGCGCCCGACCGATTTCTTCTCGATCCGCGCACGCCTGCCGAAGGAAACGCGCGCCTACGTGCCGAAGCTGCTCGCGATGGCGCGCCTGTTCCTTTCGCCGCAGGACTTCGGCATCGAGTTCAGCGCGCTGCCGAACGAACCGTATTTCGAGAGCGTCGACACGCTGGGCCAGATCGACATGAAGCTCGCCGCGGACCTGGCGGGGATCTCCTACGAGGAGCTCTACACGCTGAACCCGGCGTTTCACCGCTGGGCCACCGACCCGAGCGGCCCGCATCGCCTGCTGGTTCCGTCCGACACCGCCGACCTTTTCCGCGAAAGTGTTCGCCAGCTGACGGCGGATGAACGCATGCGCGTCGCGCACCACCGCGTGGAGCCGGGCGACACCGTCGCCGCCATTGCGCGCGAATACCATACGCAGACGCATGTGATCCGGGAACTGAACTACCTCCCGGCGTCCGCGAAGCTCGTGGTCGGTGACGACCTGCGCGTTCCGTCCGGCGTCACGGAATTGCCCGCCAAGGTGCAGCTCGCCGCGCTGCGCGTCGATCGCGGCGTGCGCGGCACCCGCGCCAGGGGTGGCGCGCATGTCGTGCGACGCGGCGACACGCTCTCGGCGATCGCCCGACGCAACCGCATGGACGTGCGCACGCTGGCGGCGCTCAACAACATGAGCGTCAACGACACGATCCGCGCGGGCCAGCGCCTCGTCGTCAGCAAGTCGGGCAGCAACGCTTCGGCGCCGCGCGGCAGCGGCTCCGGCGGCGGCGGCTCGAGCTACACGGTGCGCAGCGGCGATTCGCTCTGGTCGATCGCGCAGCGCTTCGGCATCACGGTCTCGCAGATCGTCGCGTGGAACGGCATCTCCACCCGCTCGACGATCAAGCCGGGACAGAAACTCACCGTCAAGAAAATACCCGGGTAACTCAATGGGCTTCATGACCGGCAAACGCGCACTCATCGTGGGCGTGGCGACCGACCGTTCCATCGCCTGGGGCATCGCGCAGGCGATGCACCGCGAAGGCGCGCAACTGGCGATCTCCTGGGCCAACGAAAAGCTCAAGGACCGCGTACTGCCGCTCGCCGCGGAAGTCGGCGCGCTGACGATGCCGCTCGACGTCACGGTCGACAGCGAGATCGACGCGGCGTTCGCACTGCTCAAGCGCGAATGGGGCGGCCTCGATGTGCTCGTCCACGCGGTCGCGTATGCGCCGCGCGAAGCACTCACCGGCAATTTCGTCGAGGCGACGACGCGCGATTCCTTCCGTGTCGCCCACGACATCTCGAGCTATAGCCTGACCGCGCTCGCGCGCGGCGCCGCCCCGCTGATGGCGGGGCGCAAGGGCGCGATCGTCACCCTCAGCTATCTCGGCGCGGTGCGTTCGGTGCCGAGCTACAACGTCATGGGGCTCGCCAAGGCGAGTCTCGAGGCGAACGTGCGCTTCCTCGCGGCGGACATGGGTCCGACCGGCGTGCGCGTCAACGGCATTTCGGCGGGTCCGATCAAGACGCTCGCCGCCGCGGGCATTCCGGGGTTTCGCAAGATGCTCGGCCGCGTGGCCGACGTCGCCCCCCTGCGCCGCAACGTGACGCTCGAAGACGTGGGCAATGCGGCCGCGTTCCTCTGCTCCGATCTCGCCTCGGGGATCACCGGCGAGATCCTCTACGTCGACAGCGGGTTCAGCACGGTCGGCATGAGTTTTCCGCTCGAAGCGGAAGGCTAGCGGGCGGCAGGCCGGCCGCCTGCGTTACTCGAATGCCTTCGGATTCACCGACACGCTCGCCTTGCGCCGCGCCTCGGCGACGTAGGCCAGGATATCGGCCGAACCCAGGCGCCCGAGCATCTGCTGCAAGCGGTCCTGGCGCGCTTCAGCGGTGAGCGTCGCGCTGTCGGCGCGCACGCCCAGCACTGCCACCACCGCGGCCCCGTCGTCGGTCGGCACCACTTCGTAAATCGCCTTGCCGTCGGGCCGCGGCGTCGAGAAAACGCGGGTGCGCACCGCAGCCGGCGCCGACGGATCGGTCCGAGCGATGTAGCGTGGACCGTCGATCTTGCGCCCCGATTCAACCACCGCAAACGCTTCGCCCGCCTGCAGGCGCTTCAGCGCCGCGTCCGCGGCCGCGCGCGCTGCGGCGAGGCCCTTCTCGCGCTGCATCGTGGCCACGATCGACGCCTGCACTTCCTCGAGCGGGCGCGCCGCGGGCTTGCGGTGTTCCAGCACCTTCACGACGACGAGGCGATCCTCGCCAAGCGCCACGGGCCCACCGACCCGGCCCTGGTTCAACACCGCGTCACTGAAGACGAGGTCCTGCAGCGCGGGATTGTCCCCGAGCACCCCGCCGCCCTTGCCGCGCTCGAAGGTCTCGACCTCGCCCGTCGCGAGGCCGAATTCCTGCTTCAGGGCGTCGAGCGTGACGCCCGGCGCTTCGAGGCGCGTCTGCAGCGCCTCTTGCGCGTCGCCGAAGCGATCCGCCGACTTTTCGCGCCGGTACTGCGCTTCGAGTTCCGGACGCGCCTCTTCAAACGACTTCGTCTTGCCCGGCTGGATCGCCTCGAGTTGAACGACGTGATAGCCGTACTGCGTCTTCACCGGGCCGCGGGTCTCACCGACCTTCATGCCGAACACGGCCTCCGCGAACGGCTCGACGAACGTCGTGCGCGTCGCGAACCCAAGATCGCCGCCGTTGGCCGCCGAAACCGTGTCTTTCGAAAACTCTTTCGCGAGCGCGGCAAAATCCTTGCCCGCCTTCAACTGCGCGAGCACGTCCTGCGCGGTCTTTTCGTCGGCGACGAGGATGTGCCGCGCGCGGCGCCGCTCGGGCTCCGCATAGCGGTCCTTGTTCTCGGCGTAGAGCGCGCGCAGGTCCTCGTCGACGACCACGACATGCGCGGCCGCCTGCTCGGCCCGCAGTTCGCCATACGCGAGGCGCACCGATTCGGTGGTCATGTAGTTCTGCTGGTTCGCGTCGTAGTACGCGCGCACCGCGGCCGCATCGATGCTCGCCGGCGCGAATTCCGCCGCGGTCAGCAGCACGTAGCTCACCTCGCGCTGCTCGTCCTCGAGGGCGACGATGCGATCGAATTCCTTTGGCGTCACGAAATCGGATACGCCGATCGCGCGCTGCAACTGCTGGCGCGCGAGCGAACTGCGCAGATCGGCTTCGAACGCCGGGACCGTGAGGCCAGCCTGCGCGAGGCGCGCTTTCGCGATCGACGCCGAGTACTTGCCGTCGATCTGGAACGCCGTTTCCTGTTCGATCGCGGCTTTCACCTGCTCGTCGGTCACGCGATAGCCGAGGTCGTGGACACGGTTGTCGATCACGGCGCGCGCGATCAGGCCCTCGAGCACGCTCTGCTGCAGCTGCGCCTTGCGGTCCGGGGGGATCTCGCCGCCGAACGCCCGCGCGATCTGCGCCTGCTGGTCGATCCAGGCCTGCCGGACCGTTTCGAGGGGAATCTTCTCGCCATTCACTTTTGCGGCGTAGGCGCCCTGCCCGATGCCGACATCGACGATGCCGTAGGCGCCCCAGGCGACGAACACGAGCGCAATGGCGCCCAGGATGAAGTAGGCAAGCGGCCCGTGCAGGTTGTCCCGGATTCGCTGAAGCATCGACTGACCTTATGGCTTGAGTTGGCGGAGCGGACGGGACTCGAACCCGCGACCCCCGGCGTGACAGGCCGGTATTCTAACCAACTGAACTACCGCTCCACATGGTGGGTGCTGAGGGGATCGAACCCCCGACCCTCGCCTTGTAAGGGCGACGCTCTACCGCTGAGCTAAGCACCCTTCAAGCTTCAGAAGGGCGCGGATTCTAGAGGATAGTCCGGCCCCGCGCCAGCGGTACCGGCCGCAGGCGTAAACTCCGGCCATGCGACACGCCCAACCCCTTCCGGCGCTCGTCATTCTGGGCCTCGTGGCCGGCGCCGCACAGGCCCACGACGACGTCGCCGGCACGCGCTATGTGGCCCCGGAAGGGGTCGATACCGGCGACTGCGATCATCGTGACGGGCCTTGCCGCACGATCGAATACGCGCTCGCACAAATCCAGCACGGCGACTCGATCAAGGTCGGTGCCGGCAGCTACGATTTCTCGCGCCTGAACCTCGAGGACCTGCTGTTCGGCAAGCAGGGCCTGCGCGCCGGCTTCAGCGCCGCGGATGAATTCAGCGTCGACGACCCAACCGCCAATCGCGCGATCGTCCGCGGCGCGGACCCGCGCTTCATCCAGAACCTGATCGCCTTCGGCTTCACGCCCGTCGACGCCGCCGGCCAGCCGATTGCACGCGAGGCGGCCAAGGCGCAGCCGGCCGCCGCGTGCACCGCCGGCCAGGCCGCTGGCTTCCCCTGCTGGAACATCGATTACCTCGCCCGGATCCCGCTCACCGGCTTCTCGACGCAGCCGCTCAGCGCCGCGAATCTCTGGGGCTTCATCGACCGCGACGACAACCGCGAGTACGTGATCGTCGGCCTGCGCAACGGCACCGCGGTGGTCGATGTGACGAATCCGGAAAGCCCGCGCGAGGTCGCGACGATCCCCGGCGTCACGAACGCCTGGCGCGAAGTGAAGGTCTACCAGGTGGCTGCGGCCACGGGTGGGCATCGCGCCTACGCCTATGTCACGACTGAAGGCTCAGGCGCCGGCCTGCAGATCCTCGACCTGACCGGCCTGCCGAACACCGTGACGCTCACGAACACGCTGCACGATCTCTCCACGTCGCACACGCTCTACATCTCGAATATCGACTACGCGACCGGCATGGCGCTGCCGGGCGCACAGGCGTTCATGTACGTCGCCGGCGCGGACCTCCTCGGCGGGCGCTATCGCATCTACGACCTGACCGATCCCGTGAATCCCGCGCTGGTCACAACGAGCCCCGGCGCGCCCGGCGCCCCGACGCCGTACATGCATGATTCGACCAGCGTACTGCTGACCGACAATCGCACCACGCAATGCGCCGCGGCCCACAATCCCTGCGAAGTGCTGATCGATTTCAATGTCGAGCGTGTCGACCTGTGGGACGTGACCGACAAGGCGGCGCCCGCCTTCCTCGGCACGGCGACGTATCCGAACGCGCGCTACATCCACTCAGGCTGGCCGACGGCCGATCAGCGCAATGTGATCGTGCACGACGAGCTCGACGAACTGCGCATCGCGGGACTCAACACTTCGATCTACACGCTCGATATCGGGGACTTGCGCGCCCCGACGATCATGACCTCCTACACGGGCGCCGATACCACCACCGATCACAACGGCTACACGGTCGGCAATCGCTACTATCTCGCGCACTACCGCCGCGGCCTCGTGATCCACGACCTGACGAACCCGCGGGCGCTGCGTGAAGTCGCCTGGTTCGACACGTTCCTGCTGCCGGCCGCGAACATCGCGGGTACCGATGGAGTCTGGGGCGTCTATCCGTTCCTGCCCTCGGGCACGATCGCGGTCAGCGATATTTCAAACGGCCTCTTCCTGCTGAGGCGCAACGAGACGAGCGCGACGCCGCCGACGCCACCGCCTCCCCCGCCGCCACCCAGCGGCATGGGTGGGGGCGGAGGCGGCATCGGGGCAATCACGTTGCTCGCGTTGGCGCTGGTCCTTGCGCTGCGCGCACTGGGCCGCTGATGGAGGATCTCGCGAAAAAGAGGCCCGCCTTTGGCTGTCACGCGACGCAAAGTCCTGATCGGTGGCGCAGCTGCTGTAGCAGTCGCGGGAGGTAGCCATTGTCGGAGGCGGCTTCGTCGGCACCTCGGCCGCACTCTGTCCTGGAGCGGCTTCTGGCGCGATCTCACGATACCGCGCCGATGGCCGGCTGCTTGCGGATCTTGCAACGGGAACGACGCCGGCCATCGACATCCGAAACTTCCGGTTCAGCCGCTTCCACGACGGAAACACGCTGGAATTTCAAGCGTGAACGGCCGAAGACTTCCAGGACGGCCTGACACGGGCTGCAGGTCCCCGTTAATTTCAGCGGCGTCGCGTGCGGCTTGCGGTTGCGTTTCGGATCTACGATCGCCGCGGCAGATCCACTCACCCGGCGCCTTTATTTCAGGGACCACGAGATACGACCATGACGTACTGGCGCTACTGGATGCTACTCGCCGGTCAACTGTCGGGCGCTGTGATCATTTTGTGGAATGCCGTGCCCGCCTATCGATCATTGCTGCTGGATAGATCGAGCGAACCGACGTCTTCATCCATTCTGCAGGTTTCGCTCGGCGCCGCGCTGTTGCTGGTCTGCTGGCAGCTTCGTTACCGAAAAGTCCCGCTGCCCGTGCTGCCACAGCGGTGGTTGCTGGGTCACCTGATCCTTTTCATCGCGCGCTTCAGCATGATTCTTCCAGGCGGGCTGTTTTCGGTCATCGTCTTCCTGCGCTTTGAGCAAATCAGCTTTTCTAGCCCCAACATGGCGCTTCTGTTCGGGATGCTTTTCGCGCTCTTCTGCTTTACAACCGAGCTCGAACGCCTCGGCAGGCGCCTGACGACGACCGAGTGAGCGTCGCTACAGGAGCCATTCGATCGGCAAGTGGGAGACGATGTAAATGCCCCACCGTTGAAGGAGGCTCGTGCCTGGTTCGGTGGTATGAACGATGACACCACCGGGACGCTGTTCCCGCCAGTTGAGGCTGCCGTTCTTCGACAGTACTACCTCGTAGGCACGCGCCGGGATATCCGTCTCGAACGCATTTGACACGGCACTGGCAAGCCGGGGGCTTTCGACGACGAAGCCAAGTTCGGTGTTGAGGTGGATCGAGCGCGGATCGAAGTTGAACGATCCGATGAAAAGTCTCTCGCCGTCGACCGCGAAAGTCTTGGCATGCAGCGTAGTAGCGCTGGATCGCAGCACAGGCGCGTCGGGACCAGAGCCGCTGCCCGATCCGGTGCCGATCAGCTTGCGGCGGGAGCGGGCGCTCTCGCTCCGATCCGGCCCGCGCATCTCGAACAGGCGGATGCCGGCGCGCAGCAAGGCTTTGCGGCGTTCGGCATAGCCCGCGTGAACCACCCACACGTCCGACGCCTCGAAGGCATTGGTGAAGATGGCGATGTTGACACCGCGCCCGGCAAGCGCGGCAAGGGCATCCACCCCGGCTCGCGTGGGAACGAAATAGCCGGAGACGATGCGCAGTTCCCGCGCGGGCGCGCCGATCGCCTGCTGGAGGGCGGTCACCAGCAGCCTGTCGCCGGCCGCCTTGCCGATGCCCTTGGCGGGATCGTCACTGATCATGCGGATCGTCGCCCATTCGAAGGGCAGCGATCCGGCGACCATCTGCTCGATGAAGGGAAGCGCGCGGACCGCCTCCACGTAGTCCCGCGCGGCGGGATCACGCTCGACAAGCGACGCGCTTCGATGCAGGGCTGCAAGCTCGTCCGCTGGGGCGGAAGGCAGGATTTTCTGCACGGAATAGGCCGACTGGCTCGCCCAGTAGCGGTCGAAGTCGCGCGATGCCTCGTCGACGACGGGGCCGATCGCGAGGACGTCGAGATCGAAGAACAACCCCGCATCGCGCGCCCCGAAATACTCGTCGCCGATGTTGCGACCGCCGATGATCACCGCCTGGCCATCCGCGACCAGGCTCTTGTTGTGCATCCGCCGGTTGAGGCGCGGGAAGTCGGCCAGATAGCCCAGCATCTTGGGGCGGCGCAGGACGAACGGGTTGAACAGGCGAATCTCGATATTGGGATGCTGGTCGAGCGTCGCCAGCACTGCATCGAGGCCCGCCACGCCATTGTCGTCGAGCAGCAGGCGCACCCGCACGCCACGATCGGCAGCCTCGTGCAGCGCCTCCAGCAGCAGCGTTCCGGACAGATCGTCGTGCCAGATGTAGTACTGGACATCGAGGCTGCGCACCGCCGCCCTTGTAAGCAGAATTCGTGCGGCAAATGCCTCGCGACCCTCCGTCAGCATGTGCACGCCGGAAAGATCGTGCGGATGCCCGGCGCGCGTCGCCGCGATCCCGCGCCCCAGCGGGGTGTCGCCGTTATCGGCGAGATGGGTCGATGGCGCGCGCGGCTCCAGCGGCGGCAGCGGATTGAGCAGCCGGATCGTGACGCCCGCCGTGACGAGCAGAAACAGCAGGCCAGCGACAAGCTGTAGAGTCAGCATCAATCGCGTTCCACCACGCCGCAACACCGTCACGTACGCACCAGTATGCAAAGGCCATCGGGTGTTCCGCCATCGGTTTCGCCAAGTTGTATCGTCATGGTACCCGACGCGCAACTCTAAACCGGCGTCGCGGCCGTCGCGGGCCAGTCGCGCCGCCAGGCTTCGGAGGCCGCCGCGCCTGAGTACTTGATGCGCACCGGCATCGCGGCGAGCCGATCGAAGAGGCGTGCTTCGGCGAGGATCGGCCACCAGTCGTACAGGAAAATCTCGAGCGGGCGCCACATGGCCACCCAACCGCCAATGATGACGCTTTCACTGAGGAGCCCGCCGAACCCGCTCTCCGGCAGGGAAAGCCCGATGAAGTGGCTCGCGGCGAGCGCGCTTGCGAGAAACGCGAGCCCGATGAGCAGGCTGGCGCGACCGGCGCGAAACAACCGCTTGAGCTGCCATCTCGTCGCCCTGCTCCGGCTACGGAAGAACCGGCGGATCGCGTCGCCAAGAAGGACCGCCTCGTCGGGCGAGCCCGCGGATCGGTCGAGATGGACCAGCAACGCCAGCGACGCGTTCCTTGGAAGCTCGCGCGCCGAGTCCACGATGTACTCCGCGGCCTTCGGATCGAGGTCGCGCTCGCGAAACGGCGACGGGTCCATCGCGTCGAAGAGCCGCCGCAGCTCCGCGACGCGCACCTCGATGTCCGCCTCGGGCGGCGTCATCTTGCGTGCCGCGCTTCCACCATGCGCCGCCATCGTAACTCAGTCGTCGGCGTCAGCGAGCGGCGCGTCGAGCAGGGATTTCTGGCGCTGCCGGCCGGCGGCCAGCCGCAGATCGTCGACCCCGGCGAGATAGTCGGCGATATCGCGATTCGGCACCATGCGTTTCGCCCCGAGCCTCACCTCCGGGCCGAGGATCACGCGATTGACATCGGTGTCCTCGACACCGACCGTGACGATCCACGCGATGGCGCCGATCACGAGGGTCGCGGCGCCGGCGAGCGCGAGCGCTGTGCGGCGTCCGTAACGGGTCGCCTTGCGCAGGTGCAGGTAGAGCGCGGCGAGCGCCACCGTTCCTGCGGCGGCGACGCCCAGCCGGACGAACACCGACCATTGCGTCGCGAAGGCCAGCGGCCCGGCCAGCCAGTACTCCCACGCGCAGAGCGCCGCGCCACTTGAGGCGATCGCCGCATGGGTCCGGACTTCCCATCTTCCCTGGTTCAGTTTCGACACGAGCGCCCAGAGGCCGGTCCAGGTCGCGATCACCGCCAGTGCGAGCAGCGCCGCCGTCGTGATGCCACGGAGCATCAGCGCCGGCGCATCGAGCCACTGCATAAAGCCGCCAAAGGCGATGCACGCCGACACGCCGGCCACAGCGAGGACCGTGCGGTGCCGGCGCACGAAGTCGCGCTGGAAGATGCGTTCCGGTCCGGTCGGCGTGTGGCGCGTGCGGATGCGAAACCGGGTGCGGCCGACGATCACCTCGCCCTGCTCGATGACCGCGCCGCCATCCGCGGGGACCCGGTCGCCGTCGACCCGCGTCCCGTTGCGTGTGCCGAGGTCCTGCACCCGGACGCGGCCGTCCTCGAGCAGCGTCAGGAGCGCGTGCTGCGGAGCCGCGTATTCATCGTCCACGACGATGTCGCAGTCGAAATCGCGGCCCACGCGGCATTCGGTGCCGGCACCCCTGAAGCGTCGCGGCAGGGCGCCGTGCCCATGGGTGTCGGCCTGCTCGACCAGCATCACGGCGTCCACTGCAAGGCTCCCAGGTAGCGCTCCATGATTCGCCTGCCGGCTTCGAATCCGACTCCCTGGAGCGCGAGCCGGCTCACCAGCGCCTGGGCCCTGTCTTCGATGCCGACGACCGTCACGTCGAAATCGTAGAGTCCGGCGAACAACCGGTACTGGCGCACGCAGGTCGAGATGCGCGCATCGAAGCCGTCGAGCGAAACGAGCGCGTCGCTGCAGGCAAACGGCGCCACATGGGCCGGCGCGCCCGCGCGGCGCGGGCCCTCGGCGATGCGATTCACCTGCCGTTCGAATTGCAGGGGGTGCAGGCCCATCGACTGCAGGATCCGGTGTTGCATCGTGAAACCTGCCACGCTCACGCCCGCTTGCGCCGTGATACTGGCCGGTATCCAGCAGCTGACGGTTTCCACCCGCACGCGCGCGTGCGGGCTGCGCTCGTCGACCGTGCTGCACTCGACGTGCCTCGAGATCTGCGTCGGCAACGTGTAACCCCGTACCGCTTGCGTGCGGATCCCGTCCGGTGGGGCTTCCAGCACTTCGGCCTCGTAGGCGAGTACTTGCGCCGTGACCCGACTGCGCAACTGTTGCGCGCTCAGCGTCAGGTCGAGCGGCTCCTTCGCGCGCGCCAGCAGCGCCGGAATGTGCTTGGCCGGCACGACGAAGCCCACGAGCTGGCGGCCGGCGACCACGGAAACATTGACTCCGTACACGCGGCCCCGCGTGTCGAGCGCGGGCCCGCCCGACATGCCGCCGTTGATCGCGCCGGTGTAGTGGATGCGCTGCGCCACGCTGCTCGCGACCAGCCCGTTCGCGACGCCCTCGGTGATCGCGAGGCCGAGGTTCAGCGGAAAGCCGATCGACCAGGCGCGCTCTCCCTGTGCGGGAATCTCGGTGCGCAGCCTGAGAGGCGGCAATTCGAGGGTCTCAGCCGCGACCACCGTGAGGTCGTTGCGCACGTCGATGGCGAGGACGTGCAAGGGCCCCGTGCGCCCATCGCTCGCGAGGTATTCCAGTCGGTACTGCCGCGGATACAACACGGCCTGCGCCACAACGTGATAGTTCGTCACGATGCGCCGCCCGTCATCGACGGCGAAACCGCTCCCGTGGAATGCGCTCGATGCGGACTTGTCGAAGAAGCCGCGGATCTGCACGACGGAGTCGCGTGCGGAATCGAGCCGGACTTTCGCATCGCCCGAGAGCTCCTGGTTCGCGACGTCGGCATCGACGGCGGCAGCATCGACTCCGGCCGCGGCGGCCGTGCCGGCGGCCGGCAGCCCAGTGGGCGCCGGGGGATCTTCCGCGAAGGCAACCATGACTGTCGCGGATCCGCATAGCCACGCTGCGGCGACGAGGCGGGCGATCTTCAACACGGGCTCCTGCCGGGCGAACGTACCGGTGAGAGAAGTGTATGCCAGTAATGTTGGCTCTGTTTGCGTTCGCAGCGGTGTGCGACGCTTGCTGCATCCAGCCACAATACGCAGCCTTGGAAATTCAAGCTGACGCCCGGCAGGATCGCGATTTTGCCGGACCTGTCACGACTGTATGAAAGCCTGGGTTGTGGCCCTCGGCGTCTACGGCGCTAAAATGGCCCAGGCGACCAGCTGGTGCGGCGTCCGTCACCAACGGCTGGCGCTCACGTTCCCTGTGTCACCGTAATCGGAGCGTCGATCCGACATGAAAACTTACAAAGTGGGTTATCTGATCGGCAGCCTGGCCAAAGGGTCCATCAACCGCCAGCTTGCGAATGTGCTGGTCAAGCTGGCTCCCAGGGACCTCGAGTTTCACGAGATCCCCTTCAAGGACCTGCCCCTCTACAGCTACGACTATGACGCGAACTACCCGGAGGTGGCCACTAGGTTCAAGAAGGCCATCACCGACTCGGATGCGATCCTGTTCGTCACTCCCGAGTACAACCGCTCCATTCCCGGCGCACTCAAGAACGCGATCGATTGGGCGAGTCGCCCGTGGGGCAGCAATTCATTCGCACGGATCCCGTCGGGCGTCATCGGGACTTCGCCGGGCGCAATCGGCACGGCCGTGGCCCAGCAGCAGTTGCGCAGCGTCCTGAGCTTCTGCAACTCACCGCAGATGAACGCACCCGAAGCCTACATCCAGTTCAAGCCAGGCCTGATCTCGGCGCAGGGCGACGTCGCGGACAGCGGCACGGAGGAATTCCTGCGCAACTTCATGTCCGAATTCCACAAGTTCATAGTGCGCGTGCGAACGGTCCTTCCGAGGGACGACTGATCCGCGCAACGCGTGGCGCGGCATTCCCGCGACCACGCAGCTTCCGCGGCCGCGCTAATGCGCCTGCACGCCGCCCTTGCCTGCACGGCGGCCGGCGCGGCGCGAGCGCTTCGGGTCTTCGGCGACCGGTGCGGCCTCAGGCGCCGCGGTAAGCGGCACGGGACGCGCCGCGAGCGCGATTTCAAGCACTTCGTCGATCCACTTCACCGGCTTGATCTTGAGATTGCCCTTGATGTTGTCGGGAATCTCGACGAGGTCTTTCTCGTTGTCGATCGGGATCAGCACCGTTTCGATGCCGCCCCGATGGGCCGCGAGCAGCTTTTCCTTCAGTCCGCCGATCGGCAGTACTTCCCCGCGCAACGTGATCTCACCGGTCATCGCGACATCCGAGCGCACCGGGATCTTCGTCAGCGCCGACACGAGTGCCGTGCACATGCCGACGCCGGCGCTCGGGCCGTCCTTCGGCGTCGCGCCTTCGGGCATGTGCAGGTGCACGTCGTGCTTCTGGTAGAAATCGGGCTCGATGCCGAGCACGTTGGCGCGACTGCGCACCACCGTCATCGCGGCCTGGATCGATTCCTGCATCACTTCGCCGAGCTGGCCCGTGTGCTGCAACTTGCCCTTGCCGGGCACCACGGCCGCTTCGATCGTGAGCAGCTCGCCCCCGACTTCGGTCCACGCGAGCCCCGTGACCTGGCCGATGCGGTTCTCTTCCTCGGCCTTGCCGTAGCGGAAGCGGCGCACGCCGAGGAACTTGTCGAGGTTTTTCGGCGTGACGGAAACCGCCTTCTCCTTCTTCGCGAGCAGCTGCTGCTTGACGGTCTTGCGCGCGATCTTCGCGATCTCGCGCTCGAGGTTGCGCACGCCCGCTTCGCGCGTGTAGTAGCGCACGATGTCGAGCAGCGACTCGTCGGCGACCTTGAGCTCTTCCGCCTTCACGCCGTTGTTCTTCATCTGCTTCGGCACGAGGTAGCGCCGCGCGATGTTCATCTTCTCGTCTTCGGTGTACCCGGGCAGGCGGATCACTTCCATGCGATCAAGGAGCGGCGCGGGGATGTTGAGGCTGTTCGCGGTGCACACGAACATCACCTGCGAGAGGTCGAAATCGACCTCGAGGTAGTGGTCGTTGAACGCGGCGTTCTGTTCCGGGTCGAGCACTTCGAGCAGCGCCGACGAGGGGTCGCCGCGGAAGTCCATCGACATCTTGTCGACTTCGTCGAGCAGGAAGAGCGGGTTGTGCACCCCGGTCTTCGCCATGTTCTGCACGATCTTGCCGGGCATCGAGCCGATGTAGGTGCGGCGATGGCCACGGATTTCGGCTTCATCGCGCACGCCGCCGAGCGACATGCGGACGAACTTGCGGTTGGTCGCGCGCGCGATCGACTGGCCGAGCGAAGTCTTGCCGACGCCCGGGGGGCCGACGAGGCACAGGATCGGGCCCTTCAGCTTGTCGACGCGCTGCTGCACGGCGAGATACTCGACGATGCGTTCCTTGACCTTCTCGAGGCCATAGTGGTCCTCGTCCAGCACCTTCTCGGCACGCGCGATGTCCTTCAGGACCTTGGTGCGCTTCTTCCAGGGCACCTTCACCAGCCAGTCGACGTAGTTGCGCACCACGGTGGCTTCCGCCGACATTGGTGACATCATCTTCAGCTTGCCGAGCTCGGCCATCGCCTTGTCGCGCGCCTCCTTCGGCATGCCGGCCTTCTGGATCTTCTGCTCGATATCGGCGAGCTCGTTGGCGCCGTCTTCCATGTCGCCGAGTTCTTTCTGGATGGCCTTCATCTGCTCATTCAGGTAGTACTCGCGCTGGCTTTTCTCCATCTGCGATTTGACGCGCCCGCGGATGCGCTTCTCGATCTGCAGCATGTCCATCTCGCCTTCGATGGCGACGAGGATGTGCTCGAGGCGCTGCTTGACGTCGAGGATCTCGAGGACTTTCTGCTTCTCGGGAAGCTTGAGCGCCATGTGCGCCGCGACCGTGTCGGCGAGGCGGCCGGGCTGCTCGATACCGGCGAGCGCGGTCAGCACCTCGGGCGGCACCTTTTTGTTGAGCTTCACGTACTGCTCGAACTGCGAGATCACCGAGCGGCCGAGGACGTCCATTTCCTTCTCGTCGTAGACGTCGCCGTCGGGCTGCAGGCTCACGTCGCAGCCGTAGAATTCGCCGGCATGGATGCGGTCGATGTGCGCGCGATCGACGCCCTCGACCAGCACCTTCACCGTGCCGTCCGGCAGCTTCAGCAGCTGCAGGATCGTCGCCACCGTGCCGATGCGGTACAGGTCGTCAGCTTTCGGGTCATCGACGTCGGCCTGCTTCTGCGCGACGAGCATGATGCGCTTGTCGGCCTTCATCGCCACATCGAGCGCCTGGATCGATTTCTCGCGCCCGACGAACAGCGGTATGACCATGTGCGGATACACCACCACGTCCCGCAGCGGCAGGACCGGCAGGTTTTCGATGGCAGTGACCTTCAGGGACGACGGGGTCGAATCGGACACAGGGGGGCCCTCGCGCTTGTCGCAGGTAGTCTAACCCGGACGTGGGGACGCCCCGCTGCCATTTCAAGCCGCGAAAGCGCGGCGGCGTGCGGTGGGTCTCAGCTTGCGATGCCGTGCGCCCGGCGCGGCGGCTCTTCGGCCGTCTCCGTCTTGTAGACGATGTAGGGCTTGGTCTGCCCTTCAATCACCGTCTCGTCGATCACCACTTTCGAGACGCTGCGCAACGACGGCAGCTCGTACATGGTGTCGAGGAGAATATTCTCGAGGATCGTGCGCAGCCCGCGGGCGCCGGTCTTGCGCTGCATGGCGCGCTGCGACACGGCCTTCAAGGCTTCCTCGCGGAATTCGAGTTCGGCGCCTTCCATTTCGAACAGGCGCTTGTACTGCTTCGTGAGTGCGTTCTTCGGCTCGGTGAGGATCGACACGAGCGCGGCTTCGTCGAGTTCCTCGAGCGTCGCGACCACCGGCAGGCGGCCGACGAACTCGGGGATCAGGCCGAACTTGATCAGGTCCTCGGGCTCGACTTCATGGAACACGTCGGGCCCGCCCTTCGCGTTCATGTCGCGCACTTCGGAAGTGAAGCCGATGCCGCCCTTCTGCGTGCGATTCAGGATGATCTTCTCGAGGCCCGAGAAGGCCCCGCCGCAGATGAAGAGGATGTTCGACGTGTCGACCTGCAGGAATTCCTGTTGCGGGTGCTTGCGCCCGCCCTGCGGCGGCACCGAAGCGATCGTGCCTTCGATCAGCTTCAGCAGCGCCTGCTGCACGCCCTCGCCCGACACGTCGCGCGTGATCGAGGGGTTGTCCGCCTTGCGCGAGATCTTGTCGATCTCGTCGATGTAGACGATGCCCGTCTGGGCCTTCTCCACGTCGTAATCGCACTTCTGCAGCAGCTTCTGGATGATGTTCTCGACATCCTCGCCGACGTAGCCTGCTTCGGTGAGCGTGGTCGCATCGGCGATCGTGAACGGCACGTTCAGCAGGCGCGCGAGCGTCTCGGCGAGCAAAGTCTTGCCGCAGCCGGTCGGGCCGATCAGGAGAATGTTGCTCTTCGCGATCTCGACGTCTTCCTTCGAACGGCTGCCGCTCGAGCGGGTCTGCAACCGCTTGTAGTGGTTGTACACCGCGACGGAGAGCACCTTCTTGGCGCGCTCCTGGCCGATCACGTATTCGTCGAGAACCTTCTTGATCTCGTGCGGCTTCGGCAGCTTGTCGCGCGCGCGATCGGCGCGGTCTTCGAGTTCTTCACGGATGATGTCGTTGCAGAGTTCGACGCACTCGTCGCACACGAACACCGAGGGGCCAGCGATCAGTTTCCTTACTTCGTGCTGACTCTTCCCGCAGAAAGAGCAATAGAGCAGCTTGCCGTCGTCATTGCGGCCGCGGGACTCGTCGGTCATTCAGGGGCACCTGTCGCCATCTTGCGGTCGTTTATAGCATGGGGTGCCCGGAGGCGCAAAACGCCCCGGTCACATCCAAGCCATTGATTCACTTGGGCGGCGTGGCCGCCGGCGCGGCCGTCGGCGGGAGCTGCCGCTTGTCGAGCAGCTGGTCGACGAGGCCGTAGGCAATCGCCTCCTCGCCGCCCATGAAATTATCGCGTTCGGTGTCGAGCTGGATCTTCTCGATCGGCTGGCCGGAGTGCCGGGCCAGTATTTCGTTCAATCGCTCGCGCGTGCGCAGCATCTCGCGCGCCTGGATGCTGATGTCGGTCGCCTGGCCCTGGAAACCGCCCCACGGCTGGTGAATCATTGCACGCGAATTCGGCAGCATGAAACGCTTGCCCTTGGCGCCGCCCGCGAGCAGCACCGCGCCCATCGAGGCCGCCATGCCGACGCAGATCGTGCTGACGTCGGGCTTGATGAACTGCATCGTGTCGTAGATCGCGAGCCCGGCGCTGACCGAGCCACCCGGCGAATTGATGTACAGCGCGACGTCCTTGTCCGGATTCTCGGATTCAAGGAACAGCAGTTGCGCGACGATCAGGTTCGCCATGTAGTCCTCGACCGGACCGACGACGAACACGACCCGCTCCTTCAGCAGGCGCGAATAGATGTCATAAGCGCGCTCGCCGCGGGCGGTCTGCTCGACGACGATCGGCACCAGGTTCAGGGCTTGCTCGTTCATGACGCGCTATTCTGCCCGAACCGGGTCAATTCCTTGAAGGAACTTGCCCTGTCCGTGAGGCGGGCGCGGGCCACGATCCAGTCAATCAGCTGCTCCTCGAGCACCGACGACTCGATCTGCCGCATCGCGTCCGCATTCTGTAAATACGCGCGGCGCATCTCGTCCGAATTGGGATAGGAGTTCACGAGGTCCGCCAGACGCTCCTGCACGCGCGCGCGGTCGACCTTGAGATCGGCGCTGCGCATCAGCTCCCCGATCACGAGCCCCAAGGCCACGCGGCGGCGCGCCGGATCGAGAAACTGGTCACGCGGCGGCAGCTGGTTCACGTCTTTCGCGCCCATGCGACGGCCGATGTCGACCTGCATTTCCTGGACGGTTTCCTCGACGAGGCCCTGCGGCACTTCGATCGGGTTTTCGCGATAGAGCGCGTCCATCACCTGCGTGCGCAACTGGTTGCGCACGGCGTCCGCAAGCTCGCGCTCCATGCTCTCGCGCACTTCCTTGCGAAGCTGCCCGATGCCGCCTTCCTTGACGCCGAACTCCGCGGCGAACGCGTCGTCGAGCGCGGGCAGGCTCATTTCCTCGATTTTCTTCACGGTGATCGTGAACTCGGCGGTCTTGCCCGCCACATCCTTGCCGTGGTAGTCATCGGGAAAGTGCACGACCGCGGTGCGCGCCTCGCCGGCTTTCGCGCCGGCCAGCGCTTGCTCGAATTCGGCGAGCACCTGGCCGCCGCCGAGCACCACGGGCACATCGCGCCCCTCGCCGCCTGTGAAGGCCACGCCTTCGATACGGCCGTCGAAATCGAGCGCCACCCGATCGGTGGTCTTCGCGCCGCGTTCGACGGGATGGTACACCGGGCGCTGCCCGCGCAGCGACTCGAGCATTTCCTCGACATCGGCGTCGACGATCGACGCACTCGGGCGCTCGAGCGCCAGCGACTCGACCGGGGTGAGCTTGATGTCCGGCAGCACTTCGAAGGTGGCGACGTACTTGAGGTCCGCCCCGGGATCGAGCGCGATCGGCTGGATCTTCGGGCCGGTCGCCGGCTTCAGGTTTTCCTGCGTCACCGCGTCTGCGAAGGACGAGCGCAGCAGGTCGTTCACCACATCGGAGTGGACCTGCGACCCGTACTCCCGCCGCACGACGTCCATCGGCGCCTTGCCCGGCCTGAAGCCGTTGAAACGCGCCGTGCGCGCGAGCTTCTTCAGCCGCTGATCGACTTCAGCGGCCACCTTTTGCGCCGGAACGGCGACTTCGAGCTTGCGCTCGAGACCACCGGTGGCGGTCAATGAAACCTGCATCGTGTGCTACCTAAGTTTTCTGGTGCGAAAGGAGAGACTCGAACTCTCACGGGTTACCCCACTGGAACCTAAATCCAGCGCGTCTACCAGTTCCGCCACTTTCGCCCTGGCTTCCCGGATTTGGCCCTGCGCGAGGGGCGCGGATTATAGCGGATTGCCGCCGGGTTCCAGAATCCGGCATGCTGGCGGCACAAGAACTGGGGTATTCATGCCGAAATTCGCCGGAATCGCACTCGCCCTCGTCCTCACGATCGGCTCGGGCGTGTTCGACGCCCGTGGGTTCGTCTATGCCTCACGGGCCTGGCCCGGCGGGCGGCTCGATCCGGCGTTCGCCATGGCCTCGCTCGCCGCGTTCGTGCTCGGCGTCTCGATGTACATCATCGCGGTCCGCTTCATGCAGGGCGTCGGCATCGTGGGCGTGGCGCTGCAGAGCGCGATCTGGTTCGTCGTGACCGCGATCGGCATTGCCGCGATGGATGGCACGGTGATGCAATGGACGCGGCTGCAGCAGGCGACCGCGGTCGGCGTCGCGATCGCGCTCACCTGGCTCATTGCGACGACGAGCGGCGGGAAAGTCCACTGAGTGGTGGGCCGTGTAGGATTCGAACCTACGACCAAGAGATTAAGAGTCTCCTGCTCTACCAACTGAGCTAACGGCCCGGGCGAAAATGGGGTGGACGATGGGACTCGAACCCACGACGGCCGGGACCACAACCCGGGGCTCTACCAACTGAGCTACGTCCACCGTCAAGGGGCGGGGAGTATACCAGCGCTCGCGCGCCGCTCAACCGCCGCCGTGAGTTTTGCGGATAAAGGCCGCCGTGTTGTCATGCAGGGCCTTCAGGTCCGCGTCGCGCGCATAGACCATGTGCCCGGACTCGTACAGGTGGGTCTCGATATTCCCCTGTAGCGTCGCCTGGATCGGCAGCTGCGCGAGTTCGAAGAGGGCCGCGAAGAACGGCGTCGCGAGGTCGTAGTAGCCGCCGTGCATCTGCACTTTGAGATTGGGGTTGCGCTGCATCGCCACGGCGAGATCGGGCATCACGTTGGTCGCGCCCTGCACTTTCACCGGGTAGCCGGGCGGCTGGTGCTGGAAGTCCCAGGACTTCCACAGGCTCGCGAAGGCCTTGAAGCGCATGCCCTCGCCGAACTTCAGGGTCCCGCGCACATAGTCGTTGTAGGCGGACACATAGGCCGAGGAAATCGCCACCGACTGCGGGTCGTACTGCGCTTCCTGGCTCAGCGGATCGATCGTCGGGCCCGAGAAACGGCTGTCGAGGCGCCCCGCCGTGACATCGCTGCCGAGGAGCGTCTTGTCGAACTCGCCGCCGTTCACGCGCAGGTTCGCGCGCTCGAGGTAGTCGACCGGCAGGCCCGTGTAGCGATGAAGCTTCTGGACGATTTCACCGCGACGCGCGGCATCGAGCTTCGCACCCGCCGCGAGCGCGGGCAGGTATTCGTTAAGCGCGAAGGCTTCGACTTCCGCGATGAATGGCGCGAGTTCGGCGCGCGGCTCGGGCAGGCGCTTGTGGTACCAGGCGGTCGCCGCGTAGGTTGGCAGCGCGAGCGCATAGGCCTGGTCGACGCCGGGGTTCAACTGCGGCTCATCGACGCTGTTGTCGAACGACAGGATCTGCGAAAGCAGGATCACGCCGTTCAGGTCGAGTGAATGCTTCTCCTGCAGCACGCGCGCGAGCACCGCCGCGCGGGTCGTGCCGTAGCTTTCGCCGAAGAGGTACTTCGGCGAGTTCCAGCGCCCGTGGCGCGAGAGGAATTCCACGATGAAATTCGCGAACGCGTCCGCGTCCGGGTCGACGCCGAAAAACGCCTTCTCCTTGTCCTTGCCGCGCAGGTGCCCGAAGCCGGTGCCCGGCGCGTCAATGAACACGAGGTCGCTGACGTCGAGCAGGCTGAAGTCGTTGTTGACGACTCGGTACGGCGCCGCGGGCGTATGCGAGTCGGTGAGCGTCAGCACTCGTTTTGGGCCGAAGGCGCCCATGTGCAGCCACACCGTCGAGGAGCCCGGCCCGCCGTTGAACACGAAGGTCACGGGGCGGCCCGGATCCGCGGTCTTGCCTTTGAAGTACGCGACATAAGACATCGCCGCTTCGGGCTGCTGCGGCGGCAGCGGGCCGTCGCGCTCCGCCTTTGGCAACGGCGGGTCTTCGTCCATCGGGTCGGTCAGGTGCACGACGAGCAGGCCCGCTTCGGCCTGGTAATCGATCTTCTGCCCGCCGACCGTGACGCTGCCCTGCGTGAGGGAGCGCTGGTCGGCCAGGAAACGCGGTGAGAGGCTCAGCGAGTCGTCGGCGCCGGGTGCGCCGTCAACGGGCGTGGCGGGCGTGGCTGCGTGCAGTGAGCCGAGCGAGAGCAGCGCGGTGAGCGCGAGTGTCGTCGATTTCATGGCGCCGCATTCTACATCGGGTGTGGCGCGCCCGGCAGGACTCGAACCTGCGACCCCCGGCTTAGAAGGCCGGTGCTCTATCCGGCTGAGCTACGGGCGCAGCGCACGGGACCGGACTGGTCGGGGCAGCAGGATTCGAACCTGCGACCCTCTGCTCCCAAAGCAGATGCGCTACCAGACTGCGCCATGCCCCGCTGCCGGTCACCGCGTGAACAATCCTCAATTTTACGCACAATCCCGTAAAATGCGCGCCCCTTTCCGCAAAGGAGCGCCGATGGCCGCACGGCTGATCGACGGCAAGCGCATCGCCACCCTGGTCAAGGCCGAGGTGCGCGCGGAGATCGATGCGGCGCTCGCGCGCGGCCTGCGCCGCCCGGGGCTCGCGGTCGTGATGGTCGGCGACAACCCCGCCTCGGAAATCTATGTGCGCAACAAGCGCCGGGCCTGCGAGGAAGCCGGCGTATTGTCGATCGCGCACGACCTGCCGCAATCGACGTCGGAGCGGGAGCTCCTCACGCTGATCGATGAGTTGAACGGCGATCCGCGCATCGACGGCATCCTCGTGCAGCTGCCACTGCCCGACCAGATCCGCCAGGCCGCGATCATCGATCGCATCGACCCGAAGAAAGACGTCGACGGCTTTCATCCCTACAACCTCGGGCGCCTCGCGCAGCGCAATCCGCTGATACGCCCCTGCACGCCGTATGGCGTGATCCGCATGCTCGACGCCGAAGGCCTCTCGGTGCGCGGCCTCGATGCCGTGGTCGTCGGCGCCTCGAACATCGTCGGGCGCCCGATGTCGCTCGAGCTCCTGCTGATGGGCGCGACCACGACCGTCTGTCACCGCTTCACGCGCGATCTCGAGGCCCAGGTGCGCCGGGCGGAGCTGCTCGTGGTCGCCGTCGGCAAGCCCGGCATCGTGCGCGGCGACTGGATCCGTAAGGGCGCCATCGTCGTCGATGTCGGAATGAACCGCCTCGGGAATGGACACCTGGTCGGCGATGTCGAGTTTGCGGGCGCCTGCGAGCGCGCGGCGTGGATCACGCCCGTGCCGGGCGGGGTCGGCCCGATGACGGTCGCCATGCTGATGCGTAATACGCTGGAAGCGTCGCTGCGCCGCCAGGGCGCATAGGGGCGCGGGGACGATGGCCGTCGCAATCGAGCTGACGCAGGAGCTCACCTGGCACACTTTGCGCTCGCGCGCACTCTATCTCGACGTGGACGGCACGCTGCTCGATATCGCACCGACGCCCGAAGCGGTCGCCGTGCCACCGGGGCTCATCGCCGCGCTCGAGTCCGTGGCGAAGCGCCTCGATGGCGCGCTCGCGCTCGTCAGCGGCCGCCCGATCGGCGCCCTCGATCAGCTGTTTCGCCCGCTGCGCTTCGCCGCCGTCGGGATCCACGGCGCTGAAGTGCGCACCGCGGGCGACCCGACGCGCACCGCGGACTATCTCGCCCGCCAGCTCGATGGCATTCGCGCGGCGCTCGTGTCGTACATCGCGCAGTGGCCGGGCGCGCTGGTCGAGGACAAGGGCCTCGCGCTCGCCGTGCACTATCGCGGCAGCACCGTCGACTCGCAGGTGATCGGCCGGGTGATGCGCGATCTCACCGCCTTCGCCGGGCCGGAGTTCATGCTGCTCGCCGGCAAGAGCGTGTTCGAGCTGAAGCCGGCCGCGCTGTCGAAGGCGACCGGGATCGCGACACTCGGCGGTACCGCGAAATTCGCCGGACGCACGCCGGTCTGCATCGGTGACGACGTGACCGATGAAAGCGCGTTTGCCTATGCGAACGAAGCCCAGGGCCTCTCGATCCACGTCGGGACCTTTCAATCCACGGTGGCCTGCTACCGCGTGGCGAGGCCCGCCGACGTGCGCGCGTGGCTCCTCGCGCTCGCGGCCGCGCCGGAGAACGAGCCATGAGTGGCGAGCCCAACCTGGAACTCGCCGTGATCGGCAATTGCTCGATCGCCTCGCTGATCGACCTGCGCGGGCGTCACGTGTTCACCTGCCTGCCGCGGCTCGACGGCGACCCCGTGTTCTGCCGCCTGCTCGACCGCGAGGACTCGGGCTTCTTCGACGTGGAACTCGCGGGCGCCATCACGAGCTCGCAGCAATACCTGCGCAATACCGCCGTCGTCGAGACTCGCCTCGAGGCGGCGGACGGCGCGGCGGTGCGCATCCTGGATTTCTGCCCGCGCTTTCGCCAGTTCGATCGCATGTTCCGCCCGACGATGCTCGTGCGCATCGTCGAAGTGGCCGCGGGCCGGCCACGCATTCGCGTGCGCCTGCGTCCGAAACTGCGTTATGGCGAGGGCGCCTACACGGTGCGCCGCGGCAGCCATCACGTGCGTTATCTCGGCGATGCGCTGGATTTACGCCTGACGACCGACGCGAGTCTCGACTACATCCTCGAGGAACGCTGGTTTGCCCTCGAAAACCCGGTCACGCTGGTGCTCGGGCCCGACGAGTCGATCGCGGAATCCGTCGGCGGTCTCGGGGCGCGCTTCCTCGCGAGCACGACCGACTACTGGCGCGACTGGGTGCGCACGCTCGCCGTGCCGTTCGAGTGGCAGGAACCGGTGATTCGCGCCGCGATCACGCTCAAGCTCTGCAGCTACGAAGACACCGGTGCGATCGTCGCGGCGCTCACGACCTCGATCCCCGAGGCGCCCGGCAGCGAACGCAACTGGGACTATCGCTTCTGCTGGCTGCGCGACAGCCTCTTCACTGTGAAGGCGCTCAATCGCCTCGGCGCGACCCGGACCATGGAGGCGTACCTGCGCTTCATCGTCAATATCGCCGCAGGCACGGAAGGCTACGCACTGCAGCCGCTCTATGGCATCAGCGGTGAATCGGTGGTCGACGAAAGCAAGGCCGCCGCACTCGCGGGCTACCGCGGCATGGGACCGGTGCGAGTCGGCAACGCGGCATGGCGACAGCAACAGAACGATGCCTACGGCGCCGTCGTGCTCTCCGCGATGCAGGCGTTCTTCGACGAACGGCTGCGTGAAAAGGCCGGCGTCGATGCGCTGCGCCAGCTGACGGTGCTCGGCGAGCACGCGTGGGCGCTGCACGATACGCCCGATGCCGGCCTCTGGGAATTTCGCACGCGGAGCGAAGTGCATACCTTCTCGAGCGCGATGTGCTGGGCGGCGCTCGATCGCATCGCGCAGTTGCACGAGCATTTCCGCGAACCCGACGCGGCCATGTGGCGGACTCGCGCCGACACCGTGCGCGGGCGCGTACTCGAGCGAGGCTGGAACGCCGCACTCGGCAGTTTCGTCGACGTGTTCGACGGCAGCGGCGCGGACGCAAGCTTGCTGCTGCTCCCCGAAATCGGCCTGATCCCGCACACCGACCCGCGCTTCCTCGGCACGCTCGGGTTTCTCGAGCGGCGCCTGCGCCGCGGCAGTTTCTTCGCGCGCTACGATCGCGCCGATGATTTCGGCGCGCCGACCGTCGCGTTCAACCTCTGCACCTTCTGGTACATCAACGCGCTCGCGGGCGTCGGCCGGCAAGAGGAGGCTCGCGGACTGTTCGAGGCGATGCTCGCGCGCTGCAACCACGTGGGCCTGCTCTCGGAAGACATCGATCCCGAAAGCGGCGAGCTGTGGGGCAATTTCCCGCAGACGTACAGCATGGTCGGGATCATCAACGCGGCGATGCGCCTTTCGAAGTCCTGGGAAGCGGCGCTGTGAGCCGACTCGTCTGCGTGTCGAATCGCATCACGCTGCCGCGGCGGACGGCGGCGCCCGGCGGGCTCGCGGTCGGCGTGCTCGCGGCGATGCGCAACCGGGGCGGACTGTGGTTCGGCTGGAGCGGCGACGTCAGCGCCGATCCGGCGGCGCAGCCCGGGATCGTCACGCGCGACAACGTGAGTTACGCGACCATCGATCTCACGCAGGCGCAGTACGACCGCCACTACCGCGGCTTTTGCAACACGGCGCTGTGGCCCCTGTTCCACTACATGACCGAGCGTTTTCGCTACGACCACGAGTGGCACGCCGCCTATCGCACGGTGAACCGCCTGTTCGCCGAGCGCCTCGCGCCGCTGCTCGCGCCTGACGACCGCATCTGGATCCACGACTACCACCTGATTCCGCTCGCACGCGAACTGCGTGCGCTCGGCGTGACGCAGCCGATCGGTTTTTTCCTGCACATTCCCTTTCCGCATCTCGAGGTGCTGCGACTGCTGCCGCCCTACGCGGATCTCGTGCGCGACCTCACTCACTACGACCTCGTCGGCTTCCAGACGGCAGCGGATGAACAGTCCTTTCGCACCGGGCTCAGCGGGGTGTATCCGGAGGGCGCGCCGAAAGTCGCGACCGGCACCTTTCCGATCGGGATCGATGTCGATGGCGTGATCGCCGAGGCGCAGGCCGCGATGCGCACGGAGCCGGTCAAGCGGATGATCACGGGGCTCATCGGCCGGCGGCTGATGATCGGCGTCGACCGGCTCGACTACAGCAAGGGTCTCGTCGAACGCTTCACCGCGTACCAGCGCTTCCTCGAACGCCACACCCAGCATCGCGGGCGCCTGATCTACCTGCAGATCGCGCCACTCAGCCGGGACGACATCCAGGCCTACGCGGCGATCCGTGAGGCGCTCGAACAGGCGACGGGACGGACGAACGGCCGCTTCGCCGACACCGACTGGACGCCGCTGCGCTATCTCAACAAGAACTTTCCGCATGGCACGCTGATGGGCTTCATGCGCGCCGCGCAGGTCGGGATCGTCACGCCGCTGCGTGACGGCATGAACCTCGTCGCGAAGGAATTCGTCGCCGCGCAGGACCCCGCCGATCCGGGCACCCTGATCCTTTCCTCCCTCGCCGGCGCGGCGCACGAACTCGACGGCGCCGTGATCGTCAATCCCTACGATCTGCGCGGCGTTTCGCAGGCGGTCGAAACCGCGCTCACGATGCCGCTCATCGAGCGTCAGGAGCGCCACGCGACGATGCTCGCGACACTCCGCGCGCACGACATGCAGGCGTGGCACACGGGGTTCCTCGGCGCACTCGGCTGAAGAACGGCGAGGCGTGGTGGCGTGGTGCCGCGCGGTCGGGGCGGGGCAAGCTTCGGGGCCGCGTGCGTGCGCGAGTTCGCAGGCGTGCGACGATAGGAACTTCAAGTCGCGG
>CADEFQ010000001.1:141481-175702 GCA_902826635.1 uncultured Pseudomonadota bacterium
GCCGCGTGCGTGCGCGAGTTCGCAGGCGTGCGACGATAGGAACTTCAAGTCGCGGGCCGACGAAGCGCAGGAGAGCAGGCTATGGGGATCCGAGGGACCATCTTCCTTGTTGCAACGCTGGCGATTCAGGCTTTTGCTCTTGCAGAAGAGCATCGGTGGGTGTCCAACGCGCCCCGCGGCAAGGGCTACTCGATTGACTTGATCGCCATCGAGCCGAAGCCTGGAACGCCGCTGGTGCGCGGTTCGACCGTCGCGTTCGAGGTTTCGGTCCGCTACCAGCTGGAGAGCGCCGAGCGCGGCAAGATCGTGCTGGTACTGCAGGACGAGGCCAATCGGAGCATCGCTCGCCCGCACGGACAGCGAACCGTCGCAGTTTCGCGTGGCCCCGGAACGCTCGCACTCGTGGACTCAGTTGTTGTCCCGGTTGACGCACAAGAGCTTCGTCTTTTCATCCCCCTCGTCCCGGACGGCTTGGAGACGACCAAGGGCGAAGTACTGATCAGATATCCCGTCACAACGACGACTGACGGACCTCAATACATGCCATTTCCGCTGGCTGACATCTCCCTGTCACAGTGGAATGACTACCATCACTTAGTCGAGAAATTCTGCGGCGCTTCTCGCCGCGCATTTCCGGATGAACAGCTCGAAGTGTTCGAGTGCAACGGCAACTCGTTGCACATGGCCTTCACGACCGAAGGCCATCCCGCGCACCCCGCATGGGTCGCTCGACAGGTCTGGCGGGATGGCGCTGTCGGGCAGACTGGTTTCTTCTCTGGCGCCGAAGAGCCGTTTGCGAAACTGTTCCGAGCTTACCTCGACCTGACCAAGCGAACTCAGGAAAACGTATCGGTTTCAGGAACTGAGCGGTAACCGCACTCGAACCCACGCAGCCTCCGTGCGGGGCGTGGACGGTCGCGAAGGTCTGGCGCCGCGCGTGGAGAGCGCCGAGGCGTGGCGAGCTGCGCCCGGCGACTACCAAGGATTCTGCTACCACCGCCACAGTGCGCCGGGCGCCGCCACGCCGAGGGAACACCGCCGGAGGCGGTGCGCTCGACCCGCGCGGCGCCAGACCTTCGCGACCGTCCACGCCCCGCGCGGCCGCACGCGCCCGTATACGCGCGCCTATACGCACCTACGCGCCGCCCGTCCCTCAGCGCCTCCGCCAGACCGTGACGCTTCCCGCCTTGTCCTCGACCACGACGCCTCCCGCCGCAAGCTGATCGCGAATGCGGTCGGACTCGGCCCAGTTCTTCGCCTTGCGAGCCGCGAGCCGTGCTTCGATGAGCCGATCGATCGCGGCATCGTCCATCGCCGCCTCGCCGCCTACGCCAGAGCCCGCGCCCGGCACGCCGAGCCGGAACCATTGCTCGGGATCTACGGACAGGATGCCGAGCACCTGGCCGAGTGCCACGAGTTCGCTCGCGCGCCGCTGCGCGGTGTCGGAATCATTCGCCGCACGCGCGGAATTCAGGTCGCGCGCGAGACCTTGCAGCACGGCGAGCGCCTGCGGGGTGTTGAAGTCGTCGTTCAGCGCCGCCGCGAACTCTTCCTGCGCCGCCGAATGCACACGCCCCGGTTCCGCGACCGCGAGACCGCGCACGGCCGTGTAGAGCCGCGTGAGCGCGGCGTCCGCCTGCACCAGTTGCTCGGGTGAATAATTGATCGGCCCGCGGTAGTGGCTCGAAATGAGAAAGAAGCGCATCACCTCGGGGTGGCGCAGCGTGGGCAGCACGTCGCGCAGCGTGAAGAAATTGCCGAGCGACTTCGACATCTTCTCGTCGTCGACGTTGACGAAACCGTTGTGCAGCCAGACGTCGACAAAATGATCGCCGGTCGCCGCGCAGGACTGCGCGATTTCATTCTCGTGGTGCGGGAACTTGAGGTCCATGCCGCCGCCGTGAATGTCGAAATGTGTGCCGAGGAGTTCGGTCGACATCGCCGAGCACTCGATGTGCCAGCCGGGGCGGCCCGCGCCCCAGGGCGAATCCCACGCCGGCTCGCCGGGTTTGGAAGCCTTCCACAAGACGAAATCGAGCGGGTTGCGCTTGGCCGCGTCCACTTCGACGCGCGCACCGGCCTCGAGGTCCTCGAGCTTCCGGCCCGAGAGCCTGCCGTACTGCGCAAACTTCTCGACGGCGTACAGGACATCGCCGTCGGCCGCGACGTACGCGTAGCCCTTGTCGATGAGCGCCTCGACCATCGCGACGATCGCGGGGACATATTCCGTGGCGCGCGGCTCGTGGTCGGGGCGCTCGATGCCGATCGCGGCGAAGTCCTCGTCCATCGCCGCGATGTAGCGCGCGGTGAGCGCTTCGATCGGTTCGCCGAGCTCCGCGGCACGACGAATGATCTTGTCGTCGATGTCCGTGATGTTGCGCACGTAGGTCACGGCGAGCCCCGACTCGCGCAACCAGCGGCGCACGACGTCGAAGGCGACCTGCGAGCGCGCGTGGCCGATGTGGCAATAGTCGTAAACGGTGATGCCGCAGACATACATGCCAACCCGTCCCGGCACGATCGGTTGCAGCGCTTCTTTGCGACCCGTGAGGGAGTTGTGGATGCGTAGCATGGTCAGCGAGCGTAGCGGAGGAGGCGTTCGTGCGCCTTGGCGCGCGGCATCGCGCGCAGCAGCGGCGCGAGCTCGGGGCCGTGGTCGAGCCCGGTGAGCGCGAGGCGCAGCGGCTTGAAGAGCGCCGGACCCTTGCGGCCCGTTGCGCTGCGCACGGCCGCCGCGATGGCCGCAAGGTCGTTGTCGTTCGCGGCCGCGGCTGCGGCGGCGACGCCAAAAAACTCGCTGCCGGCATCGCGCACCACGGCCTCAGCGGCTTCGCCCAATTGCGGCGGCGCGCCGAACACCACTTCGGCCCAGGCACGCACATCGGCCGGGAACACGGCATTGGGCCTCACCGCTGCGACGAACGCCGCGCGATCGGCGGGCGCCAGCGGTGGCGGCAAGGCATCGCCTGCCCACGCTCCGAACGCTTCGTCGGGCAGCGCGTGCACGGCTTCCTTCTGCCACACGTCGAGCTGGACCATGTCGAAACGGCTCGGTGAGCGGCCGAGATGCCGAATGTCGAAGGCGGCGGCCATCGCACTGTCGTCGAGCAGGCCTTGCGCGGCGCTCGCGTGCCCGAGCCGAAACAGGTGGTTGCGGACGGCGACGGCGAGATAGCCTCGATCGCGCAGTTCCGCGAGGCTCGTCGCACCGTGGCGTTTCGAGAGCGGCGCGCCGTCGTCGCCGATGATCAGCGAGACGTGTCCGTAGGCCGGTACCGCGAGGCCGAGCGCCGTGAGTACCAGGATCTGGCGCGGCGTGTTGGTGAGGTGATCCTCGCCGCGCAGCACGTGCGTGACGCCCATCAGCGCGTCGTCGACGGCATTGCAGAAGAAAAACGCCGCCGATCCATCGGCGCGGCGCACGATGAAATCGCCAATGTCGTCGGTCGTGAAGCGCTGCGGGCCGTGCACGAAATCCTCGAACGCCACGTCCGCGCCCGGCTGCACGCGAAACCGCAGTGTCGGTGCGAGTCCGCGCGCTTCGCGGTCGCGCCGCTGCGCGGCGGTGAGCTCCCTGCAAGTGCCCGCGTAGCGAGGCGGCCTGCCGGCTGCACGCATCGCCTTGCGCGACAGCTCGAGCTCCGAGGCGGTGCAATAGCACGGGTACGCCGCGCCCGTGACCAGGAGCCGCTCCTGGAAATCGGCGTAGAGCGTCGTGCGTTCGGACTGCCGGTAGGGAGCCGCCGGACCGCCGACGTCGGGCCCCTCCTGCCAGTCGATGCCGAGCCAGCGCAGGTCGTCGACCAGCGCCGCGAGATAGGCATCGGTCGAACGCTCCGCGTCGGTGTCCTCGATGCGCAGCAGGAACCGCCCCCCCGACCGCCGCGCGAGCAGATGGTTGAAAAGCGCCGTGCGCGCGTTGCCGAGATGCAGCGCGCCGGTGGGGCTCGGCGCAAAGCGGGTGACGAATTGAGGCTCGGACATGAACGACATCTTAAGGGATTGCTAGAATGCCGGGATGAAGAAGCACCCGCTCCGTCGCCTCGCCATCCTGGCCGCGCTTGCACTCGGCTGCGCGGCCGCGTCTGCCGCCGACGCCCCGCGCGTGCGCGTCTCGACCACGCTCGGCTCGTTCGTGATCGAACTGAATCCCGAGCGGGCGCCGCTCACGGTCGAGGACTTCCTCACCTACGTGAAGGAAGGCCATTACACCAACACGCTCTTTCATCGCGTCATCGCGAACTTCATGATCCAGGGCGGCGGCGTGACGCCGGAGTACGCACTGAAGCCCACGCACGCCAAGGTCCCGAACGAATCCGGCAATGGGTTGCAGAATCTGCGGGGCACGGTCGGACTCGCGCGCGCCGCCGCGCCGCATTCCGGCGATTCCCAGTTCTTCGTCAACGTGGGCAACAACGCCGACCTCGACCCGCTGCCGACCCGCTGGGGCTACGCCGTGTTCGGCAAGGTGGTCGAAGGCATGGATGTCGTCGATCGCATCTCGGTGCAGCCCACCGGCGCGGTCTCGACCCTCAAGTCCGACGCGCCGCTCACACCGGTGGTCATCAAGAGTGTCGAGCTGATCGGTGGCGATCCCACGCCGGTGACTCTGCCCGCGATCGCGGCACCGCCACCCGGCCCGTGACCCACCTCTTCGTCTCGGACCTGCATCTCGATGCGGCGGAGCCCGAGGCAAGCGATCAGTTCATCGCCTTCCTGCGCGGCGAAGCGCGCGCCGCTGCGGCCCTCTACATCCTCGGCGATCTCTTCGAGGCATGGGTCGGCGACGACGATGATGATCCGGAGCGCGCCCGTGTCTGCGCGGCGCTCGCCACCTACACGTCGAGCGGCGTGCCTTGCTTCGTCATGCACGGCAATCGTGACTTTCTGCTTGGCGAGCGCTTCGCGGCGCACACCGGCTGTCGCCTGATCGCCGACGCCGTGGTGACGGAAATCGAAGGCGTGCGCACCCTGCTCGCGCACGGCGACCTCTTCTGCACCGGCGACGTGAAATACCAGCAGTTGCGCACGATCGTGCGCGACCCCGAGTGGCAACGGCGCCTGCTCGCGCTACCGCTCGCGGACCGCAAGCTGATCTCGGGCGAAGCGCGTGCCGGCAGCCGCGCGCATACGAGCCGCGTCCTGCCCGAGATCATGGACGCCAACCCGGTGGCCATCGAGGTCGCGACGCGCGAATTCGACGTCGATGTCGTGATTCACGGTCACACTCACCGCCCGGGCGTGCACGAATTCCTCGTGGACGGCCGCCCGCGCAAGCGCATCGTGCTCGGTGCGTGGTACGAACAGGGAAGTGTCATTGAAGCGGGGCCGGGCGGGTTCCAGCTGCGTACGCTGCCCCGGCTCAATTCACCGCCGCGCGCGTGACCTCCGCCATGGTCGCAAGCGGAGCATCGTAGAACGTCGCGTACAGCCGCCCGTGGGCATCGAGCAGATGGATCTGCCCGCTGTGCTCGACGGTACGGCTGCCATCGGCGGCGCGGCCGCTGAAGACGCTGGCGGAAAATTGCGCCGCGAGATCTCGTACGGCGCGAGGCGTCCCGGTCAGCCCGACGAAATCCTTCGAATAGCGCAGCAGAAAATCCTTCAGCACCGCGGGCGTATCGCGTTCGCCGTCGACGGATATGAACACGATGCGCGCACCGCCGAGCTCGCGGCCATGGGACTTCTGCAGCAGCGCCAGGCGTGCGAGCGCCGCCGGGCAGACGTCGGGGCAATGCGTGAAGCCGAAGAACACGAGGGCGGGTTTGCCTCTGAGCTGCGCACGGCCAAACGCATGCCCGTTCTGGTCCGTGAGCGTGAAGTCGCGCAGTTCCCGCGGCGGGGCCGCAAGCAAGGTCCCCTTGGGTGGCATCGCTGCCGCCCCCAGCGTGACGACCAGCAGGGTCGCGCACGCGCCGCGCGCAAACGCCGCGCGGACCGCGCTACTGCGCATGCAGCCGCGTCGCCGGCACCGCAGGATAGGAACCCGAGATCGGCGTGCGCCAACGCAGGCGAGCCACCGCACTGCCGGTGGCGTCGAAGTACTCGAGCCGAACCGCGTAGCGCGTGCCTGCCTCGAGATTGATCGCACCGCTCGTGTCGGTCGTGGCACCGTGACTCGTCCAATCATCGATCAGCAGCACGCCGTTCACCCACAGCCGGATGCCGTCGTCCGACACGGTCTGGAAGCTGTACGTGCCGGTCGTCGCCGGCGCGATCGACCCGGTCCAGCGCGCCGAGAAATTGTCCCTCGGGACACCGGTGCCTGGCGAACTCTTGCTCCAGTTGAAATTGACCGCCTCAGTGCGCGTTCGCACCGGTGAGCCGCCGAGTGTCCGGTTCGCGTAGTAGTTGCCGGTGAGGCCCGCGCCGGTGCCGGCCGCTTCGGCCGGTGCGGGCTCGATGCTGCCGATCTCCCGCACATAGGCAGTGAGATCGGCAAGACTCGCCGCGTCGAGGTTGCGCGCGCTCGTGTGTGCGACGATCGCGGCGGACAGCGTGGGTGCCGAACCGTCGTGCAGCCAGGGCCCGGTCGCCCATACGTCGCGCAATGTGGGCAGGTCGATTCCCGGCAGGGGACCGCCGAGGCGATCGCCGCTGTCGGCGGTCAGGGTGCCGACATCGACCAGCGTCGCGGTACCGCTCGAGGTGAACGCGGCGCCGCCGTGGCAGGCCGCGCAGCCGAGGTCGGCGAAGATCGCCTTGCCGGCCACCGCCGCACTCGTGAGCGATGTGCCATTGCGGAAGGGGCTCTCCTCGAACGTCGAGAGGGACGCGACATAGGCCGCGAGCGCATCGAGATCAGCCGAGAGGCCCGTCTTGCGATCACCGAGCGGCGCACTGCGCGTGCCCGCGGTGAAGGCGGAGTCCGACATCAGGCCCGTGCCGCCCGCCAGCGCGCGGATCTGCGCCTCGAAATCCTGCAACTCATCGAAGTTCGCGCTCCAGTGCAGGAACCCCTGCCCCGCCGAGCGACCGCGCAACCGGATCGTATTGCGCAGGCCCTCACCCATCCCGGTGAGATCCCACACGCGCCCGTCCTGTCCGCCGTCGTTGTGGCACGACGCGCAGCTCATGTACCGATCGCGCGCGAGGCGCGGATCGCGTGCGTCGTAGAAGAGTTGCTTGCCGACGAGCACGTCCGGCGCAAGCTTCTCGATCGCAACGCTTGCGAGCGTGGCGATCTCGGACGCCTGCGCGCGCCCTTCGTTCAGCAGTGGCGCGAGATCGTAGACCCCGACGCTGCGATCCATGAAATTGCCGACGTAGAGCGTCTTCCCGTCGGGAGACAGCGCGAGCGACTGCGGCGCACGGCCGACATCGAAGCGGAACAGCTCGTAGCCGCCGTGCGCGTCGATGACCGCCACTTCGCGACTCGTTTCGAGCGCGACGAACAGGTAGATGCCGTTGCGATCGTAGGCCGCCGCGCTCGCGATGCTCGCGTTGTCGTGATCGATGCGCGCGGCCGGATCCTCCGCGCGCGTCGCGAGCACGATGCGAGAGCTCACGGCGCGCACCGTGTTCTGGAAATCGAGGTTCGCGCCGCTGCGCAGGGCGCCGCGCCGGATATTGTCCTGCTTCGACGGCACCCAGGCCTGCGTACCGTCGGGCGAGATCGCCGCGGCGCCGAGGTAGTTCGGAATGCCCGAGCCCTGGTTCTCGAAATCCGGCCGGTCGCTGTGTGCGAGGACAATCGTGCGCACGACCGAGAACGGCGCCGCTGCGAGTTCAACGACCTCGCCACCCACCGGGACACCGTTCACGCTCGTGGCAACGACCGCCGTGCTTTCGCCGGGCAGCGGCGGCGTGACGAAGCGCGACACGAAGATCGACTGTCCGCTGGCGTCGATCGCGAGATGGCGCGGATTTGGCCCGACGTCGAGTGACGCGAGCTGTGCGTAGGTGGTGGCGTCGTACTGCAGGACGCTACCGGTCGCCTCGAGCGCAATGTAGGCGACGTTGGTGCCCGGCGCGAACACGATCCCGTAGGGCTGCGAGGCCCGCGGCAGCGTCAGGGTTCGCGCCACGGCGAGCGTGGCGGGATCGATCACGCTGACGCGCCAGTTGCCCTTGTTCGTGACCCAGACCTGGCCGCTCGGCGACACGGCGAGGGCGCGTGGGGCCGTGCCCACCGCAATCTCCGCGATCCTGGCGCGGCTCACGGTATCGAACACCGACACCGTGTCATTGTCCGGATTGACGACCCAGAGGCGCGGTCCACCGCCCGCGAGCGGCTGATCGATCGCGAGCGCGCCCGACATCACCGGCGCGCGCGCCGTGAGTGCCAGGTGCACCGCTTGCACGATCGTCTGCGACTGCTCGATGCCACGATCATCGACCGCAGTCACGGTGACATAGTGGACGCCAGGCGCCGTGAACGCGTGCGACACCCCGGGCGTCGCCGACCACGCGGTCGTCGCCGATCCATCGCCGAAATTCCAGCGGTAGCGCACATTGATGCCGTTGCGCGCGGTGGCCGTGAAATTCACCACGGCGCCCGCTTGAACCGTGGCGGGCGGCGGCGGCGCGTCGAGCACGAGGGATGCGGCTCCCGACACCGTCCATACGAAGCCCGCGGTCGCCGAGTTCACGCCGTCACTGACGGCGACCACCACGTTGTAGCTGCCGACCTGGGTCGGCGTGCCTGAAATGACGCCGCTCGCGGCGTTGATCGTCAGGCCCGGTGGCAGGCCGACGGCCGCGAAGCCGAGTACGTCGCCATTGGGATCCGTGGCCGCGAGCGCGAGGTTCGCCGCGACACCCGTCGATGCGGCCTGATCGACCGGCGCCACGAGCACCGGCGTGACGCCCGGCGCTGGATCGGCAGCGACATCGACCTTCAGGATGCGCGAGACGGACGGGACCCCGTCTGCGCCGAGCAGGAACAGATGGTAAAAACCCGGCGGCGCATCGACCGCGCGCGTCGGCGCCTGCACGCTCAGCACGGCGCCGTGACGCACGAACACGAGTTCGTTGAAGCGCTGCTCCATGTTCCAGCTGTGCGTGACACTGCCCGTCTTGATGAAGGTCACGCGACTGATGTCCGCCGCATCGACAAAGCCGACATCGAAGGTCTCGCCGATCTCGAGCGTGTCCTGCACCGATGTGATCGTCGGGCGCGGTGCGCGCTCGCCATTTCCGTCGAAGAGATACGGCGGGTAGTAAATCTCGATATTGCGGTTGTTCAGCGGCCCCGGTGCGCCGCCACCACCTACCATCACCGAAGCGTCGGGCAGCAGCAGCGAGTTCGAGTGGTAGAGGCGCGCAAGTGCACCGGGCGCCCCCTGCGTCCAGGCGCCAGTGGTCGGATTCCAGATCTCGGCCACATTGTTGACGTTGACGAGTTCGTTCCAGGTCGAGCTGCCACCCGTCGCCACGACGCGACCATCCGCCATGATCGTGGAATTGAGCAGCTTGCGTTGTGACGACATGGCTTGCGTCGCGGTGACGACCGGCGTTCCGCCGTTGATGTTGATCACCACTGCGCCGTTCGAGCTGCCGCCCATCTGCAGGATGCGGCCGGGCCGGAACATCGCGGACGTGGCATCGCTGCCGCGATTACCTGCAGGCAACTGGCCGAGCAGTTGTATGGCGCCGGCGCCGCCCGTCGTGACGTAGTACATGCGCCCGGCGCTGTCGTAGCCGAACACGCGGCCGTCGGGCGCGACGAAATTGCGCGGATACATGAAATCGAGGGTGCTCGTGTTCGCACCGGTGAGGGTACGGAAACTGCCGTTCACGGCGCGGATTTCCGGCGCCGCGGTACCGCCCGATCCACCCTGGATATAGGTCTCGCCGGAAAGCAGCGTGGTCGAGGTCGAGTACCATCGCGCGCTGCCCATGTTGGCGCCGCGCGTCAGCTGGTTGTCGGACGGCGTGAACACGTTGGAATTGTTGTTTCCGGTATTGGTGGTTCCGGTGCCGGTCCAGTTGTCGCCGCCGGCCAGAAACACGTTGCCGCTCTGCGGCAGCACGAGTTGGGAGCCGCAGAAGATGTCCGTTGCCGTCATGTTGGGGAGGGTCAGGTGGCCCGCGCCGGTGAGTCCGGCGGACGGGTCCCAGACGTCGTAGTCGAAATACCCGGTCTGCTGGCCCGATGTGCGACTTCCGTAGGTGAGGACGCGCCCATCGGGCATCAGGACCGCGTGCACGCCGATGAGCGGCCAGCTGACGACGGGTGACCAGGCCCCCCGTACGTTGTCGGCCTGGGAATAGGGAACGGCGCCCGCCAACACAGCGGCCGTCCAGATGGCCACACGCGCACGGATACTCATGGTTTTCCCCCGTATCGGGAAAGCCCGCAGCAAAAAGAGTGCCCGGAAGGGAAAATCTCAGGAAATCAACGCCGTCGCAGCTGCCAGCGCGCCGCGCCGGCTCCCTGGTGTAAAAGGCGCCGACAGGGTGCCCGAGTGGAAGCGCAGTTCCGTGTCCGGCGAGGTCGCGAGTTCCGCTTCCACTTGAGCGAGTTCGCGCAAGCGCCGCTCCCAGTCGCTGTCGCCCGCGTTCGCCCTGGCGTGCTCGATATAGAGCTCATGGTGGCGCGCTTCGGCACGCGCGAGATCGGTGTAGAAGGCGCCGAGCGGCGGAGGCAGGCGCGGCGCGAGCAGCTGAAAACGCTCGCACGAGCGCGCTTCGATCAGCGCGCCGATCAACATCAGATCGAGCTTGCGCCGCGGCTCGGCGCTTGCCACATGGCGGCGCAGCGCCGACGCATACCGGCCGGGTGCCTGGCGCTCGAACGGCATTTCGAGCCGCTGCATCATGCGCACGACCTGCTCGAAATGCCGCAGCTCCTCGCGCGCGAGGCGCGCCAGCGCCACCCCGAGCGCCGTGTCCTCCGGGTAGGCGAAGATCAGCGCGAGCGCGGTCGATGCGGCCTTCTTCTCGCAGTTGGCGTGATCGGTGAGCAGCGGACGCCAGTGTTCGGCCGCGACCTCGACCCAGGCGACGGGGGTCGGCGCCGTCAGGATCGTCTCGAAAGCACTCATTCGCCGCCCATCTCCTCGAGCGCCATCTCGAGGATCGTGGCCGCCTCGCTCGCGCTCGCAAATCGCCCGTCCGGCTCCTTCGCCATCAACCGGTCGATGATCGGCTGGGCCACCGCCAGTTCCCTCGGCAGCCGCGGCACCGGCGCCTTGGCATGCAGGTAGATGATCGCCATCGGATTGTCCGCATCGTAGGGCTTCGAGCGCGTGAGCATTTCATAGAGCATCACGCCGAGGCTGTAGAGGTCGCTGCGCTCGTCGGTCACCTGCCCGTGGCCCTGCTCGGGGCTCATGTAGTGCGGCGTGCCGAAGATCATCCCGGTGTCCGTGATCTCGAAGGCGAGCGCCTCGTGCTTGGCGAGGCCGAAGTCGATCAGCGCGAGGCTGCCGTCGTCGCGCACCATCACGTTGCCGGGCTTCAGGTCGCGGTGACGCACGCCCGCCTCGTGGACCGCCGCCAGCGCGCGCGCGATCTCGAGTGTGTAACCGAGTGCGGCGCGCAGCGTGAGTGGCGCGCGCATGCGCCGGCGCAGGTCGCCGCCGGCAAAATACTCCATCACGATGAACGCGAAATCATCCATCACGCCGAGGTCGTGGATGCGCACGACGTTCGGGTGACGCAGCCGCCGCACGATCTCGTATTCCTGCAGGAAGCGGTCGAACGACTGGTCGATGCCGTTCGCCTTGCGCAGCACGTGCGTGAGCTTCAGCACGACGAGTGCGCCGGCCTCCTCGCTCTCGGCGAGGTACAGGTCGGACACCGAACCGCGCGCGAGCTCGCGGATGCGCCGGTAACCGCGCAGATGCGCCGCACCGAACGTCGGCGCATCGCGCCCCTCGGGCGAACCGCGCCACGCGGCGCGGGCCTCGAGCTGCGCGCTCGACGCGCGCGCGAGCGCGTCGACGAACCGCGTGTTGTCGATCGCCTCGCGATCAAACGTATCGAAGGCGCCCGCTTCGATCGCGCGCTCACGCGTCCCGATTTCGTCGTCCGGCGCGAAGAAAACGATCGGTGCAAAGCCCGGGCGGGCGCCGAGGTCGTCGAGCCAGCCGAAGCCGGTCCCCGGCGGCGACGCATGATCGAGTAAAACCGCGTCGTAGCCCTGTGCGAGGAACTCGGGCGCGAGCGGCCCGTGACGCACCGGGTTCCACGTGACGACGTCGGCGGCGGGCCAACGGCACGTCACGTGGTGGCGAACGAGCGCCCGGTAGCGCGGATCGTGGTCGATCAATAACAGGCGCATCGCAACGATTAGACCACGCGCGCGAGACCGATGACGAGATCGCCGACGTTGGTGCCGGTAGCGCCGGTGCACAGGAGATCGCCCGCCGCTTCGAGCGCGGTGCCCGCGTCGGCGCGGGCGAGACAGTCCTCCCCGTCCGAGCCACCGTCGGCGATACGCTGCCAGGTGTCGCCGTCCACGATGGCGCCGGCGTCCTGCGTAGGGCCGTCGGTACCGTCGGTGCCGGCCGCGAGCAGCGTCAGCCCGGCCTCGCCGCGCAATGCGCGGGCCGCGGCGAGCGCGAGATGCTGGTTGCGCCCGCCACGCCCCGCAGCTTGCGGCAGGCACACCGTCGATTCTCCACCGAACACGAGCACCTCGACCTCGCGCGCGGCGAGCTCCGTCGCGAAGCGCGTACCGAGCATCGCGGCATCGCCGGCAAACCGTTCGTGGCCGACACGCACCCGCAAGCCCGCCGCCGACGCCACCTCGCGCACCGACTCCACCGCCTGTTCGATGTTCGCGATCACGCGCCGGCACAACCGATCGCCGGGCACGGGGCCCGCGATACCCGAGCCGATGACGGCCGGATCATCGAGCGGCACATCCGACAGGAAGAGCGCGAGACCCTCCCTGCCTCCAAGTCGCTCGATCAGCGCACCGCCCTTGAGCTGCGACAGCGCGCGGCGCCGCGCATTCATCGCCTCGATGCCGGCGCCGTCGGCGAGGAGCGCCTGGTTGAGTGCGGCAAGCTCCGCGAGCGTGACGCCCGCACGCAGCACTTCGGCGAGACTCGACGCGCCACCCGAGACGAGAAACAACGGCGTCTCGTTCGATGCAAGGTTTCCGGCCTCCGCAAGCAATTGCGCACCGGCCGCGAGACTGCGCGCATCGGGCACGGGGTGCGCGGACTCGATGACGGTGGCGCCGCGGCATGTTCGCAGCTCCGCGTCGACGTGCCCGGCCTTGGTGATGACGAGCGAGCGCGTGAGCCGCGCACCGAGTGCGTCGTAGGCCCCGAGCACCATGCGCGACGCCGCCTTGCCCACCGCGAATGCGACGACCGGTCCGCCGTCGGCCGCTACACCGGGCAGCGCCTCGCCCGCGAGCGCCGCCCGAACGCAGGCGCGTCCATCGACGGCGCGCAGTGCGCGCGAGAACCAGTCGAGCAGCAGCGCGCGAGGGCGCGGCTGCAGCGAACCCTTCACCCGCCCCGCGCGATCTTGAGGCCAGCCCGATCGCCGTTGCGGCGATGGGCCTTGGCGGCGTCTGAACGCTCAAGGCGCAGGCGTTCAAGGTATTCCGGCGTGACATCGCCGGTCACGTACTCGCCGGAAAAGCACGAAGTGTCGAACTCGGTGATCCGGGCGTTATCGTGCTGGCAGGCCTGCACCAGGTCGTCGAGCGTCTGGTAGACGAGCCAGTCGGCACCGATCGCCTTCGCGACTTCCTCGACGCTGCGGCCGCTCGCGACCAGTTCGCTCGCGGCCGGCATGTCGATGCCGTAGACGTTCGGGAAGCGCACGGGCGGCGCCGCGGACGCGAAATACACCTTGCGCGCGCCCGCCTCGCGGGCGAGCTCGATGATCTGCGCGGAAGTCGTGCCGCGCACGATCGAATCATCGACGAGCAGCACCACCTTGCCGCGGAACTCGAAGTCGATCGCGTTCAGCTTGCGGCGCACGGATCGCTCACGCTGCTCCTGCCCGGGCATGATGAAGGTGCGGCCGATGTAGCGGTTCTTGTTGAAGCCTTCCCGATACTTCAGCCCGAGGAGCTGCGCGACCTGCATCGCGGCGGTGCGCGAGGTGTCGGGGATCGGGATCACGACCTCGATGTCGTGATCAGGCCGCTCATGGCGGATACGCTCGGCCAGCTTTTCGCCCATGCGCATGCGCGCGCGGTACACCGACACGTTGTCGATGATCGAGTCGGGGCGCGCAAAGTACACGTACTCGAAAATGCAGGGCGTGTGATGCACGGTCGCGCCGAGCTGCTGCGAGTGCAGCCGCCCCTGCTCGTCGATGAACACGGCCTCGCCCGGGCCGATGTCGCGCACGAACCGGAAGCCGAGGCCGGTGAGCGCGACGCTTTCCGACGCGAGCATCCACTCGACGCCCTTCGCGGTCTCGCGCGTACCGAGCACGAGCGGGCGGATGCCGTTCGGATCGCGAAAGCCGACGACGCCGTGGCCGATCACCATCGCGATCGCCGCGTAACCGCCGCGGCAGCGGCGATACACGGCAGTCAGCGCAGCAAAAATGTCGGCCGGCGTGACGCGCTGGGCACCGACGCGCTGCAGCTCGGACGCGAACACGTTCAGCAGGACTTCCGAATCGGACGCGGTGTTGAGGTGACGCCGGTCTTCGCGAATGAGTACTTCGGCGAGCTCGGCGGCGTTCGTCAGGTTGCCGTTGTGCCCGAGGCAGATGCCGTAGGGCGCGTTGACGTAGAACGGCTGCGCCTCGGAGACGCCTTCGCAGCCGGCCGTGGGATAGCGCACGTGCGCGATCCCCACATTGCCGCGCAGCTCGAGCATGTGGTGCTGCTGGAACACGTCGCGCACGAGCCCGCTGCCTTTGCGCACGCACAGCTCGCCCTCGCTCGAAGTCACGATGCCGGCCGCGTCCTGGCCCCGATGCTGCAGGATGGTGAGCGCATCGTAGAGCCGCTGATTGACGGCGCTCGTGCCGACAATGCCGACGATGCCACACATGTCCTACGCTCCCTTGCCGGTGGAAAGCAGCAGGTCTTCCGCGCGCTCGAGTGGATGATCACCCACCACGGTGCGCAGCACTCCGGCCGTGCTTTCGGCGAAACCCCTGAGTTTCGCGTCTTTCCACCACGCGTCCCGGTCGAGTTCGAGCGTCTGGCAGACGATCGCGAGCGCGCCGATGACGACCACCCCGCGCAACACGCCGAAGACGAATCCGAACATGCGATCGACGCTCATCACGAGCGAGAGGCGCGTGAAATAGCCGACGAGCCAGGCGATGATGGTGCCGGCGAGCAGCACGACGAAAAAGAGGATGACGCGGGCCGCCCACGGACGCACCGCGGGCGAATCGAGCAGGCCGCCGAGCCTGGGCTCGAGATCGGGCCCGAAGTGCCAGGCGCACCACAGCGCCGCAACCCAGGTCACGAGGGCGATCGCCTCACGCACGAGCCCGCGAAAGAGCCCGACGATCGCCGAGAGGGTGACGATGCCGATCAATACATAGTCCGTGGGCGTCATGTGCGTGAATTCTACTCGATGGCGGTAACGCGCGGAAAAAGAGCGATCACGGATGGCTGGTGACGGCTCCTGGCTGCCCGGCCGCCGCGAGACGAGATGCAAGTCGTTGCGCTTCGCCGCGGTCGGCGACCGGCCCCACGCGAACGCGATAGAGCTTCTTGCCGCTGGTCGTCGGCAGGACGAACGCCGGAAAGCCCCCGGCACGCAATTTCTCGACGAGCCCTTCGGCGTTCGCGCGATTGGCAAAACTGCCGATCTGCACGGCAAACCCGCCGGCCGTCACGGCCGCCGCGGGAGGCGAGGCTACCGGCGTCGTGGCTGACGGGGGCGGCGGCGCGTCCGGAGTGGGCGTCACGGTGGGCGCCGACGTGCCCGTCGACATCGGCTCCGGGGTCGACGTCGGCGCGGGGGCCGGCTTCGGCTCGGTTGTCGACTTCGGCTCGGTAGTCGACATCGGTGTGGTCGGTGCCGCCGTTGCCGGCGGCCCGACCGCAGGGTCGGTCAGGTCGATCGTATAGGAACGGATCGGTGGTCCCTCGCCGTCCGCCGCCGCCGGTGTCGCAGCCGGTTGCGGCGGCCCGGAAAGCAGTGCGGGTACGACGATCACGACGAAGACGACGAGGATCACGGCCCCCGTGAGCCGCTCTTTGAACTGCTTGTTCACGCCAATTTCAGTATAGCCGAAGCCACTGGAGCGCCGGCCCGACGGTGTGGAACGATCCGAAGACGACGATGCGGTCGTCGGGGTTGGCCGCTTCGCGCGCCCGGGCGCACGCCTCCTCGACCGAACCACAGCTTGCCAGCAGCGGTGTGCCGGGCCCGATCCGACGCGCGACGTCGGCGGCATCGAGTCCGCGGGGCGGCGGCAGCGTCGCGAACACCCACGCATCGACCTCGTCGTGCAGCGCACGACCGATCGCCGCGACGTCCTTGTCGTCGAGGAAGCCGGCCACGGCGAAGGTGCGCCCTCGTGCCTCACGCGCCGCGAGATTGCGGGCGAGTTCCGCTGCGGCCGGCGCATTGTGCGCCACATCGAGGATCCACTCGGGATCGCCCGGCACGATCTGAAAGCGTCCCGGGAGGCGCACTTGCTCGAGCCCGCGCGCGATCGCCTCGCGCGATACCGTCACGGTGCTGGCATCGAGCGCCGCGATGGCGGTGGCGGCGTTCGCGAACTGCATGTCACCCGCGAGCGCGGGCCGCGGCAGCTCGGGGAGCGCGCGGCGCGCCGAGCGCCAGGCCCAGCGATCGCCCTGTTCCCAGTCGAAGTCGCGCCGCGCAATGTGCGCCGCTGCGCCGATCCGGTCGATTTCGCTGAACACGCTCGCGGGCATCGCAGGCGTACCGAGCACGGCGGGGCGACCGCGGCGGAAGATGCCCGCCTTTTCGCGCCCGATATCCTCGAGCGTGGGCCCGAGCCATTCATGGTGATCGGCGCCGATCGAGCACAGGACCGCAACGTCTGCATCGACGAGATTCGTCGCATCGAGCCGGCCACCGAGCCCGACTTCGAGCACCAGCGCCCCGACCTCGCGCTGCCGGAACACGTAGAGCGCGGCGAGCGCGTTGAACTCGAAGTAGGTGAGCGTCGTCGCGCCCCGCGCATGATCGATCGCCTCGAAGGCCGCAACGAGTTCGGCGTCGCCCGCCTCGACGGCGTTGACACGGATCCGTTCGTTGTAGCGCACGAGGTGTGGCGACGTGAATGCGCCGGTCGTAAGGCCGGCCGCGCGCAGCATCGACTCGAGCATCGCCACGGTCGATCCCTTGCCGTTCGTGCCCCCGACGATGAAGGTCGGTACCTGCGGCCGATCGACTTCGAGCGCGCGCGCCACGCGGCCCACGCGCGCGAGACCAAGATCGATGCTGCGGGGATGGACTTGCTGCTGCAGCTCGAGCCAGTCGGCGAGCGTGCGCATCGGCAGCGTCACGCGGGCGCGGTCAGGCGACCGTGGCCGCCGGCGGCAGCTTCAGCAGCAGGCGGATCGCGGCGCCGAGCCGCTCACGCATGTCGCGCCGGTCGACGATCATGTCGAGCGCGCCGTGCTCCAGCAGGAACTCGCTCCTCTGGAAACCTTCCGGGAGCGTCTCGCGCACGGTCTGCTGGATCACGCGCGGGCCGGCGAAACCGATCAGCGCGCGCGGCTCCGCGACGTTCAGGTCGCCAAGCATCGCAAGACTCGCCGAGACGCCGCCCGTAGTCGGATCGGTCATCACCGAAATGAACGGCAGGTGTTCGCGCGCGAGACGCGCGAGCGCGGCGCTGGTTTTCGCCATCTGCAACAACGAGTAAAGCGCCTCCTGCATGCGCGCTCCACCGCTCGATGAAAAACACACGAGCGCCGCGCGATGCTCGATGCAGTGGTCCACCGCCCGCTTGAAGCGCTCGCCGACCACCGAACCCATCGAGCCGCCGAGGAAGCGGAACTCGAACGCGCACGCGACCACGTCGACGCCGAGCACCTTGCCGGCGACCGCGATCAGCGCGTCGTTCTCGCCCGTGTTCTTCTGGGCCGATGCGAGCCGGTCCCGGTAGCGCTTGCTGTCCTTGAACTTGAGCGGATCCTCGGGCATCACGTTCCCGCCGATTTCGAGCACGTCGCCCTCGTCGAGGAACATCGCAAGGCGCTCGCGCGCGCCGATTCGCATGTGATGGCTGCACTTGGGACAGACGTTGAGGTTGCGTTCGAGCTCGGCGCGATAGAGCACCGCGTCGCAGGAGGGACACTTGATCCACAGGCCCTCGGGAACCGAGCGCGTGCGGCGCTCGGTCTTGATCCGCGAGGGCATGATTTTTTCGAACCAGGACATATCAGGCGGGAATCATAACGGAAACACTCGCCGGCACGCCGAACTCCCGCGGGTAATCGACCGCGGTGAAGTACAGGCCGCCGGCAGGCGCGGTGGCGGCGTTACGCGCCCGATCCCGGCCCGCGAGCACTTCGGCCGCGAAATCCGGCGCCGCATCGCCCCGCCCCACCGCGATCAGCAACCCCGCGATGTTGCGCACCATGTGGTGCAGGTAGGCATTCGCCGTCACCGTGATCGTGACCCGATCGTCCTCCCGCTCGACCGCCAGCGCCGTCACGCGGCGCATCGGCGTTTTCGACTGGCAGTTCGCCGCGCGGAACGCGCTGAAGTCATGCTCGCCGACGAGGTGCACCGTCGCCGCACGCATGGCCGCGACGTCGAGCGGCCGACGCACCCAGGCCACGCGTCCCGCCGCAAGCGCCGGGCGTTCGCTGCGATTGACGATGTGATAGCGATAGGTTCGCGCGAACGCGCTGTAGCGCGCGTGGAACTCGCGGGGCATCTCGCGCGCCCAGAGGATCGAAATATCGGCGGGCAACCGGGTGTTCGCGCCGAGCATCCAGGCACGCGGCGTGCGCACGGCCTCGGTGTCGAAGTGCGCGACTTGGCCGACGGCGTGTACGCCCGCATCGGTGCGGCCGGCGCAGGTCGTGGTCACCGGTGAATCGGCCACGGCGGAAAGCGCCGCCTCAATCGCGCCTTGCACCGACGACTGGCCCGACTGGGCCTGCCAGCCGATGTAGCCGGTGCCGAGATACTCGATGCCGACCGCGATGCGCGGCATGACGCGTGCGACGAGCGGGTCAGCGGGCCGGCGAGATCAACCCGGCAGCGTGTCGATCAGCCGCTGGGCTTCCTGCTTTTGCGACACCGAGCCTTCCTGCAGGACTTCCTTCAGGATGCTGCGCGCCCCGTCGGGATCACCCATGTCCATGTAGGCACGCGCGAGATCGAGCTTCGTGCCGACTTCGCTCATGGTCACCGGCTCGAGATCGGGCAGCGCAAGGTCTTCGGGCCCGATCTTCTGGGTCGCGGCGAACGCGCCTTCGGTATCGCCGGCGGCGCCCACGTCGAGATCGAGACCGTTGCGCGAGCCGCCGAAGGCGTCGGTCGCGCTGAAGTCGACGTCGATGCCGGGCTTCAACGCGGCAACGCGCGCGGTTTCACTGCCGCTTTCCGGCAGCGCCTTCAGTGAGGCCGTGGCGTTGACGTCGGCGATCACGGGGTTGGCGCCGGTCTGATCGGTGCTGTCGATCGTGTACCAGCTGCCGGTGGTCGAAGCCTGATCGGCGTCCCCGCCGGCGCGGCGCTCGGCTTCCTCGATGATCTGGCGCGAGCGCGCATCGAGGCCCGCCACCATGGTGGGCGCATCGCCCGGGGCCTGGGAATCGGCGTCGAGCCCGCCAAGGTCGAGGCCAAGGTCGTCGATCGCGAGTTCGGCGGTCTGATCCGCGGCGCCGGCCTGGCGCAGCGCGACGTCGACCTTCTGCCGCAGGGTGTGGTTCTCGCCGAGGCGCAGGGTCGGCTGCTCGACGGTCGGCGCGTCCATCGAATCGGGCATCAGGACCGTGCGCTCGGCGGTCGTTTCATTCGGCATCTGCGCGGTCATCTCGCGCGTCGTGTTGCCGCTGCGATCCTCGGCGCCGCGAGAGGGATCGTCGAGGACGAAGTCGAGGTCGTCGCCCGCCTGGGTCGCGACGAGGGCGCCCGCCTCGCCGGTCGGATCCTTGTCGGCGAGCGAATCGCTGCCGAGTGCGGTGTTGAAATCGAGATCGACGCCGCCCGGCTCACCGAGGAGATCGTAGTCCACGCGGTTCTGCCCGCCCTCGAGGTCGAGGTCGATGCCGCCTGCGATCGCGCCACCCGCGGCCGAGGCCTGCTGGAACAGATCGTCTTCGGGCGCGAGCTGCTTGCCCATGATGACGATTTTTTCCCACTCGCCGGCCGGCGCGTCGGTGCGTGCGTCCGCGAGTTCGCGCGCAGTCGTCAGAAACTGTTCCTTGTTGCCCCACACGAAGAACACTTCGAGGAGCTTCAGTTTCAGGTCGCGGCGTGCCGGTTCGCGCTGGATCGCGATGCGCACGAGATCCGCGGCCTGGTCGTACAGGCCGTAGGCCATGTGGAAATCGGCTTCGGCGAGCGGGTCACCCTGATCGAGGTTGATCGCGGTCTCGCCGCTCAGCGTCTGGTCGGCGGGCGCCGTGACGACCGCGGCGGGCTTGCGGAACACACCCGAATCGTCGATGCGCGGCCGCTCGTGCGGGCCGGATTCCTCGACGAGGAACGATTCGTCTTCCTTCCCGCCGACGGGCTTGCGCAACCGCGCGGTGTCGGTCAGGCCCGAGCGGCGTTCCGCCACCTCGGCACCGGCTTCGGCGAGCCGGCCGAGCGAACTGTCGAAATCGACCTGTTCGCGCGCCTTCCACTTGCGCACGCCGAACAGCGCAAGCAACGCTGCGATCAGCAGCGCCGGGATGTACCAGAGGCTGCGCAACGTATCGAAGAACGACGGCCCCGCTTCGGCCGGCGCCGGCGACGGCGTGGCAGCCGGCTGCTGCGACGGCTCCTCAGTGGCGGCCGGCGGCGGCGGCGGCGCGGCGACCTCGCCCTGCGGCTCGGCCTCGCCGGCCGGTGGCGTCACCGCCCCTTCGGGCGTCGCGGGCGTGGGCTCGGGGACCGGCGCCGGGGTGGGCGCGGCCGCCGTGGCGCCTTGCGCAGTCGCAAGCCGCGCCTGCAAGTCGGCCAGCTCGCGATTGCGCAGTTCGAGCTGCCCCTTCGTGTCCTTCAGCTCGCCCTCGAGCTGGCGCACGCGCGCATTGAGCTCACCCACCTGCGCGCTCGCGGCGATATCAGGACTGCCGGTGCCCGCGCCCGCCTGGCTCGGCGGGACGAGGCGCAGACGTTCTTCCGGGGACGCCGCGGCGCCGGCGCGGGTGCGCCAGGCGGCGTACTGGCGGCGAACCTCGGTGGAGGCGTCGCGCGCACTGATCGCGCCGATCGCGGACGCATCGGGCACGCGCAGGACGGCGCCCGAATGCAGATCGCTCATGTTGTTGCCGAACGCCTGCGGGTTCGCCTGGTACAGGCCCACCATCATGCGGGGCGTTTCGCCTTCGCCTGCGAGGCGCGAGGCGATGGATGTGAGCGTGTCGCCGCGCCGCACGGTGTAAGTATCCGTGGCCTGCGCAGCACGTGGCGCCGATTCCTCCGCCGCGCCGGGTGCTTCCGCCGCAGGCCGGGTCGCCGGTTCGGGGGCGGGACGCGCGATGTCGCCCTGGCGCGCTGCGCCCACAGACGGCGCGGCAACGGGCGCCGCGGCTTCGCCTGCACCGGGTGCGAACACCGGTGGATCCATCAACAGCGTGTATTCGCGCACGAGCCGGCCACGCGCCCAGTTCACTTCGACGAGCAGCGTCACGAACGGTTCGGTGACGGGCTCTTGCGAGCGCAGGCGGAGCAGTGTGCGGCCGTCGTTGCCCGTGATTCGCGTCACGGACACGGAATTCAGGAAGGCGGGCCATTCAAGCGCGTAGCGCGCGAAGGTCTCGCGGGACGCGAGCTGGGCCTTGAGCGTCGCCAGCTCCTCGGGAGTGGCGCCCAGCAGCTCGATTTCGGCGTCGAGCGGTGCATTCAGGCGCGAATTGAGGCGTACATCGCCGAGGCCGAGAGCCAGCGACAGTTGCGGCAACAACAGCAGAGCGAGTGCCAGCACCCGCGATTTAGCGATCATTCTGACTCCCCGTCGGTCCCGGCGCAGCAATTTTCACCATTGAAAACAGCAAGTTATTACAGAAATCTCGGCTGCTACCCGCGTGCCACCGCATTATGACTCATAAAAAGTCGCGCGCCAAAATCTCCGCGATCTGCACGCTGTTGGTCGCGGCGCCTTTGCGGGCGTTGTCGGCAACGATCCAGAGGTCAAGACCCCGATCGTGGGAGATATCCTCGCGGATTCTCCCCACATAAACTGTGTCGTGGTTCGCTGCCTCCGTCACCGCCGTTGGGTACCCGGCGGGGACCCGCTCGTCGAGCACGACCACGCCGGGTGCCTTCTCGAGGAGCCTGCGCGCATCGGCGGCGGACAGCTTGCGACGCGTCTCGATATGCACCGCTTCGGAGTGGCCGAAGAACACCGGCACCCGTACCGCGGTCGCGTTCACGCGGATCGACTTGTCCTCCATGATCTTTTGCGTTTCCCAGAGCATCTTCATCTCTTCGCGCGTGTAGCCGTTGTCCTCGAACCGGTCGATCTGCGGCACGCAATTGAACGCGATTTGCTTTGCGATCACCTTCACCTCGGCCTCGCGGCCCGAGAGCAGCGCGGCGCTCTGCGTGGCAAGTTCCTCGACCGCTTCCTTGCCCGCACCCGACACCGACTGGTAGGTCGCGACGTTGATGCGCTCGATGCCGACCGCATCGTGGATCGGCTTCAGCGCGACGACCATCTGGATCGTCGAGCAGTTCGGGTTCGCGATGATGCCGCGTGCCTTGTAGCCGGCGACGGCGTGCGGGTTCACTTCGGGCACGACGAGCGGAATGTCGTCCTCGTAGCGGAACTCCGAGGTGTTGTCGATCACGACGCAGCCCGCGGCCCAGGCCTTCGGCGCGAACTCGCGCGATGTGTCGCTGCCGGCCGAGAAGAGGCCAATGTCGGCGCGCGAGAAATCGAACTTGTCGAGCTCGAGCACCGGATGGCTCTTGCCGCGAAACTCGATCCGCTTGCCAAGCGAACGATTGCTCGCGAGCGGATACAGCTCGCTCACCGGGAACTGACGCTCTTCCAGCACCTTCATCATGGTGTCGCCGACGAGGCCGGTCGCGCCCACCACTGCTACTCGAAATTGTCTGCTCATATTACGGGGGTCGTTGATCTCACATCGCCATTCTGCGCGCGATTGCGCAGGTAGTGGTCCATCAGCACGAGCGCCAGCATCGCTTCCGCAATGGGCGTCGCGCGCAATCCGACACAGGGGTCGTGTCGCCCGGTCGTGACGATCTCGACGGCGTTGCCGTCGACGTCGATCGTTTCGCCGGGAATCTGGATGCTCGAGGTCGGCTTCAGCGTCGCGTGCACGACGATGTCCTGCCCGCTCGAGATGCCGCCGAGCACGCCACCGGCGTGGTTCGACCTGAAGCCTCCCGGCGTCATCAGGTCGCGATGCTCGCTGCCGCGCTGCGCGGCCGCGAGCGTGCCGGCACCGATCTCGACCGCCTTCACGGCATTGATGCCCATCATCGCGCTCGCCAGCGCGGCGTCGAGCCGATCGAACACCGGCTCACCGAGGCCGGGCGGCACGCCGGCCGCGATCACCGTGATGCGCGCGCCGATCGAATCGCCGGCGCCGCGCAGATCCCAGATCAGCTGTTCGAGTTCCGGGATGCGTGCCGGATCGGGGCAGAAGAACGGATTCCCGTAGGCGGAGGCCGGATCGACCGGCTCGAGGTCGAGCGTACCGATGCGGCTGAGATAGCCGTAGATGCGCACACCGAGCCGGCCCGCAAGATATTTCCTCGCGATCGCTCCCGCCGCGACCCGCATCACCGTCTCACGCGCGGAAGAGCGTCCGCCACCGCGATGATCGCGCAGGCCGTATTTCTGCTGGTAGGTGTAATCGGCGTGGCCGGGGCGGAAGCGGTCCTTGATCTTTTCGTAGTCGCGCGAGCGCGCATCGGTGTTTTCGATCAGGAGCCCGATCGGCGTGCCCGTCGTCCGGCCTTCGAACACGCCCGAGAGGATCCGCACCTGGTCACCCTCATGACGCTGGCTCGTGAACTTCGAGGTGCCGGTGCGGCGCCGGTCGATATCGGGCTGCAAGTCCGCCTCGGCGAGTTCGAGCCCCGGCGGGCAGCCGTCGACGACGCAGCCGAGCGCCGCGCCGTGGCTCTCGCCGAAGGTCGTCACCGCGAACAACTTGCCGAAAGTATTACCGGACATCCCGAACCTGTTCAGCCGTGAGCACGAACACCCCGCCGCCACCGCGCTCGAATTCGAGCCACGTGAACGGCACGCGCGGATACTTCGCGCGCACGAGCGCCTCGGAGTTTCCCACCTCGACCACGAGTATGCCGCGCGGCCGAAGATGGCGGCCCGCCCCGCGCAGGATTGCGCGCACGGAATCGAGGCCGTCTTTCCCCGCAGCGAGGGCGCCGCGTGGCTCGTGCCAGTATTCGGGTGGCAGGGCCGCAAGCTCATCGGCCCCGACGTAGGGCGGGTTCGACACGATGATATCGTACGCCCGGCCCTCGAGCGCCGCGAAATGATCCGAAATCACGAGGCGGACGCGGCGCGCGAGACGGTGGCGCCGCACGTTCCCGGCGGCGACCTCGAGCGCATCGGCCGAAATGTCCGACGCGTCCACGAGGGCCCGCGGAAACGCCTTCGCACAGGCGATCGCGATACACCCGGACCCCGTCCCGAGATCGAGGATGCCTGCCACGCGGCGCGCGTCGATCCACGGCGCGAAGCGGCGCTCGATCAGCTCCGCGATCGGTGAGCGCGGAATCAGCACCCGCTCGTCCACGGCAAACGGCAGCCCGGCAAACCAGGTTTTCTTCGTCAGGTACGCGACCGGCACGCGCCCTTCGATGCGCCGCTCGAGCAGCGCCGCGATCTCGCGCTGCGCGCGCGCGCTGACGCGTCGCGCGTAGTGCCGCGGCTGCGGCGGCACCGGCAGTTCGAGCACATGCCAGATGAGCGCGGCCGCGTCGTCGCGCGCGTTGTCGGTGCCGTGACCGAAATACAGGCGCGCACGCCGAAGCCGCCGCGCGGCGCTCGCGATCGAATCCCGCACGGTCGGGGTTGCAGGTCGCTTGTGGGATAATTGCGGCATGTCTTCCTCGAAATCCTGGCTGCCCTGGGCAGCACTCGCCATCGCCGGCGTCTTTGCGGGCGCATGGATCGCGCGCGCCACGCTCGCCCCCGTCCCGGCGCCCGCGCCGCAGTTGCTGTCCGGCACCTGGCTGCCCGAGCCCCGCGCGATCGCTGCACCGGCGCTCATCGACAGCCGCGGCCAGCCTTACACGCAAGGGGCGTTCACGGGCCACGCCAGCCTCGTGTTCTTCGGCTTCACGCACTGCCCGGACGTGTGCCCGACGACGCTCGCGCTCCTCTCGCAGGTGCGGCGCGTGACGAAGGCCCGAGACCTCACGTTCTATCTCGTGTCGGTTGATCCGGAGCGCGACACGCCCGAGGTGCTGCACAGCTATCTCGCGGGCTTCGATCCCGAGTTTATCGGGCTTACCGGCGCACCGCTCGACATCAAGAGCTACACGCGCCAGCTCGGAGCGGCGGTCGCCCGGGTGAACCTGCCGGGGGGCGACTATTCGATGGACCACTCCGCGACGCTGTTCCTGCTCGACGATGCGGGCCGGCTGCGCGCAGTGTTCACGCCGCCTTACGAGACCGCCAGACTCGCGGCCGATCTCGGGGCCGCGGTCGCGGCGGCCCGAGGATGAACGACGCGGACGGCATCGGCGCGCGCCTGTTCGTCGCGCTCCAGTACCTGCTGCCCCAGCATGGCCTGTCGCGGCTCGTGCATGCGCTCACGCGCGTGCGCGTACGCTGGATCAAGAACGGGCTCATCCGCGCCTTCATGCGCGGCTTCAAGCCGGACCTGTCGGACGCCATCGAGGCGGATCCCTGCGCCTACCCGACCTTCAACGCGTTCTTCACGCGCGCGCTGCGCGACGACGCGCGCGCGATCGCGCCGGGCGCCGACGCCATTGCCTCCCCCGTCGACGGCACGGTGAGCGAATGCGGCCCGATCCGCGGCGATCGACTGCTGCAGGCGAAAGGGCACGATTTCACGCTCGATGCGCTGCTTGCCGGCCGCGAGATCGCGCGCCGATTCGAGGGCGGCCAGTTCGCGACGATCTACCTCGCGCCCTACAACTACCACCGCATCCACATGCCGCTCGCGGGCACGCTCACCGAAACCTGGTACGTGCCGGGCTGGCTCTTCAGTGTGAACCGGACCACCGCGACGCACGTCGCCGGTCTTTTCGCGCGCAACGAGCGCGTGATCTGCGCCTTCGACGGGGCGCTGCCGTTCGCGCTCGTCCTCGTCGGCGCGCTCAACGTCGGCAGCATGGCGACGGTGTGGCACGGCGAGGTCACCCCGCGGCGGCCGCGCACGCTCGCGAGCCTGCCGATCGATGCGGTCGCGCCGGGCACGGCCGCGCCCCGGACCCTGGCGAAGGGCGCGGAAATGGGCCGCTTCAACATGGGCTCGACCGTGATCCTGCTGCTGCCCCCCGGCCGCGCGCAGTGGGACGGATCGCTCGCCGCCGGCCGCATCGTGCGGGTCGGCGAGCGCATCGGCGCCTTCGTGCCGCCGAAGCTCACCGGGCCCTGAGCAGGCGCCGACGATGGATCGCGCCGACTTCGCCCCCAGCGCCTCCCTCGGGCAACTCGCGCGACGCGCCGCGGCGTTCGCGGGCGCGCGGAGCTTCTTTCACGAGCGCGGAGTCATGGAAGTCGACCCGCCCGCGCTGGTGAACGCGCCCGTGACCGACGTGAACATCCATTCCGCCGAAGTGCGGCTGCCCGGCGCCGGCGCGCGCTATGCGCTGCACACCTCTCCCGAGTACGCGATGAAACGCCTGCTCGCGGCCGGCAGCGGCGACATCTATTTCCTGGGGCACGTGTACCGCGGCGCCGAGCGGGGGCGCCTGCACAATCCGGAATTCACGCTGATCGAGTGGTATCGCCGCGGTTCGACGCTCGAGCGGCTGATGCAGGAAGTCGCCGATCTCGTCGCGCGGCTCGCCGGCCGTGCCTTCGGGATCGAGCACGTCAGCTATCGCGCGGCGTTCCTGCGCGAGACGGGGGCCGACCCGCTCGACGCGCCGCTCGAGGCGCTCGCGGCCCTGGCGGCGAAGCTCGGGCTCGACGCGCGGGAAATTGCCGCGAGTGCCCGCGACGAGCTGCTGGAACTGATCATGGGCGCACAAGTGGGGCCGCGCCTCGGTCGCGGGCGCCTGACGTTCGTGCACGGCTATCCCGCGACGCAGGCGGCGCTCGCCCGCCTCGACCCGGCCGATCCGCGGGTCGCGCTGCGCTTCGAGCTCTATGCCGAAGGCATCGAGCTCGCGAACGGATTCGATGAGCTCGTCGACGCCGGCGAGCAGCGCGCTCGCTTCCTCGCCGATCAGCGTGAGCGGGCCCGCCGCGGGTTGCCGGTCGGTCCGATCGATGAACGGCTGCTCGCTGCGCTCGCGGCGGGGCTTCCGGCGTGCGTCGGAGTGGCCGTCGGCTTCGATCGGGTATTGATGGTTGCGGAAGGCGCGCAGCGCATCGATGAGGTGCTGCCATTCGTACTGGAGCACGCATGAGTGCATTGGGAGTGCCATGAGTTTCGCCGGCAGCCACTACGACTTTTCCGACAAGGCCCGCGCCTACGGCGAACTCGCGCGCGATCTTGGCGCGTTGCTGGCCGGCGAGCGCCACTGGATCGCGAACACGGCGAACGCCACGGCCCTGATCTTCGATGCGCTGCCCGACCTCAACTGGGCCGGCGTCTACGTGCCGACGACGAACGCGTCAGGCGTCCGCGAGCTCGTCGTGGGGCCGTTCCAGGGCAAACCCGCCTGCGTGCGCATCGCGATGGGAAGCGGCGTCTGCGGCACGGCGGCCGCGCGGCGCGAGACGATCGTCGTGCCGGACGTGACCGCATTCGACGGCCACATCGCCTGCGACTCGGCCTCGCGGTCCGAAATCGTGATCCCGTTGCTCCGGGCCGGGCACGCCGACGCGGCGTTCGTCGGCGTCATGGACCTCGACAGCCCGCGCCTCGCGCGCTTCGACGACGCCGATCGCGCGGGGCTCGAGCGCATGGCGGCGATCCTCGCCGCCGCGTGCGACTGGCCGGCCTGATTCGCCGGCGCGCGGGCCTCAGCCCTTCGCGCGCGAAACGTACTCGCCCGTGCGCGTGTCGATGCGCAGGGTTTCGCCTTCGTTGATGAACAGCGGTACGCGCACCACGGCGCCCGTCTCGAGCTTCGCGGACTTCTGGCCGCCCGTCGCGGTGTCGCCGCGCAGGCCGGGATCGGTCTCGACGACTTTCAGCTCGATGTGCGGCGGCGGCGTGACCTGCAGCGGCACGCCGTTCCACAGCGTCACCATGCAGACGGTGCCGTCCTTGAGCCACTGCGCGGCATCCCCGACCGCCTGCTTGCCCGCGGTGTGTTGCTCGAAACTGTCGGGCACCATGAAGTGCCAGAAATCGCCGTCCTGATACAGGTATTGCATGTCGACGTCGATCACGTCGGCGGCCTCGGCGGTATCGCCCGACTTGAAGGTGCGCTCGATCGTGCGGCCCGTCTTCAGGTTGCGGATCCTCACGCGGTTGAACGCCTGGCCCTTGCCGGGCTTGACGAATTCGTTCTCGACCACGGAATACGGGTCGCCGTCGAGCAGGAGTTTGACGCCGGCGCGAAATTCGCTGGTGTTGTAAGTAGTCATGGGTATCCCCAGAATCGGGGCCGCGAAAAAGGGCGCAAATGATACCGGCAAGACTTGAAGGCCGCCACCGGCGATCGTGGCGGGAGGAACTGGCGGACGCCATCACCGACCCCAGGGAACTGCTCGAGATCCTTGCGCTCGACCCGGCCTGGCTCTCGCCCGCGCTCGCCGCGGCAGCGCGCTTTCGCCTGCGGGTTCCCCGGTCGTACGTGAGCCGCATGCGCCCGGCCGATCCGCGCGATCCGCTGCTGCGCCAGGTGCTGCCGCTCGGCGAGGAGCTGCTCGACGCCCCCGGCTACAGCGGCGATCCGCTCGGCGAGGCCGGCGCCAACCGGGCGCCGGGGCTGCTGCACAAATACCGCGGTCGCGCCCTCCTCGTGACGACCGGCGCCTGCGCCGTGCATTGTCGCTACTGCTTTCGCCGGGAATTCCCCTATGACGCGCAGACGTCCGGGGGCGGGCGCTGGGCCGAAGCGCTCGCCGCGCTCGCCGCCGATGCGAGCATCGAGGAACTCATCCTGAGTGGCGGCGATCCGCTGTCGTTGTCGAATGCGAGGCTCGCGGCGCTCACCGCGAGCCTCGCCCCGATCGCGCACCTGAAGCGGCTGCGCGTGCACACGCGCACGCCGGTGGTACTGCCCTCGCGCATCGACGACGAATTCCTGCAATGGCTCGCACAGCTCGCCTGGCCCGCAGTCGTCGTCGTGCACGTCAATCACGCGCGCGAGATCGATGCCGATGTCGCGGCAGGCTTTGCGCGGATCCGCGCGACGGGCGCGCAGCTGCTCAATCAATCGGTACTGCTCGCGGGTGTCAACGACGACGAGGACACGCTCGCGGCGCTGTCCACGGCGCTCTTCGCCGTCGGCGCACTGCCGTACTACCTGCACCTGCTCGACCGCGTGCGAGGTGCGTCACATTTCGACGTGTCCGAAGCGCGCGGCCGCGAACTCGTGCGGAAAATAAGTGCCCGATTGCCGGGATACCTCGTGCCGAAGTTGGTGCGCGAGGAGGCCGGCGCAACGGGCAAAACTGTTCTGAGCTGAGAGCTCAGAGCTGAGAGCTCAGAGCCAGAAGCGTTGGCTACTTCCGCGACGCCTCTGGCTGTAAGCTCTCAGCTCTCAGCTCGTGGAGTTTCCGCCCTGTCCGATTCATCCATCGTCCCCCTGATCGTATTCGCGCCGTCGCGCGATCCGGTCGAGGCCATCAACTCGCATTTGCGCCGCGCGGGACATGCGGTGCATTGCACCTGGATTCCTGCGCTCGGCGATCTCGGTGACGCGCTGACCCAGCTCAATCCCGAGCTCCTGATCTGCCAGCCCCAGGCCAACGGCGAATTGTCCGCCGTGGCCGCCGTGCGCACGCAGCTTGCGCCGGAAGTGCCGCTGATCGCGCTGCTCGACACCGCCGACGACGACGCGATCGCCGCCGCGCTCGCAGTCGGCGCACGCGATGCCGTCACGCTCGCACGGCCGGACCGCCTGCGCGCAGTGATCGAACGCGAGCTGCGCAGCTTCCGCCTCGAGCGTGCGCTCAACACGACGCTGCAATCGGCGCGTGACTACCGCAAGCAGCTCGAGACGGTGCTGCAGCGTTCCAACGACGCGATCGCGCAGGTCCAGGAAGGCATCATCGTCGATGCGAACACGTCGTGGCTCGGCGTGTTTGGCTTTGCGAGCGCCAGCCTCGTCGTGGGCCAGCCGCTGATGGATCTGTTCGAGGAGTCGTCGCACACCGCGCTCAAGGGCGCGCTCGTCGCGTGCCTGCAGGGTCGCTGGACCGACCATGTGCTGAAAGCAGAGGCGCTGCGCGCGGACGGCGGCGTGCTGCCCCTCGAGTTCGTGCTGTCACAGGGCGAGTTCGACGGCGAACCCTGCGTGCGGCTCATCGTACCGGCGCGCAAGCGGGACGAACGCGAACTCGCGAACGAGCTCGCCGATTCCGTCCGCCGCGATCCTGCGACCGGCCTCCTCTACCGCAGGCCGCTCCTTGAAACGATCGGCGCCCGCATCGCCACACCGGCGCGCGGCGGCGTGCGCTATCTCGCCTTGCTGCGGCTCGACAAGTTCGCCGCGATCGAGAAGGAAATCGGGGCCCTCGCGAGCGAGCAACTCGTGATCGAACTCGCGGCGATGCTGCGCGAGCAGACGACCCCGACGGACGTCACGGGCCGCTTCAGCGGCACCTCGTTCCTGCTGCTGCTCGAGCGCGGCAATGAACGCGACGTCGAGACCTGGGCCGAACAGTGCGTCGCGCGGGTGTCGAAACATGTGTTTCACGTCGGCACGAAGACGCTCGGCGCGACCTGCTCGATCGGCCTCGGCGTCGTTCCGCACGGCAATCCGCATCTCGATGACGCGATCCTTGATGCCGTCGACGCCTGCCGCCGCGCGCGCCACCAGGGCGGCGCGCGCGTCGCGATGCTCGACCGCGCCGACACCGATTCGCGCGTGCAGGCCTATGACCAGGTCTGGGTCAAGCACATCAAGGCGGCGCTGATGGAAAATCGCTTCCGCCTGGTGCAACAGCCGGTGGCGTCGCTGCGCGGGGACGATCCGCAGATGTTCGACGTGCTCGTGCGCATGCTCGATCACCAGAAAAAAGAGGTGCTGCCGGCGGATTTCATGGCCGCCGCGGCGCGCAATGACCTGCTGCGCAACATCGACCGCTGGGTCGTGGGGGCCTCGCTGTCATTCGCGGCGCAGCGCCGCCCCGGCTGCCTGTTCGTGCGCCTCGCGAAAGACAGCCTGCTCGATCCCTCCTTCCCCGGCTGGCTCGACGGACAGCGCAAGGCGACGAACGCCGACCCCGCGCGCGTGTGCTTTCAGGTCACGGAGGAAATCGCCGCGGCGTACATCAAGCAGATCATGCAGCTCGCGAACGCCGTCAAGTCGCGCGGCTTCCGGTTCGCGATCGAACGCTTCGGCGGCGGCCGCGACCCGAAGGGCCTGCTCGAATCGATGCCGATCGACTTCATCAAGATCGACGGCGCGCTGATCCAGGGTCTCGCCGGCAACGTCGAGCTGCAACAGCAGGTTCGGGCGCTGGTCGACGCCGCAACGAAACGTGGCATCGAGACGATTGCCGAGCGCGTCGAGGACGCAAACACGATGGCCGTGCTGTGGCAGCTCGGCGTGCAGTTCATCCAGGGCTACTTCGTCCACGCCCCGGAAGACGTGGAGCTCAGGGCTGAGGGTTGAGGGTGGCAACGCCCTCGAGCCGCTGCACGGTCCGCCATCCGCGCGGCAACACGGCGCCGCGCTGCGCGCGCTCGCCGCGATAATCCTTCAGCTCCGCGATCGAAAGCGTCATGCGCCGATCGCCCGACAGCACGATGAGCGAGCCGCCGGGCGGCACGACCGCAATGCCGGTGAGCACTTCTTCCCGCGACTCGGCCTTCTTGCCCGGAATGCCGAACAGCTTGTTGCCCTTGCCTTTCGGCAGCTCGGGCACCTCTGCGGCCGGAAACACCAGCAGCTTGCCTTCGCTGCTCACGACCGCGACGAGTGACTCGGCCGATGGCACCGGCACCGGCGGCAACACGAGCGAATTCGTGGGCACCGACAGCACCGCCTTGCCCGCCTTGCGATCCGTCAGGAGTTCCTTGATGCGCACCGTGAAACCATAGCCGGCGTCCGACGCGAGCAGCCACAGATCCTCGGGTTCAGCCATCAGTACGCCCGCGAACTTCGCGCCATCCGGCGGGTCGAGTCGCCCCGACAGCGGCTCGCCCTGTCCGCGCGCCGAGGGCAAGGTGTGCGCCGCGAGGCTGTAGGCGCGCCCCGTGCTGTCGATGAAAATCGCGGGTTGCAGGCTGCGCCCGCGCGCCATCGCCTGGAACGCATCGCCGCTCTTGTACGAGAGCGTGAGCGGATCGATTTCGTGCCCCTTGGCGGCGCGCACCCAGCCGGCCGTAGAAAGCACGACCGTGACCGGCTCGTTCGTGAGCAGTTCCTTCTCGTCGATCGCCTGCGCGGCCTCGCGCTCCACGATTTTCGAACGCCGGTCGTCGCCGTACTTCTCGGCGTCCGCGCGCAGTTCATCGGCCACGAGCCGGCGCAGCTTCGCCTTCCCCTTGAGCGTGGCCTCGAGGTCGTCGCGCTCGTCCGACAGTGCCTTCTGCTCCTCGCGGATCTTCATTTCCTCGAGCTTCGCGAGGTGGCGCAGCTTCGTCTCGAGGATCGCCTCGGCCTGCTCTTCGGAGAGCTCGAAGCGCTTCATCAGCACGGGCTTCGGCTCGTCCTCGCGGCGGATGATGCGGATCACTTCATCGAGATTGAGGTAGACCGCGAGCAGGCCGTCGAGGATGTGCAGGCGCCGCGCGACCTTGTCGAGCCGCCATTCGAGCCGTCGGCGCACGGTGGCGATGCGGAACTCGAGCCAGCCCGCCAGCAGGTCGCGCAGCCCCATGACCCGCGGCCGGCCGTCGAGGTCGATCACGTTGAGATTGACGCGGTAGTTGCGCTCGAGGTCGGTGGTCGCGAACAGGTGCGCCATCAGCTGTTCGAGATCGACCCGGTTCGAGCGTGGCACGATCACGAGACGGGTCGGGTTCTGGTGATCCGATTCGTCGCGCAGGTCCTCGACCATCGGCAGCTTCTTCGCGCGCATCTGCTCCGCGATCTGCTCCTGGACGCGGCTGCCCGACACCTGGTGCGGCAGGCGCGAGATCACGACGTTACCTTCCTCGATCTCGTAGACGGCGCGCGCCTTGAAGCTGCCGACGCCCTGGTCGTAGAACTGGACGAGATCGGCGCGCGGCGAGACGATCTCGGCGCCGGTCGGCAGGTCGGGCCCCTTCACGAACTTCATCAGCGCGCGCGTGGTTGCCTCGGGCTCCTCGAGCAGGTGCAGGCAGGCCGCGGCGACTTCGCGCAGGTTGTGCGGCGGTACGTCGGTCGCCATGCCGACCGCAATGCCAGAGGTGCCGTTCAGCAACAGGTTCGGCAAGCGCGCCGGCAACATCACCGGCTCTTCGAGCGTGCCGTCGAAGTTCGGTTGCCAGTCGACCGTGCCGTCGCCGAGCTCGCGCAGCAGCACTTCCGCGTAGCGCGTCAGCTTCGCCTCGGTGTAGCGCATCGCGGCGAACGACTTCGGATCGTCGGATGAACCCCAGTTGCCCTGACCGTCGATGATCGGGTAGCGATACGAGAACGACTGCGCCATCAGCACCATCGCCTCGTAGCAGGCGCTGTCGCCGTGCGGATGGAACTTGCCGATCACGTCGCCGACCGTACGCGCCGATTTCTTGTGCTTCGACGCCGCGGAGAGCCCGAGTTCGCTCATCGCATAGGTGATGCGGCGCTGCACCGGCTTCAGGCCGTCGCCGAGCGCGGGCAGCGCGCGGTCAAGGATCACGTACATCGAATAGTCGAGGTACGCCTTTTCGGTGAAGGTCCTGAGCGCCTGCTTCTCGATGCCTTCGAAGTTGAGTTCCTGGTCCTGCATGGGTGTGCGAATCTCTCCTCGGGTCAATCATCCAGGCAGCGCATGCGGCTCGGAGGC
>CADEFQ010000001.1:175802-184515 GCA_902826635.1 uncultured Pseudomonadota bacterium
GTGTGCGAATCTCTCCTCGGGTCAATCATCCAGGCAGCGCATGCGGCTCGGAGGCTTGGGTTGCCAGCCTGCTTGCCTGCGTAAACATACTCGCACACTCGCGCGAGGTTGAGGTTGCCCGTCGACAGCGCAGCGCGAGCGAGCCGGGGAAGAGAAAAGTCTCTTCCAGGACCGTGCGTGCCATGGACGGCGCGCCCGGAGCCTACAGGGATGTATTCACGGCGATCCTGGAAGAGACTTTTCTCTTCCCCGGCTCGCGCACACAGCACGAGCGCCACGGCCTCAGACCTGCGCGAGGTTGCCCTTGTGTTCGAGCCACTCGCGCCGGTCGCCGGAGCGCTTCTTCGCGAGCAACATGTCCATCAGCTGGTCCGCCTTGTCCTCGGCACTTATCGTGAGCTGAACGAGCCGGCGCGTGCGCGGGTCCATCGTGGTTTCGCGCAGTTGCGACGGATTCATTTCACCCAGGCCCTTGAAGCGGGTGACGACGGGCTTCGAGCGCGCCTTTTCGGTTTCGAGCCGCTTGATGATGGCCTCGCGCTCGGCGTCATCGAGTGCGTAGTAGACGCTCTTGCCCGCATCGATCCGAAACAGCGGCGGCATCGCGACGTGTACGTGGCCGTGGGTCACGAGCGGCCGGAAATGCCGCAGGAACAGCGCGCACAGCAGCGTCGCGATGTGCTGTCCATCCGAATCGGCGTCGGCGAGGATGCACACCTTGTGATAGCGCAGGTCCGCGAGATTGGCCGCACCGGCGTCGATGCCGAGCGCCACGCTGATGTCGTGCACTTCCTGCGAATTGCCGATGTCGTGCGCATCGACCTCCCAGGTGTTCAGTATCTTGCCCCGAAGCGGCATGATCGCCTGGAATTCACGGTCGCGCGCCTGCTTGGCCGAACCGCCGGCCGAATCGCCTTCGACCAGGAACAGCTCGGAGTGCACGGGGTCCTGCGACGTGCAGTCGGCGAGCTTGCCCGGCAGCGCCGGCCCGCTCGCAATGCGCTTCCGCTGCACGCGCTGCGCGGCCCTCAGCCGCTCCTGCGCGTTCGCGATCGCGAACTGCGCAATGCGCTCACCGGCGTCGGGGTGCTGGTTGAGCCACAGTGCAATCGCGTCCTTCGAATAGCCCTCGACGAGCTGCGCGGCATCGCGCGAGCCGAGCCGTTCCTTCATCTGCCCGGCGAACTGCGGCTCGCGCATCTTGATCGAGAGCACGAACGACACGCGATCCCACACGTCCTCCGCCGTGAGCTTCACGCCGCGCGGCACGAGATTGCGGAATTCGCAGAACTCGCGCACCGCGCTCACGAGGCCGGCGCGCAGGCCGTTGACATGCGTTCCGCCATCGACGGTCGGAATCAGGTTCACGTAGCTCTCGGCGACCGCGGCGCCGCCCTCCGGCACCCACGCGAGCGCGTAGGACACCGCATCGTTGTCGCCGTCGCGCTTGCCCGTGATCGGCTCGCCCGGCAGGCGCTCGACCGAACCCAGTTCGTCATTGAGATAGGCGCCCAGGTCGCCGGTGAAAAACCATTCGTCCTGCTCGCCCGTCGCTTCGTTCGCGAACTTGACGCGCAAACCAGGACACAGCACCGCCTTGGCCTTCAGTACGTGCCGCAGTTGCGGCACCGAAAACTTCTCCGCATCGAAAAACTTCGGGTCGGGCCAGAATCGCACCGTAGTCCCGGTGTTGCGCTGCCCTACCGTGCCGACCGCCTCGAGCTTCGAGGCGACTTTGCCGTCCTTGAAGCTGATGTTGTATTCCTTGCCACCGCGGCGGATCCAGCACTCGAGCTGGGTCGAGAGCGCGTTCACCACCGACACGCCGACGCCGTGCAGGCCGCCGGAGAAGGTGTAGGCGGTATCGGAGAACTTGCCGCCGGCGTGCAGGCGCGTGAGGATCAGCTCGACGCCGCTCACCTTCTCCTTCGGATGGATGTCGACCGGCATGCCGCGACCGTTGTCGGCCACCGCCAGCGAACCGTCCTTGTGGAGCGTGACGGCGATCTCGTCGCAGTGGCCACCGAGCGCCTCGTCGACACTGTTGTCGATCACCTCGTGCGCGAGATGGTTCGGACGGCTCGTGTCGGTGTACATGCCCGGCCTGCGGCGGACGGGCTCGAGGCCGGAGAGGACTTCGATGTCGGAAGCGGTGTAGGACTGGCTCATGAGGCGCGGCGGATATTAACAGACGCCGCGAAGCCCGGAGCCCTAAGCCAGGTCCTCGATCAACGCGGCACGCGTGCTGTCGCCCACGACGACGCCATGCAGATACTGCGGATGATCGACGCCCGCGCGCAGCGCGGCACCGCCGCGCAGCGCCGCGATCATCGCCGTCGTCAGCTCGAAGCGCAGGAAGTGCACTGCCGAGGTTTTCTCGTCGTTCTCGCGTTCCAGGTCCTCGTCGGCGATCGCAGTGACACGACCCAAGCCTTCGACTTGCACCCAGCAACGCGCTTCAATGCCTCGCAACTCGGCCAGTCGACGCGCACGTTCGGCCGGGTCGACGAACTCGATCAGCAGCGTGACCTTCCAGTTGCTGCCGTCGGGGACCAGCGGGTTGTAGGCGCCGAGCTCCTCGGCGATGGCATCGGCCTCGAAGATGCGCTCGGCGCGCAGCATCTCCTGCAGCTGGTACTGGATGGTCAGGCGATCCTCGAAACACCAGCTGGCATTCGGGCCCACGGCAAGCCGTCGCGCGCGCTTGTGTGCGATCACGCGCTCGCGAAAGGCCGGGCGCTCGCGCGCGTACTGCTCGAGCGTCAGCAGGTCGGCGGGTGCCAGCGCCGTCACAGGCCGTACGCCTTGCGCAGCAGCTGCATCGGGTGTTCGGGCTCGCGCGCGTCGCCTTCGAGCCCACTCGCGATCTGATGGCCCGCCATCGGGCAATCGCTCGAATAATGATCGGCCGCCGCGTTCGCGACGCGCTCGATCACGGGCCTGGCGATCTTCATCGACGCCGCGCGGAATTCCTTCTTCACGGCGTAGGTGCCGTTGTGACCCGAGCAGCGCTCGATCACTTCGACCGTGGTGCCGGGGACGAGGCGCAACACGTCGCGCGTCTTGAGCCCGATGTTCTGCACGCGCAGGTGGCAGGGCACGTGGTAGCTCACCTTGCCGAGCGTGCCCGTGAAATCGGTGCGCAGCAGGCCCGCCTTGTGACGCAGCGACAGGTATTCGAACGGATCGAAGAATGCCTCGGCCACTGCCTTCACGTCGGCGTCACCCGCGAACATCAGCGGCAGTTCCTGCTTGAACATCAGCACGCAGGAAGGTATCGGCGCGACGATGTCGTAGCCGGCATCGACGAGCGCCTTCAAGCGCGGGATGTTTTCTTCCTTGTAGCGCGCCACGGTCTCGAGGTCACCGAGTTCGAGCTTCGGCATGCCGCAGCACTTCTCCTGCCCGACCACCGTGACGGCGATGCCGTTGTGCGCAAACACCGCGACCAGGTCTTCCGGCAGCGCCGTCTCGTTGCGGTTTCCGTAGCAGGTGACGAAGAGCGCGACCTTGCCGCGCGTCGTGTCCGTCGGCGTGACGGCGATGGCGCCGCCGTTGCGGGCGCTGCAGGCGAGCTGCGCCTTCGCTCGCGCGCGGCCGGTGCGCGAGCGGTACTTCGGGATCGGCGCCGTGCGATCGACGCCGAGGGTCTTCTCGAGCACGGCGCGTCCAGCCTTCGTGCCGTTCACGGCATTGACGATTTCGGCGACGACGGGAATACCCGCGAGTGCGCCGACGGTGCCGGTCGCGGACAGCAGCTTGTCGCGAAAGCGCGTGCCGCCCTTCTTCGCCTTCACCGCCTTGGCCCGCAGCATCAGGTGCGGAAAATCGACGTTGAACGGGTGCGGCGGCACGTACGGGCACTTCGTCAGGAAGCACATGTCGCACAGGTAACAGTGGTCGACGACATCCTGGAACAGGAGCTTGTCGACGCTGTGTACCTCGCCGGTATCGGTCGCGTCGACGGCGTCGAACAGCGTCGGGAACGCGTTGCACAGCGCGAAGCAGCGCCGGCAGCCGTGGCAGATGTCGAAGACGCGCTCGAGTTCCTTCTCGAGCGCGGCCTCGTCATGAAACGCCGGGTTCCGCCAGTCGATCGGATGGCGCGTGGGCGCTTCGAGGCTGCCCTCGCGCGTGCCGCCCGGTGTCGTCACAGCGTGTCGAGGGCCTTCTGGAAGCGGTTGGCATGCGAGCGCTCGGCCTTCGCCAGCGTCTCGAACCAGTCGGCGATCTCGCCAAAGCCTTCTTCGCGCGCCGCCTTGGCCATGCCCGGGTACATGTCGGTGTACTCATGGGTCTCGCCGGCGATCGCCGCCTTCAGGTTCAGCTTCGTTTCGCCGATCGGCAGGCCCGTGGCCGGGTCGCCCGAGGCCTCGAGATATTCGAGGTGGCCGTGCGCATGGCCGGTCTCGCCTTCGGCGGTCGAACGGAACACCGCCGACACGTCGTTGTAGCCTTCGACGTCGGCCTTGGCTGCGAAATAGAGGTAGCGACGGTTGGCCTGGGACTCGCCCGCAAACGCGTCCTTCAGGTTCTTTTCGGTTTTCGTGCCTTTGAGTGCCTTCACGGGAGTCCTCCATTGTTAGACTGAGTCTAAAGAAGGGCTGAAATGTAGCCCTGCGACAGGGGCGCGTCAACACGCGCGCGGCGCGGCATCCGCGTTGACCCGCACGCCGCCGCCTCGGTAACGTGGCGCCACTTTTTCCCCGGGGGATCGCGTGACCAAGGCAGCAAAGGCGCCGGATTTCGAGAAGGCGCTCGGCGAACTCGAGCAGCTCGTCGAGCGGCTCGAGCGGGGTGACTTGCCGCTCGATGAGTCGCTCAAGGCTTTCGAGCGCGGCGTGGCGCTGACCCGCCAATGCCAGGAGGCGCTCAAGGCGGCGCAGGCCAAGGTCGAAATCCTGACTTCGCGCGCAGACGGGGTGACCGTGCCCTTCGAGCCGGACGACACTCCCGAGTGAACAACGCCGCAATCGAGGCGCGCATCGCGAGTCTCCAGGGCCGCATCGAAACGGTGCTCGATCGCGCCCTCAGCCTGCCGGACGCCGCAACCGCACGCCTGCGCGACGCAATGCGCTACAGCGCGCTCGGCGGCGGCAAGCGACTGCGGCCCGTTCTCGTCTACACGACCGGGTCGGCACTCGGTGCCTCCCTCGAAGCGCTCGACGCGCCTGCGGCCGCCGTCGAGCTGATCCACGTGTATAGCCTCATCCACGACGACCTGCCCGCGATGGACGACGACGACCTGCGTCGCGGGCGGCCGACCTGCCATCGCGCGTTCGACGAGCCGACGGCGCTGCTGGCGGGCGACGCGTTGCAGGCGCACGCGTTCGAGGTGTTGTCGCAGTCCGCCGCGGGCGGCATCACCCCCGACGTGCGGCTCGCGATGATCCGCGTGCTCGCCGAAGCGATCGGCACGAGCGGCATGGCCGGCGGCCAGGCGATCGACCTCGAGTCGGTGGGGCGCGAGATCGACCTGACCGCCCTCGAGGACATGCACCGGCGCAAGACCGGCGCGCTGATCCGCGCGAGCGTGCTGCTCGGCGCGATCGCGGCCGGCGTGGGCGCCGGCGAGCGCTACGCGGCGCTCGCACGCTACGGCGCGGAGATCGGCCTCGCCTTCCAGATCCAGGATGACATCCTCGATGTCGAGGGCAACGCCGAGCAGCTCGGCAAGACGCCGGGCGCCGATGCCGCGCACGGCAAGCCGACCTTTCCGAGTCGCGTCGGTCTCGCGGAGGCGCGCCGGCTCGCACTCGCGGCGCAGGATCGGGCCATCGCGGCGCTCGCGCCACTCGCGCCGCTCGACGAACCCGAAATGCTGCGAGAACTCGCGCACTACGTCGTTCGCCGCGCGCACTGAGCGCGCGTGTAGAATTTCCGGATACCCATGACCATTTCCACCGACACCTACCCGACGCTGGCCGCCGTCGCCCGCTCGCCCGCCGACCTTCGCGGCTTGCCACAGGCGAGCCTCGGCGCGCTCGCGGACGAACTGCGTGCGTACCTGATCCAGACGGTCGCGACACGCGGTGGCCACTTTGCCGCCGGCCTCGGCACGGTCGAACTGACGATCGCACTGCATTACGTGTTCGATACGCCGCGCGATCGCCTCGTGTGGGACGTCGGCCACCAGGCCTATCCGCACAAGGTCCTGACCGGCCGGGGTGACCGGCTCGCCACGATCAAGCAGAAGGACGGGCTCGCGCCGTTCCCGACGCGCGCCGAGAGTGAGTACGACACCTTCGGCGTCGGGCATTCGAGCACGTCCATCAGTGCGGCGCTCGGCATGGCCGTGGCAGCCGCCCACGCGCACGAGCAGCGCAGCGTCGTCGCCGTGATCGGCGACGGCGCGCTCACCGCGGGACTCGCGTGGGAGGCCATGCTCAACGCCGGCGCGAGCAAGGCCAGCCTGATCGTCATCCTGAACGACAACGACATGTCGATTTCGGAGAACGTCGGCGCGCTTTCGCACTACCTCGCGCGCGTGCTGTCGAGCCGCACCTATGCAAGGGTGCGCGAAGGCGGCAAGCGGATCCTGCAGCAGATGCCGACGATGCGCGAGCTCGCGCGCCGTTCCGAAGAACACCTGAAGGGCATGGTGCTGCCAAGCACGCTGTTCGAGGAACTCGGCTTCACGTATCACGGGCCCATCGACGGTCACGACCTCAAGGAGCTCGTGCCGATGCTGCGCAACCTGCGCGGCCGCACGGGCCCGCAGTTCCTGCACATCGACACACGCAAGGGCAAGGGCTACGCACCGGCCGAGGCTGATCCGATCAAGTGGCACGGCCCGGGTCCCTTCGATCCCGCGAGCGGCACGATCTTCAAGGAAGCCTCGAGCGGGCCGGGCTACTCGCAGGTGTTCGGCGCGTGGCTGTGCGACATGGCGGCGCGGGATCCGCGCATCATCGCGATCACGCCTGCGATGCGCGAAGGCTCGGGTCTCGTCGAGTACTCGAAGCGCTTTCCCGACCGCTACTACGACGTCGCAATCGCCGAGCAGCACGCGGTGACCTTTGCCGCGGGGCTTGCGTGCGAGGGCCTGAAACCCGTCGTCGCGATCTATTCGACCTTCCTGCAGCGCGCCTACGACCAACTGATCCATGACGTCGCGCTGCAGAACCTGCCGGTGGTGTTCGCGCTCGATCGCGCGGGACTGGTCGGCGGCGACGGCGCGACCCATCAGGGCAGCTTCGATTTCTCCTTCCTGCGCTGCATTCCGAACATGGTCGTGATGGCGCCCGCCGACGAGAACGAATGCCGGCAGATGCTCTACACCGCGACGACCCTGCCCGGACCGGCAGCGGTACGGTATCCGCGTGGCGCAGGGCCCGGCGCGAAGATCGTGGCCGAGATGACTGCCCTGCCCGTCGGCAGGGCCGAGGTGCGTCGCGAGGGCCGCAGCGGCCTGCTGGTGCTCGCGTGGGGCGCGCTCGTCCAGGCGGCGCAGGCCATCGGCGATCGCTTCGACGCCACGGTCGTCAACATGCGTTACGTCAAACCACTCGACGAGGCGCTCGTGCTGCAGCTCGCCGCGCGGCATCGCGCGGTGCTCACGCTCGAGGAAAACGTGGTCGCGGGCGGCGCGGGTTCCGCGGTCACGGAACTCCTCGCCGCAGAACAGCTCGCCGTCCCGCTGCTGTCGCTCGGCATCCCGGACCGCTTCATCGAACACGGCTCGCGCGAGGAGTGTCTTGCGCTCGCCGGGCTCGACACCCCGGGCCTGCTGGCCGCCGCCGACCACTGGTGGACCGCCCTGACGGCCGGCACCGCACTCGCGCCGTGCAGAATGGGATAATGGCCCCATGAGTTCGCCCCCCTCCGCGACCCCCCGGCCGCACGGTCACACCGTGGAAGATGTGCAGGGCCACACCGATACGCGCCGGATTCCGATCAACAAGGTCGGCATCAAGGAGATTGCGCATCCGGTGCGCGTCAAGGATCGCGCCGAGGGCGAACAGCACACGATCGCGACTTTCAACATGTACGTGAACCTGCCTCACAATTTCAAGGGCACGCACATGTCGCGCTTCGTCGAGATCCTGCATGGGCAGCGCGAAGTCTCGGTGGAGACGTTCCGCACGATGCTCGAGGAGATGACGCGGCGCCTCGAAGCCGACGCCGGCCACATCGAGATGTCGTTCCCGTTCTTCGTGATGAAATCGGCGCCCGTCTCCGGCGTGCAGAGCCTGATGGATTATCGCGCGGCGCTGATCGGCGAGCATCGCCACGGCGAGACCTCGCTCTGGGTGCGGGTGGTCGTGCCGGTCACGAGCCTGTGCCCGTGCTCAAAGCGGATTGCCGATCGCGGCGCCCACAACCAGCGCTCGCACGTCACGATCGAGGTGAAGCTGCGCAACCATCTGTGGATCGAGGAACTCATCGAGATCGCTGAATCCGAGGCGTCGAGCGAGCTGTACGGCATCCTGAAGCGCCCGGACGAGAAATACGTGACGGAACACGCCTACGACAACCCGAAGTTCGTCGAGGACCTCGTGCGCGACGTGGCGCTGCGCCTGAACCGCGATGATCGAGTGGCGGCCTATGTCATTGAGGCTGAGAACTTCGAGTCGATCCACAACCACTCGGCCTACGCGCGGGTCGAGCGCGACAAGGACGCGACGCCGGCACCGTCACCCGTGCGCTAGACGCGATCCGGCAGCGGCTCGCGCGTGCAGAGCAGATCAAAGCGCGTGCCGCGCGCTGCGTG
>CADEFQ010000002.1:0-20621 GCA_902826635.1 uncultured Pseudomonadota bacterium
ATCCTCGCGGCCTTGCCCGACAGCTCGCGCAGGTAGTAAAGCTTGGCCCGGCGGACGTTGCCGCGGCGTTTCACCTGGATGTCGCTGATCGCCGGGCTGTGCGTCTGGAACACGCGCTCCACGCCCTCGCCGTGGCTGATCTTGCGCACGGTGAAGGATGAATTGAAGCCGCGATTGCTCTTCGCGATCACGATGCCTTCGTAGGCCTGCACGCGCTCGCGGTCGCCTTCGACCACTTTCACCTGCACGACGACGGTGTCACCGGGGTTGAAAGCCGGCACCTTGCGGGTCATGCGGCTCTGTTCAATCTGCTGAATGATGTTGGCCATGTCGTTCTTCCTCGAGAAACTCGTTGAGGAGCGCACTCGCCTCGCGGCTGAGCCCGCCCCCCGCTATCAAATCCGGCCGGCGTCGCCAAGTGCGCGCCACCGCCTGCTTCAGCCGCCAGCGCCGGATGTCCGCGTGGTGGCCCTGCTGCAAAACCGCGGGCACCTCGTGCCCTTCGAACATCGCCGGCCGCGTGTAGTGCGGCCAGTCGAGGAGCCCGTCCGTGAACGAGTCCTCGACGCTCGAGCGTTCGTCGCCAAGCACGCCCGGCAGCAACCGCGCCACCGCGTCGATCACCGCCAGCGCCGGCACCTCGCCCCCCGACAGCACGAAGTCGCCGAGCGACAGTTCGCGGTCGATGCGCGAGGCAATCACGCGTTCGTCCAATCCCTCGTAGCGCCCCGCGACCAGCACGAGTCCCTCAAAGGCCGCCAGTTCCGTCGCGAGCGCCTGGTTGAACCGTTCGCCCTGCGCCGAGAGATACACCCTCGGTGCACCACGCGGTGCCCTCGCCGCCGCCGCGTCGATCGCCGCGACCATCGGCTCGGGCTTCAGCACCATGCCGGGCCCGCCACCATACGGCCGGTCATCGACCGTGCGATGCACGTCGCGTGTATGCGCGCGTGGATCCTCGGTCCCGACCCGCACCAGGCCGCGCTCGATCGCGCGTCCCAGCACGCCGAAGCCGAGCGCCTGCCGGACCATGTCCGGAAAGAGCGTGACGACTTCGATCTGCACTAGCGCACCCGCCGATCAAAAATCCGCGGGCCAGTCGACGATGATCGTGCCCGCGTCGCGATCCACTTTCACGAGATGCTGCGGCGTTGCCGGCACCCAGTGTTCGCGCTCCCCGACCACCACCATCACCGCATTCGCGGGCGCCTCGACGAAATGATCGACACGTCCGAACTCGATGCCTTCGACATTGCGTACCGCAAGGCCGATCAGGTCGACCCAGTAGTACTGCCGCTCCCCCGGATCGGGCAGCGCCGCGCGCTCGACCTCGATTCCGGCGCCGGTCAGCTTCGCCGCGCTCTCGCGCGACTCGACTCCGGCGAGGCGCGCAACGAATCGCGCGCCCTGTGCCCGCATCTCGACGACCTCGCACACGCTGCGGGTGCCCTGCACCGAGCGCAACTGCCACACCCGAAATTCAAGGAGAAGTCCGGGCGGGTCCGTGAACGAATCGACGTGACAGAAACCACGCAGGCCGTAGGGGGCGCCGATGCGCCCGATCTCGACCGGGTGTGCCGTGTCCGTCAGGCAGCCGCTTGCTTGCGATAGCCGGCGACGAGCGTTGCGACGCGCACCGACGGCTTCGCACCCTGGCCGACCCAGTGGTCGATGCGCGGCAGGTCGAGCTTCAGCTTCGTGTCGCCCTTGCGCGCGACCGGGTTGAAGAACCCGACCTGCTCAAGGCTCTTGCCACCCTGGCGCTTGCGGCTGTCCGTGACCACCACATGATAGAAAGGCGAGTTTTTCGCTCCTCGCCGCGTAAGTCGAATCGTGACCATAGTTTCCGTTTGCTCGCCGCCCCCGGGGGCGGCCAAAAAAGAGCGCGGATTCTACGCAAATCAGCGGTTTATAGGAAGCCCGGCGGGCGACCGCCTTTCAGGCTCCCCAGCATCCGCTTCAGGCGCCCGCCCTTCATGCCCTTCATCATCCGCTGCATGTCCTGGAACTGCTTCAGCAGCCGGTTCACATCCTGCACCTGCACGCCCGAGCCGCCCGCGATGCGGCGCCGGCGCGAGCCGTCAATCAGGCCCGGTTGCCGCCGCTCCCTTCGAGTCATCGAGTTGATGATCGCGATCTGGCGGCGCACGTCCTTGTCGCCCGGCACCTGGGCGGCCGCGCCGCGGGTGACCTGCTGGGGCAGCTTGTCCATGACGGCCGCGAGCCCGCCCATCTTGAGGAGCTGCTCCAGTTGACTGCGCAGGTCATTGAAATCAAAACCCTTCCCTTGGGCGAATTTCTTCGCGAGCCGCTGCGCCTCATCGACGTCCGCCTGCTTCTGGACCTGCTCGACGAGCGCCACCACGTCGCCCATCCCGAGGATGCGGGTCGCCATCCGCTCCGGGTCGAAGGGCTCGAGCGCCTCCGCCTTCTCACCGGTACCGACAAAGACGATCGGCTTGCCGGTGACTTCGCGCACCGACAGCGCGACGCCGCCACGCGCGTCGCCATCGGCCTTGGTGAGGATCACTCCGGTGAGATCGAGCGCGTCGCTGAATACCCGCGCCGCGTTCACGGCGTCCTGGCCCGCCATCGCATCGACGACGAACAGGCGCTCGTGCGAGCCGACGGCCCGGTCGATCGCGCGCGCCTCCTCCATCAATTCCTGGTCGACGTGAAGGCGACCGGCGGTATCGACGATCAGCACGTCGAATAGCCCGCGCCGGGCCTGCGCCAGCGCATCGTCCGCGATCTGCGCGGGCGGCGTCGTCGCGCCCGCCTTGAAGAATTCGGCGCCCACCTGGGCCGCCAGGCGCTCGAGCTGCAGGATCGCCGCCGGGCGGCGCACGTCGGTCGATACGAGCAGTACCCGTTTCTTCTGCGATTCGATCAGCCACCGCGCGAGCTTCGCGGAAGTCGTCGTCTTGCCGGCGCCCTGCAGGCCCGCGAGCAGCACGACAAAGGGCGGCTGCGCGCGCAGGCTGAAACCCGCCGCGGCGCCGCCCATCAGCGCGACGAGCTCCTTGTGGAGGATGCCGACGAACACCTGCCCGGGCGACAGGCTCTGCTGCACGTCGCTGCCGAGCGCCTTCGCCCGCACGTTCTCGATGAAACGCTTGACGACCGGCAACGCCACGTCGGCCTCGAGCAGCGCCATGCGCACTTCGCGCAGCGTCTCGCCGATATTCTCGTCGGTAATTCGGCCGCGCCCGCGAAGGGCGTCCACGGTGCGGGAAAGTCGTGCGGTCAGATTGTCGAACATGGCCGGCATTTTACGTGACCGACCGCCGAGGTGCCTGATCGGGCCCGGCACCCTATCCTAGCCACCATGGACACCGCCCCCACGACCCTGCTCGTCGCTGCGCTCGTTGCGCTGCTCGCCGTCATCGCCTTTTCCTCGGGCACCGAAGTCGCGATGCTTTCGGTCAACCGCTATCGGATCAAGCACCGATCCGCCGCGGGGCAGCGGACCGCGCGCGCACTCGACTCGCTCCTCGCGAAGCCCGACGACTGGCTCGGCGTCAACCTCGTGATCCTGGCGGCAGCGAGCGTGTTCGCCTCCCAGATCGCGACGATCCTCGCGCAGCGTTCGGGCTATGAGCTCGCGCTGCCGGTGGCGGGCGCACTGCTGACAGTCGTGATGATCGTGTTCTGCGAGCTCGCGCCGAAGATCTACGCGGCGCTGCATGCGGAAGCGGTCGCGCTCGCGAGCACCTATATCTATCGCGCCCTCGTGGCGTTCGCGCGGCCGGCGCTGTGGCTCGCGAACCGGCTCGCCTACGGGTTCCTGCGCCTCTTCGGCGTCGCGAGATCGAACCGGGGCGGCCATACGTTGTCCGCCGACGAACTGCGCACCGTCGTCGCGGAGACGGGCACCGTGATTCCGCAGCGCCACCGCCAGATGCTGCTCTCCATCCTCGATCTCGAGCGGGTCACGGTGAACGACATCATGGTGCCGCGCCAGGACATCGCCGGCATCGACCTCGAAGACGACTGGGACGACATCCTCGAACAGATCCGCCAGACCCCCCACACGCGCCTGCCGGTCTATCGCGGCGAACTTGACGAACTGGTGGGCCTGCTCCACATGAAACGCGTCGCGCAGGAACTCGCGCGTGGCACCCTCTCGCGGGAGAAATTCGAAGAGCTGGCCTCCGGCCGCGAACCCTACTACGTGCCCGAAGGCACGCCGCTGACGGTGCAGCTCGCGCAGTTCCAGCGCAACCGGCGGCGCATCGGCTTTGTCGTCGATGAGTACGGGGACATCGAAGGGCTCGTCACGCTCGAGGACATCCTCGAGGAGATCGTCGGCGAGTTCACGAACGACGCGGCAGCGATCGTCCACAAGGACGTGCACCTCGACTCGCCGGGCGTCTACATCGTGAACGCCGGCGCAACGATCCGCGCGCTGAATCGCGCGCTCGCCTGGCAGCTGCCCACCGGCGGCCCGAAGACCCTGAACGGACTGCTGCTCGAGCGCCTCGAGACGATCCCGGACGCGGGCACCACCCTCACGCTCGACCACTACCGGATCGAGGTGCTGCAGATCCAGGACAATGCCATCCGCACCGTGCGGATCCACACCGGCGCCAACGCCTCTGGCTCTAAGCTCTAAGCTCTAAGCTCTAAGCTCCTCTCCGCCCGCGGCGGCGACGCCCTCCGCAACACGCGTGACACCGCGCACCACGAGGCCCTCGATCGGCCTCCGCGGCACGTTGCCTTGCGGCACGACGGCGAGTTTGAACCCCTGCTTCGCTGCCTCGCGCAGACGCTCCTCCCCGTAGGCGACCGGGCGTACTTCGCCGGTGAGACCGACTTCGCCGAAGGCGACCAGCGATTGCGGCACCGGCCGATCGCACAGGCTCGAATTGAGCGCGAGCACGAGCGGAAGGTCGGTGGCGGTTTCATCGAGATGCAGGCCGCCGACGACGTTCGCGAACACGTCGTGCTCCTGCAGCGAGACGCCCGCGTGGCGGCTCAGGATCGCGAGCAACATCGCGAGGCGGTTGGCGTCGAGGCCCTGCGCCACGCGCCGCGGCGCACCGAAGCGCATCCGGTCGACCAGCGCCTGCAATTCGATCAGCAGCGGTCGCCCGCTGTCTCGCGCCACCATGACGATCGAGCCGGGCGCGGGTTCCGCGGCGCGCGCGAGGAAAATCGCGGAGGGGTTGCGGACTTCCTTGAGCCCCTCCTCGGCCATCACGAAAAACGCGAGTTCATTGACGGCGCCGAAGCGGTTCTTCACGGCGCGCACGATGCGAAAGCGGCTGCCGGCCTCGCTCTCGAAATAGAGCACGGCATCGACGAGATGCTCGAGCACACGCGGGCCGGCGATCGTCCCTTCCCGGGTGACATGCCCGATGATCATCACGGCAATGCCACTCGTCTTGGCAAAGCGCACGAGCTGCGCGGTGCACTCCTTGAGCTGGGTCACGGCCCCGGCGCTCGCACCGAGGTCGGCGAACTGCACCGTCTGGATCGAATCGACGATCAGCAGCGCGGCGCCGGTGCTCCTCGCCGCCTCGAGGATCGCGCCGAGGTCGGTCTCGGCGAGCACTGCGAGCGAGGCGCTCGCGAGCCCGAGGCGCCGGGCGCGCATCGACACCTGCGCCAACGATTCCTCCCCCGTGGCGTACAGCACGGGGCGACCCGGCGCCGTGCTCGCGGCGACCTGCAGCAGGAGTGTCGATTTGCCGATGCCGGGATCGCCGCCGATCAGGCTGACCGACCCCGGAACGATGCCGCCGCCGAGGACGCGATCGAGCTCGGCGAGACCGGTCGGGAGACGCGCGCCGCCCTCAACGACGGCCTCGAGCGCAGCCGGCGCAGCGCCCGCCGACGCGGCCCCGCCCGCCGCCATGGCCGACCCGCGTTGCGCAGGCGTCGCGCGCGCCACGACCCGCTGCTCAAGCGTGTTCCATTCACTGCACTGGGGGCATTGGCCTTGCCACTTGAGTGTTTCCGCGGCACAGACATTGCAGACGAAGGAAACGGCGGGGCGGGCCATCGATCGACTTTACCATGCGCGTTTTCGTGACTTGCTCTAGGATCGCGTTCACGAGGCCGGGCGCGGCACGGGGAACTGTGATGAGGCACTCGGACTTCATGTCCCTCGATGCTAGTGTTCGCCAGTACGTTTCGATGCCGAATGACCGGGGGTTCGCAGGCCTTGATTGCGCAGGGTGAGTTCGTGTCCGTGACGCGCGTCACGCTTGTGCCCGTGCCGGGAAGGTACGGGTAACCATGCCGCGCCGTTACGGCCCCCCGCCCAGCCTGCGCGGCAAGATGCGCCTCGTGGGCCTTTCCGACACCGGCAAGGTGCGGGAACACAACGAGGACACGATTGCCATCGATTCCGACCTCGGCCTGCTGGTGCTCGCCGACGGGATGGGTGGCTACAACGCCGGCGAGGTCGCGAGCGGCATCGCGGTGAAGACGATCGTCAATCTCGTGCGGGAAGCGATGGAACGCGAAGACATGTCGGCGATCGATCCGTCCACCAAGCTCACGCGCCCGAGCATCATCCTGCGCGACGCGATCACGCGCGCGAACAAGATCATCTACCAGACGGCGCGCTCGCAGCCGCAGTGCGAGGGCATGGGCACCACCGTGGTGAGCGCCCTCCTCTTCGACAACATGATCTCGATCGCCCATGTCGGCGATTCGCGCCTCTACCGCCTGCGTGGCGCGCGGTTCGAACAGGTGACGATGGACCACTCGTTGCTGCAGGAACTCGTCGATCGCGGCTTCTACTCCCCGGAGGAAGCGCAGCGCGCGGCGAACAAGAACTACGTGACCCGGGCCCTCGGCGTCGAAGCCAATGTCGAGGTCGAGCTGCAGGAAGTGCCTGTCCAGAAAGGCGATCATTACGTCCTGTGCTCGGACGGCTTGAACGACATGGTTGAGGACAGCGATATTCACTTAACGGTCAATACCTTTAGTGATAATCTGGATACGGTCGCTAAACATTTGATTCAGCTTGCGAACGACAACGGGGGTCGGGATAACGTCTCGGTCGTGATGGCCCAGATTCTCGATTCGTTTCCGGCGCGTCGCGGCGTTTTCGACAAGGTCTTGGGCTGGTTCAGTTGATGAAGGCGGACACATGGCACGCTTGATTTTGAGCCTGGATAGCCAGGTCCTCGCGGAATACAACATGAACAAGGAGCGCTACACGATCGGGCGCCTCCCTGACAATGACATCCGCATCGACAACCCCGCGGTGAGCGGCCATCACTCGCTGATCATCAACATCCTCAACGATTCGTTCCTCGAGGACCTGAACAGCACCAACGGCACCTACGTCAACGGCAAGCTGATCAAGAAGCACGCGCTGCAACACGGCGACGTCGTGACGGTCGGCCACCACCAGTTGCGCTTCGTCGAGGACGACGAGCAGCAGGACGAATTCGAGAAGACGATGGTGATCCAGCCCTCGGCGCGCCCCGTCGAGAAGCTGCGCAATGTCGCGACCACGGGCGACGGCGCCGCGGGCCCGAGCGCCACGGGCATCCGCCGCGCGCTGGCCGAAGGGCAGCCGGCGTTCAAGCCCGCGAAACTGCAGGTGCTCTCGGGCGCGTTTGCCGGCCGCGAGCTCGAACTGACGAAGGCACTCACCACGCTCGGCCGCCCCGGTGTGCAGGTCGCTGCCATCACGCGCCGTTCCGAGGGTTACTTCATCGTGCACGTCGACAGTGAGAGCGCCGGCGACTACCCGCTGGTCAACGGCTCGGCGATCGGCGCGCAAGCCCGCAAGCTGCAGGACAACGACGTCATCCAGCTCGCCGGCGTCAAGATGGGATTCTTCGAAGGCTGACGCCCTCGCGCGCAACGTGACCGTGCTCGAGACCGAACGCCTCTCGCTGCGCCTGATCGCGGACAGCGATGCCGCGTTCATCCTGCAGCTGCTGAACGAGCCCTCGTTCCTGCGCTTCATCGGCGATCGCGGCGTGCGCAACCTCGATGATGCGCGCGCCTACATCGAAAACGGCCCCGTCGCGAGCTACGCGCGCCACGGCTTCGGCCTGTGGCTCGCGCAACGGCGCGAGGACGGCGCCACGATCGGCATGTGCGGCCTCCTGAAGCGCGACACGCTCGACGACGTCGACATCGGCTTCGCCTACCTGCCGGCCTATTGGGGCCGGGGCTACGCCTTTGAAGCAGCGGCCGCGGTGATGGCGCACGGGAGTCGCGCGCTCGGCATTGCCCGCATCGTCGCGATCGTCTCGCCCGACAATGCCGGGTCGATCCGGGTGCTCGAGAAAATCGGCCTCGCCTTCGAGCGCAAGCTCGACATCAACGGCGACGGCCGGGAGACGAGCCTTTACGCGCCTGCGCCCACGCAAGGTCCGCCATAGCTTCGGCGTGCCCGGCGTAGTCGCGCGCCCGCGCGCTGACGGCCGTTCCGCGCAGCACCCGGCCGCGAATGCCGTGAAAGATCCCGGCGAGGCGGAACATGCAGAACGCGATATAGAAATCGAGATGCGGCAGGACCTCGCGCCCGGTGAGCCGGCAATAAGTCGCGACGTACTCGTCTTCCGTCGGAATGCCGAGGTCGGGCAGGTCACGACCCGCAAGACCCGCCACCGACAGTGACGGCATGCGCCAGATCATCAGGTGGTAGGCGAAATCGGCGATCGGGTCCCCGATCGTCGACAGCTCCCAGTCGAGGATCGCGAGCACGCGCGGGCCTTCGCGATCGAACATCAGGTTGTCGAGGCGGTAGTCGCCGTGAACGACGGCGGCGGGCGGCTCCGCGACCGGCAGGTTCCGGGGCAACCATTCGATCAGGCGGTCCATCGAAGCGATGCGACCGGCGGCTTCGTCCTCGTGGTACTGCTTCGCCCAGCGCGCGATCTGGCGCAGCAGGTATCCGTTCGCGCGGCCGTAGTCGGTGAGCCCGACGGCAGCCGGGTCGACACGATGCAGGGTCGCGAGCGCGTCGATCATCGCGTCGTAATAGCCGCGCCGCGCGTCGCGCGGCAGCTCCGGCAGCGCCGCGTCCCAGTACAGGCGACCCTGCACGTACTCCATGACGTAGAACCAGCTGCCGATTACCGCTCCGTCGGTGCACAGCGCATGGGTACGCGCGACCGGAACGGTCGTGTGCGCGCCGAGGGCCGTGAGCACGCGGTACTCGCGATCGACCGCGTGCGCGGAGGCGAGCAGCGGCCCGGGCGGCTTGCGCCGAAGCACGTAATTGCGAGTCGGCGTCGACAGGAGGTACGTCGGATTCGATTGCCCGCCCTTGAACTGTCGCACCGTGACGGGTCCGCGAAAACCGGCAACGTGTTCGCGCAGCCAGGCTTCGAGGCGCGGCACTTCGAAACCGAGGCCCGCGCGCACCTCCGTCGTCGCGTCGGCGGCGGGATCACTCACGACGGGGCGTCGGGCGCATACTGGGATCATGGCGAAGCGCGATCCACGTGTCGACGCTTGCCTGCAACGGGCAAGGATCGCCACTGGAAGTCCCCGCGGCGCAAAGCCTAGAATCACCCCTGCGCGTCACCACTTCCACAAAAAACGGATCGGGGAATCACCATGACCACGCGTGCGCTCCGCAACGGACTCCTCCTCGCCGGCATCTGCTCCCTCACCCTCGCCGCCTGCGCGAAAAAACCTGCGGAACCTGCCGCCGTGTCCGGGGGGCCCACGCTGCCCACGGCCATCGGGCCGCTCGAAGGCGCGGTCGATATCGTGGCGTGGCCGGGCTACATCGAGCGTGGCGACACCGACAAGGGCTACGACTGGGTGACGCCGTTCGAGAAGGACACCGGTTGCAAGGTCACGGTGAAGACCGCGGGCACGTCCGATGAGATGGTTTCGCTGATGACCCAAGGCGGGTACGACCTCGTCACCGCCTCCGGCGATGCCTCGCTGCGGCTGATCCGCGGCGGCACGGTGCAGCCGATCAACACCGCCCTGATCCCGAGCTACAACGCGATCGACATCCGGCTGCGGCGCGCGCTGTGGCACTACGTTGGCGGCGTGAACTACGGCGTGCCCTACCAGTGGGGCCCGAACGTGCTGATGTACAACACCAAGGTCTTCCCGACGCCACCCACTTCGTGGTCGGTGGTGTTCGAGCCGCAGAACCTGCCCGACGGCAAGCCCAACAAGGGCCGGGTCCAGGCCTATGACGGCGCGATCTATATCGCCGACGCCGCGCTGTACCTGCTCTACAACCGGCGTGACCTCGCCATCATGAATCCCTATCAGCTCGACGAGAAGCAGTACGCCGCCGCGCTCGACCTGCTGCGCAAGCAGCACCCGCTCGTGCAGCGCTACTGGCACGACGCGAACGTGCAGGTGCAGGACTTCACGAACGAGGGCATCGTCGCATCGGGCTCGTGGCCGTTTCAGGTGAACACGCTCGAAGCCAACAAGCAGCCGATCGCGAGCGTCGTGCCGCAGGAAGGCGCCACGGGCTGGGCCGACACCACCATGCTGCACGCGAAGGCGAAGCATCCGAACTGCGCCTACAAGTGGATGGAGTGGTCCCTCAACACCAAGGTGCAGGGCGATGTCGCGGCCTGGTTCGGTTCGGTGCCGGTCGTCACAGCCGCGTGCGACGGCAATGCGCTGCTCGGGCCCGAAGGCTGCAAGAAGAACGGCGTCGAGAATTTCGACAAGATCTGGTTCTGGCGCACGCCCGAGACAAGTTGCGACACCCCGCTCGGCCGCTGCGTGCCCTACAGCCGCTGGGCCACCGACTACGTCGCGATCATGGGCGGGCGTTAGCGTGGAAGGGCGCTAGCGCGCGGCGTCGAATGAACGCGGCGATCGAGTTCCGCGACGTCCACCGCGCCTTCGGCGCGATCGTCGCGGTCGATCGCGTCAGCTTCGCGATCGAGCCGGGTGAGTTCTTCTCGATGCTCGGCCCCTCGGGGTCCGGCAAGACGACCTGCCTGCGCCTGATTGCCGGGTTCGAACTGCCGGACGCGGGGGTCGTTCGCCTCGGCGGGGTCGACGTGTCGGCAACGCCACCGTATGAACGCAACGTCAACACCGTTTTCCAGGACTACGCGCTCTTCCCGCACATGACGGTGCTCGACAATGTCACCTACGGCCTGCGGGTGCGGCGTGTGCCCGCCGCCGACTGCCGGCGGCGCGGCGAGGAGATGCTCGCACTCGTGAAGCTCGCGGACGCCGGCGCCCGCCGGCCCGCACAGCTGTCCGGCGGGCAGAAACAGCGCGTCGCGCTCGCGCGCGCACTGATCAACCAGCCGCAGGTGCTGCTGCTCGATGAGCCGCTCGGCGCGCTCGATCTCAAGTTGCGCGAGGAGATGCAGATCGAGCTGCGGAACCTGCAGCGCCGCCTCGGCATCACCTTCGTCTACGTGACCCATGACCAGGGCGAGGCACTGTCGATGTCGGATCGTGTCGCGGTGTTCAATCGCGGCCGCATCGAGCAGCTCGACTCGCCGCAGTCGCTCTACACGCGTCCGCGTACGGCCTTCGTCGCCCGCTTCGTCGGCGGCGCCAACGTGATCGACGAAAAGTACGCCGTGCGCGCCGAGCACATCGAGGTGGCCGGCGCCGGCGCCGGCGCGCCCGATGGCGCCGTGCGCGTCGAGGGCACGATCATCGACACGCAGTACCAGGGCGCCGTGCGTCGCTGGCAGGTGCGCACCGACGACGACCAGATGATCACGGCCACGCGCCCCGAGGGCGCGGCGACGCCGGGCGGGCACGATACGAGCCGCGAGCCGGGCACGCGCGTGGCGCTCAGCTGGTCGCGCACGCACATGATCCCGCTCGCGGCGGACTGACATGACCGCCGTCGCCGCGGTATCCACGTTTTTCTATCGTCGCCAGACGCTCGCGGTCTATCTGCTGCTGGTGCCGCCGCTGCTGTGGTTCGGCACCGTGTACCTCGGCTCGCTGTTCGCGCTGCTCGCGCAGAGTTTCTATTCCATCGACGAGTTCACGGCGACGATCGTGCGCAAGCTGACGCTGAAGACCTATGTGCAACTGTTCACGCAGCCCGCGAACCTCGACATCGTGGTGCGCACGGGCACGATGGCCATCGCGGTGACGATCGCCGCCGCAGTCGTTGCGTTCCCGATCGCGAACTACATGGCGCGCTACGCGCGCGGCCGGATGAAGGCGTTCTTCTACGTCGCGGTGATGCTGCCGATGTGGACGAGCTATCTCGTCAAGGTCTATGCGTGGCGCCTGATCCTCGCGAAGGAAGGCATCCTGAACTGGTTCCTCACCGCGTTCGGGCTCGACGGCGTGCTCGAGGCCTTGCTGCGGGCGCCCGGCATCGGCGGCCCCTCGCTCGCCTCGTCCTATCTCGGCATGTTCATCGTGTTCGTCTACATGTGGCTGCCGTACATGATCCTGCCGATCGCCGCCGCACTCGAACGCGTGCCGGGAAGCCTGCTGTCGGCGTCGGCGGATCTCGGCGCCACGCCCGCCCAGACTTTCTGGCGCGTCACGCTGCCGCTGGCGCTGCCCGGCGTTGCCGCGGGTTCGATCTTCACGTTCTCGCTCACGCTCGGCGACTACATCATTCCGAGCGTCGTCGGCGCGCCCGGCTACTTCATCGGCATGATGGTCTACCAGCAGCAGGGAACCGCCGGCAACATTCCGCTGGCGGCTGCGTTCTCGGTCGTGCCGATCCTGCTGATCACCATCTACCTGATGCTCGCGCGCCGCGCCGGAGCCTTCGATGCGCTCTAGCCGCGCCTGGGACTCGCCGTCGATCAGCGCACGCGTCGCGGCCTGGGCGGGCATCGTCTTCCTGCACGCGCCGGTTGCGATCATCGTGCTCTATGCGTTCACGACCGAGGACCGCACCTACGATTTCCCGCCACCGGGCCTCACGCTGCGCTGGTTCGCGCTCGCGTTCGAGCGCAGCGACATCTGGGCGTCGCTGCGGCTGTCGCTCGGCGTCGCGAGCCTCGCGACGTTGCTCGCCCTCGTCCTCGGCACGCTCGCCGCCTTCGCGCTCGCCCGCAGCAGGATCCGGGCGAAGGATGCGCTGACGATCCTCTTCGTGCTGCCGATCGCGCTGCCCGGCATCATCACCGGCATCGCGCTCCTTGCGGCGATGAAGCTCGCCGGCATCGATCCGTCCTTCTGGACGATCGTCGCCGGCCACGCGACCTTCTGTATCGTCATCGTCTACAACAACGTCGTCGCGCGGCTGCGCCGCCTGCCACAGAGCTGGATCGAGGCGTCGATGGACCTCGGGGCCGACACCTGGCAGACCTTCCGGCGCATTCTCCTGCCGCAGGTCGCGACCGCGCTGCTCGCGGGCGGCATGCTCGCGTTCGCGCTGTCGTTCGACGAGATCATCGTGACGATCTTCACGGCAGGCCACGAGCGGACGCTGCCGATCTGGTTCTTCAACGAGCTGTTCAGGCCGCGCGAGCGGCCGATCACGAACGTGGTCGCGGTGATCGTGATCGCGGTGACGCTCGTACCGATCCTGATGGCTTACTATCTGACGCGCCCCGCGGCCGAGCGGGACTGAGTGAGGCTGCCGTGGATACGAAACTGTTCATCAAGGGAAAGGCGATCGCCGGCAAGGGCAAGGATGAGCCGGTGCTCGACCCCGCGACCGGCAAGGTGCTCGCGAACGTGCCCGAGGCGTCGCCCGAACAGATCGACGCGGCGGTCAAGGCCGCGGATGCGGCGTTCGGCGGCTGGGCCGCCACGCCACCGAAGGATCGCGCGGCTGCGCTGCTCAAGCTCGCCGATCGCATCGAGGGCGCTGCCGAGGAGCTCGCAACGCTCGAATCGAGAAACTGCGGCAAGCCGTACGGTGCCGTGCTCGCCGACGAAATCCCGGCCGTCGCCGACGTGTTTCGCTTCTTCGCAGGCGCCGCGCGCACGCTGCATGGCGCGGTCGCCGGCGAGTATCTCGCCGGCTTCACGAGCATGATCCGCCGCGATCCCGTTGGTGTGGTCGCCTCGATCGCGCCGTGGAACTACCCGCTGCTGATGGCCGCGTGGAAGGTCGCGCCGGCGCTCGCCGCGGGCAATACCGTCGTGCTGAAGCCCTCCGAGCAGACCCCGCTGTCGAGCCTGCGTCTCGCCGTGCTCGCCGCCGATCTCTTCCCACCCGGCGTCTTCAACATCCTCTGCGGGCGCGGCGCCTCGGTGGGCGCACCGCTCGTCGCGCATCCGCAGGTCGCGATGATCTCGCTCACCGGCGATGTCGCCACCGGCGAGAAGGTGTTGACGGCGGCGGCGAAGGGTACACGCCGCACGCATCTCGAACTCGGCGGCAAGGCCCCCGTGATCGTCTTCGACGACGCGGACGTCGACTCCGTCGTCTCGGGCGTGCGCACCTTCGGCTTCTACAACGCGGGCCAGGACTGCACCGCGGCGTGCCGGCTCTATGTCGGCAGCCGCATCTACGACAAGCTGGTCGCGGATCTCTCGCATGCCGTCGCCTCGATCAAGGTCGGCACGCAGCACGAAGACGGCGTGGAAATGGGGCCGCTGATCACCGCGAAACATCGCACCCGCGTCGCGGGCTTCGTCTCGCGCGCCGAAGACCGGAAACACATGGAAGTGACGACGGGCGGCCATGCGCGCGTCGGCTCGGGCTTTTTCTACGAGCCCACCGTGATCGCCGGCGCGAGACAGAGCGACGAGATCGTGCGCAAGGAAGTCTTCGGCCCCGTCGTCACGATCACGCGATTCAAGGACGTGGAACAGGCCGTGGACTGGGCGAACGATTCGGACTACGGCCTTGCGTCGTCAGTCTGGACGAAAGACGCGGGCCGCGCGATGCAGGTGGCTGCCAAGCTGCGCTACGGCTGCACCTGGGTCAACACGCACTTCATGCTGGTGTCGGAGATGCCGCACGGCGGCCTCAAGCGCTCGGGCTACGGCAAGGACCTGTCGACGTACGCACTCGAGGATTACACCTGCGTGCGCCACGTGATGGTCAAATGGTGACCACCCCGGTCGTGGTTTCGAACGCGACGCGCTGAGTCACGCCGCACAGGAGTTCGTAGGCGACCGTGCCGGCGTGCGCGGCGATCTCTTCGACCGGGAGTGAGCCGCCCCACAGTTCGGCGGGCGTGCCCACTTCGACGCCCGGCAGGTCGGTGATGTCGACCGCGATCATGTCCATCGAAACGCGCCCGACGAGCGGTACGCGGCGTCCCAGCAGCCCGACCGGCGTGCCGTGCGCGAGCCCGCGCAGCAGGCCATCGGCGTAGCCCGCGGCCAGGATCGCGACCCGGCTGTCGCGCGGCGCACGCCAGAGCCCCCCGTAACCCACGCACTCTCCCCGCGCGACCTGGCGGGTCGCGATGACCGTGGTCATGAGCGTCATCACCGGCGTGAGCCCGAGCGAGGCCGCGCTCTCGCCGGAAAACGGTGATACGCCATAGAGCGAAAGACCCGGCCGCACCCAATCGCCATGCGCCCCGGGCCAGCCGAAGACCCCCGCGGAATTGCACAGGCTCGTTTCAAGGCCGAGGGGTGCCGCAACCGCGTTGAAGCGCGCGATCTGATCCGGCGTGACCGGTGACGCGCGCTCGTCGGCGCACGCGAAATGGGTCATCGCGCGCAACGCCGCGGCCGGCACCGACAGCGCGGCGACGCGCGCGAGGGCGTCGCGATAGGCCTCCTCGCGAAAGCCGAGACGGTGCATGCCGGTATCGAGCTTGAGCCAGAGCGTGAAGCGATGCGGGCCGCGCCAGGCCTGAAGCAGCGCCACCTGCCCCGCCTCGTGCACGACGAGTTCGAGTCGATGCGCCGCCGCCTCGTGCAGTTGCTCGCGCGTGACCACCCCCTCGAGCAGCACGATCGGGTGCGTGACACCCGCCGCGCGCAGCGCGATCCCCTCCTCGAGGCGCGCCACGCCGAAGGCGTCGGCCGATTCGAGCGCACGCGCCACGGTCACGGCGCCATGACCGTAGCCGTTCGCCTTCACCACGGCGATCACGCGGCTGCCGGCGGCGACCGCCCTGATGCGGGCGAGATTGGCGCGAAGGGCGGCGGTATCGATGAGCGCGCGGATCAGCCGGCTCACCGCAGCACGCCCTCCGCATAGCTGTCGGGCGCGTAGTTGACGAAGCGGCTGAAGGGCCCCTGGAACGTGAGCAGCACGGTGCCGATCTCGCCGTTACGGTGTTTTGCGAGCTCGATCTCGGCGAGACCCTTCTTGGTCGTGTTCTTGTCGTAGACCTCCTCGCGATAGATGAGGAGGATCATGTCGGCGTCCTGCTCGAGCGCTCCCGATTCGCGCAGGTCCGACATCACCGGCTTCTTGTGCTCACGCTGCTCGACGCCGCGATTCAGCTGCGAGAGCGCGATCACCGGAACACTGAGTTCTTTCGCGAGCGCCTTCAGGCCACGCGAAATCTCCGCGATCTCGGTCGCGCGATTTTCCTTGGTGCCCGCCACCTGCATCAGCTGCAGGTAGTCGACCACGATCAGGTCGAGGCCGTGTTCACGCTTCACGCGCCGCGCGCGTGCGCGCAGTTCGGTGGGGGTGAGACCCGGTGTCTCGTCGACGAAAATCTTGGCCTCCGACAACTGGCTCGTGGCGCTCGTGATGCGCGCCCAGTCCTCGTCGGCGACCTTGCCGCTGCGGATCGCGTTCAGCGGCACGCCGCCGATCGACGACAGCATGCGGGTGATGACCTGCTCGGAGGGCATTTCCATCGAGAAGATCACCACGGACGCCTTGATGTTCGGGTTCACCGCCGCGTACTCGGCGATGTTCACCGCGAGCGTGGTCTTGCCCATGGACGGCCGGCCGGCCACGATCAGCAGGTCGCCGCCGCGCAAACCGCCGGTTTTTTTGTCGAAATCGGTGAAGCCGGTGGGCAGGCCGCGCAAGGCGTCGGGGTTGTTGTGCCACTCGTCGATCTTGTCGATCAGCGCCGGCAGCAGCGAGCGCACCGCGAGTGCCCCGTCCCGGCCGCGCGCCCCCTGTTCCGCGATTGCGAACACGGACTGCTCGGCGCGATCGACGAGCTCACGCGCACTTTCGCCTTGCTGCTGGAATACCGATGCCGTGATGTCGGTGCCGGCCTTGGCAAGCCGGCGCAGCAGCGAACGCTCCCGCACGATCGCCGCGTAAGCGCGGATGTTCGCGGCGGTGGGCGTGTCACTGGCGAGCTGGCCGATATAGGCGAGTCCGCCGGCATCCTCGAGTCGCCCGCTGCGTTCGAGCTGCTCCGACACCGTGATCACGTCGCAGGCTTTGCCCTCGCCGCAGAGGAGCCCGATGCTTTCGAAGATCAGACGATGGTCGGGCCGATAGAAGTCCTCGGCCGTGAGGACGTCACCGACGCTGTCCCACGCGGCAGCGTCGAGCATGAGTCCGCCGAGGACGGATTGCTCCGCCTCGACGGAATGCGGTGGGGTCCGCGGCTCGCCCGGCATCGCACTATTTGGCAATGAACTCGGGCGAGAAGACAGCGGAATTACTCCTCGGCGACGATCGAAATGGCGAGCGGCACGTTCACGTCGGTGTGAAGGTGCACGCTGACCACGTGCTCACCCACCACGCGCAGCGCGCCGTTCGGCAGGCGCACTTCGCTGCGGGCCACCTTGTGGCCGGCCTTGGTGGCCGCCTCGGCGATGTCCGCGGTGCCGATCGAGCCGAAGAGCTTGCCTTCGGAACCGGCCTTGGCGGTGATGACGAGCTTGAACTCGGCGAGCGCCTTGGAACGCAGCTCGGCATCGCCGAACTGTTCTCGCGCCACTTTCTCGAGTTCGGCGCGGCGCGCCTCGAACTTCGCCACGTTGACGGGCGTCGCGAGCGTCGCCTTGCCGTGCGGCAACAGGTAGTTGCGACCGTAGCCGCTCTTCACCTTGACGCGATCACCGATCGTGCCGAGGTTCGCCACTTTCTGCAGGAGAATGACATCCATGGCGGACCTCAGTGCTGGTCCGTGTACGGCAGCAGCGCGAGGTAGCGCGCACGCTTGACGGCCACGGACAGCTGACGCTGGTAGAACGACTTCGTGCCGGTGATGCGGCTCGGGACGATCTTGCCGGTCTCGGTGATATAGCCCTTGAGCGTCGCGAGATCCTTGTAGTCGATCTGCTTGACGCCTTCCGCGGTGAAGCGGCAGAACTTCTTGCGCCGGGAGAACCGGCTCTGACGGGGTGCTGGCATGTGCGTATTCCTTTGGGGTCAGGCTCAGGCGTTGTCGCCGGCGGAATCGTCGTCCGAGTCGTCTCGAACGCGGTCGCGGCGGCCGCCGTTGGCCTCTTCTTCTTCAGCCTTCGCCATCGGCGACGGCTCGGTGACGGCTTCGTCCATCGCGACGACCAGGTGCCGAAGCACGGCGTCGCTGAAGCGGAACCCACCGGTGAGCTCGGCCAGCACCTTCTGGTCCGTCTCGACGTTCATCAGCACGTAGTGTGCCTTGTGAACCTTGGCAATGGGGAACGTGAGCTGGCGACGGCCCCAGTCCTCGAGGCGATGCACCGTGCCACCACCGGCCGCGATCAGGCCCTTGTAGCGCTCGATCATCGCCGGAACCTGCTCACTCTGGTCCGGATGGACCAGGAAAACGATCTCGTAATGCCTCATTTTTGCTCCTTGTGGGTTAGCCCCCCGCCGAGGCACGGCGGTGGGGCAAGGAAAGGGGCGCGAAGATACCGGAAGGCCGGGGCCGCCGCAACGGCGTCTCGGGGCGGGGAGCTGAGAGCTTAGAGCTCAGAGCTTATGGCCAGAACGTTGGCGGGTGGCCTCGTAAAGCAGCATTCCGGTCGCCACCGAGACGTTCAGGCTCTCTACCGCGCCCAATTGCGGCAATCTGATGAGAAAATCGCAGTTCTTGCGGGTAAGCTCTCGTAATCCGCTGCCTTCTGCGCCCATCACGAGAACGAGTGGGCCTTTCAGGTCGGCGTCCGACGCCAGCTGCTCCGCTTCGCCTGCTGCGCCGACGACCCAGAGGCCCGCGTCCTTCAGGAGCTTCAGCGTCCGGGAGAGATTGGTGACCGCGACGACAGGGGTTGTCTCCGCGGCTCCGGCCGCTACCTTGCGGACCGTCGCGTTGACCTGCGACGCGCGGTCCTTCGGCACGACGACCGCGAGCGCGCCGCAGGCATCGGCCGTGCGCAGGCACGCACCGAGGTTGTGCGGGTCCTGCACGCCGTCGAGCGCGAGCACGAGCGGCGCGGGCACGTCGCGCAGCGCATCGAACAGATCATCCTCGGTCCAGGCCTTCATCGGGTGCACTTCGGCCACGACGCCTTGATGAGCGCCCTCGCCCGCGAGCTTCGATAAGGCCTGCGCGTCGACCTTGCGCACCGCGACGCCGGCGGTCCGCGCCAATGCTTCGATTTCCGCGATCCGCCGGTCGCCGCGCCGCTCCGCCAAAGTCAGCTGGGTGATCCGCGCCGGATCGCGGGCGAGCACCGCCCGCACCGCGTGCAGACCGTAAATGCGCTCCGTCACGCGAGCTCGAGATCGATCAGGCCTTCGACGGGATTCGCGTTCGTCACGGTCACGCGAATGCGCTCGCCGAGGCCGAGCCAGCGCTTGGACTTTTTCCCCACCCACGCGTGACCGCCCGCGTCGAGTTCGTACACGTCATCGCTCAGGGTCGCCGTGTGCAGCAGGCCGTCCGCGGAGATCTCGAGGATCTGCACGAAGCAGCCGAACTCGACGACCGCGGTGACGAGGCCCTCGAAAGTCTGGCCCAGCCGCTCGCGCAGCCAGCTGCACTTGAGAAAGAGATCGACGTAGCGGTCGGCTTCGTCGGCGCGCTTCTCGAGCTGTGTCGTGGACTCCCCGAGCCGCGCGAGCTCCTCTGCGCCGTATCGCACGCCGACCGGTGGCGGCACGCCGGCGAGCGCCTTCAAAGTGCGGTGGACGACGAGATCCGGATAGCGACGGATCGGCGACGTGAAATGCGCATAGGCTTTCAGCGCGAGCCCGAAGTGCCCGATGTTCGCCGGTTGATACTGCGCCTGCGGCATCGAACGCACGACGAGCGATTCGACGAACGGGCGGGCCGGCGATGCGCCGAGGCGGTGCGTGATCTGCTTGATGTCGCGTGGCGTCACCGTCTCGGGAATTTCAGCGGGAATACCGAGCGCCGCGAGCGTCGAGAGCAGCCGGTCGAGCTTCTCCTCCTCGGGCTGGCCGTGCACGCGAAAGAGCGTGCCCACGCGATGCTTTCCGAGTTCAAGCGCCACCGCGACATTCGCGAGGATCATGCACTCCTCGATCAGCCGGTGCGCATCGTTGCGCGCCTTCAGCACGATGCCCTTCACGCGATCCTGCGCGTCGATGTCGAAGGTCGCTTCCGGCGCGTCGAAATCGAGGGCGCCGCGGCGGTTGCGTGCCTTGTGAAGCGCGCGATACACCTCGACGAGCGGCAGCAGGCGCTCGACGAGCGGGCCGATCTGCGCGCGCGCTTCCGGTCGCCCTTCGAGCAGCGCGGCGTTCGCGAGCGTATAGGTGAGTCGCGCCGCCGAATGCATCACCGCCGGATAGAAGCGCGCTTCCTTCAGCTGCCCCTGCTTCGTCACCACCATGTCGGCGGCGAGGCACAGCCGGTCCACTTTCGGCTGCAACGAGCACAGGTGATCCGAAAGCGCCGCCGGCAACATCGGAATCACGCGCGTCGGGAAGTACACCGAGGTACCGCGTTTCAGCGCCTCGTCGTCGAGCGCCCCGC
>CADEFQ010000002.1:20721-23208 GCA_902826635.1 uncultured Pseudomonadota bacterium
CGGGCGATCGCGGACTGCGTGGAGAGTTCGACCGGTCGGTCCGGATCGAGCCGCTGCGCGACGCGCGCCTGCGCGCCCCCTTTCGCGCCCGGGTAGCGGGTCACCTCCGCGATGACCCAGTCGCCGTGCTGCGCGCCGTTCAGGTCTGCGGGCGCCACCTGGCAGCGCAGCGCGAGACGCCGGTCGGCGGACAGTACCCACGCGGTGCGACCCTCGATGTCGATCGTGCCGAGAAACGCCCGCACCCCGTGCTCGACCACGCCGAGCACTTCGCCCGAAAAGCGGCCGGTGTTGTCGCGCTTCACGGTAAGGCGGATGCGATCGCCATGCATCAGGCCCGCCATCGCGAAAGGCGGAATGAACACCGAGTCGGTCATGCCTTCGACGCGCGCGAACCCATAACCCGCGCGGTTCGCACTGACGACGCCCTCGACGGGGCCTTTCGCCATCGGTCCGGTCGCGGCCTTCACCGGCGCGCGCGCGCGGCCGCCGGAAGCGTGCATCCCGTGCGCGTGGTGCCGTTGTGTCGGATGCGCGCCGCGGGCGCCACGCTCCTTGTGTGATGATTTGCGGGGCTTTCTCATCCGCGTAGCCTAATTGACAGCGCCCGGGCCCATGCGTAGATTTCGCGGCCCATCTGCCCAGGTGGCGAAATTGGTAGACGCACTAGCTTCAGGTGCTAGCGGGTAACACCGTGGAGGTTCGAGTCCTCTCCTGGGCACCAGATCCACGTTTCCGGGCATCTCACAAGGTCTCGGATCGACGCCAAAACCCCGCAAATCGCGGGGTTTTTCGTACCTGAATGCCTCACGCCGTGTCACGCGACCTTTCGCACGGTGGGGGTACCGGCGGGGGTAACCTGGGCAGTGTTGGAAGTTGTGCCCATTTTGGGGGGTATCGACGCTTTCTCACCAGATTCTCCCATGTTCGTTCCGACATGCATCGTCGAAGGTGAGCATGGTGGCGACCAAAATGGACAGGCTGATCGTTCCTGCTTTCAAGCAAGCGGCGCGCGAAGGTGCCTCCTCGAAACCTACCGCAAGGCCCAGTAAGTCACCGATACCTACCTGATCCCGGCACCGTGCGAGCAGTACTGAAGGCCGGCAAATGGTCGATTCCCGGGCACAAGATGAAGATGCACAGGCCGCATATCGTTCCCCTGCCCCGCGATACCTTGAGCAAGGCACTGCGCGAGACGGGATTTCAGGGCAAGCACGCCACGCACGGATTCAGGACCGCCTTGAGTACCATTGCCCGCGAGCGCATGGGCATCGATTCGGACGTACTGGAAGCTCAGCTCGCCCATGCCAAGCGGGGCGATGTCCAGCAAGCTTACGACCGCACCGAATTCACCGATGAGCGACGGCGCGTAATGCAGGAATGGGCTGACTATCTCGACAAACTACGCGCCAACGGCCCAATCGCGGGGACCGGGGCCATGCTCCAGGGCTTGCCGCCACGCCGCTTTGCTGCCCTCCTTACCCGTGGTAAGATTCCTTACTCAACGTAAGGACGCGCGCCCATGGCAGCCGCCACCGTCACCAGCAAGGGCCAGATCACCCTGCCCAAATCCGTCCGCGAGCGGCTCAGCTTGCAGTCGGGCGACCGCGTGGAATTCGTCGAGACCGGGGCAGGCTTCATGATGCTCCCGGCCACGCGTGAGCTGACCGACATCAAGGGCATGCTCGCAAAGCCCAAGCGCCCCGTATCCATCGAGCAGATGAACCGAGCGATCGCCCGGATGGGTCACAAGCGTTGATTGGTCTCGACACCAACATCGTCGTGCGCTATCTCGCGCAGGACGACAAGGGCCAGTCGGCAGCGGCAACGCGTCTCCTCGAGCGCGAACTCACCGCCGAGGCACCGGGATTCGTCTCTCTCGTCGCACTAGCCGAAACTGTCTGGGTCATGACCTCGCTCTACGGCGCTGATCGCACGGCTGTCGCACGCGCCGTCGAAGGACTCCTGTCCGCCGCCCAGCTACGACTCCAGGACGCCGAAGCCGTCTGGCTCGCGCTGCAGGACTACCGGAACTCGACGGCCGACTTCAGCGACGCGTTGATCGCGACCCTCGCCCGTTCGGCAGGTTGCGAACGCACGCTTACGTTCGATCGCGCCGCCGCCCGTCACCCGGGCTTTGCGCTTCTCAAGTAGGCGCTGTCGGATTCGAACTGCGTGGGCGCTCATCGTTACCTACCGCGCCGCAAGACCCTGACGGCCGTGCGCCATGTCCGCAAGTGCCTCGCCGCCCTGGTACCTGACCGCTGCACCCACCCTTTGCCAAGCTCTCCTGGCACCACCTGACCCGGTCACGTCGTCACGGGTCGCCCCCGCCCCGTGTCGACCTGACTATGAAATCATTGATTTACGATGAGTTTGGCGGCAGCGGCGGGTCAGCACGTAGAGAGATGCATCCACGCCGGCGAGACGATTTCGCCAGACGCAGTCGTCAGCGCGTTCACCGACACGCCCGATCGCCTTCCCGTA
>CADEFQ010000002.1:23308-108216 GCA_902826635.1 uncultured Pseudomonadota bacterium
TTCGCCAGACGCAGTCGTCAGCGCGTTCACCGACACGCCCGATCGCCTTCCCGTAAGGCCCGATGAACCGACCGCAATCCCTCGCACCAACCTTGGCCCGCGACCGCGAGCGCTAAAAAAAGACAAGCCGCCTCAGCCGCGCGGCACCCGCTTCGCACCGCGGGATCGGGGCCGCGCGGCCGACTCGACGGACTGTGAGATCACGGACCCGGCGTCGTCGACGCCGCGCTCACACAGGCTCGTGAGGGTCCCCTCGCGCAAGCGCGTCTGTACGTCGCGTGGTTCGACGCCAAGGCCTGCGCCAATCAGCGCCGCATCCACGCTGAACACGCCCTCTGCAAATTCCACCTTGATCAATCGGCTCTCCTCCTGACATGGATCAATGAAACGATAGACTCGGGGAAAGATGATTGCCACCCGCTACGAACAGCAGGAGCAAGCATGGAACCCTCGATCCCGGACGCGGAACACACCTATCCGTTCGATGCACGCGGCGTCGCGCGGCGCTTTCGTCACTCGGCGATCTTCGGCGCGCTCGGCGCGCTCGAGCCGGGCGAGACCATGCGTTTCATCAACGACCACGACCCCTTGCCGTTGCTCGACCAGATCCGCCACCGCCTCGGCACACGCGTGCGGATCGCCTACGTGCAGCGCGAAGCCGGTGCGATCGTCATCGATTTTGCAGTCGTCGCGTGAGCCGGGCCCGTCCGGGCACGCACGACCACACTACAGGCGCGCAGGGCCGTCGATCCGGGCGGTCCAGTCTTCGACGGCGCGTCGCGAGAGTCGCGCGTTCGCGAGACGCCGCCACGACGGCGTCAGCGGCAGCGCGAGCATCGCGTTCAGCGCATCGAAGTCGAGCACCTTGCGGTAGAGCGTATCGATCAGGCGCTGCAGCGACCATTCCGGAAACGGCCGCTCCAGAAGCTGGATCGCGTCGCCGGCGCGCAGCTCGCCCGTTTCCAGGACCCGGTAGTACCAGCCGGTGCGCCCCGACTGCTGCACGCGCAACACCATGTCGGCGCAGCCAAAGCGATCGTTCAATTTCCAGCAAGGCTGGCGACTCTGCGAGACTTCGAGCACCACTGCCCCGACGCGCAGTCGATCCCCCAGGCACACTTCCGCCTCGGTGAGCCCGGAGCTGCTGAGGTTTTCACCGAATGCGCCGGGTTGCGTCAGCACCGGCCGCTCGCCCAACTCCGCGCGCCAGTGCGCGTAGTGTTCGAAAGCATAGTGGTGGACGGCCTTGTCCGGGCCGCCGTGCACGCGTCGATCGCCCTGCTCGTCGCCGGCGAGCCCTTCGCGCCCCACCGCCACCGCGCCGGCGACACTCTGCTTGGCGATGGCGCTCGAGGTGCCGGGGCGGGTGTAGGGCACCGCCCGCCCGCTCAACACTGCTTCGACCCGGCCCAGACACACGTTCACCCGACACTCCGTTTGCTGCCGCTGCGACCATTACAGCACGGCCCGCGGCGCTATAATGTGGCTGGCTACCCACGCCAGGGAGGGCGTATGAATTCCTTCTCCATCCACCCACTCGTCGATCAGGGCATCGTGCGCGGCGCCGCCAATTTCGCCGGCGGCACCTTGAGCTGCCACTGCGCCGCGAAGGCGGTGACCGTACGGATCACCGGCAACGTCGCACACAACCACGCCTGCGGCTGCACGAAATGCTGGAAGCCGAAAGGCGCGGCGTTCTCGATCGTCGCCGTGGTGCCGCGCGACAAACTGTCGGTCACCGCCAACGCCGACAAACTGCGCATCGTCGATTCCGGCGCCGCCATTCAGCGCCACGCCTGCCGGGAGTGCGGCGTTCACCTGTACGGCCGCATCGAGAACCGGGCACACCCCTTCCATGGGCTCGACTTCGTGCACGTCGAGCTGTCTAAGGACGTGGGCTGGGCCGCGCCCGAGTTCGCGGCGTTCGTGTCATCGATCGTCGAAGCGGGCGCGGCGCGACCCGATCAGATGGACGATGTCCGCGCGCGGCTGCGCGCGCTCGGCCTGCCGCCCTACGACTGCCTGTCGCCGCCGCTGATGGACGCGATCGCGACTCACTCGGCCAAGGCGAAGGGTGTGCTCGCCGCTTGACTACGCTGCGCTACAGCGCGGCGCGTTTTTCGAGGAACTTGCGCAGATCGTCCCGCACGCCCCGGATGTGCGCGGTGAGGAGCCGCTGAGCGCCAGTCTTGTCGCCCGCCTCGCACAGGTCGACCAGCCGGATATGCTCTTCATGGGCGCGGCGCCGGTTCTTCTCCGAGATGGCGAGCTGGATGCGCACGTATCGGTCGAGGTTGTCGTGGATGCGCTGGACGAACCCGAGCGTCGCTGGACGATTCGCCGAAAGGTACAGTTCCGCATGCAGCTTCCAGTTGAGCTGCCCCCACTGCCGGGGCGGCGCGACATCCATCTTCGCGACGATCGCACGAGCCCGCGCGATCGAGTCGGCTCCGATGCGGCCGATTGCGCGTTTCAGAAGTTCCGCCTCGAGTACCGACCGGATGTCGAACAACTCCTCGATTTCCGCAGCCGACAGCTGGGTCACGACGGCGCCTTTGTAAGGCACTGTCGTGATCAGACCCTCCGATTCGAGCAGCTGAAATGCCTCGCGCACCGGGATGTGGCTCACGCCGAGCCGCTTCGCGATCTCGTGCTGCTTCAGCTGCTGGCCCTGCGCGTAGGTGTTGGAAATGATCAGCTCGCGCAGTGAATCGGCGACCTGAATGGACAGAGATCGTCGCTCCGGCGTGGTGGATGGCTCCATGCGATTGCCCGTGTTCGCGCAGCTGCGCTGTCACAAAAGTATGATATCCGCAGTGCCGGCATTCAATGCGCGCCGGAAAGAGCAGCAAGCAGGCGCTGCTGCCCCTTCCGGCGAACGAGCCTTTCTGGCGGTCAGTTCGAGCCCGCGAAGCCCGCTGTCACGCGCACATAGAAGAATCGCCCGAGCACGTCGTCGAGCGCGAGGCGGCCCGAGGACGTGAAAGGATGATTGCGCGGACCCTCGTCGAAGACGTTGTTGACGCCCAGCGACAGCTTCACGTTCCACGGCGAGTCCCAAGCGAAGGACGCGTCGTGGTAGGTCACGGACGGCACGTGGTACAGAGGGCCGAGATCCTCGGCAGGATCGAGCACGCTGTTGCTGGTCACCGTCGAATCGATCCAGCGCACGTACCAGTTCGCAGCCACGGAACCGCGCCGATAGCCGAGATTGAGGAGCGCCCGCCATTCCGGGTTGTCGTACTCGCCGGCCCGGTCGAAGGTGGTCGAGACGCCGGTGGCGATGTTGCGATCGATGAACGCATTCGTGATCTGGTGCGTGCCGACGAGCCGCGCCCGGACGCTGCCCCAATCTGAATCGCCCGTGTGCAGCGCGTTCAGGCTGGCGGCATACGACACCTCAAAGTCGATACCCTTGACGCGAAAGCCCGAAGCGTTGACGTAACTGTCCTTCACTTCGTCGATGTTGCCGGTCGCATCGCGGGTCGTGAAACCGCAGAACTGGTTGTCGATGCTGGGCAGATCCACGCAGTTATCGATCGTCTGCTGCGCGCCGATCCGCGCGATGCCGCCCCGGAGATCGATGTCGTACCAGTCCGCCGCGATCGTCAGGTTCGGCACCCAGCGCGGCTGGAATACGAGGCCGGCGGTGAGGGTATTGGCCTCCTCGACGTCGAGGTCGGGATTGCCGGTCGTGAACACGAGCGTCGTCACGCGGCGCGTGTTGGGGTCGAAGTTCACGGGATCGAGGCCCAGCGCGAGGCAATTGGCGCGGCGCTGCGCGGTGCCCGAGTCGAGCAGGAGCGGGTCACAGGGGTCGGAGAGACCCTGCGCGCCGCGGCTGCCGGGGTCGAAGAGCTCGGCCAGCGCGGGCGCGCGCACGGTTCCCGACTTCGTTGCACGGAAGCGGATGTCCGCGACCGGCGCCCACGAGAGCCCGAGCTTGTAAGTATCGACGCCGCCCGCGCGCTCGTAGTCCGAGTAGCGCCAGGCACCCTCGACATCGAGACTCTTCGCGAACGGCCGGTCCTTCAGGATCGGCACCAGCAGCTCCGCATACGCCTCCCGCACGCTGCTCGACGCTTCGACCGGAGAGAACTGGCTCGCGAAGAAGCCGAGCGCCTGTTCCCAGACAAAGGACGGCCGGAAGTTCAGCTCGTCCTCGCGATACTCCGCACCCAGCGCGAACTTCAGATCGCCGGCCGGCAGTTCGAACAGCGGACCGGTCACGATCGCCTGCGCGAGCTTCTGGGCCGTATCGGTCACGCTCGTGTGCTCGCGCACGCGCACGTAGTCGAGCGCGGCCTGCGAGATCGTCCCGACGCCGAACACGTCGACCGGCACACAGCCCCGGGCACGCGCAGCCGCGTCGCGACACACGGGTTGTCCGGTGACTGGGTCGGCGATGGCGTCGATCGCGTCGGACCAGTTCGCATCGAGGCGGTCATTCAGATTCGAATTTCGGGTGTTGGTCTTGCCGTAGCCCCCATATACCGACCACTGGTACTTCGAGGCAATCTCGCCCTCGAGCCCGGTCGTAAATGACCAAAAATTGCGGTTGATGTCAGCCCCGCGAGGCCCGAACTCGTCGTGCTGCCGCGAGATCGAAACACCCGCCTCGCCCCCGGCGATCAGCTGCTGGCGGACCGCGGCCGGCATGAAGGGGTTGTCGGTCGCGACGAAAGTCGAGAACACGTCGAACACCGGGCCGATCCGGTCGGTCGAGGTCGAATCCGTGAACATCAGCTCGTTGACGAACCTGACGCTGTCGGTCAGATCGTAGTCGAGCTTGGCGTACGCCGACGTGCGCCGCAGCGGAACGATGCGCGAATCGAATGCCTGCGGGTGCCCGCCGTCCGGACCGAGCGATGCAAAACCGTCGATCACGCCGCGCGGGCTGTTGCTCGCGTTGAAGGCGCGGAAGTTGTCGAGCGTCGGATCGAAGATCGCGTAGCCGCCGAGCGCGGAACTGAATGTCGTGATCGTCGGAATGCCGAAGAACACGGTGAGCGCATCCTTCAGGCGGACGCGCGCCGGGATACCGTCGTTGGGGCCGGTGTTGGCCGGGTTGCTCACGAGGTAGTCGCCGACGTCGAGGCCCCGGTCCGCCAGCAGCAGCCGGGTGTTTTCGAGGTGCGTGACATTGAACACCGCATTGCCGCGGTCGAAGTTGCCGCCCAGCGTCATGCTGAACGTGGTGTCGTTGTAGTCACCGGGCTCGTCCGTGCCGTATTGCGCCTGGAACTGCACACCCTCGAAGTCCTTCTTGAGGATGAAGTTCACGACACCCGCGACCGCATCCGCACCATAGACCGCTGCGGAACCTCCCGTCTGGATCTCGACGCGATCGATCAGCGCGGTCGGGATGTTGCCGACGTCGAGGGCGAGGAAGTTGGCGTCGTTCGGCGTACCAACGCGACGGCGGCCGTCGATCAGCGAGAGTGTGCGGTTCACCCCTAGGTTGCGCAGGTTCAGCTGGTTCAGGCCGACGTTGCCGAAGCTGAAGCTCGTATTGGTGTTGTTGAAGCCGTCGCCGATCTGCGGAAACTCGTCGACGAGGTCGATGATGTTCGTGATTCCTCTCGCGTCGATCAGCTCCGCGCCGATGACGGTGGTCGGCGTCGGGACGGCGAGTTCGGGTCGCGCGATGCGTGAGCCGGTCACCACGATTTCCTTGAGTTCGTCGGACGGCTCCCCGGCGGCCTGGGCCCGCGCCACCTGCTGCGCCTGCGTGGTGAGCAGGGCACAGGCCGCGAGGCCGGTCAGCAGTGCAGTGCGACGACCGGCAAGGCGGTATCCGCCCGTCAAGAATCGGCTGAAGAAATACATGGCTGTCTCCCCGTGGTGCGCTCGCCGACCCCCGGCGAGCCGCTGTCGATATAAGATATATTATATTATCAGCCAGTGTACAAGCTCGCCCCGAGCCGCGCCCGCCGCGCGGGAAAGGCCCTCATGCCCCGCCCTCATGCCATTGCGTCCGCCCTCGCGCTCATCGCGATCTGCCTGACAGGCACCGCCACCGCAGACGATCTGCGGGAGGCCTATGCACGCGCGGAGGCCCTGCTTCCGCAAAACGTCCCCCTGCGCACGGGCGACTTGGTCATGCGGCCGCTGTGGTCGAAGTCAGGCGAATACTTCGTTTACACACGCACTATCGACGGGCGGCGCGAGACTCTCCGGATCGGAATGGCGGGCGGCGACAGAAGCCGCCTGTTCGAACACCAAGCGGCGGCGCGCGCACTCGCACCCGCCTGCCCGGAGCGCGTCGATCCCGACCGACTGCCGCTCACGCCCGAGCGCCTCACCGACCGCGGCGAGCTGATCGCGCGCGCGTGTGACAAGCTCTGGCGCGTTCCGCGCGACGGCAACGCCGTCGCGATCGACGAGGAGAACAAAGATGATCCGGCGCGGTCCCCCGACGGGCAGTGGGACGCCCGGGTACGCGGTGGAAATCTCTATCTGAAATCGCGGATCGACGGCCGCGAGATTGCGCTGACGACCGACGGTACGCTGGAGCGGTTCTACGCGCGCCCCGTCCCCGACGCCTCGGCGCTGCGCCGGAACCGCCCGTATTTCCCGGATGGGCCCGCCGACGTCGTCTGGTCGCGCGACTCGAAACGACTCGCGACGTACCGCATCGACGCCACGGGCGCCGGCAAGCTGACGCTCGTGCAATCGGTGCCGCCCCAGGGCAAACGGCCGCGTTCGCTCGACTACTACTACCCCCTCACCGGGGACGCCCGGGTGCCGCAGGCGAGCGCGATCGTATTCGAGGTGCCTGCCGCGCGACGAATCGATCTCGTACACGAACCCGTGCCGATCCTCTATTACGGTGGCCTCGGCCTGCAGTGGCGCAACAACGACCGGCGCGTGCTGTTCGAGTCCGTGGATCGCGGCCGCAAGACCCTGTCGGTGATCGACGGCGACGCGCAAGACGGCTCGACACGCGTGGCGCTGCGCGAACGGTCGGACACGTTCGTGGCGCTGCAATGGGACAAATGGCAGCTGGTCGACGAATGGGACCAGTACCTCTGGATCGCGGAGCGCGACGGTCGACCTCAGTTGCAGCTGATCGACGCCGGGAGCGGCGCACTCGTGCGCGTCCTGGCGGGCGGCACCTGGTCGACGCTGTCGGTCCAGCACGTCGATCGCGGGAGCGGGACGATTTTCTTCGTCGGCACCGGGCACGATGGACGCGACCCTTACCTGCGGCGACTCTATAGTGTGGCTCGCGGCGGCGGTGCGGTGCGACTGCTCACGCCGGAGCCGGTCGATCACGACGTGTCGGTAGCACCGGACGGCCGGCACTTCGTCGACAACCTGTCACGCGCCGACCTACCGACGCGCACGGTGCTGCGCGACACGCGTAGCGGCCGTGTGCTGCGCGAGCTCGCTGCGGCGAAAACTGACGAACTCGAGCGCATCGGCTTCACGCTGCCCGAGCCGTTCGAGACGCTCGCGGCGGACGGTACGACGCCGATCTACGGCGTCATCTATCGTCCGGCCAGATTCAATCCCGCAGGCAAATACCCGGTGATCGACAACATCTACACTGGACCGCACTACACGATGGCGCCCAAGTCGTTCGAGCGAGCGTTGACGGGCCGCACTGCCAACGCGATCGCGCAACTTGGCTTCATCGTCGTGCTCGTGGATGGCCGTGGTACGGCGGGTCGATCGCGCGCATTCATCGAACCGGCCTACGAGCGTCTCGGCAGTGTCGGGCTCGATGATCACGAGGCCGCGATCCGCGCCCTCGCGAAGCGCTACCCCTACATGGATCTCACGCGGGTAGGCGTCTACGGATTTTCAGCCGGCGGCTTCGACGCGGCGCGCGCGCTCTTTCACAAGCCGGACTTCTACAAAGTCGGTGTGGCGGCGTCGGGCAACCACGACCATCGCTCCGACAAGGCCTGGTGGAACGAAATCTGGATGGGCTACCCGCTCGGGCCGCAATACGACCGCGAATCGAACCTCACCTGGGCGAAGCAGCTGCAGGGCAAGCTGCTGCTCGCCCACGGGGAGCTAGACGAAAACGTCAACCCAATGGCGACGCTTCAGCTCGTCGACGCCTTGATCACGGCCAACAAGGATTTCGAGCTGCTGATCGTTCCCGGCGCCGGGCACTTTCTCGACGATTCACCCTACTTTCTGCGGCGCGAGTGGGACTTTTTCGTGCGTCATCTGCTCGGCGCCGAGCCGCCCGCGGGATTCAGGATTGCGCCGTTTCGCTCTCCGTGAATCAAGCTGCGCGTCGAAGAATGCCAGCGTACGCAGCTCGATGCTGGCGCGCGGCGGCGCATCGGGCGGCATGCCGGGATCCTCGAAGGCGCCGTGCGGCGAGAAGCGCGCCCGCCCATCTTCGGCGCTGTCGTAGTTCTTGAGGAGCAGCACTTCGTGCGGCTGCATCGCCGGCGCGTAGTACCAACGATGCGCGGGGTTGTACTTCAGAAGGTAGTACTCGCCCGTGCGATCGGGGTACACGAGATCCGTCGCGACGAAATCCGCGTCGGCGACCGTCTGCGCGTCCGCGAGCGCAAGCGGTGCATCCAGCAGCGGACCGACGATTGGCCGCCACAGGTTGATGATGGCGTGGCGGTGACGCATCAGTTCGCCGGGGTCGCCGTGCAGCAGCTCGCGCACCCGCCGCGGGCCGGACGACCGGGTGAAATCGACGTGCGTGTTGTACACGGGCCGGCGCACCGCGTCGCGGTGACGCCGGCGGATGGTGTGATCGAACACCACCACGCGTGACGCGCCCGTTTCGCGGGTGACGAGTTCCGCGGCTTCGCGGTAGTACACGCGCCGCACCTCCTCGTCGTCGCCGAATTCACGAACCGCGGTCGGCGCGTCGATGGCCCGAAAGCCCTCGCGATCGAGCGACAGCCCGGCCGCGATCGGCCGCAGGTCCTGGATTGCCACCGCCCGGCTTTCGAAATCGGCGGAATTTTCAGGCTCGCCCGGTGGCGGATCGCAAGCATGGGCACGTGGCTTGCCGACCCCGGGTACGACGTAGCGAAGCTGGATATCCATGGAGCGAGCATCTGGCGGGGAGCGGCGGGGAACAAACAGAGTACGTTTAAACGCGTACAGCTCTCCTTAACCGACCACCAAGGGGTGGCCGATAGGGGTATTTACACTTGTTTCGCCACGAAACCGGCGCTCATGATTCGCGAGCTTTTTTCAGGCAGGGTGGACCATGGAATTCTACGTGACGACTCACGGGGTGCTGCGCTGGTTGCACGTGCTCGCGATGGTCTATTGGCTGGGCGGCGAATGGGGTGTGTTCAACACCTCGCGCTACGTGACCAACATGAACCTCTCGCTCGACGAACGCCGTCGACACATGGACACGGCCTTTCGCATCGACATCCTCGCGCGCCTCGGCATCATCCTGCTGCTGCCGCTCGGCCTCCACATGGGCTACGACCTCGGCCTGCAGCCGCTCGGCGGACCGTGGATCACCGGCACCTGGATCTTCTTCGGCGCGTGGCTCTGCCTGACGCTCGCGGCCTATTTCACCCACCAGAACGATCTCGGCCTGCGCCTGACGCGCATCGACGAAGCGCTGCGCTACGTGCTGATTCCCGCGCTGCTCGTCCCGGGCGTGATGGGCCTCTTCGGCGAAGGCCCGCTCGGTGCGCGCTGGTACGCCTTCAAGATCACGCTGTACGCACTGTTGCTGATCATCGGCCTCGTGCTGCGCGTCGTGATGCGCCACTGGGTGACGCTGTTCCGCAGCCTCGACTCCGGCGCGTCACGCTCCGCGGTCGAGGCACAGCTCGGCCGTGAGATTTCCTTCGCGCGCATCCTCGCCTACTTCTACTGGGCCGGGATCGCGACCGTGGCCTTCTTTGGCGTGGTGAAACCGATCGCCTGACGGCGCGAGGATCCGCAGCGTGCGTGTACACTGCACGCATGAGCTGGAAAATCCGCAGGATTCTCGTCGCGATCGGTGATCCGTGGCGGGTGCCGCCCGGCCAGCTGCGCAAGGCCGCAGAGCTGGCGGCCGCCGCCGGCGCGCACCTCGAGCTGTGCCACGTGATCCACCCGAATCGCGCGCAAGCGATCGAGCAGGCGAGCCATCGCATGGAACGCCTGGCGTCGCTCAAGGTCCTGCGCGACCTCGATGTGCGGACCTGCCTCGCGATCGATTCCCCACCGCACGAGGCGATCACCCGCAGGGCCGAGGTGATACGCGCCGATCTCGTGATCGCGGCCACCGCGCCACATCGCGCGGGCGCACGCCTGCTGCTGCGTAACACGGACTGGGAGCTGATTCGCCATGCCTCCTGCCCGTTGCTCCTCGTGAAAGCCCCGGGCCGCTATCGCAAGCGGGCCGTCGTGGCCGCGGTCGACCCTTTCCATTCGCGCGACAAGCCGGCCCGGCTCGACACGCGTTTGCTGGCGTCGGCCACCAGCCTGGCGCAAATGCTGGGAGGGGCCGCGCACGCGTTCCACGCCTACCTGCCGCTCGTCGCTGCGCTTCCGGGTGCGATGGGGCAACCGATCGCGCTCACGGTCCCGCCCGATGCCGAGCGCGCGCACGGCGCGAGGATCAAGCGGGCGTTCGACGCGCTCGTCAAGCGCAGCGGTATCGCACCCGCGCGCCGGCACCTGCGGATGGGTGACGTGCCGACACAATGCGAGGCAGTCGTGCGCCGCACTCAGGCCGGCATCGTGGTGGCGGGCGCGGTGTCGCGTTCGGCACTGAAGCGCCTGTTCATCGGCAACACCGCCGAGCACCTGCTCGACCGTTTGTCGTGCGACGTCCTGGTCGTCAAGCCGAAGCCATAGCCGATGTCAGGCACTCTTCTCGCAGACGCACCCCACTACCGCACGGCCGCCGAACGCGTTGCGGACAAATGGGTCCACATTGTCGGCATCGCGCTGTCCGCCGTGGGTGCGATCTACCTTCTCTCGCTCTCACTGCAGGGTGATCGTGCCGGCCGGATCGTCGCGATCGCGATCTACGGCGTCGGCCTGGTCGCCACCTTCGCCTGCTCGATCGCCTACAATCTCACGCGCACTCCGTCGCGGCAGCGCATCCTGCGCCGCTTCGATCACGCCGCGATCTACCTGATGATCGCGTGCTCCTACACGCCCTTCACGACGCAATGCCTGCAAGGCGCGTGGGCGATCGCGATGACGAGCGCCGTCTGGGCCATTGCGCTCGCCGGCATCGTCGCCAAGCTCGCGTTTCCCCAGTTGCCGCGCAAATGGTCCGTGGCGGGGTACCTCGCCCTCGGCTGGATCGCGCTCGTCGCGCTCGTGCCCCTCATCGAAAGCGTGCCGCGCGTCGCGATGTGGCTGATCGCGGCCGGCGGCGTCGTCTATTCGCTCGGCGTGCCCGTGTACGTTGCCAAGCGCCTGCCCTTCCGCCGCGCGATCTGGCATGCCTTCGTGATTTGCGCCGCGGCGCTGCATTGGGTTGCGGTACTGATCGGCGTCGTCGCCGCAAGCTGATCCAGGTCAATGCCTTGTCCGGCCATAGCGGCCAGGATGAGGCATGGATGCGCGATTCGACACCGGCGGCGGCTTGTCTCGGGCGCGGCTCTCGGCCGCATTCGACGAAGCGGCCTTCCGTCGCGAAGTCGCGCGCAGCAACGCTGATCCGATCCCGCGACCGCTTGCGATCTCGCTGCACCTGCCCGATGCGCGCACCACCGAGCGCCGGCGCAGTGGCTACATCGAACGCCTGATGCGAGAAATAGAGCAGGTCGCGCGTCTCTTCGATCGCGATCGTGATGCACTCGCCCTGCACTACGATGGCGGCGCCGGCGTGCCGCTCGCACTGCGCGAGATCGAGGCGCTCGTCGGGAGCCTCGATCGTCACTTTCATTTCGGCTCGCACACACGCCGCGCCTTCTCGATCCGGATCGATCCTCACACCGTGAGCGAAAGCGACCTCACCACCTGCGCGACGCTCGGATTTCTCTGCGCGGACTTCGACGCGGACGACCGGGATCCCTCTGCCGCGCTCCGTACGATCGACGCGGCGCGACGCGCGGGGCTGAAATCGGTGTGCGTTTCGCAGCCGCTGGGTGATGGCGCCTTGCCGGCCGCGCTGCTCGGTGCACGTCCTGATCGCCTCACCTGCGTGTGGCCGGAGACGGCCGAGGCAAGCCGCTCCGACGACGGTCTGCAGCGCGTCGCGGACGGACTGGCCGCGGCCGACTACGTGGATATCGGTCTCGATGCGCGGGCACTGCCCTGGATCGAGCCCGGCGGCGCGCCGGGCATCGGTGGCGTGGCCCGCGAGGGTGCCTGGCGCAGGCCCGAATCGGACATCGACCTGATCGGCTTCGGCGCCGGAACGGTCAGCCGCATTCGCGATGCAGTCAGCCAGAACCATCCCGACCTCGAAACCTGGGAAGCGGCGCTCGATGTTGCCGGCCTGCCCGTGTGGCGCGGCCTCCATCTCGATGCCGACGACCGGATGCGCCTCGACATCATCGGGGACCTGCTGCGCACCGGCGAGATCGCGGTCGATTCGATCGAACGACGGTACGCCGTCGATTTTCACCAGTATTTCGCACGGGAATTGCAGGCCCTGCAGCGAGTCGCCGGCGTGTTCGCGACCGTGCACCCCCACTGCGTGCAGGTGACGTCGCAAGGCCGCCTGAGGCTGCGTATCATGGCGGCGTGCTTCGACAAACCGGGCCTACGCCCACCCCCATAGCCGACGACGGCGACGCATTTCAATTCTGCAGTACCTGCGCGTTTTCGGCCGCCTGCCTCGAGAGCGGCTACGACAAATCGCTGCTGCGTGACCTGCATGTGCTCGTCGAACACATCGGGCCGTATCGGGAAGAAGAACACATCTTCCGGGAAGGCGATGCGTTCAACGCGATCGCGGCCGTGCGCTCCGGGACCGTCAAGACCTATGTGATCGATGCGAACGGCCGCGAGCAGGTGCTCGGCTTCTATCTGCCGGGTGAAATGATCGGCCTCAGCGCGATCTCGCAGGCGCGTTACCCGTGCAACGCGGTGGCACTCGACCCGGTCGTGCTGTGCCGTTTCTCGTTCCCATCGATGGCGGCGCTCGCGACCCGCATGCCCGGCGTGCAGCAGCAGCTCTTTCGCCTGCTGAGCGAGGACATCGGCAAGGCGGCGCTGCTCGCCGGCAACTACACGGCCGACGAGCGCATGGCGGCGTTCCTGATTTCGCTCTCGCGTCGCTACGCGTCGCGCGGATTCTCGCCCACGCGCCTCGTGCTCACGATGTCGCGCACCGACATCGCCAACTACCTGCGCCTCGCCGCCGAAAGCGTGAGCCGGGTATTTCGCCGTTTCCAGGACGAGGGCCTCATTCGCGTCGATCGTCGCGAGATCGAGATATTGGGCCCCGAGCTCGAAGAGCTCGCCCGCAACATCCTGCGCGACCAAGCATACAACTAAGTACTTCCCGCAGCGCCGGATGCGTCCTGCTTGATCCGGATCAGGGAGCAAGCCCGGGGCGCAACGCACCATCTCCCGCGTCATAACCGGAGATGTAACGTGAGCGCGAATCGCAAGTTGTGGTGGGGTCTCGGTGCATTGCTGGCGGCGTCGTTTGCCGTCCTTCTCGCCGTGGGTGGCGAGATCCTGCGCGTCATGCCGCCGATACCGGCACAGGTCGTCACGACCGACGGCAAAGTCGTCTTCATGCGCTCCGACATCGAAAAAGGCCGGCAGGTCTGGCAGTCGATCGGCGGGCAGCAGCTCGGTTCAATCTGGGGCCACGGCAGTTATGTCGCGCCCGACTGGACCGCTGATTGGGTTCATCGCGAGGCGCTCGCCGCGCTCGACATCGAGGCGGCACGCGACACGAGCAGGAGCTACGCCGAACTCGATCCGGAAGTACAGGCCGGCCTCGTCGCCCGCCTGCAGCCGCGCTGGCGTGCGAACACGTTCGACGCCGCCACGGAAACGATCACCGTAACGCCCGAACGGGCAGCCGCGATCGCGACGGTGGCGCAGCACTACACGGCACTTTTCGGCGACGACCCCGCGTTGCAGCCGCTGCGCGAAGCGTACGCTATGAAGGAAGGCACGGTGCGCGACGCCGGCTATCGCGAAGCGCTCACGGCCTTCGTCTGGTGGTCGGCATGGTCGGCCATGACCGAGCGCCCCGGCAAGGACATCACGTACACGAATAACTGGCCGCACGACCCGCTCGTCGGCAACGTTCCGCCGGGCAACCTGTTCATGTGGACCGTGTTCAGCGTGCTGTTCCTGATCGCGGCGATCGCGCTTCTCGGCTGGCATCACGCAAGCCGGCGCGAAGAGGCACCCCTGACACTGCCGCAGACCGATCCGCTCGCGGCCATCACGGTCACCCCGTCGATGAAAGCCACGGCCAAGTATTTCTGGCTGGTCATTGCACTCTTCCTGACCCAGATCCTGCTCGGGGCCATCACGGCGCACTATCAGGTCGAAGGCCAGGAGGCGTACGGCTTCGCACTGTCCGAGATCCTGCCTTATTCGCTGACCCGCACCTGGCATACGCAGCTGGCGGTGCTGTGGATCGCCACGGCCTGGCTCGGCATGGGCCTCTACATCGGGCCCGCCATTTCGGGCCACGAGCCGAAGTTCCAGCGACTCGGCGTCAACCTGCTCTTCGCCTGCCTCATCGTGATCGTGGTCGGCGCGTTCGCCGGCCAGTGGTTCGCGGTGATGCAGAAGCTCGGGCTGGCGAACAATTTCTGGTTCGGCCACCAGGGTTGGGAATACGTCGACCTCGGCCGCTTCTGGCAGTGGTTCCTGTTCCTCGGCCTCGGGATCTGGCTCACGCTCGTCGGCAGGGCCCTGCTGCCGGCGATCCGCAAGGGCGATGAGTCGAAGTCGATCATCACCCTGCTGTTCCTGTCGACGGTGTGCATCGGAATTTTCTACGGCGCCGGCCTGATGTGGGGTGAGCACACGCACCTGTCGATGGTCGAGTACTGGCGCTGGTGGGTGGTGCACCTGTGGGTGGAAGGGTTCTTCGAAGTGTTCGCCACCGCGGTGATGGCGTTCCTCTTCACCCGGCTCGGCCTCTTGCGCACGAGCACCGCGACCGTCGCCGTGCTGTTCGCGACGATCGTGTTCCTCGCGGGCGGCGTGCTCGGCACGCTGCACCACCTGTACTTCACCGGTACGCCGACCTCGGTGATCGCGCTCGGCGCGAGCTTCTCCGCGCTCGAGGTCGTGCCGCTCGCGTTCATCGGGTTCGAGGCGTATCACACCTTCAAGCTCGGCAGCGCAACACCCTGGATGAAGCGTTACCATTGGCCGATCATGTTCTTCACGGCCGTGGCGTTCTGGAACCTCGTGGGTGCCGGCCTGTTCGGCTTCCTGATCAACCCGCCGCTGCCGCTGTACTACATGCAGGGCCTCAACCTCACGCCGCTGCACGGCCACACCGCGCTCTTTGGCGTGTACGGGTTCCTCGGCATCGGCCTGATGCTGTTCTGCCTGCGGGGCCTGCGGCCGCTGGCGGTGTGGAACGATCGCACTCTGAGGACGTCGTTCTGGGCGCTCAACATCGGGCTTTCCCTGATGGCGCTGCTCACACTGCTGCCGATCGGCGTGATCCAGTTGAACGCGGCGATCGAACAGGGCTACTGGTACGCCCGCTCGGCCGACCTGATGCAGCAACCGATCATCCAGTTGCTCGTGTGGATGCGGGTGCCCGGGGATACGATCTTCAGCGTCGGCGCCGTTGCACTCGCGTGGTTTGTGTTCCGGCTGTGGGTCGCGCCGCGTGTTGTGCACAAGAGCTTGGAGCCAGAGAAGAGCGTTGGTTGAGTTTTATCCCCAGATCAAGTTCGTCCATGTACTGACCGTGGTGTTGAGCGGCGGGCTCGTGTTCATACGCGGGCTCGCCGCTCACCTCGGGGCCGGCTGGACGATGGCGTGGCCGCTGCGCTGGCTCAGCTACACGATCGACACCGTGCTCTTCACCGCGGCGCTGATGCTCGTCACGATCCTGCACCAGTATCCGTTCGCCGAGTCCTGGCTCACGGTCAAGGTGCTGCTGCTCGGTGTCTACATCGTGCTCGGCAGCCTCGCGCTCAAGCGCGGCGCGACGCGGCCGATACGTGTGTTCTGCTGGGTGGCTGCGCTCGCGGTGTATCTGTTCATCATCAGCGTCGCGCGGACGCACGACCCACTCGGGATCCTGCACGATCCCGCGGCGCTTGATTTGGGTCAGCGCCCGCTGTTCGGCGCGCCGGTATTCTGAATTTGGGTCGGCCGGCTGCCGCCCCTGAAAAGGGATGGAAATGAAAAAACTGATCACCCTCCTCGTCTGCGCCACGGCCCTGTCATTGACGGCTTGCGCGCCGGAGAAACCCGCATCCACGCGCGTTGCCGACACCGGCGGCTCGCGCAAGGGCGATTTCGGCCCGCCGCAGGGCGAGCCGATCAAGGCGGTGCTCACGAGCCCGCCGCACGTGCCCCCGCCGACGAACCGCAACTACCCGGCGAAGGTGATCGTCGAGCTCGAAGTGATCGAGAAGGACATGGAGATTGCCGAAGGCGTTTCCTACACCTTCTGGACTTTCGGCGGCACGGTGCCGGGCAGCTTCATCCGCGTGCGCCAGGGCGACACGGTGGAACTGCACCTGAAGAACCATCCGTCGAGCAAGATGCCGCACAACATCGACCTGCACGGCGTGACCGGGCCGGGCGGCGGCGCGGCATCGACGTTCACCGCGCCCGGCCATCGCACCCAGTTCACCTTCAAGGCGCTGAATCAGGGCCTCTACGTGTATCACTGCGCGACGGCGCCGGTCGGCATGCACGTCGCGAACGGCATGTACGGGCTGATTCTCGTCGAGCCTCCGGAAGGGATGTCGCCGGTCGATCACGAGTACTACGTGATGCAGGGCGACTTCTACACCGTCGGCAAGTATCGTGAAAAAGGCCACCAGCCGTTCGACATGCAGAAGGCCATCGACGAGAACCCGACCTACGTGCTGTTCAACGGCGCGGAAACCTCGATGACCGGGCCGAACGCCCTCCAGTCGAAGACCGGCCAGCACATCCGCATGTACGTCGGCAACGGCGGCCCGAACCTCGTGTCGAGCTTCCACCTGATCGGCGAGATCTTCGACAAGGTGCAGTATGAAGGTGGCACGCACTTCCAGGAGAACGTGCAGACCACGCTGATTCCGGCCGGTGGCGCCGTCACGGTCGAATACCACACCGAAGTGCCCGGCAGCTACGTGATGGTCGATCACTCGATCTTCCGCGCTTTCAACAAGGGCGCGCTCGCGATCCTGCAGGTCGAAGGCGCGGAACAGCCGCAGATCTACTCGGGCAAGCAAGTCGACGAGATGTACATCGGCGACAAGGTCGTGAGCCTCGCGCCCGTCGCCGTCGCGGCGAGCGCACGCGAAACCGGAACCCTGACGAAGGCGCAGCAGGTCGCGGCCGGTGGCGTGCTTTTCAAGGGCACCTGTTCGACCTGCCATCAGGACGACGGCGCGGGGTTGCCGAACGTGTTCCCGCCGCTCGCCAAGTCCGACTACCTGCTGAAGGACCCGAAGCACGCGATTGAAGTCGTGTTGAACGGCCTGACCGGCCCCGTGACCGTCAACGGCAACACCTACAATTCGGTGATGCCGCCGATGAGCCAGCTGACCGACGACGAAGTCGCGAACATCCTGACCTATGTCCTCAACAGCTGGGGCAACACCGGGCCTGCGATCTCGAAGCAGGAAGTGGCCAAAGTCCGCGCCACGACCAAGCGCTCCGAAGGCGCCGCGCATTGAAGCCGCACGCCGCCGCGAAGTTTGCGCGCGCCGCGCTGGCCGGCGCCCTGCTCGCGGCGGCGCTACCCGCGCTCGCGGTGGACATTCCGGCCGGCCGATTCCGCTCGGTGCTGCCGCCGGCGCAAGGGGTCAAGGAAGTCACCGTCGCGGCGTTCCAGCTCGATCGCACGCCGGTGACGAACGCCGAGTTCGCCCGCTTCCTGCGCGAACGGCCGGAGTGGCGCCGGGACCGGGTGGCGCGGGTCTTTGCCGACCAGGGCTATCTCAAGCATTGGCGCACACATGAAGCGCCAGGCGCGGCGCTCTCGCGCCAGCCTGTCGTGCAGGTGAGCTGGTTCGCCGCGAGCGCCTATTGCGAATCAAGGGGCGCCCGGCTGCCGACCTGGTACGAATGGGAATACGCCGCCGCCGCAAGCGAAACGCGCCGCGATGGCCGCGACGATCCCGCCTGGAAGCAGCGTATCCTCGCGTGGTACTCGCGTCCGGCGTCCGCATCGCTGCCCGAGGTCGGCGGCACGCCGGCCAACGCCTACGGCATCCAGGATCTGCACGGCGTTGTGTGGGAATGGATCGAGGACCTCGGCGCCATGATGATTTCAGGCGACAACCGTGAGCAAGGCGATCCCGACATCATGAAATTCTGCGGCGCGGGCGCGCTCACGATGGAAGAGAAGGACAACTACGCCACGCTGATGCGCGTCGCGATGCTCTCTAGCATGCAGGCGAGCTACACCGCGGCGACGATGGGTTTTCGGTGCGCGACGGACGGCGCGAGGCCGCCCGCAGGAAGTCGGAAATGAAGTTACTGGCGGCCCTCGCGGCAACCGTCGCATTCTCGGGCGCCGCGCAGGCAGCCGATCCGCCGGGCTCGATCTATCACCTCGACGCGGCGCTCACGAACCAGGCGGGCCGGCCGATCGGCCTCGACGTGTATCGCGGCCACCCGGTCGTGGTCACGATGTTCTACGCGAGCTGCCCGGCGGCCTGCCCGCTGCTGATCGACACGATCCGCGCGGTCGAGCGCTCGCTCGACCCGAAGACCGCATCCGGGTTGCGCGTCCTCATGGTATCGGTCGATCCCGAGCGTGATACGCCGACGGCGCTCATCGAGCTCGCGAAGGCCCGCCGCATCGACCTCTCGCGCTGGACGCTCGCGACCGCCGACGAAGCCACCGTGCGCAAGGTCGCGGCCCTGCTTTCGATCCAGTACCGGCGACTTCCAAGCGGGGAATTCAACCACTCGAGCGTCGTGACCGTGTTGTCGCGCGACGGTGAAATCGTCCGGCAGAGCTCGCTGATCGGCCGTGTCGACCCCGAGATCGTCACCGCGCTGAAATAGTCTCCGCGCTCCAATAGCGGCGGCGCATGGACCGCGGGCGCTCGCCCCCGCAAAATGCGGCATGGTTCGTCCCCTCGTGATGCGATGCGGCGCCTTCGGCGACATGGTGCTCGTCACTACGCTCATTCAGCAGTTGCACGCGCGCTTCGGCGCGCCGGTCGACGTAATCGCGTCCGGCGGCTGGGCACGCCCACTCCTTGCGCCGCGGCGAGGTGTCGGCGAAATCTACACGCTGCGCAGTCGCCGCAAGCCCTTCTGGCTCGACCGCGAGCAACAGCGACTCGTGCAGGCGCTGCAGGCCCGCGGCGCGGGGCCCGCCTGGTATTGCGACGGCGGCGGACATGGCCGCTCGCTGCTGCGACGGGCAGGCATCACGGACGACCTCGTCTGCGACACGCGCGACCTGCCGTGGCTGCCGGGCGAGCATTTCGTCGAGCGCTGGCTGCGCATGGCGGCGCTGACACCGCCTGCGCTGCAGCCACCTCCGCCACCGCCGCCCGCACGCGCAGCGAATGCCGAACTCGACCTCAGCGCGAGCGAGCAGCTCGCCTGCGAGGCCTGGCTTGCGCGCCGCGGGCTCGCCGGCCGAACGCTCGTGGGCTTCCAGGCCGGCAACAAGCGCACGATGCGCGGCTTTTTCCGCCGGCGCGCGAGCAATACGAAATACTGGCCCGAATCGCATTGGGGCGAAGTGTTGCGCGGCGTGCGCACGGCGCTGCCGTCCGCGGCGTTGCTGCTGCTCGGCGTGCGCGAGGAGTACGCGCTCAACGAAGACATCAAGAAGGCCGCCGGAATCGACGACCTGCACAATGTCGCCGATGATCTGCCGATTCCCGTGCTGCTGCCCCTGCTCGGTCGATGCCACAGCCTCGTCAGCGTCGATACCGGGCCCGCGCACGTGGCCGCGGCGCTAGGCTGCCCGACCGTCACGCTGTTCGGAGTCGCGGACCCGAAGCGTTTTCGCCCAGGCGGGGTCGACACGCCGGTGGCGGTGCTGACGGGATCCGTGCACGGGAAGACGAACATCCTTGGAATCGCACCGGCCACGGTGCTCGACGCCTGGTGGCGGCTGACGTCGAGCCGCCGATGACGGCCGCCGCGCGCGTCAGTCGAAGGGGTGTCGAAGTACGATCGTCTCGCTGCGATCCGGCCCGGTCGACACGACATCGATCGGCGTGCCGGTGAGTTCGGAAATGCGCTCGAGATAGCGGCGCGCGTTGACCGGCAGCGCGTCGTAGCTCGTGATGCCGATCGTCGATTCCTTCCAGCCCGGCAGTTCCTCGTACACCGGTGTCACCTCGGCATACGCGTCGACGAGCGCCGGCGGCGCAGGCAGCGTCGCATCGCCCAGGCGATAGCCCACGCACACCCGGATCGCATCGAGACCGTCGAGTACGTCGAGCTTCGTGATGCAGAGCCCCGAGACGCTCGAGTGCACGATGGAACGGCGCAGCGCGACCGCATCGAACCAGCCGCAGCGGCGACGGCGCCCGGTCACCGAGCCGAATTCGTGGCCGACGCGGGAGAGATGCTCGCCCGCCTCGTCGAAGATCTCGGTCGGAAAGGGCCCGGCGCCGACACGCGTGGTGTACGCCTTCACGATACCGAGCACGTAGTCGATCGCACGCGGCCCGAGGCCCGTACCGGTCGCCGCGTAACCGGCAGTCGTGTTTGACGACGTCACGAACGGATAGGTGCCGTGATCGACGTCGAGCAGCGCGCCCTGCGCCCCCTCGAACATGACGTCTGCGCCGGCGTTGCGCAGCGCGTTGAGCGTCGCCGTGACATCAGTGACGATCGGCTTCACCTTCTCCGCGTAGCCGAGTTGCTCATCGAGCGTCTTCTGGAAATCGATCGCGGGCTGGCGGAAATAGTGCTGCAGCACGAAGTTGTGGAAGTCGAGCAGCTCGCCGAGCTGCGCGGCGAAGCGCTTGCGCTGGAAGAGATCCGCGACGCGCACCGCGCGGCGCGCCACCTTGTCTTCGTAGGCGGGGCCGATGCCCCGGCCGGTCGTGCCGATCGCGTTCGCGCCGCGCGCCTGCTCGCGGGCGCGGTCGAGCGCGACGTGCGAAGGCAGGATCAGCGGGCAGTTCGGCGAAATGCGCAGGCGCTCGAACACCGGCACGCCCTGGCTGGTGAGCTTCTGCGATTCCGCGAGCAGCGCTTCGAGCGACAACACCACGCCGTTGCCGATGAGGCACTGCACGCCCTCGCGCAGGATGCCGGAAGGAAGCAGCGACAGGATCGTCTTCTCGCCGCCGATCACGAGCGTGTGCCCGGCGTTGTGGCCGCCCTGGAAACGGGCGACGGCGGCCGCGCGCTCGGTCAGCAGGTCGACGATCTTGCCCTTGCCCTCGTCCCCCCATTGGGTACCGATGACGACGACGAACTTGCCCATGTGCTACGACCGTATCAGGAAAAGGAGGACGAGACCCGCCAGCATCGTCATGAAGCCGCCGATGCGCAGTTCGTGATCGCCGAGCGCTGCGATGCGCGCCAGCGCCCGCTTCATGCCGGCGGGATTCGCAAACGGCAGCAGGCCCTCGATCACGAGCAGCAGCGCCAGCGCGCCCAGCAGGTCGGCCCAGTCGAGCGGCATCGGCCTAGCGGCCGCCCGGCGCCGGATTCTTGAAGTACTTGAAGAACTCGCTGTCGGGGCTCACCACGAGTACGTCGCCTTCCTTGCCGATCGAGGTGCGATAGGCCTGCAAACTGCGGTAGAAGGCATAGAACTCGGGATTGCGCTCATAGGCCTTCGCGTAAGTTGCGGCCGCAACCGCATCGCCTTCGCCGCGAACGCGCAACGCATCACGCGCGGCGGACGACAGGATCTCGGTGCGCTTGCGGTCGGCCTCTGCCTTGATGCGCTGGCTGTCCTTCTCGCCCTCGCCGCGCAGCTGCCGCGCCTGCCGTTCGAAGTTCTGTTTCATCGTCTCGTAGACGCGCGCCGCGACGTCGTCCGGCAGGTCGATGCGCTGCAGGCGCACGTCGATCAATTCGATGCCGAACTCGTCCACGGACTTGCTCGCGCGACCGATCATCTCGCCCGTCACGGCCGCACGGTCGGCGGTCACGACTTCGCGCAGCGTGCGCTGGGCGACCGCGTTCTTGATGCCGTCCTTGACGATGTCCGCCAGGCGCTGGCCCGCCGCCTCCTCGTTGCCGCCGGTGGCACGGAAATACTTGGCCGCGTCCGCTACCCGCCAGTTGACGTAGAAATCGACCAGCAGCCCGCGGTTCTCGTTCGTGAGGAAAGTCTCGCCCGCATAGTTCTGCGTGACGACGCGACGCTCGAAGCGCGCGACCTGGTCGACGAACGGCCATTTCAGATGCAGGCCCGGGCCGTAGTCGACGCCCTGGATCTCGCCGAACTGGGTACGGATCGCGAGCTGCGTCTGCTGCACGGTAAAGAGCGACGACGAGGCGATGACCAGCACCGCCACGATGGCGAGGACGAACGGCATGGCGCGCGAGGGCATCAGCGCTCTCCCCGCTGGCGACCGTCGACGGTGACCGTTTCAGGCTCGGGCGCGGCCGCGCCGGGTCGGGACGCAGCGCCGGCGTCGGCGTCGCGCGCCCGGCCTTCGGTCAACTTGTCGAGCGGCAGGTAGATGAGATTCCCGCCGGCCGCCTTCGAATCGATCACCACTTTCTTCGAGCCCTTCAGCACGCCTTCGATCGTGTCGAGGTACATGCGTTCGCGCGTGACGCGCGGTGACGCCTCATACGCCTGGCGCACCTGGTTGAAGCGCGCCGCTTCACCTTCGGCGAGCGCGGTGACCTGGGCCTTGTAGGCCTCGGCGTCCTGGATCTGCCGGGAGGCGGCGCCCTCGGCCACCGGAATGATCCCGCTCTGGTAAGTCTCGGCTTCCTTCTGCAGGCGCTCGCGATCGGCGATCGCCTTGTTGGCGTCGCGCTGCGCAGGCACCACGGCTTCGGGCACCTGCACTTCGGTCAGGTTGACGCTCGTGACGCGGATGCCGGTGCCGTAGGTATCGAGCGTGCGCTGGATCAGTTCCTTCGTGCGGTCCGTGACCTGCTGGCGCGCCGACACGAGTATCGCCTCGAGATCGCCACGCCCGACGATTTCGCGGATCGCGCTCTCGCTCACTGCACGCAGCGACGATTCCGGATCGCGCACGCCGAACAGCACCTTCACCGGGTCGCTGAACTGGTATTGCACGGCCAGCGTGAGGTTGACGAGGTTCACGTCCGCGGTGAGCACGCGCGATTCGTACTTGACGCTGTTGACCGCCGAGACGTTCACCTTGGTGATCGTCTCGACGCCGCGCAGCCGCCAGCCCCAGCCCGGTTCGCGAACGGCGACGAACTTGCCGAACCGCTGCAGCACGCCGCGTTCGGCGGGATTGACCTGGTAGAAGCCGGAGAGCAGCCAGCCGACGATGACCACTGCGAGCAGCAGCAACGGTGACAGCCCGTTTTTCGAGCCGCCGGCGCCACCGAAGAAGGCCTCGAAGCGCCGCTGCCAATCCTTGAGGGCCTGATCGACGCCGTCGGCGCCGGGTTTGCGACCCCAGGGATTCTGCTGACCGCCAGGTTGATTCCAAGCCATGATTTAGCGCAATTCCGCAGTCGCGAGGGGAACGGTAGATTCTATCAGTCCGGCGAGGTCGGCAGGAACGTTCGCGGCCCGCATGTCCACGGCGACCTGCACGCCCGGCGTACGCGCGAGCACCAGCAGTTCGACATCCGGCAGCTGCACCGTGAGTTCGCAGCCGCCATCGTCGAGCGCGCGCTCGGCCTGCACGGTGCCCGCGGCGTACAGCCGCGAGCGCAGCGCGCCCTGCCCGGCGGGCAGTCGCAGCGTCGCGGCGCGCACGCTCCGCGCGAGGCGCTCGGCGACGGCCGTACGCAGCAGCTCGAGGCCGTCGGCGCGCGCGGCGGAAATCCATACGCGCGCCGACGTGCCGTCCGCTTCGCGCTCGGTGTGCGGAGCCATCTCGAGCCGGTCGATCTTGTTGTAGACGCGGACCTGCGGAATATCGCCCGCACCGATCTCTTCGAGCACCGCGTTCACTTCGAGGATGTGCTCGTCGCGTCGCGGGTCGCTGGCATCAATCACGTGCAGCAGCAGCGTCGCCTCGCGCGCCTCCGTGAGCGTCGAGCGGAAGGCGGCGACCAGTTCGTGCGGCAACTCGCGGATGAACCCGACGGTGTCGGCGAACACGCATTCGGTGCCGCCCGGCAGGCGCAAGCGGCGCACGAGCGGGTCGAGGGTCGCGAAGAGCTGGTCGGCCACATACGCATCGGCGCCCGTCATCGCGCGAAACAGCGTCGACTTGCCTGCGTTGGTGTAGCCGACGAGCGCGACGGACGGAATCGGGATCTCGGCGCGCGCGCGCCGGCCGGTCTCGCGCTGCAGCTGCAGCTTCTCGAGCCGGCGAGTGAGCACGCGCACCCGCTGGCCGACGAGCCGGCGGTCGGTCTCGAGCTGCGTTTCGCCCGGCCCACGCAGGCCGATGCCGCCGCCGCGCTGGCGCTCGAGGTGGGTCCAGCCGCGCACGAGGCGGGTCGCGATGTGCTTCAGCTGCGCGAGCTCGACCTGCAACTTGCCCTCGTGGCTGCGCGCGCGCTGCGCGAAGATGTCGAGGATGAGCCCGTTCCGGTCGAGCACGCGCCGACCGATCAGCTTCTCGAGATTGCGTTCCTGGCTCGGCGAGAGTGCGTGATCGACGAGAATCACGTCGGCCGTGTGCAACTCGGCCGCTACGCGGATTTCCTCGGCTTTGCCGCTGCCGACGAAGTAGCGCGGATCGGGACGCTCGCGGCGACCCGTGATCGTCACCACCGGCTGCGCGCCCGCGGAGTTCGCGAGCTGCGTGAATTCCTCGATGTCTTCCGGGTCGGCGGGTGCACCCAACCCGAGGCGCACGAGCACCGCACGTTCACCGGTGCGTGGGCGCTCGAACATTACTCCGCTTGCGGCTCCACGGCGGCGCCCGCCTCATCGGCGGAGGGCACGCGGACATTGCGCGCCGGAACGACGGTCGAGATGGCGTGCTTGTACACCATCTGGCTCACGCTGTTCTTCAGCAGCACGACGAACTGATCGAAGGAATCGATCTGGCCCTGAAGCTTGATCCCGTTGACGAGGTAGATCGATACCGGGATGTGCTCTTTGCGCAGGGCGTTCAGGAAGGGGTCTTGCAGTGATTGACCTTTGGCCATGAGGTTCTCCTTGTTTTCGGATCTGGTGCAAGCGATGAAGGCCGTGACGACGCCTTCCGTAGCGAACAGCAGTGTGGCCAGCAAGCTGCCTCAAACTTTCGAGGCATAAGTGCGACGCATCATACCACAGGGGGGCGCCAGGCCAGCGCCACCCGTGCAGCCCAATCCTCACCGGCGCCGGGTGCGCGCGGGTCTATTTTTTCCAACGATAACGAGGACTTGAGCCACGTTAGCTGCCTCTTGGCCAACTGTCGCGTCGCGGCAATCGCGCGCTCGCCCGCCTCCTCGAGACCGTAGTCGCCCGCAAGGTGGCGCCACAGCTGGCGGTACCCGACCGCACGGATCGCGGGATGCTCGGCAGTGAGGTCGGCGCGCGCATACAGCGCGCGCACTTCGTCCAGGAATCCGGCCGCCATCATCGCTTCGAAGCGGCGCGCGATCCGCGCGTGCAGCGCCGCCCGATCGGCGGGCACCAGCGCCGCGGCGCGAAATTCGAACTCACTCGCGACGACTTCGGCCGACGACTGCCAGGAGGAAATCGGCGCGCCGGTCGCGTAGTACACCTCGAGCGCGCGCTGGATACGCTGTCGATCGTGCGCATGGATGCGAGCCGCAGCCACCGGATCGACGCGCGCGAGCTCCGCGTGCAGCGAAGCCCACCCGTCGCGCGCCGCACGCGCGTCGATCGCCGCGCGAATGTCGGCTTGCGCCTTCGGCAGCGGGGCCATGCCCTGCAGCAACGCGCGCACGTACAGCATCGTGCCGCCGACGACGACCGGCAAACGGCCGCGCGCGTGGATCGCGCGCAGGGTCGCCGTCGCATCGGTGACGAACTCACCGGCGGAATAGCTTTCCGCCGCATCGCGCAGGTCGAGCAGGTGGTGAGGAATGCGCGCACGCGTCGCGGCGTCGGGCTTTGCGGTGCCGATGTCGAGCCCGCGATACACCTGCGCGGAATCGCAGCTCACGATCTCGATCGGGAGCCGCTCGCCGAGCGTCAGCGCCCAATCGCTCTTGCCGATGCCGGTGGGCCCGGTGAGGACGATCACCGTCGCGGCGCGTCCCTCGCCGCGCTGCCCTTCAGCGACCACGCAGGAACAGCTGGTCGAGTTCGGCGAGCGAGAGGCGTGTCCAGGTCGGCCGCCCGTGATTGCACTGATCTGCGCGCTCGGTTGCCTCCATCTGGCGCAGCAGCGCATTCATCTCCGGAAGGCTGAGTCGCCGATGCGCGTGAATGGCGCTTCGGCACGCAAGGTTGCCGAGGAGCCGGAAACCCGGTTCCTCGAAATGCCGCGAGCCACCCTCGTTCATCGCATCCCGCGCGACCTCGCGCAGCAGTTCCGCGAGATCGGTGCGTGCGCCGAGCAGCGCCGGCACGCGTCGCACGGCCAGGCTCTCCGGCGCGAGGCGTTCAATTGCAAAGCCGAGCGCGGACCATTCTTCGCTTGCGGCAATGACCGCGTCCGCCTCGTGGGCCTTCAGCGGCACCGTGATCGGCGCGAGCAAGCCCTGCGAGGCCACTTCCTGCGCCATCTGCCGCTTGTAGGCCTCGTACAGCACGCGCTCGTGCGCCGCGTGCATGTCGACGAGGATCAGGCCGGCCGCGTTCTGCGCGAGAATGTAGATGCCGTGCAGTTGCGCGATCGCGGTGCCGAGCGGCTCCGTCGCGCTGCCCGTCGACACCGCTTCCGCGACGGCCCAGGGCGATGCGCTCCACGCCCCGGCCACGGCGGGGAGGGTTGACGACGCCGGCGCGAACGGCAGCGGGAGCGGTGTCGCGAACGGGTGCTCCGGCGCTTCGATGGCCGCGGCGGTGGCGCCGTGCGCAGCGCTGGCGGCACTCGGCTGCGACGCGGCGAGCGTGCGCTCGATGGCGCGGAATACGAAGTCGTGGATCTGGCGGCTGTCGCGAAAGCGCACTTCGAGCTTCGCCGGATGCGCGTTCACGTCGACGAGCCGAGGATCGAGCGACAGGTTAAGCAGGTAGGTCGGATGGCGCCCGTGATAGAGCACATCCCGGTAGCCGAGACGCACGGCACTCATCAGCAGGCGGTCGCGGACATGGCGACCGTTCACGAACCAGTATTGCGCATCGGGTTGTGCGCGCGCCGCCGTCGGCGCGCCGATCCAGCCTTCGATCGCCACCGGCCCCGCCGCGTGGCGCACCGGCAGCGCCCGCTCGAGAAATTCCGCGCCGAGCACCGCATCGACCCGGCGGGCGGCGTCTTCGTCGGGCGCGAGTGCCGGCGCGTCGAGCAGTACGCGAGCGCCATTGCGCAAGCGAAACGCGACATCCGGTCGCGAGAGCGCGAGGCGCTCGACCCATCGCAGGATGTGGCCGGTCTCGGTCGCGTCGCTGCGCACGAACTTGCGCCGCGCCGGGACGTTGTAGAAAAGATCGCGCACTTCCACGGTCGTGCCGGTCGGATGGGCCGCGGGTCGCAGCGTGCCGACCTGCCCGCCTTCGACGCTGATCTCCTGCGCCTGCGCGGTGCCCGCCGGGCGCGACACGATGCGCAACTTCGCGACGGATCCGATCGAAGGCAGCGCCTCGCCGCGAAAGCCGAGCGTGCCGACGGCCTCGAGGTCGTCGAGCGAGGCGATCTTGCTGGTCGCGTGGCGGGCGATGGCGAGCGGCAGTTCCGGGGCCGCGATGCCGGCTCCGTCGTCGCGTACGCGCAGGAGCCCGACGCCGCCCCTTTCGATATCGATCTCGATGCGCTGCGCGCCGGCGTCGAGTGCGTTCTCGACGATTTCCTTGACCGCCGAGGCTGGCCGCTCGATCACCTCGCCCGCGGCGATCTGATCGATGAGTTCACCGGCGAGGACGCGAATCGGCATGGGTGGATTGTAGAGCGGAAGTCCGCCTCAGTCCGCCTCCACCTCAGTCCGCCTCCGCCTCAGTCCGCGGCGGCGAGCCGCCGCAGTTCGGCGAAGCGCGTTCCCTCCGGCGGGCTGCGCGTGAAATAGCCCTCGACACCCGCGACGATGGCGCCGGCGAGCTTGCCACGCTGCGAGTCGCTACGCAGCCGCCGCTCATCCGCAGCATTCGTGATATAGGCGGTCTCGATCAGCATCGACGGGATATCGGGGGACTTCAACACGAGGAACCCGGCCTGCTGCACGCGCGGCTTGCGCACCGGCACGACGCCCCCGAACGAATCGAGCACATGCTCGGCCGCCTGCATGCTCGCGCTGATATTGGCCGATTGCGACAAATCGAGCAGTACGGTCGCGAGCACGTTGTCCTTGTCGCTCAGCGAGACTCCCCCGCGAAGGTCGGCCGCATTCTCGCGCTCGGCGAGCCAGCGCGCGGCCTCGTCGGTCGCGCCACGCTCCGACAGCACGTAGACCGACGCACCCGAGACATCCCGGTCGCGCAGTGCATCCGCGTGGATCGACAGGAACATGTCGGCCTTCGCGGCACGCGCGCGCCGGATGCGTTCACGATGCGCGATGTAGTAGTCGCCGTCGCGAATCAGTACCGCGCGCATGCCCGGCTCGCGGTTGATGCGCTCGGCGAGTTCACGCGCGATCTCGAGCACCACGGCCTTCTCGCGCGTTCCACCGTGACCGATGGCCCCCGGGTCCTTGCCACCGTGTCCGGCATCGATCGCGATCACGACGTCGCGCGCGCCACTTCCCGGCGCGTGCGCGGGTTTCACGACGCGCGATGTTCCCACCGCCGCAACTGCCTCCGCCGGCGCGTCCGCGTCCGGTAGATCCACGACGACCCGATGCCCGCCGTCGGCCGACGGCGCGAGGCGCGCGGCGCGCGGCTCGGCCTCGAGCGTCGTCTCGATCACGAGGCGCAGCGTGCCGCCCGGCTGCACGCCCGAACGCACGGCGATGATCGGTCCCTGCGCGCGCGGCAGCTTTACGTCCGGGGCGAGTTCGGTGCCTTCGAGATCGAGCACGACGCGACGTGGATTCTCGAGGGTGAAGAGCTTGTAGTCGGCGGCGGCGGTGAGATCCACGACGATGCGCGCGCCCGTCGCCTCGGTGGAAGCGCGTACCGCGAGCGCCGAACTCGCGGCGCCGCTGGCATCGCCCAGCGCGACGGTCGCGGCGAACAGCAGGAGAACGGCGGCCAGCAACGTGCGCATGGCGGCTTAATGTAAAGCCGCCGCCACGCAATATCAATTGAAATTAATGAGATACGTAAACAAGCTCGCGTGCGCCCGCATACCAGCCATCTCCCCGCGAGCTCCCCGCGATCCGCTCGATCCGATGTGCAGCGGGCCCGATCGACAATCGCAGATGCAGGTCGCACTCCGGCAGGCGCGCCGCGCCCCGCTCGGGCCATTCGACGACCCACAGATGGCGCGGCGCGTGCAGGTCGCGAAGACCGAGTGGTTCCAGCTCGTCGGGATCGATCAGGCGATAGAGGTCGGCGTGCACCACGGTGAGCGACGCCAAGGTGTGCACATCCACGAGCGTATACGTCGGGCTGCGCACCGGGCCGGCGACCCCGAGCGCCGTGAGCAGCCCGCGCGCGAGCGTCGTCTTGCCGGCGCCCAACTCACCGCTCAGGAACAGCAGCAACGGCGCGGTGTCGAGCGCGGGCAGCGCACGCGCGAGAGCCGCGCCGAATGCGCCCATCGCCTCGGGCGTGCGCGCGTCGATCAGATGTTGACCCAGGTGCGCAACTCCCCGACGACATCGCGCGCGATGAGACCGCGCTCGCCGCCGCGCGCAGCGGCGTCACCCGCCAGCGCATGCACGAGCACACCGACGCGCGCCGCAGCGAGCGGGTCGCCGAGCTGCGCAAGAATGCCGGCGATCACCCCGGTGAGCACATCGCCCATGCCGGCGCTCGCCATCCCGGGATTGCCGCGCTCGCACAGCTGCGGGGTGTCTCCGTCGCGCCCCACGAGCGTGCCGGCGCCTTTCAGCACGACCGTGCCGCCGTACTTGCGGCAGAGCTTGTCGAGCGCACCCAGCCGATCAGCCTGCACGGTCCCGGTTTCCGTGCCGAGGAGGCGCGCGGCTTCGCCCGGGTGCGGCGTCAGGATCCAGTGGTCCGCGCGCAGCGACGGATCCTCGGCGAGGATATTGAGCGCATCCGCATCGACGACCAGCGGCTTGCCGGACGCCACGGTGACGCCGAGCACCTCCCATGCCCACGCGCTGCGACCGAGGCCCGGTCCGATCGCGACGACATCAGCGCGAGTCAGCAGCTCGCCGAACTGCGAGACGTCGAGTCCGACGACGATCAGTTCCGGGCAGCCCGCCGAAATCGCGGCGACGTTCTCGGGCGCCACGGCCACCGTGACGAGGCCGGCGCCGACGCGCAGCGCCGACTCGCCCGCCAGGCGCACTGCGCCCGGCATGCCGGGGCCACCACCGATCACGAGCACATGGCCGAAGCTGCCCTTGTGGGAAGCGCGGCGACGCCGCGGCAGGGCGCGCGCGATGTCGGACTCGCTCGCGCGCAGCAGGCGCGGGGCAAACCCGGGCGTGGCCGGCGGCGTGACTTCAAGATCGTCGAATTGCAGCGTGCCCGCATACTCGGGGCCGTCACCGACGAACAGCCCGCTCTTCAGGCCCACGAAGGTGATCGTCGCTTCCGCGCGCACGGCCGCGCCCAACGGCACGCCGGTGTCGGCGCACAGCCCCGACGGCAGGTCGATCGCGAACACCGGCTGTCGCGCTGCATTCACGGACTCGATCACGGCCTGCATCGCGGGGCGCAACTGGCCCCTCGTTCCGAGGCCGAGCAGCGCATCGACGATGACCTCGCTCGATCCGAGCGCGTCGTCCGTGAACGGCTGCACCTCGCCGCCGCTCGCGATGAATTCCTCCGCCGCGCGCTGCGCGTCGCCGCGCAACGATTCGACCGGCGCCGCTGCAAGCACCGTCACGGTGAGCCCCGCGGCGCGCGCGAAGCGCGCCAGCACGTAGCCATCGCCACCGTTGTTGCCGCCGCCGCAAACGATCGCGATGCGATGCGCGGTAGGCCAGCGCGAACGCAGCGCGCGCAGGCTCGCCTCTCCGGCGCGCTTCATCAGCGTGTAGCCGGCGACGCCGAGTTTCTGGATCGCGTAGTCGTCGAGCTCGCGAACCTGCGCCGCCGTGAAGATCGCCGTGGGAAGAGCCATGCGCCGATTATACTGATCGCGGTCGACCGCCATGCCCGAGACACGGACACCCGATACTGCTGCGATCAAGCGCCTGCTCGCCTCCGAGGCGGCTGCGCTCGGCTTCTCGCAGGTGGGCGTCACGGACATCGACCTCGCGCAGGACGAGCTGCACCTCGATCACTGGCTCGCAGACGGCCGCCACGGCGAAATGGGTTACATGGCCCGCCACGGCACCAAGCGCTCGCGGCCCGCCGAGCTGTTGCCCGGCACGCGCCGCGTGATCTCGGTGCGGATGGATTACTGGCCGCCGGCTACGCGGGACGCGCAAGCGGTGCTCGACGACCCGGCGCTCGCCTACGTGTCGCGATACGCACTCGGGCGCGACTATCACAAGTTGATGCGCAAGGCGCTGGCGCAGCTGGCCGCGCGCCTCGAAGCCGTGGCCGGTCCCTTCGGCCATCGCGTCTTCGTCGACAGTGCGCCGGTGCTCGAGAAGGCGCTCGCACGCAACGCGGGCCTCGGCTGGATCGGCAAGCACACGAACCTGATCGCGCGCGACGCCGGCTCGTGGTTCTTCCTCGGCGAGATCTACACGACGCTCGAACTGCCCGTCGATGCGCCGGCCACCGCCCACTGCGGCACCTGCAGCGCCTGCATCCCCGCTTGCCCCACCGGCGCGATCACCGCACCGTTCCAGCTCGATGCGCGCCGCTGCATTTCCTACCTCACGATCGAGCTGCACGGCCCGATCCCGGAAGCGCTGCGCCCGGCGATCGGCAACCGGATCTACGGCTGCGACGACTGCCAGCTCGTGTGCCCCTGGAACAAGTTCGCGCGCGACGCGCACCACCCGGATTTCCGCGCGCGTCACGCGCTCGACGCGCCGCGACTCAGCGAGCTGTTCGCATGGAGCGAGGCGGATTTCGACGCGCGCATGCGCGGTTCGGCGATCTACCGCATCGGCTACGAGCGCTGGCTACGCAATATTGCGGTCGCGCTCGGCAACGCCCCCTCGACGCCGGAGACCCTCGCCGCACTCCGGAGCCGGGCGGACGATGCCTCGGCACTCGTGCGCGAACACGTCAGCTGGGCAATGGCGCGGCACGCGGGCGTCAGCGATCAACCTGCAGGTTGTCGATGAGCCTCGCCTTGCCGATCCGCGCGGCGGCGAGCACCACCAGCTCACGATCAGCCGGTGTGGGCGCCGCGAGATCAGCGCGACGGCGCACGGCGAAATAGTCGATCCGAAAGCCATGAGCCGCGAGGCTTTCGGCGCCGGCGCGCTCGATCGCCGCCAGGTCCGCCGCGCCCGTTGCAATCGAGCGAATCGCGGCCGAGAGCGCCGCATGGATCCGCGGCGCGATCGCGCGCTCGGCCCCGGTCAGGTACTGGTTGCGTGAGCTCATCGCAAGGCCATCCGCCTCGCGCACTGTCGGCGCCCCGACGATTGCGACCGGGAAACACAGGTCCGCGCTCATGCGCTGGATGACCGCGAGCTGCTGAAAGTCCTTCTCGCCGAAAATCGCGACATCGGGCTGCACGATATTGAAGAGCTTCGCGACGACGGTCGCGACACCCTCGAAATGACCAGGGCGAAACTCGCCGCACAGCGTCGTCGAGATCACCGGCACTTCGATCCGCGTCGGCGCGCCCGCCCCCTGCCCGTAGACCTCGGCGACATCCGGCATGAACATCAGGTCGCAACCCGCCGCGCGCAGCATGTCGGCGTCCCGCGCCGGCGTGCGCGGATAGTGGGCAAAGTCCTCGTTCGGCCCGAACTGCATCGGATTGACGAAAATGCTCGCCACGAAGCGCTCGCCGTGGCGGCGCGCCAGCTCGATGAGACTGACGTGGCCGGCATGCAGATTGCCCATCGTCGGCACGAACGCGATGCGGGCGCCCTCCCGCTTCCAGGCACGCACGCGCGCGCGCACGTCCGCGATCGTCGTCACAGTGTCCATGGACGTCTCAGGCGAACCCGTGCTCGGCGCCAGGATAGCTGCCGCCCTTGACTGCGCGCACAAAACCCCGCAGCGCCTCGAGATTGTTGCCGGCGCCCTCCATGAAGTTCTGCACGAAGCGCGGCTTGCGACCACTCGTGATGTCGAGAATGTCGTACAGCACGAGAATCTGGCCATCGGTCGCGGGACCGGCGCCGATGCCGATCACCGGCACGTCGAGTGCGGCGGTGATCTCCGCGCCGAGTTCGTTCGGTATGCACTCGAGCAGCACGATGTCGGCGCCGGCCGCCTCGAGCGCCCTGGCGTTCGCGAGCATTTGCTTCGCCGCATCCGCGCCGCGCCCCTGCACCCTGAAGCCGCCCGTCTTGTGCACCGACTGCGGTTTCAGGCCCAGGTGCGCGCACACCGCGATGTCGTGCTTCGCGAGGAACTCGACGATCTCGATCTGGCCCGCGCCGCTTTCGAGCTTCACCATTTCGGCGCCGCCCTCCTGCATCAGGCGCACCGAATTCTCGAGCGCGCGCTCCTTCGACGGATAGCTCATGAACGGCAGGTCCGCCATCAGCAGCGGCCGATGCGCGCCGCGCGACACCGCGCGGCAGTGGTACACGATGTCGTCCATCGTGACGGGCACGGTGGTGTCATGGCCCTGGATCACCATGCCGAGCGAATCGCCGACCAGGATCACGTCAACGTCGGCGATGTCGAGCAGCACCGCGAAGCTGGCGTCGTAACAGGTGAGGCTCGCGATCTTCTCGCCTTCGCGCTTCATCTTGTGCAGCGTCGACAGCGACACGGGGGCCCGCGCCGAATCGCGCAGTTCGAGGTGGGTGTACATGCGGAAAAGTGTGCCCTAAATCGCCCGGTGGCGCATCGGATTGAAGTAGTGGCGGCCCTTGCGCACCCGACCGGCCGCGGCCAGCAATTCCTCGAAATCCGCCGCGTTCTCCACGGGGTCGATCGCGGCGGCGTTGACGATCAGCAGGGGCGCGTCCGTATAGCCGTGGAAGAACTGCGCATACGCCTCGTTCAGCCGTTCGAGATAGGCGCGTTCGATCAGCTGCTCGTATCCGATCCGGCGCTTCGCGATGCGCTCGAGCAATACGTCCACCGGCGCCTGCAGGTAGATCACGAGGTCCGGTTTCGGCGCATCGATCGCGAGGCGCGCAAAGACCTGCTCATAGAGGTCGAGCTCCGCCGCGTCGAGCGTCAGGCGCGCGAAGAGCCGGTCCTTTTCGAGCAGGTAGTCGGCGACCCGTTGCGACGCGAACAGGTCCTGCTGGTTCATCGCGGCCTGCTGCTGCGCTCGCTGGAAGAGGAAGTGCAACTGGGCGGGAAACGCGCCCGCGCGCGGGTTGCGGTAAAAGCGCTCGAGGAAGGGGTTTTCGTCCGCCCGCTCGAGAATGAGCGCCGCATCGAGTTTGCCGGCGAGCCGGCGCGCGAGGCTCGTCTTGCCGACGCCGATCGGCCCCTCGACGACGATATAGCGCTGGGTCGCGGCGGCCGTCATGCCAGCCGCTCGATGCCGGCGGCGCTCACCCGCTGCCGCAACGCCTTGATCGTACCCACGCCGGGCACTTCGAGGTCCGGCGCAATGTCGGCGAGCGGCCACAGCACGAACGCCCGTTCGGCAATGCCCGGATGCGGCAGCGTGAGCGTGTCGTCCTTGCGGCGCTCACTGCCGAGCACGAGCAGGTCGAGATCGATCGCGCGCGGGCCCCAGCGCACGCGCGCCGGCTCTCGGCCGAGCTCGCGCTCGATCGTGCGCAGTTCGGCGAGCAACGCGTGTCCGCCGAGCGTCGTCAGGAATCCCGCCGCGCTGTTCACGAAGTCAGGCTGCGCCACCGGGCCAAACGGCGGCGTCCGATAGAGCGGCGCCCGGATCAGGTTGCGCGTGGCGGGGAGTGCCGCCAGCCGGTCGATCGCTGCGGCGACGAGCCGCCTCGAATCCCCGAGGTTGCTGCCGACCCCGACGTACGCCGGCCGCCACAGCGTCATGCGGCAGGCTTGGCGCCGCCGCGTCGCCGCCTGCGACGTGGGCCTCTCGGCGCGCCGCCCGCCCGCGCTCCGCCGCCCGCCAGTTCGTCGGCCATCCGGCCGCGCTCATCCGGCGAAGCGTTTTGCAAGCGCGTCCACCACACCGCGATCTCCGGCGACGCCAGCTCGAACTCGGCACGAAGCAACAACAGGTCATAGGCCGCGCGAAAGCGCGGGTGCTCGAGGAGACGCAACGCGCGTCGGCCGCGCGGCTGTTCGAGGCGCGGCTGCAGCGCGAACATCTCGCGCACCCCGAGTGAAAAGCGCCTCGGCAGCGCGACGCGCGCCGAGAGTTCGCGGGCGGCGTCATCGCAGGCATCGAGGATCGCGCCGGCTTCATGCCAGAGGTTCGGCGGCAGCGCCTCGATCGCCTGCGCGATCGGGCCGTAAAGCAGCAGCGCGAACAGGAACGTGGGCGTCACCGACTTGCCGTCGCGGACGCGCGCGTCCGTGTTTTCGAGGCCGCGCAGCAGCAGTTGTTCGACCAGGCTGCCCGGATGGCGCCTGAAGTACGCGGCCACCGTCGGCAACAGCCCCTCGAGGAGGCCGAGGCGTCGAAGGCTCGCGAAGCTGCTCACGCCGTTTCCCGCGAGGAACAGCTTCAGTGTCTCATCGAACAGCCGCGCCGGTGGCGCCGACGCGAGCAGGCCCGAAAACTCCCGGATCGCCGCTTCGACGGGCGGATCGATCGTGAAATCGAGCTTCGCTGCGAAGCGTGCGGCGCGCAGCATCCGCACCGGGTCTTCACGCAGGCGCGTCTCGGGATCACCGATGATGCGCAACCGTCGCGCGAGCACGTCCTCGAGGCCCCCGACGTAGTCCCAGATCGAAAAATCGGCGATGCTGTAGTAGAGCGCGTTCGCGGTGAAATCGCGCCGCCAGACGTCGTCGTCGATCGTGCCGTACGCGTTGTCGCGCAGGATCCGGCCGTGCTCGTCGAGCACGTGCGCGTCCTCGCCCTGCGTGTCGGCGAGGTCGGCGTCGAACTCGTCGGGTTCGCTGATCTCGGGGCCCTCGCCTTCCTCCGGGTCGAGGTCGGCGAGCGGCTCCTCACCCGGCGGCTCGCTCGCGGCGCGAAATGTCGCGACCTCGATGATCTCGTTGCCGAAGAACACGTGCGCAAGACGGAAACGGCGGCCGATCAGCCGGCAATTGCGAAAGAGCCGCCTGACTTCCTCGGGCAGCGCGTTGGTCGCGACGTCGAAGTCCTTCGGTGTGAGCCCGATCAGGAGGTCGCGCACGCAGCCGCCGACGAGGAATCCCTGAAAACCGGCCTCTTTCAGTCGATAGAGGACGCGCAGGGCGTTGGGAGAGATATGCGAACGGGAAATCGTGTGCTCGCTGCGGGGCACGATCCGGGCCAGGGGCACCGGCGACTCCACGGACGCAGGGGGAGAATTCAATGGTGATACATTCCGCTTGAGGTAAAGGTCAGGGTCCCTATAATACCGCGCCCTCCGGCCCGGCCGCCGAACGACGCTCCCTTCGTCTAGAGGCCCAGGACATAGCCCTCTCAAGGCTGTAACACCGGTTCGAATCCGGTAGGGAGCGCCATCCAGATCATTCACCGGCTGCTGGCCCGGGCGGGAATTTTCTGGCAGCGTTCCGCCATGGCAAGAAGGGTCATTCTCTACGCGATTGCGCTCGCCCTTGCGGTCGCGGGGCTCGAATGGCTCGAATACCGCTATGTGACTCGCGCCTTTTCAACGGAGATCTACATCTTCCTGCTCGCCGCAGGTTTTGCGGGCCTCGGGCTCTGGGCGGGGCACCGGCTGACCCGACGCCGGACGCCATCGGCATTCGAGCGCAACGATGCTGCAATCCGCTCGCTCGGTCTCTCGCCTCGCGAGTGCGAAATACTGGAGCACCTCGCTTCCGGCCGGTCGACCAAAGAGATGGCAAGGGAGCTCGGGATTTCCCCAAATACCGTCAAAACGCATATCTCGCGGGTCTACGAGAAACTGGCAGTGCGACGGCGCATTCAGGCGATCGACAAGGCGCGCGAGCTGGCGCTGATTCCCTAGCCCGCCTGGCTGAAACCCCCGCAATCACCCATCCGGGCGATGGCGCGGGATCGCACGGATGCAGAGCGTAATGGGCTGACGTTGTCTCAGGGAAGAACGGAGATCGGGATGAAATACGCGCTGACATACGGCTTACTGCCGGGCTTCGTGATCATCGCGACCCTGCTCACGGGTCTCGTGCTCACCGACGCTGACAGCTTCTTCAGTTCCGAATGGTTTGGCTATCTCGTGATGCTCGTGGCGCTGACATTCATCTTCGTCGGCGTAAAACGTTATCGCGACGTCGAGCGCGGAGGGGTGATCAAGTTCGGTCCCGCGTTTGCGATGGGTCTCGGTATCGCCGCAGCCGCTGGCGTCGCGTATGTGGCGGTGTGGGAAGCGTACCTCGCGATCACTGACTACACTTTCATGGACGAGTACATCGCCGGGATCGTGCGCGCCCGCCAGGCTGACGGCGTTTCGGGTACGGCGCTTGCCGAGGAGATGGCGAAGCTGGAATCGATGCGGGTGCAGTACGCCAATCCGCTGTTCCGGATTCCGATGACGTTCCTCGAGATCTTCCCCGTGGGACTGCTCGTTGCGCTCGTGTCGGCGCTGCTCTTGCGCAATCCGAAGCTGCTTCCTGCGACCGGCTGAGGCCTGCTCGGCGTGTCAGGCGCTTGACGGCCGGGCCGCGTTACAGTCGCTGACCGAGCAGACGCCCGAACGTGATCGCCGGCGTCACCATCATGCCGCCGCAGAAGGCCTGCCCCTGTGTGGCGCCCGAGCCGAGGATTTCGCCTGCCGCATAGAGATTGTCGACCGGAGCGCCATCGCGGCGAATCACGCGCAGCTCCCCGTCCACCGCGAGCCCCGCCGTACTCGTGATGGACACACCTTGGTGACGGATCGCGTAGAACGGCGGCTTCGCAAGCGGCACCGGCAGATGCCGGCGGCCGAGAAAATCGTTGCCGGTCTGCACGCCGTAGTTGTAGGCCTCGATCGTAGCGGCGAGTTCGCGCGGCGGCAGACCCGCCGCACCCGCGAGCGCGTCGATCGAATCAGCCTTGTAGAAATATGCCGCGCCCGAGTCGAAGGCCGCGAGCATGTCTTCCTTTTCCCAGTCGACGATCAGTGGCGGCGCGCGTTCGGCGACCGACTGGTCGAACACCACCCAGTGGCGCATCAACGGCTGAAGACGCAGCGACTGCTCGCGCGCATCGACGCTCTGCATGTCTTCCCGAATGAAGCGCCTGCCGTGTGCGTTGACGTAGATTTCCCACGGCGGGCGCCGTTCGGGATAGAAGTCGGCACGAGCGAGGAGCGGCGCCGGCTGCGCTTCCGAGGCGAGGATCACACCAAAGTTCGCCAGATACTTCTCCGCGCCGCGCACGTAGCCGCCCACGGACTCCCCGAGCTCGAGCCCCTGCCCCTGGCTGTAGGCATAGGAGTGATCGACGAACTTCGGTATGCCGCTCAGCTTCTCGAACATTGCCGCGTTCGAAGCGTAGCCGCCGGCGGTCAGGAGCACGTTGCGCGCGCGCAGCTCGCGACGCGCACCACCGGCGTCCTGCGCCGCGACGCCCGTGACCGCGCCGCGCCGCGACGTCGTCAGCTCGACGACGCGATGCTCGAGCAGGAGGTCGATGCGCCCCGCCGCGACCCCTCGATCGACGAGCGGGCCCAGCGCTTCGAGGATCGAACGGGCGCCGCGCGCGCCCCAGTAGTAGCGCGGCTTGCTGTACGGCTCGTGCGCGAGGCCCGACACCGGGTGCCCGGCGAGCGGCTCGAAGCCCACGCTCATCAACCAGTCGAACGTCTCGGCGGCTTCGCCCACCGCGAGGCGCGCGATGGTCTGATCGATCGTGCCGCGGCTGATCCGCATGAGATCGTCGAAATGCTCCTGCGGGGTGTCTATGATGCCCTGCGATCGCTGCAGCCGGGTACCGGCCGCGCTCATCTGCCCGCTCGACAGGTGCATCGTGCCGCCGATCTGTGGCGCAGCGTCGACGAGCAGCACATGCCGGCCGCGACCGGCCGCGAAAATCGCCGCCGGCAGGCCCGCAGTGCCGGCGCCGACAATCAGGAGATCCCAGGTCGTGCGGCGCGCAGCCAGGGCAGACACGCTCAGGCTCGCCATCGCCGCCGTGGCACCGAGCGCCTGCACGAACCGCCGCTTCGATCTGTCCATCGGCCACCCCGGATTGCGTCAAATCGCGTGCGAAATGATTGCGCAAATGGGGGGCGCATCCAAGCGACGCTTTTTGGCGCGACCTGTGACGGAAAATAGTGTGCGGCGCATCGCAGGCACTCGCGCGGGAGGCCGCTAGAGTGCCGCCATGACTTCCGAACGCTCGAACGGCGCGTCCCGCCCCGGCACTGCGCCGAAGGCTGCTACACCGGATGGCGGGCAACTGCGCCTGCTGCTCGCGCGCTGGCAGCAGAGTCTCGAACTGCATGCGCGCTACGCCGCGCTCGACGACGAGCACTACCAGCACGTGCAACCCTGGCCGAAGCATGAACGACCCGCTCGCTGGATCATCGATCTCGCCCGCGAGCGCGCCGCATCCCTGTCGCGGATCGTCGAACAACGTGCCGCCGAAGGCGATCGCGCGTTTCTCGAAGCGCTCGAGGTGATGGGCTTTCTCGCGAACCTCGCCGGCCTGCAGGGCAACGAGCGCTTCATTCCGCTCGCGGCCATCGAAAACGAACGGCGCGACGTGCTCGCCGCGCGCACACGTCGCCCGAAGCGCGTCGAGGAGCCGAAGCGCACCGAGGAGCCAACGCGCGAAATGCCGCGCGTGGCAGCGCGCGCCCCGGCTGCGCCACGCGCCCCGGCGCCGCGCGCCGCGACGACCCGGCGTGTGAGCCAGGCGGAGATCGATGCGCGCATCGTCAGTGATGCAATCCGGCTTCTCGGCTGGGGGCGGCAGTGGCACGAGCTCGGCGACCTGATTGCCCGTCTCGCGGAGCGCCCCTCCGCACCCGAGGTGCGCCGCATCCTGCGCGAGCATCGTGCCGGCATCGAGCGCAAGGCCGGGATTTCGCCAAGCTGATACGCTTCTCCCCTCACACCGGAGGGGCACATGAAAAGACAGACGCTCATCGCCGCGACCGCGGTGACCATGGGCCTTGCGGTCGCCGCCATGGCGCAGGACTCACCCACGCGCGCGGACCAGATCGTCGAGTACCGGCAGGCCATGTACACGGTGATCGGGGCGAACTTCAGCCAGCTCGGGGCCGTCGTGCAGGGCAAGGCGCCGTATGACGCGCAGGATTTCGCGCAGCGCGCCGATCGCGTCGCGTACGTCGCCGCGATGCTGCCCGAAGGTTTCGTCGCGGAATCGCGGACCGGCAAACCCACCGGCGCAAAACCCGGCCTGTGGACCGACCGCGCGGAGTTCGACCGGCTGCTGAAAGACATGCAGCTGAAGGTACGCACCCTGGCGACGACCGCGAAGTCGGCCGCTTCAGTTGCGGACGTCAAGAGCGCGTTCGGCGCCGCCGGCCAAGCCTGCAAGAGCTGCCACGACAAGTTCAGGGAAGACTGAAGCGTTGGTGCCGATTCAAAAGAACGACAGCGACGCCTGCGGCGCGCCGCGTACCACCCAGGCGAGCGCGCCCGCCACGAGCGCCGCAATGAGCACGGCGAGCCACGTCCGCGAAGAACGAATCGCCTCTTCGGGCGGCACGGCCGCATCGGGCTTGTGGCCGGTAATCAGCGGGCCGATCAGGTTGATCCGCTTCACGGCGAGATACGCGAGCGCCGCGAAAACGTGCAGCGCCACGGCGCCGAGGATCCAGCCGACGAGCGCCTCGTGCACGCCCGTCAGCGCATCGCTGCGGGCGGTGGATACATAGCCGAAGAGCGGTCCGGTGTTCATGATCTGATCGTTGGCGAAGAGCCCGGTGATCGCCTGCGCGAGCAGCAGTACGAGCAGGAGCAGCACCATCCAGGCGCCGAGCGGATTGTGACCGGCATGGTCCGGCGCCTCGCCGCTGCACAGGTCGCGCGCATGGCGCAGCGCGCTGCCGGGCCCGCGCACGAAGCGCGCGAAGCGTGCGTGACGCGTGCCGACGAAGCCCCACGCAATGCGGGTCACGACGATCACGAGCACGGCATATCCGCACCAGACGTGATAGCGAAACCAGTCGCCCTCCACGTTCTGCGTGAGCCATGCGCCTGCGACGGCGCACGCGAGCGCCCAATGCAGCACGCGCACCGGCAGGTCCCAGACGAGTCTCGACACACGCGCTCCTTGCCACCAGAATCGCGACCGGCCCCTGCCATCACGGAACTTTTCCGCGCCTCGCATTGCCAGACGAAACCATATGATCAAAACCGAGCGACTCACCAAGCGCTACGACACCCTCACCGCCGTCGACAATGTCAGCTTCGAAGCCCGCCCGGGCGAAGTGCTCGGCTTCCTCGGCCCGAACGGCGCCGGCAAGACGACCACGATGCGCATGATCGCAGGATTCATCGCCCCCTCGGAAGGCACGGCGAGCATCTGCGGCCACGATATCGAACGTGAGCCACTCGCGGCGAAGACACTGCTCGGGTACCTGCCGGAGGGCGCGCCGAGTTACGGCGAGATGAGCGTGCGCGGTTTCCTCGAATTCATTGCGGACCTGCGCGGCCTCGCAGGCGCGGTGCGGCGCACGCGGCTTCAGCACGTGATCGAGCGTCTGGCGCTCGGCGCCGTTGCGGCGCAGACGATCGACACGTTGTCGAAGGGCTTTCGCCGCCGCGTCGGCATCGCGCAAGCGATCCTGCACGATCCGCCGGTGCTCATCCTCGATGAGCCGACCGACGGCCTCGACCCGAACCAGAAGCACGAAGTACGCACGCTGATCAACGAAATGGCGGCCGACAAGACGATCGTCGTCTCGACCCACATCCTCGAAGAAGTAGCCGCGGTTTGCACGCGCGCGATCATCATCGCGCACGGCCGGATCGTGGCCGACGACAGCCCCCAGGGGCTCACCGCGCGCTCGCGCTATCACAATGCGGTGTCGCTGCGGCTCGAACGGGCCGAGCAGTTCGCCGCCGCTCGCGCCGCGCTCGCGGCACTGCCGCAGGTCGACAGCGTCGAAGCCGACGAAGCCGGCCTGCGCCTCACCGCGCTGCCGCGCACCGGCGCGCAGTTGCTCGCCGACGTGAACGCGCTCGCGGCGCGCAGCGGGCTGGCCCTCCAGGCGCTGGAACTCGAATCGGGCCGCCTCGACGAGGTGTTCCGCAGCATCACGACTTGAATGCCCAAAGAGGAAACGCAGGGTGAGTCACGTTGCCACGATCACGAAGCGCGAGCTGGCAGGCTATTTCGCGACGCCAGTCGCGTATGTCTTCATCCTCATATTCCTGCTGCTCGCGTCGGCCTTCACTTTTTATCTCGGCGGCTTCTATGAGCGCGGCCAGGCGGACCTCGCTCCGTTTTTCAACTTCCATCCCTGGCTCTATCTGTTCCTGATCCCGGCGATCTCGATGCGCCTGTGGGCCGAGGAACGCAAATCGGGCAGCGTCGAGCTGCTGCTCACTCAGCCCGTGACCCTGTGGCAGGCGGTGCTCGGCAAGTTCTTCGCAGCCTGGGCCTTCACCGCCCTCGCGCTCGCGCTCACTTTTCCGGTCTGGATCACGGTCAACTATCTCGGCTCGCCCGACAACGGCGTGATCCTCGCGGCCTACATCGGCAGCCTGCTGATGGCGGGCGCGTTCCTCGCGATCGGTTCCTGCATGTCCGCGCTCACCCGCAACCAGGTGGTCGCGTTCATCCTCGCCGTGGTCGTGTGCTTCGCGTTCCTGCTCGCGGGCTTTCCGCTGGTGCTCGACGCCTTCCGCGCCTGGGCGCCACAGCCGCTCATCGACGCGATCGCCTCGCTGTCGTTCCTGACGCACTTCGAATCGATCGCAAAGGGCGTGCTCGATGCGCGCGACCTGCTGTATTTCGCGCTGACGATGGCGTTCTTCCTGATCGCGACCGCGATCGTCCTCGACGTTCGCAAGTCGGAGTGAGCCGCTCATGAAGCAACGCATCCTGCTCGGCCGCGGCGCCCTTCTCGTGCTCGCGCTGTTGTTCATCGGAATCACCGTGCTGTCCACGTGGCTGCTGCGTGGGTGGCGACTCGACCTCACCGAGAACCAGCTCTACACGGTGGCGCCGGGTACCCGGAACATCCTCGGGGAGTTGCCGGAACCGGTGAACCTGTATTTCTACTGGAGCGAGAAAACCGCGAGCGAGTACCCCTCCCTCAAGGCCTATGGCACGCGGGTACGCGAATTCCTGCAAGAGCTCGCCACCCGCAGCAAGGGCAAGCTGCGCCTCGCGGTGATCGATCCGGAGCCGTTCTCGGAAGACGAGGATCGCGCCGCCGAACGCGGCGTGCGCGGCGTGCCGATCGGCGCGAACGGCGAAACGTTCTACTTCGGACTCGCGGGCACCAACGCCACCGACGGCCACGAAGCGATCGCGTTCTTCGATCCGGCGAAAGAGGAATTCCTCGAGTACGACGTTGCGAAGCTGGTCTATCAGCTCGGCCGCGCGAAAAAGCCGGTCATTGGCTGGCTGTCGAGCCTGCCGATGAGCGGCGGCTTCGATCCCGCGAGCGGCCAGCCCCGCGAGCCGTGGTACGTGCTCGCACAGGCCGAGCAGCTCTACACGGTACGCGAGCTCACTCCGGCGCTGACGAAAATCGAGCCAGACGTCGACGTGCTCGTGCTCGTGCACCCGAAGTCGCTGCCCGAAGCGGCGCAGCAGGCCATCGACCAGTTCGCGCTGCGCGGCGGGCGCCTGCTGGTCTTCGTCGATCCGCTAGCGGAACAGGACCCGGGCGCGGGCAATCCCGAGACACCCTTTGCCGCGATGGGTCTCGATCGCAGCTCGCAGCTCGCCACGCTGTTCGCGGCGTGGGGCGTCGACTTCAAGCCCCGGGAAGTCGTCGGCGACCTGAGCTACGGCATGTCGGTGTCGATGCGCGCGGGCGATCCGCCGATGCGTCACATCGCGATCCTCGGCCTCGACGCGACGAGCCTCGACACGAAAGACGTCGTGACGAGCGGCCTCGGCAACATCAATGTCGCAACGATCGGCCACCTCGCCCCGTTCAAGGGCGCAACGACCACTTTCACGCCGCTGCTGCAGTCGAGCAAGCTCGCCGGGATCCTGCCGGTCGAGCGCTTCGCGATGCTGATGGATCCCGCCACGCTGCAGGACGGCTTCAAGCCGACGGGTGAGCGCTATGCGCTCGCCGCGCGCGTCACCGGCAACGTGAAGAGCGCGTTCCCGAACGGCCCCGGACCGCTCAAGGCATCGGCGAAGCCGCTCAACCTGATCGTGTTTGCGGACACCGATCTCCTCGCGGACTACCTGTGGCTGCGCGATGCGCCGGCGTCGTTCTTCGGCCCACGCGCGAAGCAGGCCTGGGCCCACAACGGCGACCTCGTCTGGAACGCCCTCGACAATCTCGCCGGCGGCAGCGACCTCATCAGCGTGCGCGGCCGCGCCAGCTTCTCGCGCCCCTTTGACCGCGTCGACGCGCTGCGTCGCGATGCCGAAGGGCGCCTGCGGGCGAAGGAACAGGAACTCGAGCAGCAGTTGACCGCCACCGAGGGGAAACTCTCGGCGCTGCAGTCGCAGCGCGCCGACCAGTCGGGTGTGATCCTGACTCCCGAACAGGAAAAAGAGATCGAGCGCTTCGAAGCGGAGAAGTTGCGCATCCGCAAGGAGCTGCGCGAAGTGCGCCTGGGCCTCGATCAGGATATTCGCCGGCTCGGCAATGAACTCAAGGTCGTGAACATCGTCGTCGTGCCCGCGATCTTTGCGCTGATCGCGCTCGCGATCGCCGCGTGGCGGCGCAAGCGGCAAGCCGCGATCCTGCTCGTGCAGCGCACGGGGCGGCCGTGATCACGCCGCGCCGACTGGCCGCGCTCGCGATCGTCGCGCTCGCCGTGATCGTGGCGGCGCTGTGGCTGCCCAGGCGCCACACCGTACCGGAGGACGCGCAGCCGACCGGCGCCGTCTTGCCGGGCCTCAGCGAGAAGATCAACGAAGTCTCGCGCGTGCAGCTCGTGTCAAAGGGTGGCGCCGTGACGCTCGAGCGCTTGGGCGACGCCTGGATCGTGAAGGAACGCAACTATCCCGCCGATGCGGCCAAGCTGAGGACGCTCCTTCTAGGCCTCGCAAAACTCGAAATGATCGAAGCGAAAACCCGCGATCCGGCGAACTATCGGCAGCTCGGCGTCGAAGACTCGGGGCCGGCCGCCACGAGTGTCGCGATCGAAGTGCATGCGCCCGGCCTGAAGTTTTCCCTGCTCGTCGGCAAGGCAGTCGGCAGCACCGGCAGCTTCGTGCGCGTGCCGGGTGAAGCCCGGAGTTTCCTGGCCTCGCCGCAGCTCTCGACCGATACGGACCCGAAGCACTGGATCGACACCGCGCTCGCCGACATCCTGGCCGATCGCGTCAAGGAACTGTCCGTCACGCCCGCCTCGGGGCCCGCGTGGCACGCAGCGCGCGACGCGGCGACCGCCCCCCTCACGCTGCGCGCCCTGCCGAAAGGCAAGACGCAGCGCTCGCCCGACGGCGTGACGCCGGTGGCGGCGTTGCTGGTCGGGCTGCACGTGGAGGATGTCCATGCCGCGCCGGACCCCGCGACGGCGGCCGCGACGTCGAGCACACCGTTCGTGGTCGTGCGCACGTTCGACGGACTCGAGATCGAGATCCACGGCCGCGCAGACGGGGATCACCGCTACATCCGCGGCTCGGTCCGCAGCACCGGCGACGCCGCGGCGAAGGAAGCCGCCGCGCTCGCAGCGCGCTTCCTCGGTCGCGAGTTCGAAATCCCGCGTTACAAGTACGATGCGCTCTTCCGGCCGCTGGCCGATTTCACTTGACCTGAGGCCGTGGCGCGCTCAACGCGTGCGCACGATCAGCATAACGGCCACGAACGCGAGACAAAGCGTCGGCACCCACGCGAGCAGCATCGGCGGCGCGTCGAACACGATTGCCCCGCTCTCGAGCATCCGTTGCATCAGGAAGTACACGATGCCGATGATGACACCGATCATCGTGCGCGCCCCGGTGCCCGATGAGCGCAGCGGGCCGAACACGAACGGCACCGCGAGCAGCACCGCGAACACGATCGCGACCGTGCGCGCGATGCGCGACCAGAACGCAAATTCGAACGGTCGCGCATCGAGCCCGTTGCCGGCGAGCCCCCGCATCACGCGCCAGAGCGATCGCAGCTCGATATCCTTCGGGTCGCTGATGGCGAGCCCAAGGAAGCTGCCGCCGATCCCGGAGGGCAGCACGCGCGTCGCGGCGCGGCGGCCATTGACGTAGTCGCCCGAGAAACGCGACTCGGCATAGCCTTCGAGTTGCCACGCGTCGTTGCTCCCGGCGCGCGCCCGGGTCGCGCGCCCCATCGCGGCCAGCTGATGGTCCCGCGTCAGCTCGAACACCAGCATGCCGCCGAACTCCGCGGCGCCGGATTGCTGATCGACGTTCAGGATCACGTCTCCGTCGCGCACCCACGCGCCGCCGCGCCCGGCGAAGCTGATGTTCTGGAACTTGCTGAACGCCTTCGTCTGGCGCGCGAGTTTCTGCATCGGTGGCGCGAGGTATTCGCCGATGCCCACCGCGACCACCATCAGCGCCAGTCCCGCGATCGACGCCGACAGCGCGACGCGCCGGATCGACACGCCGGATGCCCGCATCACGGTGAGTTCGCTGCCGCGCGCGAGCGAGCCGAGGCCGACGAGTGCGCCGATGAGCGCGGCAACGGGCAGCATCTCGAATATCTGCTGCGGCAGGCCGAGCAGGACATACTGCATGGCGTCGGTGGCGTGGTAGGTGCCGACACCGATGTCATCCTGCTGCTGGATGAACATGAAGAGCGCACCCAGCGCGAGCAGCACGGCGAGCACGAGAGCAACCGCCCCGAAGATCGTGCGCAGGATATAGCGATCGAGGATCATGGCCGCGCCTTCAACCCCGATACCGCAGGCGCGCGGTCACGCGCGGCACCGCCATCACGATCATCCCGATCGCGACCAGCACGACGTGTACCCACCAGAGCCCGAGCCATTCCGGGAGCACCCCCCGCTCGATCCAGACGCGACCCGCCGAGGCCAGGTTCGAATACAGGAAGTAGATCAGGACAGCGAGCCAGACACGCGCGTAGCGGCCCTGGCGCGGCCGCAAGCGGCTGAGCGGAACCGCGAGCAGCGTCAGCGTGATTGCCATCAGGGGCAGCGCGACGCGCCAGTGCAGTTCCGCACGCTCGGCGAGCTTGCCGCTCGACCACAGGCGCTTCGTCGGCACGGCCTCGACGCGCTGGCGGCCCGGCGCAACATCCGGCAGGCGCACCGGCACGACCTGTTCGGCGAAGCGCACGATCCGAAACCGCGACGTGCCCGGAATCCCCTCGTAGCGCTCCCCGTCGAACAGCGTGATCGTGTGCAGCATGCCGTCGGCCGAAATGTCGTGGCGCGCGCGTTGTGCGAGCGCGACTTCGAGGACCTCGCCTCGCGTGCGCTCAATGAAGACCCGCTCGAGCGTGCCGTCGGGCGCAGCGCGTTCCGCGTAGATGACGACCCCACCCCCCCCAAAGCTGCGGAAATGCCCCGGCACGACCGGCGAGAACTGGCCGGAACGCAGCGCTTCGCTGCGTAGCGCATAGGCATGCGCCGACGCCTGCGGCGCGAGATCGAGCGTCAGCCAGGCAAGCAGCGCCGTGACGACGAGCGCGAGCCCGGTGATCGGCACGTAGATGCGGCCGAGGCCGACGCCACAGGCCTGGGCGGCGGTCATCTCGCTTTCGTGGTAAAGCCTGCCGAGCGCGAGCACGACGCCGAGCAGCAGCCCGATCGGCACGACGATCGGCAGGTTCTGCACGGTCGACAGCCCGATCAGCGTGAGGACGGCGGAACGCGGGTACTGGTTGTCGGCCGCGCGCTCGAGCACCGCCGCCACCTGGTTCGTGAGCAGGATGATCAGCAGGACGCTCGTGACCGCAAGCCACGACAGCACGACTTCCCGCAGGATATAGCGATCGAGACGCCGCAAAGCCCGCCTTACACGACTTCGGTTACACTAGACCAATCGCCTTCGCACCCATTTGCAAGACCAGAAACGATGCCAAATCGCACGAAATGGGTTGGGACGGCGGACCGGGCCTAAGGTAAATCAGACCGCTTCACGCCACAACGGCGCGTGCAGCGCGGCGACAGCCGTTGTCGGGAGACCCAACAATGCGTTTCGAGGTTTGGACCAGGGAAATCAGCCGGCTCAACGTCGACTGTCTCGTCGCAGGCGTATTCGAGGGCGGCGAGCTGCCGGACGAGACACGCCAGATCGACAAGGCCAGCGGCGGTCGGATCGCGGCGCTGACCCAGCGCGGCGATTTTGCGGCCCGCAACGGCGACACGCTGCTCGTCACCGACCTGCCGGGCCTGCGCGCCAAGCGCGTGCTGCTGGTCGGCCAGGGTGCGCGCGCAAGCCTCAGCCGCAAACTCTGGCGCCGTTCGGTCTTCGCCGCGGTGTCCGCGATCGCCCGCACCCGCATCGGCAGCGCTGCGTTCGCGCTCGCGCGCCCGGCCTCGAGCGATCTCGACGACTACTGGCTCGCGCGCGCCACGGCGGAAATCACCGCCGCCGCGCTCTACCGCGTCAACGACCTGAAAAGCGGCAAGAAGCCGCGTCCGGCCGCACTCGCGCGCGTGCTCGCCGGCCCGGTCAGCGCGAGCGGCGCCGCCGCCGCCCGGCGCGGCTTCACCCACGGTGCGGCCGTCGGGGTTGGCATCCACGCCCTGCGCAATCTCGCGAACCTGCCGTCGAACGTCTGCACGCCGAGCTATCTCGCGAACGCCGCGCGCGGCCTCGCCAAACGCCACCCGAAATCGATGCGCGTGCGGGTGCTCGATGAGCGCGCGATCCGGCGCGAACGCATGGGTTGCTTCCTCGCGGTCACGCAGGGGAGCGAGGAGCCGCCACGCTTCATCGTGCTCGAACACCGGGGCGGCAAGGCCGGCAGCGCACCGGTGGTGCTCGTCGGCAAGGGCATCACCTTCGACACCGGCGGCATCTCGCTGAAAGACCCGCCGGCGATGGACGAAATGAAGTTCGACATGAGCGGCGCCGCGACGGTGATCGCGGCGCTCACGGTCGTGAGCGAACTCGACCTGCCGCTCAATGTCGTCGGCCTCGTGCCGACCTGCGAGAACATGCCGAGCGGGCGGGCGATCAAACCGGGCGACATCGTCACGAGCGCCTCGGGCCAGACCGTCGAGATCCTGAACACCGACGCCGAGGGTCGACTGATCCTGTGCGACGCCCTGCACTACGCGCGGCGCTTCAAACCCGCCGCCGTCGTCGACATCGCGACGCTCACGGGCGCGTGTGTCGTCGCGCTCGGGGCGCACCACAGCGGAGTCATGGCGAACGATGACTCGCTCGCGCACGAACTCGTCGAGAGCGGCCGCCGTTCGGACGACCGGGCCTGGCAGCTGCCGCTCACCGACGACTATGCCGATCAGCTGAAGAGCAACTTCGCCGACATGGCAAACGTCGCCGGCCGCGACGGCGGCGCGATCACCGCGGGCGCCTTCCTCGGCAAGTACACCAAGGGCATGAAGTGGGCCCACATGGACATCGCCGGGACCGCCTACCTCTCGGGCGCCCAGAAGGGCAGCACCGGCCGGCCGATCAGCCTGCTGTCCGAGTTCCTGATCCAGCGCGCCGCACGCTGAGCCGGCGGTGCCGCAGGTTGATTTCTATGTCACCGAGGCCGCCGAAGCCGACGCGCGCCTGCGGCTTGCCTGCCGGGTCACCGAGAAAGCGTATCTCGCAGGGTTGAGCGTGCTCGTGTGGTGCCGCGCCGAAGGCGAGCTCGCGCGCTTCGACGAACTCCTGTGGACATTCGCGGACGGCAGTTTCGTGCCGCACGAGTCAGTCGCGCCCGAGGGCGGGCCCACCGGCGCGCCTGTGGCCCTTTCCGGCGGAATCGAGCCGTCGAGCCTCCCGGACATCGTCGTGAACCTCGACGCCGAAGTCCCCGGGATTGCGCTTCGCGTCGCGCGCGTCGCGGAATTCATCGATGGCGAGGAGAACCGCCGCGCCGAGGGGCGCGCGCGCTTCCGCCGGTATCGTGAACAGGGCCTCGTTCCGATCACCCATCAGGTCGGCGCCGCCCCGCTATAATTTGGCGGATGGACAAGGTCTTCTCGCCGCGTGACATCGAGCGGCGCCTCTACGCCCACTGGGAATCGAACGGCTGGTTCGCGCCGAGCGGGCGCGGCGCGCCCTTCTGCATCGTGATTCCGCCGCCGAACGTCACCGGCACGCTGCACATGGGGCACGCATTCCAGGACACGATCATGGACACCCTCACGCGCTACCACCGCATGCGCGGCGAGGATGCGCTGTGGCAACCCGGCACGGACCACGCCGGCATCGCGACCCAGATGGTCGTCGAACGCCAACTTGCCGCCGAGGGCAAGCGTCGCACCGACATGACGCGCGAAGCGTTCGTCGAGCGCGTCTGGCAATGGAAAGAACAATCGGGCGGCACGATCTCGAACCAGATGCGTCGTCTTGGCGCCTCGGTCGACTGGTCGCGCGATCGTTTCACGATGGACCCGGGCCTCTCGGCCGCCGTGACCCATGCGTTCGTGCGCCTGCACGAAGACGGGCTCATCTACCGCGGCAAGCGCCTCGTCAACTGGGATCCGGTCCTCCTGACGGCCGTGTCCGACCTCGAGGTGCTGTCGGAAGAGGAAGACGGCCAGCTGTGGCACCTGCGCTATCCGCTTGCGGACGGCACGGGCCACGTGATCGTCGCGACCACGCGACCGGAAACGATGCTCGGCGACACGGCCGTCGCCGTGCACCCGGACGACGCGCGCTACACCGCGCTCGTTGGCCGCGAGATCGAGCTCCCGCTCACCGGGCGGCGCATTCCGATCATCGCCGACAGTTTCGTCGACCCGGCTTTCGGCTCCGGTTGCGTCAAGATCACGCCGGCGCATGATTTCAACGACTACGAGGTCGGCGAGCGCCATCAGCTGCCGAAGATCAACATCTTCACGCGCGAAGCCGCGATCAACGAAAACGCGCCGGAGCGTTTCCGCGGGCTCGACCGCTTCGAGGCACGCAAGCGCGTTGTAGCGGAACTCGAGGCGGCGGGGCTGATCGAGCGCATCCAGCCGCACAGGCTCATGGTGCCGCGGGGCGATCGGACCCACGCCGTGATCGAGCCCTACCTCACCGACCAGTGGTACGTCCGGATCGAGCCGCTCGCAAGACCCGCGATCGAGGCGGTCGAACGCGGCGACATCCGCTTCGTCCCTGAGAACTGGTCGAAAACCTATTTCGAATGGATGCGCAACATCAAGGACTGGTGCGTCAGCCGCCAGCTCTGGTGGGGACATCGCATCCCCGCCTGGTACGACGATGCCGGCCGTTGCTTCGTCGGGCGCGACGAGGCGGACGTGCGGCGGCGCCACGGCATCGCGGCCGGGGTCATGCTCACGCAGGACTCCGACGTGCTCGACACGTGGTTTTCCTCGGCGCTGTGGCCGTTCTCGACGCTCGGCTGGCCCGAGCGCACGCCCGCGCTCGCGAAGTTCTACCCGACGAGCGTGCTCGTCACCGGCTTCGACATCATCTTCTTCTGGGTCGCGCGCATGGTGATGTTCGGGCTCAAGTTCATGGACGGCAAGCCGCCGTTCCGCGACGTCTACATCCACGGCCTGATTCGCGACAGTGAAGGCCAGAAGATGTCGAAGTCGAAGGGCAACGTGCTCGATCCGCTCGACATCGTCGACGGCATCGAACTCGAGGCGCTGGTCGCGAAGCGCACCACCGGGCTGATGCAACCGCATCTCGCGCCGGCGATCGAGAAGGCGACGCGCAAGCAGTTTCCGCAGGGCATCGAGGCCTACGGCACCGACGCGCTGCGGTTCACGTTCGCGGCGCTTGCGACCCAGAGCCGCGACCTGCGCTTCGACCTCGGCCGCGTCTCGGGCTACCGCAATTTCTGCAACAAGCTGTGGAACGCCGCGCGCTTCGTCACGATGATGATCGATGACGAGGCTGCGCCCGTGGCGGAAGGCCCGGTCGAGCACTCGGTGGTCGATCGCTGGATCCGCTCCCGGCTAGGCCGAACGATCGAGGCCGTCGACACGGCCTTCGCCGAGTACCGCTTCGACTACGCCGCCACCGCGCTCTATGAGTTCACGTGGTACGAGTTCTGCGACTGGTATCTCGAGTTCGCAAAGCCGGTGCTGCAGGGCGATGCCAGCCAGGCCGCGAAGCGTGGCACGCGCCAGACGCTCTTGCAGGTGCTCGAGGCGCTGCTCCGCGCGCTGCATCCGCTCATGCCCTTCATCACCGAGGAGATCTGGCAGCGGATCGCGCCGCTCGCGGGGCGAGCGGGGCCGAGCGTCATGCTCGCGCCGTGGCCTGTACGCACCGAGTGGGTAGGGGACGAAGCCGCCGAATCCGAAGTCGCCTGGATGCAGCGCGTGATCCTCGCAGTGCGCCAGATCCGCGGCGAGATGAACATCGCGCCGTCGCGACGCCTGCCGGTGCTCGCGCAGCACGGCACGACACGGGACTTTGAACTGCTCGCGCGCCACCGCGTTTACCTCACGCGCCTCGCCGGCCTCGAAGACGTGCAATCGCTGGCGGCGGGCGAGCGCGCGCCGGCATCCGCGACGGCGCTCGCGGGCGAACTGCAACTGCACGTGCCGATGGCGGGACTCATCGACGCCGGCGCCGAAGTCGAGCGTCTGACGAAGCTGATCGCGAAGAACGAAAGTGAGTTGCGCAAGGCCCGCGGCAAGCTCGCGAACGACAGTTTCGTGCGCAACGCGCCGGCGGAAGTGGTCACGCAGGAGCGCGAACGCATCGCGGCGTTCGAGCGCGACCTCGCGCAACTCGGGCCCCAGCTCGAGCGGGTGCGCGGCCTCCTGGCGGCGCCATGAGCGAACGGCTGCAGCAGGCGATCGCGACGCTCGAGACGATCATCCTCGGCAAGCCCGGCCAACTGCGCCTCGCCGTGGCCTGCCTCCTCGCCCGCGGCCATCTGCTCATCGAGGACGTGCCCGGCGTCGGCAAGACCACGCTTGCGCATGCGCTCGCCCAGGTCTTCGGCCTCGCGTGGCAACGCGTCCAGTTCACGAGCGACCTGCTGCCGGCCGACGTCATCGGCGTCTCGGTGTTCGACCGCAACACGCAACAGTTCCATTTTCGCAAGGGCCCGCTCTTCACCCAGCTGCTCCTCGCCGACGAAGTGAACCGCGCGAGCCCGAAGGCCCAAAGCGCGCTGCTCGAGGCGATGGAAGAGCGCCAGGTCAGCACCGATGTCACGACCTATCGGCTCCCGGATCCGTTTTTTGTCGTCGCGACCCAGAATCCGCACGAGCAGGCCGGCACCTATGCGTTGCCGGAATCGCAGCTCGACCGCTTCCTGATGCGCATCCGGCTCGGATATCCCGATGCGTCGCACGAGCGTGACCTGCTGCGCGAAGGCGAGCGGCGCGACCTGCTGCCGCAGCTCGCGCCGGTGCTCGACGCCGAGCGAGTGCTCGCGATGCAAGCGGCCGTGCGCGGCATCCACGTGTCCGACGCACTGCTCGATTACCTGCAGATGCTGATCGCGCACACGCGCGCCCACGCCGACATTCGCATCGGACTTTCGCCGCGCGCCGGCCAGGGCCTGCTGCGCGCCGCACAGGCCTGGGCCGCGATCGCCGGACGCCACGCGGTCCTGCCCGACGATGTGCAGGCCGTGTTCAGTGCCGTCGCCGGCCATCGGCTCGAGCGTCGCGACGCCCTCGATGCGGCGGACGGCCTGCGGCTCGCAGACCGCGTGGTGGAAGCGGTGCCGGTGCCCGCCTAGGGCCGGCCTGCCTTGCCGTGGGTATCGCCGCGCGCCTGCATCGCACGCTGACCTCACGCTTCGCCGCGTGGGTGCGGCGCCGACAGGGCGGCGATTCACTCCCGGTCGATCTGCATCGCCGGCGCCTCTACATCCTGCCGACCCGTGCCGGAGCCGGCTTTGCGCTGCTGCTCCTCGGCATGCTGGTCGCGGGACTCAACTACGCGAACAGTGTCGCGCTGCTGCTCACCTTCATGCTCGGCGGGCTGGCGCTCGCGGCGATGCACCTGTGCCATGGCAACCTGCTCGACACCCGCATCGTCGGCGCGCGCGTCGAACCCAGCTTCGCGGGTGAATCCGGCCGGCTCGAAATCGTCCTCGATGCCGGCGCGTCCGCGCGCTACGAGTGGCGCATCAGTGTGCACGGCGCGCAGGGCGAGAGCCTGAGCGCACCCGTGCAGGCAAGAACCGCAGAACGCGCGGTCGCGCACCTGCCCGTGCCGGCGCCGACGCGCGGCGTCTACAGCGTGGGTCGCGTGCGCGTCTCGACGGTCTGGCCCTTCGGCCTCTTTCGCGCGTGGACGTGGTTGCACCTGCCGCTCGACCTCATCGTGTATCCGGCCGCGCGCGGCGTTCGACCCGCGAGCAGCGCCGCCGGGCGACAGCCGGGCGAGCAGGAACGCGCGGATGCCGGCGATGACGAATGGCGCGGCCTGCGCGGCTTTCGCGACGGCGACTCGCCGCGCCGAATCGCCTGGAAGGCCTATGCCCGCGGCGGTCCACTGCTCGTCGGCGACTATGCGGCGGAGGGCAGCGAACGCCACGAATTCGACTTCGAGCTCCTCGCGCCTCTCGCCCTCGAGGCGCGGCTCGAGCAACTGTGCCGCTGGATCGTCGATGCCGAACAGCGCGGCGAGTCCTATTCGCTGCGCCTGCCACGGGAATACCTGCCGGCGGACAGCGGCGCCCTGCATCGCCATCATTGTCTCGCCGCGCTGGCGCGCGTGCGCGCATGACGCCCACGCCCCTGCCGGCACGCCTGCGCCCGCTCGCCTGGACGCTGGCGGCGTTTGGCAGCGCCGTGCTGCTGCACGTCGATCGACTGCCACCCTGGATCACGGCGTTCGCGATCGGCGCGATCGTCGCGCGCCTCACGCTCGCACTGCGCGGCGCGCGCATGCCGAATGCCTGGGTGCGCGTCGGCGTTGCGCTGACACTCACGGTGGGGGTACTCGCCAGCTTCCGGACGCTGAACGGGCTCGCCGCCGGCAGTGCGCTGCTCGCCGCGATGGGCTCGCTCAAACTCCTCGAAACGCGCGCGCGCCGCGACGACTACGTGATGTTCGGCGTGGCCCTGTTCCTGCTGCTCGCCGCCTGCCTCGACCGCCAGGCGCTCACGCGCGTGCCGCTCTACGCGCTGCAGCTCTGGGTCAGCTGCGCCGCGCTCGCGGTGATCGCCACGCCCGACGCGCTCTCCGGCGTGAAGGCGCCGCTGCGGCTCGCCGGGCGGGCGCTGCTCTACGCGCTGCCGCTCGCCCTGATCCTGTTTCTTTTTTTCCCGCGCCTGCCCGGTGCCTTCTGGGCGCTGCCGAACGCGAGCGGGGCCGTGACCGGCCTCTCGGATGAGATGAGCCCGGGCCAGATCGACGAGCTGACGGACTCGGACGCGCCGGCCTTCCGCGTCGAGTTCGAGGGCGCGACCCCACCCCCGCAGCAGCGCTACTGGCGCGGGCCGGTGTTGCAGTCGTTCGACGGCACGACCTGGCGACGCGATCGCGGCCGCTATTTCCTCGAACCGCGCGTGCAGTTCGAGGGCCCCGCTTACCGGTATCGCGTGACGCTCGAACCGCACGGCCGCAATGGGTGGTTCGCGCTCGAATCCGTCGTCGCCTCGCCGAGTCGCAAGGTACAACTGACCCTCGATCGGCGACTCATTTCGGCCGAGCCCGTCAACGAGGCCGTCTCGTACACCGCGATGTCCCATCCGCGCACGGTGACGCACGAGCCGCTGTCGAGGCTCGGGTGGCGCTACAGCCTCGAACTGCCGCCCGGGCAGAACCCTCGCACGCTCGCCCTCGCCTCGCGCCTGCGGGCCGCGACACCTGATCCGTCTGCCTACGCGCGCGCCGTGCTCGGCTACTTCGCCCGCGAAGGGTTCGAGTACACCCTCACGCCACCCAGGCTCTCCGGCAATGCCGTCGACGAGTTCCTCTTCAGCACCCGGCGCGGCTTCTGTGGGCACTACGCCTCGGCGTACGCGACGCTGATGCGCGCGGGAGGCGTGCCGGCGCGCGTGGTCACAGGCTACCTCGGCGGCGAGTGGAATCCGATCGGCCGGTACTACATCGTCAAGCAGTCCGACGCGCACGCCTGGGTTGAAATCTGGCTCGACGGGCGCGGCTGGGTGCGCGTCGACCCGACCGCCGTCGTCGCGCCCGAACGACTGCAGCGCGGGCTCTATGACCTCCTGCCGGGTGCAGCCTCCCTCGCCACCCGGCTGACACGCGAGAACGCGTGGCTCGCTGAATTCGCGCAGGGCTGGGACGCGCTCAACACAGCCTGGCGCAAGCGGGTGCTCGAGTTCGGAGAGGGTTCGCAACTCGCGCTGCTCGAACGCCTCGGCTTCGATTCGCCGCAGTGGCGGGAGCTCGGACTCGCGCTCGGACTCGGCATGATCGCCTGGCTCGCGTGGATGACCTGGCAATCGCGCTTCTGGCTGCGCGCCGCGCGGCCCGATGCGCTCGCCCGCGCCTGGCGCGCGCTCAACGCCAAGTACGCACGCGTCGGGCTCGCGCGCGGCGCGGCCGAAGCCCCGCTCGCGTACGCCGCGCGCATCGGGCGCGCGCGCCCGGATCTCGCGATCGAAGCCGAGGCGCTGGCGCGCGAGTACGCCGACCTTCGGTACGGCCGCGAGCGCCGCGCGATTGCGGTCCGGCACTTTGCCGGCAGTGTCCGTCGCTTGCGCCTTTCGGCCGCGCCACGCATCCCATGACGACGCTGTGGATGCTCGCTGGCGTCACCGTGCTGGCGATCGTCGCGTGGCGTATCAGCCGCGCGCGCCGCCGCGCCCGCGAATTGCGCGAGCCTTTTCCCGAGGCTTGGCGTGCGCTTCTCGCGCGCGTCCCCCTCTATCGACGCCTGCCGCCCGCCGTGCGCGAGCGTGTCGAACTCACGGCGCGCCGGCTCCTGCAGCGGGTGCACTTCATCGGCTGCGCGGGGCTCGCGGTCACGGACGAGATGCGCCTGATCATCGCCACCCAGGCCGCGCTGCTCGTCGCGCACCGCGATCCGCGTGCGTTCGATGCGCTGCACAGCGTGCTCGTGTACCCGGCGGAGTTCGTCGTCGAGGATCGGGAGGAGGACGAGTACGGCCTCGTCACGCAAGGCAGCCGACCGCTCTCGGGGCAGACGATCGACGTCTCGCGCATCGTGCTGTCGTGGGAAGACATCGAGGCGGGGCTCACGAGCGACGACGGCTACAACGTCGTGCTGCACGAGTTCGCCCACCACCTCGATCACCTGACCGACGGTGCACTGACCGACGGCGGCAAGCTCGCGCCAGGCGCCGATGCGTGGCACCGCACGCTCGAAGCAGCCTACGAAGCACTGTGCGACGCCGTCGATAGGGGCGAAGACACGTTGATCGATCCGTATGGTGCCGAGGATCTCACCGAATTCTTCGCGACGGCGACCGAGGTGTTCTTCGAGCGCGCGGCGGAGTTCCGCGCGGCTCACCGGCAGCTGAGTGCGCAGCTGCGGGATTTTTACGGCGTCGACCCCGCGGACTGGCCGGAAGTTGCGCGATAGGGCACCCGCAGCAGCAGCGCACCGCCCACGATGAAGAGCAACGCGATCGACAGCATCGCGAGCCGCGAATCGCCGGTGAGGAGGGCCACGGTCCCCGCGAGCAGCGGGCCCAGGATTGCGGCGGCCTTGCCCATCATGTTGTAGAAGCCGAAGAACTCGCCGGCCTTGCCCGCCGGCACGAGCCGGCCGAAGAACGAGCGCGACAACGACTGCACGCCGCCCTGCACGCAGCCGATCACGATCGCGAGCACAAAAAACTCGGTCTCCGTGTCGAGCCGGTAGGCATAGAGCGTGACGCCCGTGTAGACGGCAAGCCCGGTCAGGATGCCCGCTCGCGCGCCGATGCGCGCACCGAGCCAGCCGAAGGCGAGCGCCGCGGGAAAACCGACGAACTGCACGAGGAGCAGCGCCTGGATCAGGCTCGCCTGTCGAAAGCCGAGCGCGAGCCCGTAGTCAACCGCCATCTTGATGATCGTGTTGACGCCGTCGATGTAGAACCAGTACGCGAGCAGGAAGAGCAGCAACGCGCGACTGCCGCGCACTTCGGCGAAAGTGCGCCGCAACTCGGCGAAGCCCGCGGCGACGGCGGCTCGCGGCGGCAGCGCCGGCGCAGAGCGCCGCTCACGCACCCTGAAAACGGCCGGGAGCGAGAAAATGAGCCACCAGACGGCGACGCTTGCGAACGAAAGCTTGACCGCCGCGGCTGCGTCGGGGATCCCGAAGAGCTGCGGCTTCGACACCATCAGCGCGTTCACGGCAAACAGCAAGCCGCCGCCGAGATAGCCGAGCGCATAGCCGTAACCCGAGACGAGGTCGTACTCAGGCTCCGTGGCCACATCCGTCAGCAGCGAATCGTAGAACTGGTTGCCGCCCCAGAACCCGATCGAGGCGGCGCCGTAGAGCAAGGTCGCCGACAGCCAGTTCCCCTGCTCGACGAGTACCAGCGCCGCGGTCATCGCCGCGCCGAGCACGGTGAACAGCGCGAGCAACTTGATGCGCGCCCCGCCCTTGTCGGCAATGGCGCCCACGATGGGCGCGATGAGCGCGACGATGAGGCTGGTGACGCCGCTCGCGACCCCGAGACGGAAGGTGCTCACCGTCGCCGGCACGCCGACGTTCCAGTATTGCTTGAAGAAGAGCGGAAAGAATCCCGCCATCACGGTGGTCGCAAAGGCCGAATTGGCCCAGTCGTAGAGCGCCCATGCGACGACCGGTTTGCGCGTCAGGACCTTCGCCATCCGGCTAGCCTACCTCATGCGGCGAGGTGCTCGCGCGTTTCGAGGAAACGCACGCCGGGCCAGCGCTCGAGCGTCAGCGACAGGTTGACGCGCGTCGGTGCGAGGTAGACGAGCGCGCCGGAGTGATCCATCGCGAGGTGCTCGTAGGCCTTCGCGCGAAACTCCGCCAGCTTTCGCTCGTCATCCGCGCCGATCCAGCGCGCGGTATGCACGTTGACCGGCTCGAAATGGCATTGCACGCCGTATTCGTCCTGCAGGCGGAAGGCGACGACCTCGAACTGCAGCTGGCCGACCGCGCCGAGCACCATGTCGTTGTTGCGCAGCGGCTTGAACAGCTGTGTGGCGCCCTCCTCGCACAGCTGCGAGAGGCCTTTCGCGAGCGCTTTCATGCGCAGCGGATCCTTCAGCACCGCACGACGGAACATCTCGGGCGCGAAATTCGGGATGCCGGTGAAAACGAGGTGCTCGCCTTCCGAGAACGAATCCCCGATGTTGATCGTGCCGTGGTTGTGCAGGCCGATGATGTCGCCCGCATACGCCTCTTCGGCCTGGCTGCGGTCGGCCGCGAGGAAAGTCAGCGCATCGGCGACGCGCATTTCCTTGTCGAGCCGCACGTGGTGCAGCTTCATGCCACGCGTGTAGCGGCCCGAGCACAGTCGCATGAAGGCGATGCGGTCGCGGTGCGCCGGGTCCATGTTCGCCTGGATCTTGAACACGAAACCGGTCAGCGCCGACTCGCCGGCTTCGACTTCGCGCTGGCGCGTCGGGCGCGGCAGCGGCGCTGGCGCGTGTTCGACGAAGGCGTTGAGCAACTCCTCGACGCCGAAATTGCCGATCGCCGAACCGAAGAACACCGGCGTCTGGCGACCCGCGCGATAGAGGTCGGGATCGAACGGCACCGTCGCGCCGCGCACCAGTTCGATCTCCGCGAGGTACTTGTCGGCGCGGTCGCCGAGAAACGCGCGCCCCGACTCGCTCGTGAGCCCTTCGATCACGAAGTTCTCGCCGACGCGCCCGCGCTCGCCGGCGCTATAGACGTAGATGCGGTCCTCGGTGAGGTGATAGATGCCGGCGAGCTCGCGCCCCATGCCGATCGGCCAGGTAATCGGCGTCGTGCCGATGCCGAGCACGCGCTCGATCTCGTCGAGGAGATCGATTGGCTCGCGCCCCTCGCGATCGAGCTTGTTGATGAAGGTCATGATCGGCGTGTCGCGCAGACGACAGACCTCCATCAGCTTGATCGTGCGCGCCTCGACGCCTTTCGCGCAGTCGATGACCATCAGCGCCGAATCGACCGCGGTCAGCGTGCGGTAGGTGTCCTCGGAAAAATCCTCGTGGCCCGGCGTGTCGAGCAGGTTCACGACCCGGTCACGATACGGGAACTGCATGACCGACGACGTCACCGAAATGCCGCGCTGCTGCTCGAGGCGCATCCAGTCGGAGGTCGCGTGCCGGGCGGCCTTGCGGCCCTTCACGGTACCCGCCATCTGGATCGCGCCGCCAAAGAGCAGCAGCTTTTCCGTCAGGGTCGTCTTGCCCGCGTCGGGATGCGAAATGATCGCAAAGGTCCGTCGCCGGGCGATGTGCTCGCCTATGGCCGTCATGCTCGCCGGAGTCGGGTTATCGGGGGGCGCGCATTATAGGCGAGTCGGCCGCGTGGCGAGCGACTGCGCGAATCAGCCCGGCGCCGGCTCCGCGACGAGGGTGCGGATGTCGTTGAACATGACCTCCGGCTGCAGGAACGCGAGCGAGTAGATCTCGCGCACGATGCCGTCGCGGTCGATCAGGAACACTTTCAGCATGTGGTGCAGGGTGCGGGTCGGGCGGCCCTGCGCGTCCGTTTCGACGCTGACGTCCTGGCCGAAGTCCTCGAGCACCGGCAGCAGCTCCGGCACCGAGCGCGCAGTGAGGAAGCGCCACTCGAAGCGCGGATCGATCGCAAACTGCGCCCCGTATCTCGCGATCGCCGCTGGCGTGTCGGTCGTGGGGTCGAGGCTGACGCTGACGATGCGCATCGCCGACGCGAGCCGCGGGTCCGCGAGGGCGCGGTCCCGCAGCTTCGTGAGCGTGACGTACGCGAACGGGCAACCGAGCGGGTCGGCGCAGTACGTGTAAAAGAAGGTGAGCAGTGTGACTTTGCCGCGAGTGACGCTCGACAGCGAGCGCCATTGCCCAGCGACGTCGAGCAGTCGCGCCTCCGCGATCGGCTGGATCCTCTGCAGGCGATAGCTGCCGGCGGGCGGGGGCTCAAAGTCGGCGCGCGGCGCGGCGGCCGCGACCGGGTCGACCGATCCGTCGGCGGGCGTCGTCAACGCCGCCGCGAGCGTCGCCGCCAGCACCCCGGCACGCACGGCCGCGGCGGTTCGGCCTCGCCGCGCGATCAAGGCCCCTCGCTGCCCGCCCGGGCCAAGGCGAGCTGCCCAGCCGGCTTCGCAGTGAATTTCATGTGATGCGGGCGGCCGAGCTTCTCCTTCGTGAAATCGACTTCGAAGGCCGGCCTCAACTCACTGCCGTCCCAGTGAAACGCGCGCAGGAACTGCTCATTGTCGGCACCCTTTTTGTCCCAGCGCGCGAGCAGGCTCGACGTGAAGTAGAGACGCTTGCCATCCCAGCTCTGCGAAACCATGTTCACCTGACCGCCGGTGCGCCGCTGATAGGTTTCCTTCGGCTGTTCGGGGTTCGTGAGGTCGAAGTAGCGCGTGGTGCCGTCCATGAACGTGTTGACCCACAGGCCCTTGCCATCGGCCGTGATCGAGATGTCCACGGGCAGCGGCACTTTTGCCGGGTCACCGATCGCGCCGACGTCCTTCGCCTGCCAGCGACCCCCGGCGTCTTGCCTCACGAGCCACAGCTTCGACGTGAGCGCCGTCGCCGTGATGGCCCAGTTCTGCCCCGGCGCAAGCGCCCAGCGAATTTCGAGCGGCGCGCCCGGCACATTGAATATCTGCGTCGGCTCCATGGTCTTGAGGTTCCACAACACCATCGTGCCGCCGAACTGCTGCATCGCTTTCGGATCGTTGATGACCTCGGTAAGGTCGCGCATGTAATTGTTCCAGCCGGCGAAGCTCGACGTGAGCAGCGCGTTCTTCGCCGGATTCAGCGCGACGTCATAGCCATAGCCGTCCCCTTTGACGCCGTCGATGGTCGCGGACGGCATGCCGTATCGCGCAACGAAGTCACCCTTGTTGTTGTAGATCGCGAGCCCGGTCACGCCGCCCTTGTCTTTTGCGTTGGACAACATGCCAATCAACATGCGGCCGGGCAGCGCATAAAAGGTGTGGGGGCCGACGAAGCCGGTTCGGGCCGGCAGGTCGGTGATCGTGCGAACGAGCCGCGGCTTCGCCGGATTCGTACCAACGTCGAAGACATGGATCCGGCTGTCGTCGAGGCCGCCCGCCCACAGGTGCTTGCGGTCGTCGGTGAAGCCCATGTGATGCGCTTCGCCGCGGCCGCCCACGGACAGGCTGTCGATGACCTTGCCGTAGCTTCCCGACGCCGGGTTGGCGTCGATCGTGACGAGCTTGTCCGAGCCGTCGCCGAGCCCCTCGACGCCGAGCGTCCAGACGTGGACGTAGTCTTCCTGGCCCTTGATGAGGCCGGTCATATAAGGGGAATTGCAGGTCTCGTCCGCCTGTGCGGCGGGCACCGCAAGCCCGGTCATGAGGCTCGCGGCAACGACGACCCCTGCAGCGCGACTTCCGGTACGCATGGCACGACTCCCTGTGCTGGCCGACTGGATGTGGGCGGGTATCGTGAACCCGCCCGGCCGTGTTGGCCAGCCCCCTGGGACGGCCGCGCGCGCGCCGCTTCTCAGACCCGCTCGAGCCAGCCTCGCGTATCCGGCGCCTCGCCTGTCTGGATCGCCACGAGCGCCTTGCGCAGCCGCTGCGTCACCGGACCGATCTCGCCGCTGCCGACGCGATGCTCGCCGCGACGCGTGACGAGCGTGCCGACGCCGGCGAGGACGGCCGCGGTTCCGGACAACGCCGCCTCGCCCGACTTCACCCACTCGAGCATCTCGGGGACATCGAAGGGGCGCTCCTCGACGCGAAAGCCGAGGTCGCGCGCCATCGTCAGCAGGGAATCGCGCGTGACGCCGTGCAGGAACGAATTGTCGAGGCTGCGGGTCAGCAATTGCCCTTCGCGCAGCAACAGGAAATTGGCCGCGCCCGTTTCCTGCACCGTGCCTCCCGGGCAGAACAGCACCTGATCGACGCTGTACTGCCCGCGCGCTTCGAGCGTGGGGCCGAGCGCCGCCGCATAGTTGCCGCCGGTCTTCACGACACCAAGATGCGAGGCCGTGCGCGTCTTTTCATCCTCGACGAAGATGCGCAGCGGCTTCGCGCCGCCGGCGAAATAATCCCAGACGGGGCTCGCAAGCACGATGAGCAGCGCCGTGCCGCTCGGCGTCGCGGCAGCGCCGATGTTCGGCGTCGTGCCGATCAGCATCGGGCGCAGGTACAACGCGCCGGGCGACTCGGGCACCTGGGCGCGGCTCGCGCCGATGACTTCGCGCACCATCGCCGCGAGCTGCGCGGCATCGGGTTCCGGCAACACGAGCTGGCGTGCACTCTGGCGCATCCGCTCGATGTGCTTGTCCATGCGAAACACGCTGACCACGCCGTCCTTGCCGCGATAGGCCTTGAAGCCCTCGAAACATTCGCTGCCGTAGTGCAGGACGTGCGCGGCCGGATGCATCGGGATCGGCCCGACGGGTTGCAAATGATGCGCCTGCCAGCGGCCGTCGCGGAACTCCGCCACCGCCATCGTATCGGTCAAAACAGTGCCGAAGGCCGGCTTTGCAGAATCTTTCATCGCCCGCTGTCCTCTCCCTGCATGAAGATCGTCGCCGGGTGCTCGAGCAGGGCTTTGAGCGCCTGGATCATCGATGCGGCATCGTAACCGTCCACGAAACGGTGATCGAACGATGCGGAAATATTCATCATGCGACGGATCGCGATCGCGCCGCCGTGCACGACCGGTCGCTCCACGGCCTTGTTCACGCCGATGATCGCGACTTCCGGTGCATTGATCACCGGGGTGGAGGCGATGCCGCCCAAGCGGCCGAGGCTCGTGATCGTGAGGGTGGAACCGGAGAGCTCCTCGCGCGTCGACTTGTTGCGGCGGGCACGATCGGCCGCATCGCGGATCGCTGCCGCGAGTTCGCGCAGCGACAGGCCTTCGGCATGCCGCACGACAGGCACTTTGAGCCCGTCCGGCGTTTGCGTCGCGATGCCGAGATGCAGTGCGCCGTGCTGGACGACGACATTGCGCTCGGGGTCGTGCAGCGCATTGCACTGCGGGAAGTCGGGCAGCACGCGAGCGAGCGCAAGGCCGAGGAAAGGCAACAGCGTCAGCGGCGGCGTGCCTTGCGGTGCGCCGGCATTCAGGTGCTCGCGCAACGCCTCGAGCTCCGTGATGTCGATCTCCTCGACGTAGGCGAAATGCGGGATCGTGCGCTTCGCCTCGCTCATGCGTTGCGCGATGACGCGACGCAGCCCGATGATCTTCACCTCCGTCGTGCCGGTACGTGCGGATCTCGTCGGCGCGGCAACGCGAGTCGCGCCGGTCGCGCCGGCCGATGCGGCTGCCTCAAAATCCGCGCGCGTGACGCGCCCGCCGGGACCGCTGCCGGCGACCGCCTGCAGGTCGATGCCCGCTTCCTTCGCGCGCCGCCGGGTCGCGGGAGACGCCATGACGCGACCCGCGGCAGGCGCGCTCACCGCGGGGATCGCGGCCGTCGGGGCAATCGGGGCAGTCGCGGCGACCACAGGCTGCGTCGCGGCCGCCGCTGCGGGCTCGGCGGGCTCGGCGGATTCAGCCGGCGCTGCGCCGTCGGTGTCGAACACGATCAGTTCCGAGCCGACCGCAATCGTCTCGCCCGGTTCGCCCCGGGTCCTGACGACCCGTCCGGACACCGGAGCCGGGATTTCGATCGCCGCCTTTTCAGTCATGACGTCGGCGATGATCTGGTCTTCCTGCACGACCTCGCCGGCCTTGACGTGCCATTGCAGCACCTCGGCCGAAACCGTGCCTTCACCGAGATCGGGCATCTTGAAAACGTACTGTGCCATCTTGCCCCCGCGCGCTCAGCTGGCCGTCATGACGGCTTCGAGCGCCATCGCCACGCGTTTCTGACCCGGGAAATATTCCCATTCGAAAGCGTGCGGATACGGCGTGTCCCAGCCGCCCACGCGCCCGATCGGTGCCTGCAACTGCCAGAAGCACTGCTCCTGGAGGGTCGCCGAGATCTCCGCGCCGAAACCGGCGAAGCGCGTCGCTTCGTGCACGATCAGGCATCGCCCGGTACGCCGCACGGATTCGCACAGCGTCCCGGTGTCGAGCGGCACGATCGTTCGCACGTCGATGATCTCGGCATCGAGGCCGAGCGACGCCGCGGCGGCTTCCGCCACGTGCACCATCGTGCCGTAGGCGATGATCGTGACATCGCTGCCGGCACGCACGATCTGCGCCTTGCTGATCGGCACGGTGTAGTGCCCCTCGGGCACTTCGCCCCGCGGATGCGCGCTCCAAGGCACCGCGGGTTTCCCCGGGTCACCGTCGAACGGCCCGTTGTAGAGCCGCTTCGGCTCGAGGAAGATCACGGGATCGTCGTCCTCGATCGATGCGATCAGCAGGCCCTTTGCGTCGTACGGGTTCGACGGAATCACGACCTTGATGCCGCAGATGTGCGCGAAGATCGCCTCCGGGCTCTGCGAATGGGTCTGGCCACCGCGGATGCCGCCCCCGCACGGCGTGCGGATCGTCACGGGCGCGTAAAACTCGCCCGCGCTGCGATAACGCAGCCGCGCGAGCTCGCTCACGATCTGGTCGTAGCCGGGGTAGATGTAGTCGGCGAACTGGATTTCCGCGACGGGCCGCAGGCCGTTCACGGCCATGCCGATCGAAGTCGCGACGATGCCCAGTTCGGAAATCGGCGAATCGAGCACGCGATGTTCGCCGTACTTGCGCTGCAGGCCGTCGGTCGTGCGAAAGACGCCACCGAAATAGCCGACGTCCTCGCCGAGCACCACCACGCCCGGATCGCGCTCGAGCATGACATCCATCGCGGAGTTCAGCGCCTGGATCATGTTCATCCTGGCCATCGTTCAGCTCCGCTCCGCGCGCAGCTGGTCGCGCTGGAGCGCGAGATGCTCCGGCATTTCCTTGAAGACGTCCTCGAACATCAGGTCGGGATCGAGCCGCGGACCCTCGCCCAGCGTGCCGAACTTCGTGGCTTCGCGCCATGACGCGCCAACCTGCTCTTCGAGTTCCTTCGTGAGCGCCGCGTGGCGTTCTTCGGACCACTCGCCGAGCGCAATGAGGTGCTGCTTCAGGCGCTCGACCGGATCGCCGAGCGGCCAGCGCTCGTATTCATCCTTCGGGCGGTAACGTGACGGGTCGTCGCTGGTCGAATGCGCGGACGCGCGATAGGTCACGTGCTCGATAAGCGTCGGACCACCGCCCTTGCGCGCGCGCTCGGCGGCCCATTGCGTCACCGCGTGCACCGCGAGAAAGTCGTTGCCGTCCACGCGGACGCCGGCGACACCATATCCCGGGCCGCGCGCCGCGAACGTCGAGCGTTCGCCGCCCGCGAATCCCTGGAACGTCGAGATGGCCCACTGGTTGTTCACGATGTTGAGCAGTACCGGCGCCTCGTAGACTTCGGCGAACACCATGCCGGCGTGGAAATCACCTTCGGCGCTCGAACCTTCCCCGATCCAGGTGGCGGCGACGTGGTCCTCACCCTTGATCGCAGCTGCCATCGCCCAGCCGACCGCCTGCGGGAACTGCGTCGCGAGATTGCCCGAGATCGAGAAGATGTTGCCCTCGCGCCAGTGGTACATCACCGGCAACTGGCGACCCTTGCACATGTCGCGCGTGTTCGACAGCAGCTGGCACATCAGGTCGACGAGCGGCCGGCCGCGCACCATGTAGAAGCCCTGGTTGCGATAGGACGGAAACAGCATGTCGGCCGGGCGCAGCGCCATCGCGCCGGCCACCGACACGGCCTCTTCGCCGAGGCAGCGCATATAGAAAGAGATGCGGCCCTGGCGCTGCGTGCGCTGCATGCGCTCGTCGAAAATGCGCGTGAGCAGCATGTGGCGCAGGCCCCCTTGCAGCACCTCCGGCTCGAGCCGCGGGTCCCAGGCGCCGACGGCGCGATGTTCGTCGTCGAGCACCCGCACGAGTCCGGTCGCCATCGGCAAGGTCGCTTGCGCCGACACCCGCACGTCCGGGCGAGGCTGAGCGCCGGCGGGCTGCAGCTTGAGATAACTGAAATCGGCCCGATCGCCCGGCCGGGCGGGCGGATGAGGAACGTGCAGCCTCGTGCGCGGACGATTCGCCATGTCGCGACTCCTTGACCCTTACGCGCACTATGCACCGACGGTCGGTGATACGCATTGCATAGCGGCGCGGCATTCTGCAGACTTCGGAATGGTTTTTCCATATTACACATGGAAACGAAATAAATGAACCATACCGGCCTCGACCGAACCGACCTTCGCATCCTCGACGCACTACAGAAGAACGGCGCGCTGTCGGCGGCCGAACTTGCGGAACGCGTGGCCCTCGCGGTCACCACTTGCTGGCGCCGGGTTCGCCGGCTCGAAGAGCAGGGCGTGATCCGCCAGCGCGTGGCCCTGCTCGACCGCGAGAAGGTCGGCCTCGGCGTCACCGTGTTCGCGCACGTCAAGCTCGTCGCGCACGGGCGTGACAACCTCGCGCGCTTCGACCAGGCGATCCGGCGCCATCCCGAAGTGCTCGAGTGCTACACGTTGATGGGCGACTGGGACTTCCTGCTGCGCATCGTGGCGCGCGACATCAAGGCCTACGAAGCCTTCTTTCTCGATCAACTCTCGAAGATCCCGGGCATCCAGTCGTTCAGTTCCTCGATCGCGATGACCGTGGTCAAGGAAACGACGCAGCTGCCGCTGATGCCGCGCTAGCACCTCACGGCGAAAGCCCGCCGAGCGTGAGCCGCAACACGGTCGCGTCCTCGCGCCCGCCCACCGCCTGGTAATACCCCTTGCGCACGCCGACCGGCGCAAAACCGAGCGACTGGTAGAGGCGGATCGCCGCGATATTCGAGGGCCGCACCTCGAGGAAGACTTCGTGGGCGCCCGCCTCGGCGGCCAGTTCGACGAGCCGGCGCAGCAGCGTGCCGCCGATCCCGCGCGCACGCATCGCTTCCCGAACGCAGAGATTGAGGATGTGCGCTTCCCCCGCGCCGGCGCTCATCACGCCATAGCCGACGGATTCGAAGCCGAGTTCGACGACCAGGCAGACATACCCGACGCGCACGCAATCGCGGAAGATGCCCTCGCTCCACGGGAACGGATAGGACTCGCGTTCGAGTGCCGCGATCGCGGGCAGATCCGCCTCCCGCATCGGTCGCAGTTCAACCCGGGGAATCCGCAGGTCATCCCTCGCGGCGGCCATCGATCGCACTCCGGGCGAGCTTCAGGTCTTCCCACACTTTGCGCTTCTCGCCGGGCGCGCGCAGCAGGTAGGCCGGGTGATAGGTCACGACGAGCGGCGTGCCGGCTTCGCCGTAGCGGTGCACCCGCCCGCGCATCCGGGCCACCGTCGCGTCGGTGCCGAGGAGGCTTTGCGCGGCGATCCGACCGACCGCGAGGATCACGGCGGGCTCGATCAACGCGATCTGCCGCGCGAGATACGGCAGGCACGCCGCGATCTCGTCGGGCTTCGGATCGCGATTCTCCGGTGGCCGGCACTTGACGATATTGGCGATGAAAACCGCCTCGCGCGCGAGGCCGATCGACCGCAGCACCGCGTTCAGGAGCTGCCCGGCGCGCCCGACGAAGGGCTCGCCGCGCCGGTCTTCCTCCGCGCCGGGTGCCTCACCGATGATCAGCCAGCGTGCGTCGCGGTCGCCGACGCCGAACACAGTCTGCGTGCGCTTTTCGCACAAGCCGCATTTGACGCAGCCCGCCACTTCCGCGCGCAGCACCGCCCAGTCACTCCCTGGCGCTTCGGGTATGGGTGTAGCGACCGTCACCGCGGGCGCGGCAGTCTGCCGCGCCACATAGCGGTCGATGCCGAGCGCATCGAGATAGTGCGCGCGGCGCGGGTCTTCCGCCGCGGTCACAGCCGCCGCATGCGGCGCACGATCCATTGCACCGGCGCGGACAGCGCGTAGGTCGCGAACATCGCGAGCAGCATCGTCGGCGGATCAATCGCGATCAGCGCGAGAAACAGCGGCACGACGACGAAATAGTAATAGCGCACCCGCTTGTCGACGTCGACCTGCTTCAGGCTCATGTACGGGAAGCTCGTCACCATCAGCGCGCCGGCGAGCGCGGTGACGCCGAACGCGAGGATCAGCTCGGTGAGCCCCCCCGGTGCGCGCCAGGTGCTCGAGAACCACACGAAGGCGGCGACGACCGCGGCGGCGGACGGGCTCGGCAAGCCCTCGAAGTAGCGCTTGTCCTGCCCTGAGCGCGTGTTGAAGCGCGCGAGGCGCAGCGCCGCCGCGACGGCAAAGAAAAAAGTAGCCACCCAGCCGAAACGACCCCACGCACGGCCGTACTCCGCAATCCGCTCGACACCCCACTGATAGGTCACGATCGCCGGCGCGACGCCGAAGGCCACCATGTCCGCGAGGCTGTCGTACTCCTTGCCGAACACGCTCTCGGTGCGGGTCCAGCGGGCCACTCGACCGTCGAGGCCGTCGAACAGCATGGCGGCGAATATCGCGAGGCCGGCCCGGTCGAAGTTGCCGTCGATCGCGGCGACGATGGCGTAAAAGCCGGAAAAGAGGCATCCGGTCGTCAGCGCATTCGGCAGCAGGTAGACACCGCGACCGCGCGGGGCAAGGTCCGTGCTCGGTGTGGACATGGCGCGCATCATATAAGATGCGCCGCTCCCCCGCCGTACCTCCGATGGAGTTCCGCCACCGATGCGCTGGTCCCGTTACCCGATCAACACGATGAAGGAGACGCCCGCCGAGGCGGAGATCGCGAGCCACCGGCTGATGCTGCGCGCAGGGATGATCCGGCGGGTCTCCGCGGGCATTTACACGTGGACCACGTTCGGCCTCCTGACGCTGCGCAAGGTCGAGGCGATCGTGCGCGAGGAGATGAACCGCGCCGGCGCGTTCGAGGTGCTGATGCCCGCCGTGCAGCCCGCCGAGCTGTGGCAGGAATCGGGGCGCTGGGAGAAATACGGCCCCGAGTTGCTGCGCTTCACCGACCGCGGCGATCGCGCCTTCGTGATCGGGCCGACGCACGAGGAAGTGATCACCGATCTCGTGCGCCGTGAACTGCAAAGCTATCGCCAGTTGCCGGTGAACTTCTACCAGATCCAGACGAAATTCCGCGATGAGATCCGCCCGCGCTTCGGCGTGATGCGCGCGCGGGAGTTCATCATGAAGGACGCGTATTCGTTCCACCTCGATGAAGCCTCGATGGCGGAGGGCTACGCGCTGATGCACGGCGCCTATACGCGCATGTTCACGCGCATGGGGCTCGATTTCCGCGCGGTGCGCGCCGACAGCGGCGCGATCGGTGGCAGTACGTCCGAGGAATTCCAGGTGCTTGCCGACTCCGGCGAGGACGCGATCGCCTTCTCGAACGGCGACGGGTACGCGGCGAATCTCGAGATGGCCGAGGCGCTCGCCCCCCCGACCCCGCGCCCGCCTGCCGCCGCGGCGCTGCAGACGGTGGCGACACCGAAAGTGCGCACCATCGCCGCGCTCGTGGAATTTCTCGCCGTACCGGCGACGCAATGCGCCAAGACGCTGCTGGTCGAACGGGAAGGCGGCGGAGTCATCGCGCTCGTCTTGCGCGGCGATCACGAACTGAACGCCGTGAAGGCGCAGAAAATCCCGGGAGTTGCCTCGCCGCTGCGCATGGCGAGCGCCGAAGCGGTGCTCGCCGCGACCGGCGCCCAGCCGGGTTTCGTCGGGCCCGTGGGCCTCGCGTGCCCGATCGTTGCCGATCGCAGCGCCGCGGTGCTCGCCGATTTCGTCTGTGGCGCGAATGCCCGCGACGCGCACCTCACGGGCGTGAACTGGGGCCGCGACTTGCCGGAGCCGCAGGTCGCGGACCTGCGCAACGTCGTCTTGGGCGATCCGAGCCCCTCGGGCAAGGGCACGCTGTCGATCGCCCGCGGCATCGAAGTTGGCCACATCTTCCAGCTCGGCCGCAAATACAGCGAGGCGATGCAATGCGCCGTGCTCGACGTGGAAAGCCGCAACACCACCCTGTACATGGGCTGCTATGGCATTGGTGTGACGCGGGTCGTGGCGGCGGCCATTGAACAGAATCACGATGAGCGTGGCATTATCTGGCCTGAACCGATTGCGCCGTTCCAGGTGGTGCTGGTCCCGATCAACCTCGCAAAATCGCCACGAGTCCGTGAAACCGCCGATCGCCTTTACGATGAGCTCACGCGCGCAGGCGTCGAAGTCCTGCTCGACGATCGCGATGCGCGCCCCGGCGCCAAATTCGCGGACGCCGAGCTGCTCGGCATCCCGCACCGGGTCGTGGTCGGCGAGCGCGGGCTCGAAGCGGGCAAGCTCGAATACCGCCATCGGCGCGCCACCGAAAGCGAAGACTTCGCGCTCGATGACGCCCTCGCCTTCATTCGTTCCCGCCTCGCGCCGGGCTGAGTCCCGGCCCGGACGACGGCGGGCGATCGCGTACGCGCTCCTCGCCGCCTGGGCGTGGATCGTCGCGATCCCGCCGGCGCACGCGGACCAGCAACAGGACGCAGGGCTGCGCGCGGTCATCGAGCACGCGGTCGCGCAGGCCGGGTGCTTCTCCGATGAGTACGAGTCGGCCGTCTGGTTCACGATGATGGAGCCGCGGCTCGTCAGGCGCGTGCCCGATCGGACTGAACGCCTCGAGATCCTGCGCACCGTGTTCTGCGAGGCGCATCGCAAGGGCGAGATGCGCCTGCCGCCCGGCCTCGTGATGGCCGTGATCGATATCGAAAGCCGCTTCAACCGCTGGGCCGTTTCATATGCCGGTGCGGTGGGGCTGATGCAGATCATGCCGTTCTGGCCGGACAAGCTCGGCATGCAGCGCCATCAGCTCACCCAGATCGGCCCCAACATCCGCATGGGCTGCGCGATCCTGCGCTACTACCTCAAGTACGAAAGCAACAACGTGCAGAAGGCGCTTGCACGCTACAACGGCAGCGTGGGGCGGCGCACTTACCCCGATCTCGTGATCGGCAGCTGGAGCCGCTGGAACGGTGCCGACGACCTCGGGATGGCGGCGGCGGCCGCGACTCAGCCCGTGCCGAAGCCCGCGGGGCGTTGATCGGGCGCGAGGTCCATCGCGACGATGTCGACGGCGGTGACCTTCGAGGCGGTTGATCCCGCCCAGAGCGCCTCGATGAAGCGCGCGACCGCCGCTTCCGGTCCGCAGGCGAGCACTTCGACCCGGCCATCCGGCAGGTTGCGCGCATGGCCCGTGACACCGAGTTCGGCCGCGCGGCGCGCCACGGTCGCGCGATAGAACACGCCCTGCACACGCCCCGCCACCAAACATTTGCGCGCAATCACGGAACGGGATTCTACAATGCGTCGATGAGCGAGATACTGGTCCTCTACTACTCCCGCAACGGCGCGACCGCGGAACTTGCGCGCCAGGTGTGCCGCGGAATCGAAAGCGTCGCCGGCGCCGCCGCGCGCCTGCGCACGGTGCCGCCGGTCAGTGCGGAAAGCGAAGGCCCCGCAAGGCCCGTGCCGGAGAGCGGCGCGCCTTACGCGACCCTTGCCGACCTGCGCGAGACGCAAGGCCTCGTGCTCGGAAGCCCGACGCGCTTCGGCAACATGGCGGCGCCCCTCAAATACTTTCTCGATGGCACTTCGAGCCTGTGGCTCGACGGCGGCCTTGCGGGCAAGCCGGCCGGCGTGTTCACCTCGACCCAGACGCAGCACGGCGGGCAGGAAACGACTCTCCTCTCGATGATGCTGCCGCTCATCCACCACGGCATGTATCTCGTCGGCATACCCTATACGGAGCGCGCGCTGACGACGACGCGCACCGGCGGCAGCCCCTACGGCGCCTCGCACGTCGCGGGGCGCGACGCCGGTGCGCAATTGTCCGACGATGAGAAACACCTGGCCCAGGTGCTCGGCAGGCGCGTCGCGGAGCTCGCGCAACGCATCACCCGGGTGGATCGCTGAGGACCTCGCGCACGAACGGGACCGTGAGCCGCCGCTGCGCCGCGAGCGCCGCATCGTCGAGCGTGTCGAGCAGCCGATAGAGCGTCTGCATGTCACGCGGATAGCGACGTTGCAGGAACCGGATCGTTTCTTCCGGGAGATCGACACCGCGCAACTGCGCGCGCAGCTTCAGCGCCTCGAGGCGCCCCGCCTCGTCGAGCGGCTGCAGGGCAAAGACGGGCGCGGCCGCCCAGCGCGAAGCGATGTCGCGCAGCGACCAGCCGAGCGCAGCGGGCGCTTCACTCGCGGCGACGATCAGGCGCGCGCCGCGCTCTTCGACGTTGCGATAAAGGCGAAACAGCGCCTCGTCCCACGTCCTCCGCCCGGCGACGCCCTGCAGGTCGTCGAGGCTCACGCAATCGAGATCGTGCCAGCCGTCGAGCACGGCCGCCTCGCCCCGGGCGAACGCGTTCAGCGGCACGTACCCGACGCGCGACGCCGCCGCACCGGCGCAGGCCGCCTGCAGCAGATGCGTCTTGCCGGAGCCGGCGGGCCCGTGCAACCAGACGCAACCCGTACGCTCGCCACTGGCGAGCGCGGTCACGTGCCGCACCGCTTCGGTGTTTGCGCCCGCGACGAAACTCGCGAGGCTCGCGCGATCCCGCAATCGCACGCCGAGCGGCAGCTGGCGCATCTCAGCCCCGCGGCGCGGCGGCGAGCTGCCAGGCGCGCTGCACGAAACGTCCGACGTAGTCCGCGCCGGAGATCACCGTGGTCACGAGCGTCACGAGCGACAGCGCGAGAATGATCTCCCAGGGCGGCAAGCCGCTCGCCGCACGCAACATCGCGAGCACGAGCACGATGATCTGCAGCAGCGTGTTGACCTTGCTGAGGAGCGTGGGACGGCCGTTCAACGGACCGAACCACACCCGGTAGATGCTGGCGCCGATCCCGATCATCACGTCGCGCGCCACCGCGGTCGCCGTGAGCCACACGGGCACGAGCCCGACCCAGGTCGCGTACACGAACACGAACACGAGCAGGATCTTGTCCGCGAGCGGGTCGAGGAAGCGCCCGAGCTTCGAGGTCCAGCCGAAGCGCTTCGCGAGCCAGCCGTCGAGGCCGTCACTGATCGCGGCCACCGTGAAGAGCGCGAGCGCAAGGTCGGCCCGATCGCGCGCGAGCATCGCGATGATCGGCCAGGTGAGTCCGATCCGGATGACGCAGATGATGTTCGGCAAATGCCGCACGGTGGCCGCGGTCTCAGGGCAGCCAGGCGAGCGAAAGCACGCCCGGGAGCGACGCCGCCGACGGCACCAGACGCGCGTTGCCGGCGAGCGCCGCGGCCAGCGTCTCGGTCGAGCCGCGCGCAGTCACGCGAAATCGCGCCGTGTCGCCCGCGGCCTCCTCGAGCGCGACACGCTTGACGCCGTTCACCTGCGAGAGCGCCTGTGACACGCCGGCGTAAGCCGCAAGGTCGCGCACGCCGGTCACCATCACGATCACGTCGTTGTCACCTGAAACGGCGGGTACGTCGCTCGCGCGCACGAACGCGTCGGTCGCGGCCTGCACCGCATCGCCGGGCGCGCCTGACCAACTCTCTGCGACGGTGGGCGCGGTGAGCGTCCATTGCCAGACCGAAGCTGTGCCGCCGTCGGCCCGCCCGACCAGCACGGCATCGGCACCGAGGCGCTGCGCCGCCGGTATCAGCAGGTCGCGCGTCGCGAGGGACGCGGCCCCGAGATTGAGGGTGGCCGCCGGCACGATCGACACGGGCAGGCCCCGGTCGGCCGCGGCTGCTTCCACCTCGGCGCGAATCGCATCGAAGGCGGCGGCATCCGGCGACGGATCGAACACCACGAGCGTCAGTGGTCGTTCGGACGGCCACAGCGCACGCCCCGCGGCAAGGATCGCGCTGTCGATGGCGTCGCCGTTGAGCAAGACGTCGGTGCGGCCGGCGCTGCCCGGCCGGCTCGAGCGCACGTAGCGCTGCGCATCGTTCACGAGTGCGGCGAGCGCCGGATCGGCCGACGCATCGCGCCGTCCGGTCGCGCGCACCAGCGCGGCGCGCATCGCAGCCGGCGCGACTTGCGCCGCCGCCTCGCGCACAGTCACTTCATAGACCCGCACGGCTCTTGCCGCATTTGCCGTCGGAAGGCAGGCGAGCAGTGCAAGGACCCCGGCACAACGGAAGGCGGCGTGCATGTCGGCTATTATAGCGGCATGCCCTCGCCCCCCATGCCGGTCACCTATCGGGACGCCGGCGTCGACATCGACGCCGGTGACGAACTCGTCGAACGCATCAAGCCATTCGTCGCTCGCACACAGCGCCGCGAGGTCCTCGGCGGCCTCGGCGGCTTCGGCGCGCTGGTCGAAGTGCCGCTCGATCGTTACGTGCGCCCGGTGCTCGTTTCGGGTACCGACGGAGTGGGCACCAAGCTGCGCCTCGCGATCGAAACGGGCCGGCACGACACGATCGGCATCGATCTCGTCGCGATGTGCGCGAACGACGTCGTCGTGCAGGGCGCCGAGCCCCTCTACTTCCTCGACTACTACGCAACCGGAAAGCTGCAGGTCGAGGTCGCGACGGCGGTGATCCGCGGCATCGCCGAGGGCTGCCTGCAGGCGGGCGCCGCGCTGGTCGGCGGCGAGACGGCGGAAATGCCCGGCATGTACGCGGGCGATGACTACGACCTCGCCGGCTTCTGCGTCGGCATCGTCGAGAAGGACTCGATCATCGACGGCAAGCTCGTCGCGGAGGGCGACACCGTGATCGGCCTCGCCGCCTCCGGCGCGCATTCGAATGGCTATTCGCTGATCCGCAAGCTGGTCAAGGTCGCGGGCGCCACGGCCGACACGCAACTCGACGGGCGCCCGCTCTTCGACCGGTTGCTGGCGCCAACCCGGATTTATGTCAGGTCGCTCCTCGAACTGACGCGGCGCCTGCCGGTGCACGGCCTCGCGCACATCACCGGTGGCGGCCTCACCGACAACATTCCGCGCACGCTGCCCGAGGGCCTCGAAGTGGCGCTGTCGCGGCGCGCCTGGCATCGCGACCCGCTGTTCGACTGGCTGCAGCGCACGGGCAATCTTCCCGACGCCGAGATGTACCGCACCTTCAACTGCGGCATCGGCATGGTCGTGATCGTGGCGTCGGGTGACGCGGAATCGGCGCTCGCGCTGCTGCGCGCACACGGGGAAGCCGCAAGCGTGATCGGCAGCGTGCGCCGCGGCGGCTCCGGTGTCGTGATCGGGGCATGAGCCCGCGACCGCTCGCCCTTGCGATTCTGATCTCGGGCCGGGGCAGCAACATGGCGGCGATTGCGCGCCGCTGCGCCGCGCAGGAGATCGATGCGACCGTCGCCTGCGTCGCCTCGGACCGCGCCGACGCGCCGGGGCTCGCCACGGCCCGCGCACTCGGCATCGAAACCGCAGCACTCGCGCCGGCGGCCTACGGCACACGCGACGCGTTCGAAAGCGCGCTCGGCGAGCGCCTCGACGCCGTGCGGCCCGACCTCGTGATCCTTGCCGGCTTCATGCGTATCCTCGGCGGCGGCTTCGTCGCCCGCTATCACGGTCGCATGCTGAACATCCACCCGTCGCTGCTGCCGAAATTCAAGGGTCTGCATACGCACCGCAGGGCGCTCGAAGCGGGCGAGATCGCGCACGGCTGTTCCGTTCACTATGTCACGGAGGAACTCGACGGCGGCCCCGTGGTGCTGCAGGGGCAGATCGGTGTGCGCGCAGGCGATGACGAGCCGTCGCTTTCAGCGCGCGTTCAGGCGATCGAGCACATCCTGTATCCGCGTGCGATCGGCTGGATTGCATCCGGGCGCCTGGCGTGGCGCAATGATCGCCCCTGGCTCGATGGGCATGCGCTGACGACGCCGGTCGTGGAGGATTTCGATGCGCTCGAGACAAGCTGACGCCCGGCGCTCCGTAGCGCTCACCGCGATCCTCGCGCTGTGGGCGGCCGCGCCTGGGACCCTGCCGACTGCGCACGCCGCCGGCGCAGGCTGGGCGCCGACCCCCTTTCACGCCACCTATTCGGTGCAGTGGAAAGGCATGAATGCCGGAACGTCGAAGCTCGAGTTGCGCCGCACGGGCGACGACACCTGGGTCTACGACTCGCGCAATCTCGCGCGCGGCATCTTTCGCATCGCGATTCCCGACACGGTGACCCAGACTTCGGAGTTGCGCTTCGTGGACGGGCACACGCAGCCACTGAAGTTCCGCGGCGACGACGGCGGCGAGTCCACCGATCGCGACGTCGCGCTCGATTTCGACTGGCAGCGCGGGCACGTGACGGGCACCGCCGAAAACGAACCGGTGGATCTCGCCGTCCCGGCCGACGTCCAGGATCCGATGTCGGTGCAGATCGCCCAGATGCACGCGGCCGCGACCGGCAAGGTCCCCGTGCGCCTGCGATCGATCGACAAGAACCGGGTGAAGGACTACGACTTCACGCACGAAGGCCGGGAAAAGCTGAAGACGGCGCTCGGTGAGCTAGACACCGAAATCTTCGAAAGCCGCCGGCCGGGCTCGAACCGGGTGATCCGCCTGTGGATGGCGCCGTCGCTCGGTTACCTGCCGGTGCGCGCCGAACGGCGCCGCGGCGACAAGCTCGAATTCGCGATGGCGATCCGCGAATTCCGGAGCGGCTAGGTCTTCGGCAGCGTGACGCCGCGCTGCCCCTGGTACTTGCCCCCACGATCCTTGTACGAGGTCTCGCACACCTCGTCCGACTCGAAGAACAGCATCTGCGCCACGCCCTCGTTCGCGTAGATCTTCGCGGGCAGCGTCGTGGTGTTCGAGAACTCGAGCGTCACGTGGCCTTCCCATTCGGGCTCGAGCGGCGTCACGTTGACGATGATGCCGCAGCGTGCGTAGGTACTTTTCCCGAGACAAACCACCAGTGTGCTGCGCGGAATGCGGAAGTACTCGACGGTGCGCGCGAGCGCAAACGAGTTCGGCGGGATGATGCAGACGTCGGCCTGCATGTCGACGAAACTCTTTTCGTCGAACGCCTTCGGATCGACGATCGTGGAATTGATGTTGGTGAAGACCTTGAATTCGCTCGAGCAGCGCACGTCGTAGCCGTAGCTCGAGGTGCCGTAGGAGACGATCTTGCGACCGTCCACCGCGCGCACCTGCCCCGGCTCGAACGGCTCGATCATGCCGTGCCCCTGCGCCATGCGGCGGATCCACTGGTCGGATTTGATGCTCATCGTCAGGTGTCCTCGACCACGATCTGCGGAAAGGCGCTGCTCGAGTCGCGCGCACGGGTGGCCAGTGCCGCCGCCGTGCGGCGCGCCATGGCGAAATACGCGGCCGCACGGGGCGAATCGGGCGCCGCGACCACGGTCGGCCGGCCGCCGTCGGCTTCCTCCCGGATGCGCGCGTCGAGCGGCAGGCGGCCGAGCAACGCCACGCCGTACTCGCGCGCCATGTCGTCACCACCGCCTGCACCGAAAATTGCGTCCGCGTGACCGCAGTTCGAACAGACGTGCAGGCTCATGTTCTCGACGATGCCGAGCACCGGCACCGACACTTTCTCGAACATCCTGAGCCCCTTGCGGGCATCGGCGACCGCGATGTGCTGCGGCGTGGTCACGATGACGGCGCCCGCGACCGGCACTCGCTGCGCGAGCGTCAGCTGGATGTCGCCCGTTCCGGGAGGCATGTCGACCACGAGGTAGTCGAGCTGACCCCACTCCGTGTCGCCGAGCAACTGCGTGAGCGCCTGCGTCACCATCGGGCCGCGCCACACCATCGGCTGGGCCGCGTCGACCAGGAAACCGATCGACATCGCGACGATGCCGTGGCTCTCGAGCGGCTGGATGCGCTTGCCGCCCGCGACCACCGGGCGCTGGCCGGCGATGCCGAGCATCAGCGGCTGGCTCGGACCGTAGATATCGGCGTCGAGGATGCCGACACGCGCGCCCTGCGCAGCCCACGCGAGCGCGAGATTCACCGCGACCGTGGACTTGCCGACCCCGCCCTTGCCCGAGGCCACTGCGACGACGTTGCCGACGCCCGCCATCGGCTTCAGCTGGCGCTGCACGGCGTGGCTGCGGATGTCGGCGAGCACTTCGAGATCGAGTGGCTGCGAAATGCCGGCCGATGCAAGGTGCGCCGCGAGCAGCGGTTGCAGTTCATGCGAATAACCGCCGATCGGGAATCCGAAGCGCAGGCGCACGTGCGCGCGACCGCCCTCGATCCCCGCGCGTTGAACGGCGTCGAGTTTTTCGAGGCTCATCCCCGAGGCAGGGTCGACAAAACTTGCGAGCCCTGCGGCAAGGGCAGCGTCTTCACGAGTGGCCATCGAGGGTTCCCGGGTGCCGGACGGCACGTGTCGGGTGATTCTAGCGAAAATTGCCGTAACTTCCGACCGCTGGCACGATGCTCGCATGGTCGGTATGGCATACTTCGCGGGGGCAAATGAAAGGCAAGATGCGTGACGCGACAGGCGCGGCGAGCGGTCGCCCGGGGAAGAGCTGAATGAGCTTTTTCTCCAATCTGCGCGCCGACCGCCTCATCACGCAGATCGTTTCAACCAAGGATCCCCAGGATCCCGAGACGCAGAAGGCCGCGTCGCGACTGAAGAGCCTGGGCGGCTCCGCGGTCGAACCGCTGTTCGCCGCGCTCGCCGATGCCGACAAGAACGCCACCGTCGTGTTCGTCGACATCCTCACCACGGTCGCGAACGCCAAGACCTTCCCGCAGTTCGCACGGGGCCTGGTCGAAGGCGGGCCGCGCGTGATCGCGGCCATTTCGTGGGCGCTCTCGAGCAGCCGCGCCTACCCGCCGCACCTGTTGCTCGAGGCATTGGCGCTCGAGGGCATCTCGAAATCCGCGCTGCTCGACATCATCTCGGCCCAGAAGCAGCGCTTCAGCGTGCGCGAACTGTTGAACGCCGCCTACGCACAGGAACCGAACGAGAAAGCCGCGCTCTTCCGGACCATCAACGACATCGCCGACGCGAGCGCCGTTCCCGAGCTGGTCGGGCGCATGCAGGGCAAGGACCCGATCGCGCGCCTGCACCTGCTGAACATCCTCGCGCGCTTCAACACGCCCGTGGTGCAAAGCGCGCTGCAGGACCAGCTGAAGGACAACAACAAGCTGGTGCGTGCCGCCGCGCTCGCCGCGCTCCACAAGATGGACGGCCCGATCGACGTGCAGCGCGTCTGCGAGATGCTGCGCGACCCCGAAATCGACGTGCAGAACAAGGCGATCGACGTCGTCATCAAGGTGAACGACCCCGACACCATCAAGTACCTCGTTCCGGTGCTGAAGGACGAAAACGAATACGCGCGGCGCGCGGCGGTCGAAGTGCTGAACGAGGTCGGCACCGCGAAATCGATCAAGTACCTGCTCGATGCGATCAAGGACGACGACTGGTGGGTGCGCAGCCGCGCCGCCGACGCGCTCGGCAAGATCGGCGGGCCGAAGGTCGTCGATGCCGTGTTGCAGCTCATCAAGGACGACGACGAGGATATCCGCCGCTCGGCCATCGAGATCCTGAACCAGACGAAGGACGAGCGCGCGGTGGCACACCTGATCGAGGCGACGCGCGACCAGGACTGGTGGGTCAGCGAGCGAGCCGTCGACGCACTCGCCGAAATCGGCAGCAAGCGCGCGGTGCCGCGCCTCGTCGAGATGCTGCAGTCCGGCGTGGCCCGCTCCTTGCCGGTCGCGATCCGCGCGCTCGCGAAACTCGGCGACCACAAGGTGATCGAGTCGTTGCTGCCGTTCCTCGCGCGACCCGAGAAGGATATCCGGGTCGAGGCGATGACCACGCTCGCGAAACTCGCCGATGAAAGGCGTGCCGACGCGATCCGCAGCCAGCTGCAGGCGCAATCGGCGGTGGCCGACGTCACGATCTCGCAGGCCGCGACCCGCGCACTGCTCGAGCTCGACAGCCGTCTTGGCAGCACCGGTGGACGGAGCCTCGCGGGCACGCCGGTGCCGGCTGCGGCGCCACCCGCCGCCACCGGAGCGCCGGCCGGCGCCGCATCGAGCCGCCCCTCGGCGCCACCGCCGCGGCCGCCCGAAGCGGCCCGCACGCTGTTGATGTCCGAGGCGGAAGTCGCGCAGGTCGTGCGCCAGGCCGAGGCCAGCACGCAGCAGAAGCTCGACATCTCGACGCTCAACTCGGGCGACGTGATCGAGGGCCGGTACAAGTACATCGAGCGCATCGGCCGCGGCGCCTTCGGCACCGTGCTGCTGATGGAAGACACGGTGGTCGACGAGCGGCTGATCCTCAAGTTCCTGAACCCGAACGTGGCGCAGGATGAGGAAATCATGAAGCGCTTCGTGCACGAGTTGCGGTACTCGCGCAAGATCACGCACCCGAACGTCATCCGCATCTACGACTTCCTCTACATCCAGGGGCTGTACGCCATCTCGATGGAGTACTTCCCTTCGCACACGCTCGGCGCGGAAATCGTCGGCGAGAAGCCGATGGAGCTGAAGCGCGCGCTCGGCTTCGCGATCGACATCTGCACCGGCATGACGGTGGCGCACCAGGTCGGTGTCGTGCACCGCGACCTGAAGCCCGCCAACCTGCTGATCAACAACGAGGGGCTCCTCAAGATCGTGGACTTCGGCGTCGCCGCCGCGCAGCGCGAGGGCGACACGCAGCTCACGAAGACCGGCTACGTGATCGGCTCCCCCAAGTACATGGCGCCCGAGCAGATCCTCGGCAAGAAAGTCGACCAGCGCGCCGACGTCTACGCGCTGGGCGTGATCCTCTACGAAATGCTGACCGGCGTGCCGCCCTACTCGCGCGGCGATCACATGTCCGTGATGTACCAGCACGTGCAGGGCAAGGCGCGCACCCCGAAGGACCAGAACCCGGCGCTGCCGGAGGGGCTCTCGGAAGCCGTGATGCAGGCCATGGCCGTCGACAAGACGAAACGCTTCCAGACGATGGACGAGTTCAAGGGCACCCTGTCGCGATTCCTGTGACCCCTGTAGACTTCGTGCAGTCGGTCAAACTTTTCGGCGTTAGTTATTGATCTGAAAGTCTTTCTGGGCTATTCAGACGGCGCCGGAAGCGAACTTCGACAGCTGGGAGACCTCGTGGCGCGCATCGACGCCTTCCTGAAACTCGGCACGCAGCAGGGCTGTTCGGACCTGCACCTCGCTGTGGGCATGCCGCCCATGCTGCGCATGAACGGCGACCTGATGCCCATCAAGTTCCGCGAGCTGCGTGACACGGAACTCGAGGGCTATATCACCGAGATCCTGACGAAGTCCCAGAATGAGCACCTGGTGCAGGGTCACGACCTCGACTTTTCGTACGTGTCGACCGAGGGCGGACGCTTTCGCGTCAACGTGTACCGCAAGGACACCGGCATCGGCGCGGCGTTTCGCGCAATCCCGACCGACATCCCGACGATCGACAAGCTCGCGCTGCCGCCGATCGTCAGGAAACTGTGCGATTACCACCAGGGCATGATCCTCGTGACCGGCTCGACCGGCACCGGCAAGTCGACCACGCTCGCCGCGATGATCGACCTCCTCAACACGAACCGGAAGCTCAACATCGTGAGCCTCGAGGACCCGATCGAGTTCGTGCACCGGAGCAAGCTGAGCCAGGTGATCCAGCGCGAGCTCGGCACGCATATCCCGTCCTTTGCCGAGGGAGTTCGCGCCGCGATGCGCGAAGACCCCGACGTGATCCTCGTCGGTGAGCTGCGCGACGCGGAAACGATCTCAATGGCGATGACGGCCGCCGAAACCGGGCACCTCGTGCTCGGCACGCTGCACACGACGAGTGCGACCAAGACGATCGATCGCGTGATCGACGCGCTGCCGGTCGAGGAGCGCGAACAGACCAAGAGCTTCCTCGCGCAGAGCCTGCTCGCGGTCGTGACGCAGGTGCTCGTCAAGGGCGCCGAAAACCGGGGCCGCCGCGCGGTCTGCGAAGTCATGGTGATGACCAAGGCGATCGCAAAACTGATCCAGAGCGACCAGACCCACCAGTTGCCGAGCCAGCTGCAGACCGGTCGCGACCTCGGCATGCAGCTCCTCGATCAGGCGCTGCAGGCGGCGATCACGGCCCGCGAGATCGATCCGGACGACGCCTACAACTACGCGTCGGACAAGCGCCTGTTCCAGAAGTACGTGACCGACACGAGCATGCTGCCGAAACTCGAAGTGCCCGCGCCCGCCCCGAACGCCGGCGCTGGCGCCGGCACGGGCTGACGGGACGCACGTGGCGCGTATCGACGAATTCCTCGGCGAGATCCTCGACCGCAAGGGTTCCGACCTGCACTACCTGGCCGGCGACCCGCCGCGCATCCGCCTCTACGGCGACTTGTCGCCGCTGCGGCCGGAGCGCCTCGATGCGGCCGTGGTCAAGGAAGTGCTCCACGAGATCATGCCGCGCAAGGCGATCGATCGCTTCGAGTCGCAGGACGGCGCCGACTTCGCCTACACGCTACCCGGTCGCGGCCGCTTTCGCGTCAATGTGATGCGACACCTGAACGGCATGGGCGCCGTGTTCCGCGCGATTCCCTCGAAGGCACTCACCCTCGACGAACTGAACCTGCCGCAAGCCGTGCGGCAGCTATGCCGCGCGAACAACGGCCTGATCCTCGTGACCGGCAAGACGGGCTCAGGCAAATCGACCACGCTCGCCGCGATGATCGACGACATCAACCGCCGCGAGAAGGGTCACATCCTCACCATCGAGGACCCGATCGAGTTCGTGCACGAACGCAAGAATTGCCTCATCAGCCAGCGCGAGATCGGCGCCCACGCCACGAGCTTCGCCTCGGCGCTGCACTCGGCCCTGCGCGAAGACCCCGACGTGATCCTCGTCGGCGAGTTGCGCGACCTCGAAACGATGAGCATCGCGGTCACGGCGGCCGAAATGGGCATCCTGGTGATGGGCACGCTGCACACGAACGGCGCCGCACCGACCGTGGACCGCATGGTCAACGCGTTCCCGGCCGACAAGCAGTCGCATGTGCGCACGATGCTCTCGACGTCGCTGCGCGGCGTGATCTCGCAGCAGCTGCTGCAGCGCGCCGACAAGAACGGGCGCATCGCGGCGCTCGAGATCCTCGTGAACACTGCGGCCGTGTCGAACCTGATACGCCAGGGCAAGCTCGACCAGCTGGAAACCGTGATGCAGTCGGGCGCGCAGTCCGGCATGCGCACGATGGACAGCGCGATCGACCAGTTGCTGCGCGAGCGGCAGATCAGCGGGAAAGAGGCCTACAAGAAGGGAATCAACAAGGCCAAGTTCGAACCGGTGAAGGAACAGGGGTAGCGAGCGGCGAACAGCGAACAGCTGACAGCCAGAAGAAGAGGCGCGAGATTCGAGCGCTTTTGACACTGCCCCCACCGCCCCGGCAACGCAAAGCCCACGCTTCTGGCTGTAGTCTGCTCGCTGTTCGCTGTTCGCTCTTCACGGTACCCTTAACAAATGCGGAAAATCCTCGTCACCAGCGCCCTTCCTTATGCAAACGGGCCGCTCC
>CADEFQ010000002.1:108316-120619 GCA_902826635.1 uncultured Pseudomonadota bacterium
CAAATGCGGAAAATCCTCGTCACCAGCGCCCTTCCTTATGCAAACGGGCCGCTCCACCTCGGCCACCTGATCGAGGCCGTGCAGACCGACATCTGGGTGCGGCTGCAGAAGATGCTGGGGCACGACTGCGTCTACGTGTGCGCCGAGGATGCGCACGGCACGCCGATCATGATTCGCGCGCAGAGCGAGGGCGTGACTCCCGAAGCGCTGATCGCGCGGGTCGCGACCGAGCATGCGCGTGACTATGCGGATTTCCTGATCGAGCACGACCAGTTCCACAGCACCCATTCTCCCGAGAACCGCGAGTTGACCGCGTTCATGTACGCGCGCCTGCGCGATGCGGGCTACATCACGCGCCGCCCGGTTCGCCAGGCGTACGACAGCGAAGCAGGCATGTTCCTGCCCGATCGCTACGTCAAGGGCGGCTGTCCGAAGTGCGGAACGCCGGATCAGTACGGCGACTCGTGCGAGAACTGCGGCGCGACCTATTCTCCCGCCGACCTCGTGAACCCGGTCTCGACGGTCACCGGCAGCGTGCCGGTCTGGCGCGAATCCGACCATCTCTTCTTCCGCCTCGGCGCCTTTGAGGAAATGCTGCGCGAATGGCTCGCGACCGATGCGCTGCAGGCCGGGGTGCGGGCGAAACTCGAGGAATGGTTCGAGGCCGGCCTCAAGGACTGGGACATCTCGCGCGACCATCCTTATTTCGGTTTCGAGATTCCGGGCGAGCCCGGCAAGTTTTTCTACGTCTGGTTCGACGCGCCGGTCGGTTACCTCGGGAGCCTGCGCGCGCTGTGCAATCGCACGGGTCGCAGTTTCGACGACTACATGCGGCCCGCGAGCCACGCGGAGCTCTATCACTTCATCGGCAAGGACATCAGCTATTTCCACACGCTGTTCTGGCCGGCGGTGCTGGAAGGCTCGGGCTTTCGCAAGCCGACCGCGGTGTTCGTGCACGGCTTCCTGACCGTGAACGGACAGAAGATGTCGAAGTCCCGCGGTACTTTCATCACCGCGCGGCACTACCTCGACCACCTGCCCGCGGAGCCGCTGCGCTACTACTTCGCCGCCAAGCTCGGCCCCGGTCTCGACGACATCGACCTCAACCTCGACGATCTCGTCGCGCGCGTGAACTCCGACGTGGTCGGCAAGCTCGTCAATATCGCGAGCCGCTGCGCGGGCTTCGTCGCGCGCGCCGGCGGCACGCTCGCAACAGCGCTGCCCGATGCCGCGCTCTATGACGAGCTCGCCGGTGCACGCGGTCGCATCGCCGAACTCTTCAATGCGCGCGACTACGCAGCGGCGATCCGTGAAATCATGCTGCTCGCTGACCGCGCGAACCAGTACGTGGACCATCACAAGCCGTGGACGCTCGCGAAGGACCCGGCGCGCGCGGCTGAGACGCTCGCCGTGGCGACTGAGGGCGTGAATCTCTTCCGCGTGCTGATGACCTTTCTGGCGCCGGTCCTGCCGCGGATTGCGGAGGATGCCGCCCGCTTCCTCGGCGTGCCGCTCGATCGCTGGGACGCGGTCGCGACCCCGTTGCTGGGCGTGGCCCTCAACGAATTCCAGCCGCTCGCGACCCGGCTCGACCGCAAGAGCGTCGCGGCCCTGGTCGCCGCCGGGACCCCGACGGCCGCGCCCGTCACCCGCGCCCCCACCACCGCAACCAAGACCACCGCCGCGACGCCTGCAACCACTGTCGCGGACATCAAGGACTTTTCAAGGCTCGACCTGCGCGTCGCGAAGATCGTGAGCGCGGCGACGGTCGACGGCTCCGACAAGCTGCTGCGCCTCGAACTCGATGTTGGTGATCGCGCGTGCACGGTATTTTCGGGTATTCGCGCCGCGTACGAGCCCGCGCAACTGAATGGCCGCCTCGTGCTGATGGTCGCGAACCTGGCGCCTCGCAAGATGCGGTTCGGCACTTCCGAGGGCATGGTGCTCTGCGCGAGCGGCAACGACGACGCGCAGGGCCTTTTCCTGCTGTCACCCGACAGCGGGGCGATCCCCGGCATGAAAGTGACGTGACCCGGGCCGCCGCGATCGATGCACTGCTGCCGCAGACGCAATGCACGCGTTGTGGGTACGACGGCTGCAGTCCTTACGCGGCAGCCATCGACGCCGGTTCGGCCGGGATCAACCAGTGCCCGCCCGGCGGCGCCGGCACCATCGAGGCGCTTGCGCGCCTGCTGCAACGCCCGGCGCTGCCTCTCAATCCAGCCAACGGTATCGAACAGCCTGAGCGCGTGGCGCTGATCGACGAGGCACGCTGCATCGGCTGCGCGAAGTGCCTGCCGCCGTGTCCGGTCGATGCGATCGTCGGTGCCGGGCGCCAGATGCACACCGTGGTCGCGGCGCTGTGCACGGGCTGCGAACTGTGCGTCGCGCCCTGCCCCGTCGATTGCATCTCGATGGTGCCGCGACCGACTTACTCGGCCGACGCTCCGGGCGCCGCGGACAACCGGCAGCGCTACGAGGCCCGCAATGCGCGCATCGCGCGTCGCGCGGGCGAACGTGCGGCCCTGCTCAGTGCGCGCAAGGGCCTCGTTTGATGACGGAGCGTGGTGTCTCGAAACCGTATGCGCCGATGACGGCACAGCGGCGGCGCGCCATCTTCAGTCAACTGCGGGCCGCGAATCCGCATCCGACCACCGAACTCGAGTACGCAACGCCATTCGAATTGCTGGTGGCGGTCGTGCTGTCGGCGCAGGCCACCGACAAGAGCGTCAATGCGGCGACGCGCAAGCTGTACGCGGTCGCCAACACGCCCGCGCAGATCCTCGCGCTCGGCGTTGACGGCCTGTCGCACTACATTCGCACGATCGGGCTCTACAACTCGAAGGCGAAACACCTGATCGAGGCTTGCCGGATCCTGCTCGAACAGCACGGCGGCGAGGTGCCGGGCGAGCGAACCGCGCTCGAAGCCCTGCCGGGCGTCGGTCGCAAGACCGCGAATGTGGTCCTGAACACGGCCTTCGGCCAGCCGACGATCGCAGTCGACACGCATATTTTCCGGGTGGCGAATCGCACGGGCCTCGCGGTCGGCAAGACCCCACGGCAGGTCGAAGACATCCTCGTGGCGACGACCCCGAAGGAGTTCGCGCGCGACGCGCACCACTGGCTCATCCTGCACGGCCGCTATGTCTGCACCGCGCGCAAGCCCGGCTGCGCGCGGTGCGCGATCGCGCGTTACTGCGATTTGCGCGGGATATAGAGGTCGGTCAGCGTGCCCTCGAAGGCTTCGGCCGAGAGGCCGACGGATTCGGACAGCGTCGGATGCGGATGGATGGTGAGCGCAATGTCCGCCGCGTTGGCGCCCATCTCGATCGCGAGCGCGAGTTCCGCGATCAGCTCGCCGGCATTCGAACCGACGATACCGGCGCCCAGCAACCGGCGGCTATCGGGGTCGAAGAGCAGTTTCGTGAAACCCTCTTCGCGCGCCATCGACAGCGAGCGCCCGTTCGCGATCCACGGAAAATTACCCTTCGCGACGGGCGTACCGCGCGCGCTCGCGTCCGCTTCGGTGAGTCCCACCCACGCGATCTCGGGATCGGTGTACGCGACCGACGGAATCACGCGGGCGTCGAACGCGCTCTTGTGGCCGGCCGCGACTTCGGCCGCGACTTTCGCTTCGTGCATCGCCTTGTGCGCGAGCATCGGCTGCCCGACGATATCGCCGATCGCGAAAATGTGTGGCGCGTTCGTCCGCAGCTGCCGATCGACCGCGACGTATCCGCGATCGGTCACGGCGAGCCCGGCCGCCTCGGCGCCGATCCGCGCGCCGTTCGGCACGCGACCCACTGCGACCAGCACACGATCGTACAGTTCGTTCGCCGGCGCGTCGGCCCCGTCGAATGCCACGCGGATGCCGCCCTGCTCCGCCGTCATCGCGGTGACTTTCGTTCCGAGGAGGATGCGCTCGTAGTGCGCCCGCAGGCGCTTCTCGAGCGGTCGCACGAGATCGGCATCCGCGCCGGGCATCAGCTGCTTCGTCAGTTCGACGACGCTGACTTTCGAACCGAGCGCCGCGTAAACGCACGCCATCTCGAGCCCGATGATGCCGCCGCCGACCACCAGCAGCCGCGGCGGGATGTCGGCCAGCTCGAGCGCACCGGTCGAGTCCATGATCCGCGGGTCGGGCGGCGCGAACGGCAGCCCCATCGGCTCCGAGCCCGCCGCAACGATGCACTGCTCGAAGCGGATGCGCTCGCTGCTGCCATCCTCCCGCTGCACTTCGAGCACGTGAGGGTCGATGAAACGCCCACTGCCCTGCACCACCTCGACCTTGCGTTGCTTCGCCAGCATGCGCAGCCCGTTGGTCAGTCGCCGCACCACGCTCGTCTTCCACGCGACCAGCTTGTCCTTGTCGATGCGGGGCTTGCCGAAGGTAACCCCGTGCGCCGACATCGCGGCGGCATCCTCGATCACTTTCGCCGCGTGCAGCAGCGCCTTCGACGGAATGCACCCGACGTTGAGGCACACGCCCCCGAGCATCGGCCAGCGCTCGACGAGCGTCACCGCGAGCCCGAGATCAGCCGCGCGAAACGCCGCGGTGTAGCCGCCCGGTCCCGCGCCGAGCACCAGCAGCTGCGTGCTGCGGTCCACCGGGATGTCTTCGGGCATCCCGGAGAGCTGCAGCAACAATTTCGTCCTGACGGACTCGCCATCGGACTCCGGGGGTGCAGCCGCTTCGACCTGGTCGCTGGCGCGCCGACCGGCGCTCTCGGGCTTCGCCGATAGTGCCTGCGCGGCGCCGACATCGACTCGCGCAATCGTCGACCCGGTCGAGACGCGCTCACCTTTGCGCACCGTGAGCTCGACCAGCGTACCGGCGAGCGGGCTCGGCACGTCCATCGTCGCCTTGTCGGTCTCGAGCGTGATCAGCGGCGTGTCGATCTCGACGCGATCGCCAACCGAGACGAGGACATCGATGACCGGCACATCGTTGTGACCCCCGAGCTCGGGGACCACGACATCGCGGATCGTCACGGCACCGCCTCGAGCAACGCCTGCGGGTCGGCAAGCCGGGCGGCGAGAAAGGTCGTGAAGCGCGCGGCGACCGCGCCGTCGATCACGCGGTGATCGTACGAGAGCGACAGCGGCAGCATCAGGCGCGGCACGAAGGCGCCGCCACGATGAACGGCCTTCATGGACGCGCGCGAGACGCCGAGGATCGCAACCTCCGGCGCATTGATGATCGGCGTGAACGCCGTGCCGCCGATGCCGCCCAGGCTCGAGATCGTGAAACAGCCGCCCTGCATGTCGGCGGCCGGCAGCTTGCCCTCGCGCGCCTTCGCGGACAGCTCCGCGAGCGAACGGGCGATCTCGTAGATGTCCTTGCGGTCGGCGTCGCGCACGACCGGCACGAGCAGGCCGTTCGGCGTGTCCGCAGCGAAGCCGATGTGGAAATATTTCTTGTAGACGAGGTTCTCGCGCGACGCGTCGAGCGAAGCGTTGAACTGCGGAAAGTGCTGCAGCGTGCGCACGCAGGCACGCACGATGAACGCGAGCGGCGTGAGTTTCACGCCCGACTTCGCGGCCTTCGGCTTCAGCTTCTCGCGCGTCGCCTCGAGGTCCGTGATGTCGGCCTCGTCGAACTGCGTGACGTGCGGCAGGTTGACCCACGAAGCATGCAGCCGCGCACTTGAAATCTTCTGGATGCGCCCGAGCGGCTTTGTTTCCACGGGCCCGAACGCCGCGAAATCGACGATCGGCACGGACGGGAGCGCCGCTCCACCCGCCGCCGGGCCGGCCGGCGCAGCTCCGGTGAGCGCTTGCTTGACGAACGCCTTGACGTCATCCGCCGTGATCCGGCCCTTGGGGCCGCCGCCGCGCACTCGCCCGAGGTCAACGCCAAGCTCGCGCGCGAACTTGCGCACGGACGGGCTCGCGTGCGCGAGTGAAAAGGCAACCTCGTCGATCGGGGCCCGCGCCAGGCTCGCCGCCGGGCGCGCGGAGGTTGCCGGCGCGGGCGCGGGCGCAGCGGCGGCCGGTGGCGGCTCGGCAATCGGCGACGGCGACGGCGAAGACACCGTGGCGGGCGCGGCATCCGCGGCTCGCACCGTCACGACGAGATCGCCGGGGCTGACCGTGCCGCCCTTGGAAACATGCACGCGTTCGACGATGCCGACGGCGGTCGCCGGCACATCCATCGTCGCCTTCTCGGTCTCGAGCGTCGCGAGAGGCGTCTCCACCTGCACCGCATCGCCCGCCTTCACGAGCACGTCGATCACCGCGACGTTCTTGAAGTCGCCCATGTCCGGCACGCGCATTTCGATGAGCTGGCTCATGCGGCGCTCACGAGCTGAGCGGATCCGGCTTGCCCGCGTCGATGCCGTACTTCGCAATGGCGGCGGCAGCCGTCGCGCGATCGACCTTGCCCTCGTCGGCGAGCGCCTTGAGCGCCGCGAGCACGATGAAATGCCGATCGACCTCGAAGTGCTTGCGCAACTGGGCACGCGAATCGCTGCGGCCGTAGCCGTCCGTGCCGAGCGTGACGTAGTTGCCGGCCACCCACTGGCGGATCTGGTCGGGCACGCTGCGCATGTAGTCGGTCGCCGCGATCACCGGGCCTTCACGATCCTTGAAGCACTGCTGCACGTACGGCAGGCGCGGCGCCTCCGCCGGGTGAAGCAGGTTCCAGCGCTCGCAAGCGAGGGCTTCGCGGCGCAGTTCACCGAATGAAGTCGCGGAGAACACGTCGGCCGGTATCTGGAAGTCCTTCTCGAGGAGTTCCGCCGCCGCAATCACCTCGCGCAGGATCGTGCCGGATCCGACCAGTGTCGCGCGCACGCGCCCTCGCCCGCCGATCTGCAACAGATAGAGGCCCTTCAGGATGCCCTGTTGCACACCGCTCGGCATCGCCGGCTGAACGTAGTTCTCGTTCATGCAGGTGACGTAATAGAACACCGCCTCGTGCTCGACGAACATTCGGCGCAGTCCGTCGTGGATGACCACCGCAAGCTCGTAGGCGAACGCCGGATCGTAGCTGATGCAGTTCGGCACCGTGCTCACGAGCAGCAGGCTGTGGCCGTCCTGGTGTTGCAGGCCCTCGCCGGCGAGGGTCGTGCGCCCGGCGGTCGCGCCCATCAGGAACCCGCGGGTCTGCTGGTCGCCGGCTGCCCAGACGAAATCGCCGACGCGCTGGAAGCCGAACATCGAGTAGTAGATGTAGAACGGCACCATGTTGATGCCGTGGTTCGAATAGGCGGTGCCGGCCGCGATCCACGAGCACAGGCCGCCCGCCTCGTTGATGCCTTCCTCGATCATCTGCCCGGTTTTCAGCTCGCGGTAGGACGCCAGCTGCTCGGCATCCTGGGGCGTGTAGAGCTGTCCGACCGAGGAATAGATGCCGATCTGGCGGAAGAGGCCTTCCATGCCGAAGGTGCGCGCCTCGTCGGGCACGATCGGCACGATGTTCTGGCCGATGTTCTTGTCCTTCAGCAGCGTCGTCAGGATGCGCACGAATGCCATGGTGGTCGAGATCTCGCGATCTCCGGTGCCCTCGAGCATCGCCTGGAAGGCCTCGAGCGCAGGAATCGCGAGCGGCGGCGCCGATTCCCGCCGCACCGGCAGGTAACCGCCATGCACCATGCGCCGCTCGCGCAGGTAGCGCATCTCTTCGCTGTCTTCCGCGGGGCGGCAAAACGGCAGCCGCGCGATTTCATCGTCCGTGATCGGGATGTTGAAGCGATCACGGAACACGCGCAGGTCTTCGTCGGAGAGTTTCTTCGCCTGGTGCGTGACCATCTGCCCTTCGGCGGATTTGCCGAGGCCGAAGCCCTTCACGGTCTTCGCGAGAATCACGGTCGGGCGGCCCTTGTGCGCGGCCGCCGCGGCATAGGCCGCGTACACCTTGCGCGGATCGTGGCCGCCGCGATTGAGATGCCAGATGTCCTCGTCCGACATGTTCGCGACCATCGCCTTCAGCTCGGGAAACTTGCCGAAGAAATGCTCGCGCGTGTAGGCCCCGCCCTTCGCCTTGAAGTTCTGGTACTCGCCGTCGACGCAGTCTTCCATCACCCGGCGCAGCAGGCCCTTGTTGTCCTTCGCGAGCAGCGGATCCCAGCGCGAGCCCCACACCACCTTCACGACGTTCCAGCCCGCGCCGAGGAATGCCGCTTCGAGCTCCTGGATGATCTTGCCGTTGCCGCGCACCGGGCCATCGAGCCGCTGCAGGTTGCAGTTGATGACGAACACGAGGTTGTCGAGCTTCTCGCGCACCGGCATCGTGAGCGCGCCCATCGACTCGGGCTCGTCCATTTCACCGTCGCCGAGGAACGCCCACACCTTGCGGTCGGTGGGCTTCACGAGGCCGCGATGCTCGAGGTAACGCGTGAAGCGCGCCTGGAAGATCGCCTGCATCGGCCCGAGCCCCATCGACACGGTCGGGTACTGCCAGAAATCGGGCATCAGCCACGGATGCGGATACGAAGAAAGGCCGTTGCCCGCCACTTCCTGGCGAAAGTTGCGCAGCTGCTCCTCGGTGAGCCGACCCTCGACATAGGCGCGGGCGTAGATGCCGGGAGACGCATGCCCCTGGAAGAAAATCATGTCGCCGGGATGGCGCTCGGACGCCGCGCGCCAGAAATGATTGAAGCCCACTTCGTAGAGGGTGAGCGCCGACGCATACGTCGACAGGTGCCCGCCATACTCCGACGAAATACGGTTTGCGTGCACCACCATCGCCATGGCGTTCCAGCGGATGTACGCCTCGACGCGACGCTCGAGCGCGCGATTGCCGGGATAGTCGGGCTCCTGCCCCGGTGAGATGGTGTTGAGGTAGGCGGTGTTCGGCCGAAACGGAAGGTAGGTGCCCGAGCGACGCGCGTGATCGATCATTCTCTCGAGCAGGAAGTACGCGCGCTCGGGTCCGTACGCCTTCAGCACCGAGTCGATCGACTCGAGCCACTCGCGGGTCTCGGTCGGATCGACATCTTCGAGTTTCGGAATGTCGGTCATCTTGATTTCGGGTCCCGATGATGCAGCGAAAAGCTGCGCGCAGGCTGTGCTAACATGCACGACACCGCGTTTCCTCAAGCACTTGCGAAGCGCGCCATGATCCGGTTTTCGCGAGTGACGGTCAAGCGAGCGACCGGTCTTCGCAGACAGTGCGGAGCATCGTTGCCTCCATCGCCATCACCGATTCCCGACGAGACGACACCGACGCGTGTAACACGACGCGCGCTCGATGCGCGCGCGCTGTCGCGTCTCGACGCGCTGCTCGTCATCGCGCCGGTCGATGCGCAGCGCGCGCCTGCCGTACTGGCCGCCGCATGGAAGCAGTTGCGCGCAGGCGCCCCGCCGACCGCGGGCAGCGTGCGCATCGCGCAACTCGCAACGCCGGGCCCGCGGCTCATCGTGGGTTTCGCCGCGCACGGCGACGCCTACTCCCGCCTCGCACTCGCGGGAAAGTTGTGCCGCGAGCTGGGCGAGCGCGCGTGGCATCGCGTGGGCGTGCTCGCGCTCACCGATGACGGGACGCCCGAACTCGAGGCGGTGCTCGCGGCGCTGCACGCGCACGCGTTTCGGCTGCCCGCCTACGGCAAGCGCGAACAGGACCAGCGGCGCGAGAAGACGCGCGCCCTCGGCGAGATCCTCGTCTTCGGCGCGGGTGCGCCCGATCTTGCGCGCGCAGGCGCCACCGCTCGCGGCACCAATCGCGCGCGCTGGCTCACCGCGCTGCCGCCGAACAAGCTCGACGCGACCGCCTATCGCCGCACGATCACCGGCCTCGCGCGCGCGCACGGCCTCGGCTTTCGCTGGTACGACGAGCGCGCCCTGCGTCGGCTCGGTGCCGGCTGCTTCCTCGCGGTCTCGGCAGGCAATGCCGATCGCAATGCGGGTATTGCGCACCTTACCTGGCGCCCGGGCGCACGGCGCAATCGACGCCCGCCGGACGTCGCGCTCGTCGGCAAGGGCGTGCTGTTCGACACCGGCGGCAACAACCTGAAACCGCACCGGGGCATGCTCGACATGCACACCGACATGGCGGGCAGCGCCGTCGCACTCTCGACGCTGATCGCGCTCGCGGAACTGCGCGCGCCGCTTGCGGCCGACGCGTGGCTCGCGATCACCGAGAACCGCATCGGCCCTGCCGCGTATCGCCCGCAGGACGTGCTGCGTGCCGCGAACGGCGTCACGGTCCAGGTCGTGCACACCGATGCGGAGGGGCGCCTCGTGCTCGCGGATACCCTCGCGCTCGCGGGCCGGACTCGTCCGCGACTGATGCTCGATTTCGCGACGTTGACCGGCACCTGCGAATACGCGCTCACCGAGCGCATGAGCGGGCTTTTCACCAACCAGCCCGCGCTGCTGCCCGAACTCACCGCCGCCGGCGCACGGAGCGGCGAGCGCGTGTGGAACTTCCCGATGGACCCCGACTACGACACCGACCTCGAAAGCCACGTTGCCGACATCGCGCAATGCGCGAGCGACGCCAAGGGCGATCACATCCACGGCGCGCGTTTCCTGTCTCGTTTCGTGCCCGAAGGCACGGCCTGGGCACACTTCGACCTGTCGGCCGCCGTGCGCAAGGGCGGCCTCGCCCACGTACCGACCGACATCACGGGTTTCGGCGTGCGCTATGCGCTCGAACTCCTGCTCGGCACGGCAATACTCGCGAAGCTGCGGCCATGACGCGCCTCACGATCCGGCGCCCCGACGATTGGCACCTGCACCTGCGCGACGGCGCGGCGCTCGCCGCGGTGCTGCCGCATACCGCGGCGCGCTTCGCGCGCGCGATCGTGATGCCGAACCTCACGCCCCCCGTCACGACGACCGATGCGGCGGCTTCCTACCGGGCACGCATCCTCGCCGCGATGCCGGCAGGGGCGCGCTTCACGCCGCTCATGACGCTCTACCTGACGGATCGCACGGCCCCGGCCGAGATCGATCGCGCGCGCGCGAGCGGCATCGTGCACGGCTGCAAGCTTTATCCTGCCGGCGCGACCACCCATTCGGACGCCGGCGTGACCGACATCCGACGGCTCGACGCCACGCTCGCGCGCATGGCCGACACCGGCCTGCCGTTGCAGGTCCACGGCGAAGTCACGGTGACCGACGTCGACGTGTTCGATCGCGAGGCGCGCTTCATCGACACGGTACTGGCGCCGCTCGCCGAGCGTGTGCCAAACCTGCGCATCGTGTTCGAGCACATCACGACGCGCGCCGCCGCCGAATTCGTCCGCGATGCGCGCAGCGGGATCGCCGCGACGATCACGCCGCAGCACCTGCTGCTGACACGCAATGCATTGTTCGCAGGCGGCATCCGTCCGCACCTGTACTGCCTGCCGATCCTCAAGACCGAGCGCGATCGCCTTGCGCTCATCGAAGCGGCGGTGAGCGGCAATCCGCGCTATTTCCTCGGCACCGACAGCGCGCCACACGCGCGCCATGCGAAGGAAAGCGCCTGCGGCTGCGCCGGCATCTACTCGGCGCATGCCGGCATCGAACTCTATGCCGAAGCTTTCGAAGCCGCCGGTGCACTGAACCGCCTCGAAGCCTTCGCCTCGCATTTCGGCGCCGACTACTACGGCCTGCCTCGCAACACGGATTCGATCACGCTCGTGAAGTCGCCGTGGACACCGCCGGCGGGCTACGCATTCGGCAATGACACGCTCGTGCCCTGGCGGGCCGGAGAGGCTCTGTCGTGGCAACTCGAAGCGAGCGTGGCGTCGTGAGCAGGATCGCCATGTCCCGCAGGTTTCGCGGCTTCCTGCCGGTCGTCGTGGACGTCGAGACGGGCGGATTCAATTCCGCGACCGATGCGCTGCTCGAGATCGCGGCCGTGATGATCGATCTTGACGCGGACGGCAACCTTCGCCGCGGCGAGAGCCACGCGTTTCACGTGCAGCCGTTTGCGGGCGCGAACATCGAGGCGGCCGCGCTGGCGGTCAACGGGATCGATCCGCATCACCCGCTGCGCCCGGCGATTCCGGAGCGCGATGCGCTGCAACGGATTTTCCGGGAAGTGCGCACCGCGATGCGCGCCGCCGATTGTCGGCGCGCGGTGCTCGTCGGCCACAATGCGGCGTTCGACCTCGGATTCCTGAACGCCACGGTGGCGCGCACCGAAATCAAGCGCAACCCGTTCCACCCTTTCTCGTGCTTCGACACGGCCACTCTCGCCGGCGTGGCGCTCGGCCAGACGGTGCTTGCGAAAGCGACCGTCGTCGCCAACATCGACTGGGATGCGAGCTCGGCGCATTCGGCCCGCTACGACGCCGAGCGCACCGCCGACCTCTTCTGCACGATTGCGAACGGCGCGCGCGAGAGCTATCTGCGCGCCGAGGAACGCGC
>CADEFQ010000002.1:120719-150524 GCA_902826635.1 uncultured Pseudomonadota bacterium
GGCGGCGGGAGGCATGGCGTGGCAGCTCGGGCAACATTGAATTATGGGGGTTCTCCGCCTATTCTTCAAACGGCCCGCGCCTCGAACAAGAAACCAGGGAGTACATGCGCAATGAAGATCCTCTCGAACCACCGTTACGCACTCGTGACGGGCATCGTGCTCGCGGTCATCCTCGCGATCGCGATTGGCGGGGTCGATTTCAACCGGCTCGGCCTCGCACGCTGGATCCACATCGTCGCCGGCGTGTTCTGGATCGGCATCCTCTATTACTTCAACGCCGTGCAGACCCCGGCGCTCGCCGTTGCCGCAGCGGACAAGGGCGGGCCGGGCGGCGCGGGCATCTCGAAATACATCGCGCCGCGGGCTCTCTTCTGGTTCCGCTGGTCCGCGCTCGTCACCTGGGTCACCGGCGCGTGGTACCTCGGTGACAGCGGCAATTTCCCGGGGGCGTTTTCGCTCGGCCTCACGAGCGACCCGGTGAACTACTACCAGCTCGTGATCGGCGTCGGCGCCTGGCTCGGCACGATCATGCTGTTCAACGTCTGGGTGCTCATCTGGCCGAACCAGAAAAAAGTGCTCGGCATCGTCGCCGCCACCGACGAGCAGAAGGCGGCGGCGCGCGTCATCGCGGGCAACGCCTCGCGCGTGAACTTCATCCTCTCGATCCCGATGCTGATGTGCATGGCCGGCGCCACGCACGGCCTGCCGTTCTGACCGGGGGGCCGGACAACATCGACGAACAGGTCGCCGCCGCGCTACGCGAAGACGTAGGCGGCGGCGACGTCACCGCCGCGCTCGTGCCGGCCGACCAGCAGCTGCGCGCGCAGGTCATCGCCCGCGAAGCCGCCGTGCTGTGCGGCACCGCATGGTTCGATGCCGTGTTCCGCGCGCTCGATCGCGACATCCGGGTGACCTGGTCGGCGGCCGACGGCGAGCGCGTTGCGCCGGACGCGGTGCTCTGTCGCATCGAAGGCCGGGCGCGTCCCCTCCTCACCGGGGAACGCACGGCGCTCAATTTCCTGCAGACGCTGTCGGGCACGGCCACCGCGACCCGTCGCCATGTCGACGCGGTGGCCGGCACCGGCTGCACGATCCTCGACACGCGCAAGACGCTGCCCGGACTGCGACTTGCGCAGAAGTACGCGACGCGGTGCGGTGGCGCGCAAAACCACCGCCTGGGTCTCCATGACATGGTGCTGATCAAGGAAAACCACATCGCGGCCGCCGGATCGATCACGGCCGCGGTGGCCGCGGCGCGCCGCCTCTCCCCCGGGGTTCCGATCGAAGTCGAAGTGGAAACGCTCGTGGAGCTCGACGAAGCGCTCGCCGCGCGCCCGAACGTGATCATGCTCGACGAGTTTTCCCACGAAGACCTGCGCGTGGCCGTCGCGCGCAACCGCGCCCTCGGGCGCGCGACGAAGCTCGAAGCTTCGGGTAGCGTGTCGCTCGAGACGATCCGCGCCATTGCCGAAACCGGGGTCGACTGCATTTCAGTCGGTGCCATCACGAAACACGTACGCGCCCTCGACCTGTCGCTGCGCGTGACGAATTCTTCATGAAGCCTTAACGGCCCTGTCAGGGCCCTGTCCGTAGGCTGTCTCCCACGCTGCAACCAGCAGCGATCATTCAAACGGAGTCCACGGATATGAAGCTGCTTCCCCTCGGTATGGCCCTGACGCTCCTGACGGCCGGCGCTGCCTTCGCCGCCCCCAGCTCCCCGACGACGACGGCGACTGCCCCCGCCGCTGCAATGCCGGCCGCGCACAAGTCGGCGAAAGAGTGCAAGAAGGAAGCGACGGAACAGAAACTCGCGGGCAAGGCGCACGCGGAATTCGTGAAGAAGTGCGAGGGCGGCAAGTAGCCGCGCGGCCCTGAGGTCCGTGCGGCGTCCACCCCCGTCGCCGCACGGTTTTCAGGCACTCGCCGGCGGCGGCGCTGCGGGCAGCTCGCACCGCACCCGCAGCCCGCCTCCGGCGCCATCCGCGAGTTCGAGCCGGCCGCCGTGCAGTCGCGCGATGGCGGCCACGAGCGCGAGCCCCAGCCCCGAGCCCGGCATGGCCGCGTCGCGCTCGAGCCGCCCGAACGGCGCGAGCGCACGTTCGCGAAATTCGCGGGCAATACCCGGGCCGTCGTCGATCACGTCGAGACGGACCACCTGCCCTTGCGTCGTCGTCGCAACACTCAACCGCCCGCCACGCGGTACGTACTTGATCCCGTTTTCGAGCAGGTTCGACACGAGTTGCGCGAGCAGCTGGCGGGTTCCGAGCACCAGCGCGGGTTCACAGCGAACTTCGATCGTGAGGCCGCTCTCGTGCGCGAGCGGCTCGTAGAGCGTGACCACCTCCGCCGTCAAAGCACCGAAATCGAGGCGCTCGCTGCGCCCTCCCGCCACGCCGGATTCCGCTTCGGCGATCTGCAGCAGCGTGGCGAGCGTTTCCTGCACCCGATCGATGTCGCCGACCGCGGATTCGATTTCGCGGTGCGCCTCCCGGTCCGGGTCTTCGACGGCCAGTCGCGACTCGAGCCGCATTCGTGCACGATGCAGCGGTGCGCGCAGATCGTGAGCGGCGCTGTCGAAGGTCGCCTTGACGGCACGGGTCTGCCGCTCGATCCGGTCGAGCATCGAGTTCACGGCGGTGGCGAGCCGGTCGAACTCGTCGTTCGTGCCCTGGGTCGCAAGCCGGCGCGAAAGATCGCCTTCCATGATGCGCCGGCAGGTGCCCGCAAGCGCGCCGACGCGCGCCGTGATGCGCCGCTCGTAGGCGTACGCGAGCGCCGCGGCCAGCAGCGCCGCGAGGCCCACGCTCCACGCCGACGCCGCTCGCAGGCTGCGCAGGAAATGCTGGCGGTCGGTCACGTCGGTGCCGACGAGCAGGCGGTGCGTGGCGTCGATTCGCTGCAGCAGTGCGCGAACCGGATGCGTGGTGGCGCGGCGCGCTTCGTGCGCCACGATCGCGAACTCCACGCGCGATTCGGTCGGATCGCCTGCGAATGGCCAGCCGGTCAGGTTACCCGCGAGCCGGGCACGGTGCTCGTCCACCAGCAGATAGACCGCGCCATTGCGCCCCCAGCTACCGGCGCGCCTATCGAGCGTGGCGATCAGTGCGGGCAGGCCGCCGGTCGCGAAATCATCGCGCAGCCCGTCCATCTCGGCGTCCATGACATTGTCCACGTCGCGCTCGAGCACGCGCGCCGTGAGCAAGTAGACGGACGCAATGAGCGCTGCAACGCCCGCGGCGAACAGGAGCCCGTAAAGCATCGCAAGCCGCGACGCCGAGATCGGCATCAGGCGGTAGGCCCAGGCGGACACCGGCTCAGCCTGCGCGCAGCATGTAGCCGGCGCCGCGGACAGTGTGGATCAGCGGGTGCTCGAAATCCCGATCAACCGCGCGTCGCAGCCGGCTCACGTGCACGTCGACGACGTTCGTGTGCGGGTCGAAGTTGAAGTCCCACACCGCCTCGAGCAGCATCGTGCGCGTGACGACTTGCCCGGCCCGGCGCAGCAGCACTTCGAGCAGCTGGAACTCCTTGGCCGTGAGATCGATATCGCGCCCGGCACGCCGGACCCGTCGCGACAGCAGGTCCATCTCGAGATCCGCCGCGTGCAGGCGCGCGCCATCGGGCGCGGCCTGGTTGCGGCGCAGTCGTGCTTCGATCCGCGCGAGCAGCTCCGAAAATGAAAACGGCTTGGTCAGGTAATCATCGCCGCCCGCCTTGAGCCCCGCAACGCGATCATCCACGGACCCGAGGGCGCTCAGGATCAGCACCGGCACCTGATTGCCGTTGCGGCGGAGCACCGACACCAGCGACAGCCCGTCGAGGAACGGCAGCATGCGGTCCGCGATCACGAGGTCGTAGTTCACCTCGGTCGCCTTGAACAGGCCGTCGCGCCCGTCGCAGGCGTGATCGATCGTGTAGCCCGCCTCGCGCAACCCACGCAGGACGAACTCGGCGGCAGCGACATCATCCTCGACCAGCAGCAACCGCATCCCTGTTCCTTTGCTACGGCTGCGAGGCCGCGGCCGGGATCACGGCCGGCGGGTCGGCAAACCGGCGGATGCCGAGCGCCTCGTGGATTTCCGCCGGGTAATACGCCACGCCCGCCTTCATCACGAGACTGACCTTGCGAATGTCGGAAATGTTCCGCGTCGGATCACCGTCGATCAGGATCAGGTCGGCCCGCTTGCCGCGCTCGATCGAACCGCTGTCCGCGGCGACACCGAGCACCTTCGCGCCGTTGTGGGTCGCGATCCTGAGTGCCTGCGCCGCCGGAATGCCCGCCTTCACCTCGAGCTCGAGCTCGCGATGCAGGGTGAAACCGCCGATGTCGTCGGTCCCGGCGAGGATTGGAATTCCCGCTTCGAAGGCCCGGCCTGCGAACTGCAACAGCTTCTCGTAGCCGGCGTAGTAACGCGCGACCTTCGCCGGCGGAATGTCCATCGTATTGGTGGCCCAGCTGCGGGCGAGCGATGCCGGCACGTGGTCCGCGACCATGCCGAACGTCGGGTTCGGCTGGCCCTGCGCCTGCTGGAACATGTACTCGAAGGTCGCGAGCGTCAGGTCGAGCGTCGTGCCGCGTTCCTTCAGCAGGCGGATGAAATCCGTGACCTGCTTCGAGTCGAGGTCGATATCCGCCGCCTTCTCGCCGATCAGGTAGAAGCGCGCGAGCGTGCGCGTGTCGGTCTCGGGCGTGACGAGGAAGTTGAGCATCACCTGGTTCACGTGCTGCAGTTCGTCGTAGCCCGCGCGCACCGCGTCCTCCGCGCGCGCGAACGCCGGCACGTGGCCGCTCACGCGCAAGCCTCGCTCGTGCGCGTACTGCGCGACCGGCGCCATCCATTCCGGGCGCATCGAGTTGTAGAGCTTCACCTGGCGGTAGCCGTGCTGCGCATACCAATCAACCGCGGCCTTCGCCTCGTCGAGGTTCTTCACCACGAAATCGGCGCGTGAGGCGAACGGGCTGTCGCCCTCGATGAAGCCGGCGGCGATGATCCGCGGCCCGGCGAGCCGCCCCGCCTCGAGGTCGTGCGCGAGCTCCGCGAGCGTCCGGTTGTCGTTACCCATGTCGCGCACGGTCGTCACGCCGCCCGCGAGATCGAGCAGCACGTTCCATCGGCCCTCGTGCGTATGCATGTCGAAGAGGCCCGGCAGCAGCACGCGCCCCGCCGCGTCGATCGAGGCCGCGTCGCCCGTCGCCCGCGAGCCCGCGGGATAGAGCGCCGCGATCCGTCCGTCATGGATGTAGACGTCCTGCGGTTCGGACAGCGTGGCGCGCTCGCTGTCGAACACGCGCGCGCCGCGAATCACGATCTCGTCGCCGAGCCGATGCGCGAGCCGCGCCGCGAGCGCCTGCAGCATCTTCGCCTCGGCGTCTTTCTGCAGCGCTTCGAGCGGCGCCACGTCCTGCGTCCACCCGCGCGGCGCGACCAAGCTGTAGCCCGGATAGATCGACGCGAACAGCTGCCGGTCGGCATCGTCCGTGAGCCAGATGAAGGAAGGCTCGATCGAAGCGCCCCGTATCGCAAAGAGCGCCACCGCACGACTCTCGCCGGCGTGGGTCACCGTGGTCGCGGCGAGCTTTTCGATCGAAAGCTCCCCGCCCGGCACGCCCGCCACCTTGCGCCCGCCTGCCGCGAGCAGCGCGCGCGCGAGGACGGCGTCCGCTTCAAAGCTCCCCTCGACGGGCAGGTATTGCGCCGTGCCGGTGAGCGCGCGATCGCCGCGGTCCGCGGACGAATGCCAGCGCACGCGGTCTCCCTCGCGGCGATAGCTCTCGTCGATCTTCGAGCCGAAAGTCGAGGTGCCCGTAACCCGGTACGACGCGTAGGTGCCGTCGGCGGCAACAACAATGCGCTCGGAGAGATCCGGCCCGCGGCCGTTGTTCCGGTAGGACATCGTCGTCGTGATGCGGCCGCCGTTCGCTACGCTCGTCGTCTGCTTGCCGGACAGCTGGCCCGAGAAGACGATGTCGTAGTCGGTGGTTGCCGCGGCTTGCGCGACCCCGGCGCTGCAAGCCAACAGGAGGAGACTCAGCGAGAAATCACGCACTGGGATGACTCCGCTGCCCGGACGGCGGGCGCTCGTGGCGCCAGTGTATCCCGTCGGCGTCGCGCCGGCGGCTGGCGGACGGCTCAGGCGTTGACGGCCTTCAGCACCCGCTGGGGCTGGGCGATGCCGTAGCCCTGCGCATAGTCGACGCCGAGGCTCGTCAGCATCTGGATGATCTCGGCGTTCTCGGCAAACTCCGCGATCGTCTGCTTGCCGGTGAGATGGCCGATTTCGTTGATCGAGCGCACCATTTCGCGGTCGATCGGATCGTGCAGGATCTCGCGCACGAAACTGCCGTCGATCTTGAGGAAATCGACCGGAAAGTGCTTCAGGTAGCCGAACGACGAGAGGCCAGTGCCGAAATCGTCGAGCGCGAACTTGCAGCCGAGCTCCTTCAGCGCCTGGATGAAGCGGTTCGCCTGCGAGAAGCTCGCGACCGCGGCGGTCTCGGTGATCTCGAAGCAGATCTTCGAGGCGTCGATGCCGCTCTTGCCGAACTGGTCGATCACGAACGGCAGGAACTTGTCGTCGCCGAAACTCTGGCCCGAGAGGTTGATGGAACACATCGCCAGCCGCTCGCGCTCATCCGCTTCCGAGACGAGCCAGCGGAAGGCGTTCTCGATCACCCAGCGGTCGATGTTCGGCGTGATGCCGTAACGTTCGGCGGCCGCGATGAAGTTGTCCGGGGACACCATGCGGCCGTTTTCGTCGCGCATGCGCAGCAGCAGCTCGTAGTGCGCGCCCTGGATCAGCGTCGCAGGCTGCAGCGGCTGGATCGTCATGCGATAGAGCTCGAAGCGGCCCTCCTCGAGCGCGGAATTGATGCGCGCCGCCCACTGCATTTCGCGGCGCCGACGCATCAGCTCGATGTCGTTCTCGGCGAAGCTGTGCACGCGGTTGCGACCGGCTTCCTTCGCCGCCGCGCAGGCGCTGTCGGCCGCCGAGAGCACCGACGCCACGTCCTCGTTGTCGGCGGTGATCGGCACTACGCCGATGCTCGCGCCGAGGCGGAACACGCGGTCTTCCCACGTGAAACGGAAGTTGCGCAGCGCCTCTCGCAGAGTCTCGGCGGTGCGCATCGCCTCGTCGAGCGAGCAGGCTTCGAGGAGGATGCCGAACTCGTCGCCGCCGAGGCGTGACAGCGTGTCGCGCCAGCGGACCTTCGACTTCAGGAGCGCGCCCACCTGGCCGAGCAGCGCGTCTCCCGCGCTGTGGCCGCAGGTATCGTTGATGATCTTGAACTGGTCGATGTCGAGATAGCACAGCGCGTAGGAGGCCTCGCGGGCCTTCGCGCTCTTGAGCGCGCGCTCCATGCGGTTCTCGAATTCGCGCCGGTTGACGAGACCCGTGAGGATGTCGTGGCTGGCGTGGTAGGACAACCGGCGATTCAGCTCGCGCGACTCGGACACGTCGTGGAACACGAGCACGCCGCCGCAGACCTTGCCGGCGCCGTCGCGGATCGGCGCCGCGGTGCTCTCGACATACAGTTCGTTGCCGTCGCGCCGGATCAGCAGCATCGGCCGCACCGATTTGATCGGGCGGATGCGCCGCACCGACATCGTCAGCGGGTTCTCGAGAGGCTCGCAGGTCTCTTCGTGAAAAGCCTTGAACACGTCATCGACCGAGCGGCCCATCGCATCCTCGAGCCGCCAGCCGGTCAGCTCCTCGGCGATCGGGTTGATGTAGTCGATGATCGACCCCGCGTCGGTGGTGATGACGCCGTCGCCGATCGACTGCAGCGTGATCTGCGCGCTCTCTTTCTCGCGAAAGAGCGCTTCCTCATAGAGCTTGCGCTCGGTGATGTCGATTTCCATGCCGACGAGCCGCAACAGCCGGCCGGCGGAGTCGACGTGCGCCTTCGCGCGGCTCACGACCCAGCGCCACTCGCCGCTGCGATGGCGCATGCGATGGATGCTCTCGCAGATCGGCGAGCGGCCCTCGACGTGCTCGCGCATCGCCGACTGCACGCGCGACATGTCGTCGGGGTGGACGAGAGCACGCCAGTCGGTCGGCCCCGCGAGATCGTCGTCGCTGTAGCCGAGCATTTCCTTCCAGCGTGCCGAGAAGCTGACCACGTTGGTCTCGGTGTCGAAATCCCACATGCCCTCGTTCGCCGCGGCCTGCGCCAGGCCCACGCGCACTTCGAGGTCATCGAGACGCGTGGCGAGATGCGCGCGCTCGAGTCCCGTCGCGAGGCTCGTACCGAGGAGCTTCAGCAGGAGCTGGACATTGACGTCCCACGGGCCGCGCGCCATCGCATTCGCAAGGCCCAGGATCCCGGCCGGTCGGCCCTGCACCCTGAACGCGACGATCAGCGTCGAGCCGATCTTCAACGACGCGAAGCGCCGCGCTTCCGCAACGCTCTCCTTCTTCGGCGCGCCGGTGTCCCGGAGTTCCGAGAGTCGCAGGTGATCGAGGCGCGATCGCAGCCAGGGAAGGTGCGCAAGCAGGGTCCCGCGAAGCTCTTCGAGGCGGGTCTGCGCAAAAGTACCGCGAGCCACATGGACGTCGGTCACGGCCTCGGCGCCCAGCATCGCGACGAATGCGGCGTCACAGGCCGTGGCTTCGCGCAGCGCTTCGAGACTGCGGGTCACGACGCTCACCAGCGCATCGCGCGGCATGTTCTGCAGGTCGACGGCGATCTTGGTGCAGGCGACATCGAGGCCCAGTGCGGGGCGCGCGCCACGCGCGCTCCAGACCCCGGGGGCAAGGATGTCGGACGCGGTGAATTCGGAAGGCTTGTCGGGCGTTACGCCGGGCATCGAGGGTCGATCCCCATGTGTGCGAGGTCGGATTCTGACAAACCGATGGCCCCCTGCCGATGACTTGCGACACACTTCGCGCGCGCGCGCCGTGAGTCAGTTACGACCGGATTGTGTCATACCCAATGAGGAATACAAGCTAACCGATTGTCGTTTCAACGATTAACGGCCGACACCGACGAGGCGACATATTTCGGCGGCGCGTACTCGATCACGCGCGCGGGGTCCCCTCGCTCGACGCAGGCCGAGGCCGGAACGCCGGACACCAAGGACCAGCGTTCACTCGCGGTGATGCCTGCGGGGTGGATCGTGGCGGCGCCTGCGAAGCACGGCGAGAGCAGTGAATCCGGCACGAGCAGCACCCGGTCCGGCGCAGCCGCGAGCCATCGCGCGGCATCGGCCGTTTCGGCGTCGCCCGTGCGCCAGCGTCGATGACCGAAGTTCACGATCGGGCGATCGAGATACAGCAGGAACTGCTCCTTGTAGGCCACGAGGCCGAGGGGGTGATCCGCGGGCACCGCCGCCAGCACCGTCTGGATGAAGCCGCGGCCGGAGCGCACGGAATCGATGCGCGGCGCGATCGAATACGAGAACGTCACGGCGAGTGCGGCGAGTACCAGCGGCCACGCGAGGAGTCGCCATCGCCAGCCGATCAACCACGCGACACCGCAAGCGAGCGCAGTGGACGCGATCGGCAGGTCCTGCGAGAGCCCCTCTTCCGACAGCAGCGCCGCGAGCGCCGGCAGTCGCAGCGCCGAGGCGAGCGCAAAAGCGGCGAGCGCCGCGACGAGGATGCCCGACAGGATGAGGCCGGCTCGCTCGACCGCGCGGCGCGCAAGGATCGCGGGCAGCGCGCCGGCCGCAGCGACGGCGAGCGCCGGAATGGCCGGCAGCACGTACACGCCGCGCTTGCCGGGGCTCAACGAGAAGAAGAGCAGCACGAGGGCCACCCAGAAAAGCAGCAACCAGGTGCGCGCATCGCGCGCGCGCCAGGCGTCCCGCCAGCGCGGCACGAGCCAGAACGCGAGCAGCGACCAGGGCAACCACAGCAGCGGCAGCACCTCGAGGAAGTAGTAATACCAGGCCTTCACGTGGTGCCACGCGGACGCATAGCGCGTCACGGTCTGGTGAAAGAGGATCTCGTCGCGATACGCCGCGTACTCGGGCAGGCCGCGGTGATCCACGGCGAGCAGCATCGGCACGAGCCACGTTGCGATCGCGAGCAGGAAGCCGAGTGGTGCGAGCGCCCAGCGCCAGTGACCGGCCGGGATCGGGGCGAGGCCCTGCCAGCCGCGCCAGCGCAGCGCCGCATAGGGGATCAGGATGAGGAGCGGCAGGAACCCCACTCCTTTCGTGATGACACCGAGGCCGCACGCGACGGCGCCGGTGAAATACCAGCCCCAGGCCGGTCCGAGCAGCAGGTGGCGCACGAGACCGTAGACGCCGAGGGTGATCAGGAAACACACGGTGGCGTCGATCTGCGCGCCGCGCGAGACCAGCACGAACTGCAACGTACAGGCGAGCGTGAGCGCGGCGGCGCGTGCCGCCTCGCGCCCCGCGAGACGACGCGCGAGATCGTAGACCACGAGCAATGTGCCGGCGGCCGTCACCAGCGAGGGCAGCAGGAACGCGAGGCGCAAGGATCCGGTCACCGTGAGCACCGCCGCGATCAGCCACATGAAAAGCGGCGGCTTGTCCTGATAGAGATCGCCGCCCACGCGCGGGAACCACCAGTCGCCGCTCGCGACCATGTCGCGCGCGACCAGCGCAAATCGCGGTTCGTCCGCGGGCCACGGATCGCGCACACCGACGCCGGTTGCGACGAGCACGGCCAGCGCCAGCAGGATCCACAGGAGATCCCGCCAATCGGGCGCAGTGCTGCCGGGTGCCGACATCGCGCGTCAGCCGGTCCCGACTGCCGGCTTCGCACGCAGCAATTGCACGTTGCGCAGATAGACGATCAGGCCCGCGCCCTGGCCCACGATGAAAACCGGGTCCCTGCGGTGGATCGCGTAGGCGAGCAGCAGCGCGCCACCCGCCACGCTGAAGTACCAGAAGGCGCGCGGCACGATGCTCTGCTTGCGCCGCTCGCTCGCGATCCATTGCACGAGGAAGCGCGCCGAAAAGAGCCCCTGCGCGACAAAACCGAGCACCATCCAGAGGGTCTGCTCCTGGGTCATGATTCGTCCTCCTCGCGGGCTCGCAGGCCGGCCCAGTAGCGACGCCCGAGCCACTGCACGCCGAACATGTCGACGATGCCGACCCACAGCCGATCGAAGAGGCCGTACTTCGACTGACCGCGGTGGCGCGGGCGATGATTGACCGGCACCGACACGACCCGCGCGCCGCTGCGCTGGAACAGGGCGGGCAGGAATCGGTGCATGTGATCGAATTGCGGCAGCGACAGGAACGTCGCGCGATCGAACAGCTTGATGCCGCAACCGGTGTCCGGCGTACCGTCGCCCAACAACCAGCCACGCACGCCGTTCGCGATGCGCGATTGCGCATGGCGCCGCCAACTGTCCTTGCGATCTACCCTATTGCCCATCACCAGCTTCACGCCCGCCGCCGCGCCGCCGGCGCGCGCGGCGAGCAGCGCCGGGATATCGGCGGGATCGTTCTGCCCGTCGCCGTCGAGAGTCGCCACCCAGTCGGCGCGCGCGTGGGCGACGCCGGTGCACAGCCCGGCGCTCTGCCCACTGCGGCGCGAGTGACGCAACAGGCGCAACGGCGCCACGCCCGCATCGCGCAGGCGCAGGACGGTCGCGGCCGTCGCGTCGGTGCTGCCGTCGTCGATGTACAGGACCTCGTAGCGGCGCCCGGCGAGTGCGGCGGCGATTTCGCGCGCGAGCGGCTCGACGTTGTCGGCTTCGTTGAACACGGGAATGACGACCGACACTTCGGGCTTCACTCGCTGAAACTCCATCGATATTCGTGGTTGGACCGGCGCTCGGTGCCGAATCAGTCGTCTTCGCGCAGGCATTCGCGCGCCCGCGTGTACTGGGTTCGCAAATCCGCGGCCATATCCTCCTGCCATTGTCTCATGGTTGCCGCGTCGAGGGTGCGCGGCACGCGGCGCGGCGCACCGATCGCGATCACGATGCGGGCGAAAGGCAGCGGGATCACGAAGCGGTCCCAGTGAAAGAGGATCGCGCGGCTCGCGGCGTAGGCCATCGGCAACATCGGCCGGCCGGACATCTGCGCGAGCAGGATCGCGCCGGGCTTGAACACGAAACGCGGCCCACGCGGGCCGTCCGGCGTGATGATCGGCGACACGGACTGCTTGACGAGCGCCTCATAGTAGTCGCGCAGCGCGCGGGCGCCCGTGTGCGAGGAACTGCCCCGGACCGCGACCCCGCCGAAGCGGCTCACCAGCATCGCTCCGATCTCGCCGTCGACCGACGGGCTGATCAGGAATCCCGCCGTCACGCGCGGGCGCTGCTCGAGGAGCCATTTCGCACAGTAGAGCTGATGCTGGTGCCACAGCACCGGAATGAACGACGGCGCGAGTGCGAGTGCGGCGTCGAGGTTTTCCACGCCGATCACTTTCGGCCGTCGCGCCATGCGCCACACGATCCGCACGAGCGCGGCGCCGAGCGGCACGACGAGCGAGCGGTAGACGAACCGCCGCAGCGGCGTCATGCGCCGGCTCGAATGGGTCGTGCGCGCGGGATCGATGGCGCCGTCGTCGCTCATGCGCAGCGCACGTCGAACGGCACGCCCGGCTCGCTCGTCATCACGCACACCGGCCAACGGCCTTCGAGCTCGATGCGGCACTCGTGGTATCGAACCTCGCGGAAGGTCGCGCCGCCCGCGAAGACGCGCACCGCGGCGATCTGCTCGATCGTGCCGCCACCCGCCTTGAGCGCCGCTTCCTTCGCCATCCAGACGCGGCGCGTGCCGATCTCCCGGGCAAGTTCGCGCTCGGCGTCGTCGCAGATCGTCGCGAGCGTGAGGCGCTCGACCGCGGCCTCGCATTCCACGTCGAGCCCGACCTCGCCCAGCGACACGGCGGCGCAGGCGACGAGCGGCGCGGAATGGGACACGCTGAAACGCGGGCCCCCGGGGTAACGCGGCTTGCCGCGTGGCGGAAACTCGAGGCGCGCGGGATCCGCAGGCCTCGCGCGGCCGCCCGGGACCCGGAGCGCATCGATGCACGCAAGCGCGAGCGCCCTGCCGGCTTGCGATTCGTCACGCGCCGCGTGGGCGGGCATCACCGAGTAATATAAGATTCCGCGCAACTTCAAACGTGCCCTTCCCGCAGTGACAACGATTCCCGCGCCCCACCTGCCTCCCGAGGCCGCCGAACACTTCGACATCGGCGCGACCCCGGATTCCTTGCCGCGTATTTCGCGCCTGTTCGAGGAGCACGGCGACATCTATCGCGTCTACGCGCCCTCGCGCCAATCGCACACCTGGCTCAGCAACGACCCGGACGACATCAAGCGCGTGCTCGTTTCGAACCACCGCAACTACGTCAAGGGCATCGGTTTCGACCGGGTGAGGATTCTACTCGGTAACGGCATCGTGACGAGCGACGGCGAGCTGTGGAAGCGCCAGCGCCACATGATGCAGCCGATGTTCCACCGCCGCGTGCTGACGCAGTTCGGCCAGATGATCGACGCGGCGAACGACCGTTTCCTCGCCGGCTGGGCGGCCCAGGCGGCGCGCGGCGATCGCATCAACGTCACGAACGACATGAGCGTGCTCGCGCTCGAGGTGATCCTGCGTTCGCTGTTCGGCACCGATCTCGATGTGCTCGCGGCCCAGCCCGGTGGCAATCCGTTCGACATCTTCACCGACGAATCCGCGCGCGACCTGAAGTTCGCCTACCGTTTCCGCCAGCTGACGAAGCAGATCCAGCAACTGATCGAACGTCGGCGCACCGAACCCCCGGAGTCGCACTTCGACTTCCTCGGCATGCTGCTTGCGGCGCGCAACCGCGAGACCGGCGCCGGCATGACGGACCGCGAACTGATCGACGAGGTCACGACCCTGATCGTCGCCGGCCATGAAACCACGGCCAACACGCTCAACTGGGGCTGGTACCTGATCTCGCAGCATCCCGAGGTCGAGGCGAAGATGCATGCCGAGATCGACGCGATGCCCGAAGAGGTCGCGCCGGGCCTCGCCCGCATGGAGGAACTCCTCTACACGAAATGCGTACTCGACGAGACGCTGCGCCTGTACCCGCCGGTGTGGGTGTTCTCACGCCGGGCGATTGCCGCCGACGTGCTGTCCGGCTACGAACTGCCTGCAGGTGCCGACCTGCTGCTCTCCCCGTTTCACCTGCACCGGCACCCGCGTTACTGGAAAGACCCGGAAGGTTTCCATCCCGAGCGCTTCGACGCGGCGCACGAGGCCGAACGGCCGCGCTTCGCGTACGTGCCCTTCTCGGCCGGTCCGCGCCACTGCATCGGCGAAGCGTTCTCGTTCTACGAAATGCTGATCCATCTCTCGAAGGTCGGGCGCCGCTACCGGTTGCGCTTCGAGCACGACGGTCCGGTCGAATTCGACGCGCAGGTGAACCTGCGCACCCGCCACCCCCTTTACATGACCCTGGAAGCGCGCCGATGACCCAGCCGCAGACCCTGACCGAACTGATCGAATCGAACCGCAAGGTCGATCGCGCGCTCGTCTACCTCGAAAGTGACAAGGACGAGCGCCGGGTGGCCTACGGTGAGCTCTACGAGCGCGCGCTCGGCATCCTCTTCCACCTGCAGAAGCTCGGTGCGCGCCCCGGCGACAAGCTGATCCTCTTCCTCAACAACAACGAGCAGTTCCTCGATGCGTACTGGGCCGGCATCCTCGGCGGCATCGTCCCCGTGCCGGTCGCCATCGGCATCAGCGACGAGCATCGGCACAAGCTGCTGCGCATCGCGCGCAAGCTGGGCCGGCCGTACCTCTATACGGACAGGAAGACGCTCGATCGCATCGGGCAGTTCGCCGACTCCGCGGGCGAGCACGCGGAATTCGAGGGCCTGCGCTCGCGCAGTTTCCTCGTCGATGCGCTCGACGACATTTCGCGCGCGGGCGCCGTGCATCGCGCGCGCGCGGACGATACGGCGTTCATCCAGTTCTCCTCGGGCTCGACCAACGAACCGAAGGGCGTCGTGCTGACGCACGCGAACATCCTCGCGAACGGCCGTGGCGCCGGCGAGTTCTGCGGGTTCAACACGGACGACGTGCCGCTCTCGTGGATGCCGCTGACCCATGACATGGGCCTGATCGGCATGCACATCTTCATGTTCATGCACCGCATGAACGTGCACCTGATGCCCACCGAGCTGTTCATCCGCCGCCCGCTGCTGTGGCTGCAGCTCGCATCGCGCAAGCGCGCGACGATCCTGTCCTCGCCCAATTTCGGCTACCGCCACTATCTCAAGGTGCTCGGCGACCGCAGCTTCGAGGACCTCGACCTCGGATCGGTGCGCCTCATCTTCAACGGTGCGGAGCCGATCTCGGTCGACCTCTGCGAGGAATTCCTCGCGCGCATGGAATCCGCGGGCCTCGCGCGCTCGGCCATGTTCCCGGTCTACGGCCTCGCGGAGGCCTCGCTCGCGGTGAGCTTCCCGCCGGTCGGCCGGCCGTACAAGTCGATCTGCGTCGACCGCCACCGCGTGGGCGTCGGCGAGGCCCCGCCGCGTGTGGAGCACACGAGCCGCGACGCGATGGAGCTGATGGCGGTCGGCACCGCGATCCCCTACTGCGAAGTGCGCCTCGTCGACGACGCCGACCGGGCGGTCGCGCCGGGACACGTGGGCCATATCCTGATCCGCGGCGAGAACGTGACGCGCGGGTATTTCGAAGACCCGGCCACGAACGCCGCGACGATCACCGCGGACCGCTGGGTGCGCACCGGCGATCTTGGCCTCTTCGACGACGGCGATCTCTACATCACCGGGCGTGCGAAGGAGATCCTCTTCGTCAACGGCCAGAACTACTACCCCCACGACCTCGAGAGCATCGCGCTGCGCGCGCCCGGGCTCGAGCTCGGCAAGGTGGTCGTGGCCGGCGTGCGCCCACGCGGTGCGCAGGCGGACCAGCTGGTCGTCTTCGTCCTGCATCGTGCCGACGTCGCCGATTTCCTGCCGACGGCCACCGAGGTGGCACGGCTCATCAACGAACACACCGGCCTCGAAGTCGCGGAGGTGGTGCCGGTCAAGCGCATACCGAAGACCACGAGCGGCAAGATCCAGCGCCACCTGCTCGAGGAATCCTATGTCGAAGGCGAGTACGCGGCGGAGCTCGCCGGGCTCGCGCGCCTGCGCAGCGAGAAGCGCGCGCCGGCCGCCGCGTCCGGTACCGTGATCGAGGCGAAGATCAAGATGATCTGCGACACCGAGCTCGGCCGCCCGATCGGCCTTGGCGACAACCTGTTCGAGATCGGCGCGAGCTCGCTGAAGTTGATTGCGATCCATGAAAGCATCGATCGCGACTATCCCGGCCTGATCGATCTCACCGAGCTGTTCGACTACCCGACGATCACGGAGCTCGCGGCCTTCCTCGCCGGCAAGCTCGCTCAGCCGGCGCCGTAGAGGGGTTTCTTCAGTTTCCAGCGCTTGTGCGACCACAGCCAGTCGGGCGGCGCCGCGCGGATCTGCGCTTCCACGAGGCGCGCATAGCGCTCGGTGAATTCGCCGCTCCCGAGCCGCTCGCCGGCCCCGGAAAGCGGCGTGAAGGTGACTTCGTAGTGCCCGGGCGCCGTGCGTCGCTGCGCGACGAACAGCGCCGTGTAGCCGGTCGTGCGCGCAATTTCCTCGGCGCCCATGTAGAACGCCGTGTCGCGATTGAGGAACCGGGTCCAGTGGCGCTTCTCGCTGCTGCGCGGCTCCTGGTCCGCGATCACCGAGATCACGCGCACGATGCGCCGCCGCTTGATGATGTCCGGCAGCAGCTCCTTTGCCGGCACGAGATGGGCGCCGAATCGCGTGCGCAGGGTCAGCATCTCATCGTTCGCCCACTGGTTCTTGAGCGGCTTGTACGCGGCGTCCACGGGGTAGCCCACCTGGCTCGCCATCGCGTGCATCAGCCATTCCCAGTTGCACTGGTGGGCCGCGACCACCAGCACCGGGCGGCCGCGCGCGAGCTGCTCCTGCAGCAGCGGCAGGTTCGTGAAGCGCACGCGCCGCGCGATGTCGGCCGGCGTGAGCGCGCCGGATTTCAGGATCTCGACGAAAACCTGCGCGAAACCCTGATGGTGGCGCTGGCAGATCGCCGCACGCGCACCCGCGTCGAGCTCGGGAAAGGCGATTGCGAGACTCGCGTCGATGATGTCGCGACGGTAGCGGAAAACATGAAAGCCGAGCGCGCTGAGCATCCGGGCGAAGCCATACAACGCCGGGAGCGGAATGCGCGACAGCAGCGCGATCCACCAGACCGGTCGCTGCGGCGCCGGCGCGGCGGCGGCTACGTCGGCATCAGGTTGCGACAAATCAGCGTGCTCATGCGGCTTCGGTGCGGTTCACTGCGCGACCGCGCAGATACATCCACATCGCCCATGCCGCAACCACGCCGTTCGCGATGCCGACCAGCGTGAACGGCGCCGAGGGACCGATTTGGTCGTACAGCCGGCCACCCACCCATGATATCGCGAGAATGCCGAGGCCTCCGAAGAAGGCTTGCAGGCCGAACACGGCGCCGCGCGTCTGCGGCTGGGCCTCCTGCCCGAGCAGCACCGTCGAGGCGAGAATCGTGCTCACCTGCCCCATGCCGAGGAGCATCAGCGCGGGGATCGCCGCGGGCCTCACGATGTCTTCCTGCATGCCGACCCAGCAGTAGCCGGTGAGCGCAATCGCAAACGCCAGCGTGAAATGCGCCAACCGGTTCATCCGATCGCCGATGTAACCGTAGATCGGCGCCCACAGCATCGCCGTGCCCTGGGTGATGCCGATCGTCGCGCCGACGCGCCCGGCCGCCTGTGCGGCACTCAACCCTTCACCGATCGCCGACTGCGACGCCCACAGCGCGAGGAACAGCGTGATCAGGCTCAGGTCGGCTCGCGAGGTGAACCCACCGCCGTAGGCGAGCAGGATGCGCGGATTGCGCGCGGCGCGCAGGCCCTCCCCCGCAATCTCGCGTAGCGGCCGGTGCGCACGTACGTTCGACGGCAATCCGGGCTTGAGGCCCAGCATCACGATCGCCGCCAGCACCGCCACCGCCGCGATCGTGAAGAACGCGTAGCGGCCGGCTTCGAGCTGCGACGCACCCGCTTCGGCATAGAGATGCGGCAACTGCGTGAAGCCGACGAGGAAGATCACGGAGCCGAGCCCGTTCAGGAAAAACGCGAGGCCGGTCATCTTGCCGCGTGACGATTCGGCGGGGTAATCCGCCAGTATCGTGGCGAGCATCGCGCCAAGCGCCGCCACCGCGCAGCCGAACACGAGCCGGTAAGCCGCGAGTTCCGGCATCGAATGCGCGAGCGGATAGAGGACGTAGGCGGCGGCGATCAGCACGAAACCCGTCACGTAGACCGGCCGGCGTCCGATCCGATCGGACATCGCACCCCAGAAGCCGATGACCGCGAGGATCACGATTTCCTGCCAGGACTGCAGGTTGCCGGTCGCGGCCCCCTGCTGCCCGGTCGGAAGCGCGAGATTCACTTTCAGTATGAAAGGCGTCAGCGCCGGCAGGTAGGCGAAGAGCCCGATGCTGACGAACGCGGCAAAGAGATAGCTGAGCGCGTGGCGCCGCAGCACCCCCGGCGCAAGCTCAATGAACGCCAGTCGGCGCGGCACTTCTGTCGTCACGGTGTCCCCTTGTCAGGCGCGCAGCATTCTCATGCCATTGACCGTCACGAGCAATGTCGCACCCACATCTGCCGCCACGGCCAACCACAAGGTGGCCCAACCGGGGATCGTGATCGCCAGGAACGCCAGCTTGAGCCCGAGCGACAGCGCGATGTTCTGTTTCACGAGGCGCCGCGACTGCCGCGCGATCGCGAGGGCCCGGGGCAACTGGTGCAGGTCATCCTGCATCAGCACGACGTCGGCGCTTTCCATCGCCTGCGCAGTGCCGGCGGCGCCCATCGCAATGCCGACGTCGGCGAGCGCGAGCGCGGGCGCGTCATTGATCCCATCACCGACCATCGCGACGTTGCCGTGGGTCGACTGCAGGCGCCCGATCTCGCGCATCTTGTCGGCGGGCAGCAGCCCTGCGTGCACTTCGTCGATCCCGGCCACCGAGCGGGCCACCCGCGCGGCGACACGCGCATTGTCGCCGGTCAGCATTGCCGTCTTCATATGCGCGAACGCGGACCGCAGCGATTGCAAGGCCGCCGCGGTGTCGGCCCGCGGCTGGTCCTCGACCGCGATCAGGCCGACGATCTCCTCGCCGCGGGCAACGAGCATCGTCGTGCGCTCCGAGTCGCGGAGCACCCCGGCGAGCCGCGGCGGCACCGGCAAAGCGAAATCACCCTGCGCAAACAGTGCCTCGCTGCCGATTGCAACGCGCACACCGTCGATCTCGCCGACGATGCCGCGCCCCGCAAGCGCGCGCACCGCGCTCGCGGCAGGAAACTTGCGTGCCACACCCCGTTCGCTCGCCGCGGCGCGGATTGCGCGCGACACCGGGTGCTCGGACGCCGTCTCGACCGCGGCCGCGAGCGCGAGCACGTCGTCGCACGTCCCGCAGGCGGCGGCCTGCGGCCCATGTGCGCAATCGAGGCCCTCGACCAGCGTGACCGCGGGCCGGCCCGACGTCAGCGTGCCGGTCTTGTCGAAGGCGACGACGCGCACGTCGGCGAGCGCATCGAGCCGCTCCCCGCCCTTCACCAGCACGCCGAGCTGAGCGAGTCGCGTGAGGCTGCTGACGACCGTCACCGGAATGCTGATGACGAGCGCACAGGGGCAGGCGACGATCAGCAGCGCGAGGCCGCGGTAGAGCCAGCCGTGGCTGCCGCCCTCGACGTCGAGCAGAGGCTGGCCGAGCGCCAGCACCGGCACCGCGACCAGTGCGACGGCGAGCAGCACGACAGCCGGCGTGTACCAGCGCGCGAACCGGTCGATGAAGCGCTCTGCCGGCGAACGCGCGGCCTGCGCCGCTTCGACGAGCCGCGCGATGCGCGCAATCGTGGAATCGCCCGCGGTGCGCGTCGTCTCGATTTCGATCGCAGCCTCGCCATTCACGGTGCCGGCGAGCACGGCGTCACCGGTGCGTTTTGCGACCGGCATGCTCTCGCCGGTGACCGCCGCCTCATTGAGGCTCGTTTCGCCGGCCAGCACCACTCCGTCGACCGGCACGCGCTCGCCGGGACGCACGAGCACGCGCGCCCCGATCGCCACTGCGGCCGCGGGCACCGTCTCGTGATGGAAGTGATCACCACCGCGCCCGTGTTCGGGCGCATGCCCGTGATCGTGGGCGTGGTCATGGCCATGGTCGTGGCCATGATCGTGATGCTTCTCGTCGCGATGCAGGCGCATGACCGTCGCCGTCTGCGGCTGCAGCGCGAGCAGGCTGCGCAGCGAATTGCGCGCACGATCGGCGCTGTACGCCTCGAGCGCTTCGCCCAGCGTGTAGAGGAGAATCACCGTCACGGCCTCGCCGCCGGCGTCGATGGCCAGCGCGCCGAGCGTCGCGATCGCCATCAGCAGGTCGATCGTGATCCGGCGGCTGAAGATCAGCGCACGCAGGCCCTTCGTGAACACGGGCAAGCCGGTCGCAAGCACGACGGCCAGGAACACGAACGCGAGGGCTCGCGACGACAGCGCTTCGGGCGCCGCCAGGTGCGCCGCGGTCGCGCCGAACACGATGAGCGTCGCGATACAGGCGATCTGCAGGCGCCGCTGGCTCCAGAGAAAGCGCAGGAAGCCGCTGAGCCCGCGGCGCTCGGGAGCCGCGGGGGCCGATACCGCAGCGCCGGCCTGCGACTCGAGCCGGTAGCCGAGCTGCGCGAGGCGCTGCTCGATGAGCGCCGCCGGGACATCACCCTCGACCTGCATCGACTCGGTGGTGAAATCGACGCGCACGGCGCGCACGCCGGGGAGTTTGCGGACACCGTCCTCGATCGTGAGGGCACAACTGCCGCAGTCCATGCCGGCGATCCTGAAACGAGTGGGGGTAGGCTCCATGGCGCGATCCTGCACCTTGAAGCAAGGTTCAAGGTCAAGGGGCCGCTTCGAGCGTCAGGAACAGCTGCGCGTAGAGGAAGGCGTTGTCGCCGCGCACGCGCAACTGCAGGCCGTCCGCCGTGGTCGCGAGCTCCACGTCCACGTGCACGTCGCAGCCCGCCTCGGCGGCAACGAGCCGTTCGAGCGCAGCCTGCACGGCCGCACTGCGGTCGCGCACCAGGATCGTGTAGCCGTCGGCCTCTTTCCACACGTGCATGTGGCGCCCCCGAAGCGCCGCGAACACCCGATCCTGCTCGACCGAGGCGAGCGCGCAGCCGAGGCGCTTGATGAGACGATGCACGGTCCCGGGCGCAGACCGCTGCGCTTCGTGACCGCACACATGGTCGACGAGCTGGCGATAGATCCGCGCGGTGTCGCCGCCGGCGGCGCGACCCACCTGCTCCGTGAGGTCATCGAGGAACAGCTCGAGCTCGTGCCGCAACACGAGGAGCTCCGTGAGCCGCCGTTCGATCTCGATGAAACGCTGCTCGGCGATTCCGACCACGGTGTGGCCGCGAGCGCCCTTGCCGGCTTCGCTCGCGAGCAGCCGCTTGATGTCGCCGAGCGAAAATCCGAGCCGCTGCGCCCGATGGATGAACGCGAGCGCGCGCACCGCGCTGCCCGGGTAGAGCCGGTATCCGGAGGCGCTGCGCGCCGGCCGCGCCAGCAGGCCCTCGCGCTCATAGAAGCGCAGCATCGACGTGCTCACGCCCGCCCGTTTTGCGAGCTGCCCGATCGTGATCGACGCGGCCTTGCCGGCGTCGGTTTTCGTGGCGCGTTTCGTTACCATGGCTTGACCTTGAACTCTACTGCAAGGTCTATCTTGCGGCCACGACAAGAGGAGTGTGCGTTGCTCGGGATCGACAAGCGGCTGATCGTCAAGTCCACGAGCCGGTGGCTCAACATCGGCGTTGCCGTGGGCGTGCTCGGGCTCCTCGCGAGCCTCGCGCTCTACTGGTTCATCGGCCGCGCCATCGACGCGATGATCGCCGGCTGGTCGCTGCTCGGCATCTGGCTGCCGTGGATCGTCGCGCTGCTCGTGCTCAAGTTCCTGCTGGGCTGGCTCTATCGCACCGCTCAGCACCGGGCGTCGTCGCTGACGAAGCTCACGATCCGCGACATGGTCTACGCGCACGCGTTGCGCCTCGGGCCCGCCGTGCTCGACCGCAAGCGCACCGGTGAGATCGTCAACATCGCGGTCGACGGCATGGACTGGATCGAGATGTTCTACGGCATCTACTTCGTCCAGTTCGTGGTCGGCATGGCGACGCCGTTGCTGCTGTGCCTGTTCATCGGCCTGAACGACTGGGTGGTGGGCGTGGCGCTCCTCGTCAGCGTGCCGCTCACGCCGCTGTTCCTCGGCATGATGGGGCGCAACTTCAGGAAAGCGAGCGAGCGCTACGCGAAGGTCAACGCGGAACAAAGCGCCCGCTTCCTCGATTCCATCCAGGGCATGACGACCCTCAAGATGTTCAACCTCGGCACGGTGCGCGGCGCCGAGATGCACGCGGCGAGCGAAGAGCAGCGCCGCGAGACGATGCGCCTGCTGCTCGTGAACCAGATGATGATCCTCTTCGTCGACTTCGGCTTTGCGCTCGGCACCACGCTCGTGCTGACCGTCACGGCGCTGTTGCGGCTCGATGCGGGCGCACTGACGCCCGGCGCGGTGGTGGCGCTGATCCTCGCGAGCGCCGAGTTCGCGAAGCCGCTGACCCTGGTCGGGCAGTTCTTCTTTGCCGGCGCGATCGGTCGCGCGTACGCGAAGAAGATCGTCGCGTTCCTCGGCGAGCGCTCCGGTGTCGAGGATCCGCCCGGCGTCGCCTCCCCGCCCCTCGCGAAGCAACCGGGGCTGTCGCTGCGGAACGTGGTGTTCCAGTACGCCAACGCCACGCGCCCGGCGGTCGATCACTGCACGTTCGACCTCGCGCCCGGCGAGACGGTCGCGTTGGTCGGCGCGAGCGGCTCGGGCAAGACCACGATCACGAACCTCGCGCTGCGCACCCTCACCCCCGCGAGCGGCTCGATCACGCTCGGCGAGCGCGGCGTCGATGCGGTTCCGGTCGACTGGGTGCGAGCGCACCTCGCGCTCGTGCCCCAGGACCCCTACCTTTTCTACGGCACGATCGCGGAGAACCTGCGCATCGCGAAGGCCGGCGCCACCGACGACGAACTCGTCGCGGCGTGTCGCGCGGCGAACATCCACGACCAGATCACGGCTTTGCCCGCCGGCTATCGAACGCTCGTCGGCGAGCGCGGCCTGTCGCTGTCGGGCGGCCAGGTGCAACGCATCGCCATCGCGCGGGCACTCCTGAAGGACGCTCCCATCGTGCTCCTCGACGAACCCACCTCGCAGATCGATCTCGAAACGGAAGCCGTGATCCACGGCGCGCTCGAGCACCTGACGCGCGACAAATCGGTGCTCCTGATCGCGCACCGGCTGTCCACGGTCGAGCGTGCCGACCGCATCGTCGTGATGGGCCACGGCAAGGTCCTCGAAGCGGGCTCGCACGCCGAGCTCCTCGCGCGCGGCGGCGCCTACGCTGGCATGGTCGCGATCGCAACGGGTGCAGCATGAGCAACGCACGGATCCTGCGCCGCCTGCTCGCGTTCATGAAGCCGCTGAACGGCGTGATGCTGCTGTCGGTCAGCGCGCGCACCGTGAAGCTCACGATGCAGACGGCGCTGATCGCGTTCGCAGCCGCCGGCGTCGCCCGCCATGTCGTCGATCCCGGCAGCGCCTCGCTGCTGCACATCGCGCTCGGACTTGCGGGGTATGCGCTCGCGCTCGGCTTCTCGAACTACGTCGAAACCTACACCGGGCACTACGTCGCGTTTCGCCTGCTCGCGATGCTGCGCAACGAGTTCTACGACCGCATGGAGCCGCTCGCTCCCGCGGGCACCGGCATGCTGCGCTCGGGGGATGCGGTATCGCGCGTCGTCAACGACTGCGAGCGCATCGAACCGTTCTACGCCCACACGATCGCACCGGTGATCACGGCCTTCGTGGTGCCGGCAATTCTCTTCACGATCCTCGGCCGCTGGTACGACATGGCGTACGTGTGGGCACTGCTGCCGTTCATGGTGGCGATGGTGATCGTGCTGCCGATCATCACCGCGCTCTCGGGCGGCCGCGGCGGCGAGACCTGGCGCCGCGCACAAGGCGAAGTGAACGCGTTCCTCACCGACAGCCTGCAGGGCCTGCGCGACACGGTGGCGTTCGGCTACGGCGAGCGGCGCCGCAAGGAGGCGTGGGAAATCGGCGTGCGCCTCAAGAACGGGCAGGACAAGCTGACGCGCGCCGACGCCTTCCAGCGCGGCATCACCGAGTTCGTGATCGCAGCCGCCGCGGTCACGGTGCTGTGGGTCAGCTGGGGCCTGTATGTCGCGGGCAACATCGATCCGCTGCGCGACATCCCGGTGGTGGTGGCGATCGCGATCACCGGCTTCAACGCGGCCCAGGGCCTCAACAACGTCGTCGGAGATTTCCAGGTCTCGATGGTGTCCGCCCGCCGGCTGTTCGAACTGATGGACCAGCGGCCCGCGGTCGCGAACGTCGTCACGCAGTCCGCCCCGCTCGCCGACGCCTCGGTGTCGTTGCGAAACGTCAGTTTCGGCTACGCGCCCGACGCGCCGCCCGTCCTGCGCGGCATCAGCTTCGATGTCGCCGCCGGCCGGCATATCGCACTCGTCGGCTCGAGCGGCGCGGGCAAGAGCACGATCTCGAACCTGCTGCTGCGCTTCTGGGATGCCACCGAAGGCGATGTCCTGGTCGGTGGCCGCTCCGTGCGCGACTACACGCTCGAGAGCCTGCGTGATCACATTGCGGTCGTCTCGCAGCGCAACTACACGTTCAACTCGACGATCGGCGAGAACATCCGCATGGGTCGCGCAGGCGCCACCGCGGCGCAAGTTGATGAGGCCGCGCGCCGCGCCCACCTCTCGGGCTGGATCGCGGGCCTGCCGCTCGGCTACGACACACCGGTCGGCGAAATGGGCGGCAAAATCTCGGGTGGCCAGCGCCAACGCATCGCGATCGCGCGCGCACTACTGAAGGACGCGCCGATCCTGATCCTCGACGAGGCCACCTCGAGCCTCGACGTCGAATCCGAACGCGAAGTGAATGCCGCGATCCGTGAGCTCGCGAAGGGGCGCACGACCCTGACGATCGCCCACCGGCTGTCAACCGTGCTGAATGCGGACGAGATCCTCGTGCTCGAGCACGGCCGGATCGCCGAGCGCGGCACGCACGCCGACCTCCTGGCGCGCGGTGGCGTTTACGCACGCCTCTTCGAGCTCGAGCAGGACGAGGTGGACATGCGCCTGCCTGCTGCGCCACCATCGGACGCATGAAAACCCCACGCACGATGAAGACCCTCCGGCAAGCGCTCGCGTGTGCCCTGTTGCCCGCCATGGCGGGCGTGGCGACTGCCGACGGCAACTGGACCGCGCCCGAAATCTCGCCCGCGCAAGTGCGCGCGCAGGCGGCGAGCGATGCCGACTCGATCGTGATCCTCGACGTGCGCACGCCCGCCGAATTCGCGGCGGGCCATGTGCCGGGTGCGATCAACATCCCGCACGACGAAATCCCCACCCGCATCGCAGAACTCGAGCCGTCGAAGGGCAAGACGATCGTCGCGTATTGCCGCAGCGGCAAGCGCGCGGGGATCGCACTCGCCGCGTTGCACGACGCGGGCTTTGCGAAGCTGATGCACCTCATCGGGGACATGCCGGGGTGGGAAGCTGACAAGGCGAACGGCAAGTAGCGAACAGCCAGAAGCGCAGGTGACGTCTCTGGCTGTTAGCTGTTAGCTGTTAGCTGTTCGCTCGCGCGTCCGCGCGCGAAGCGCGCCGAAGCGCGCGGTATTCTTGGTGCCGCTTGTCTGATTCGAACAGACGACCCCATCATTACGAATGATGTGCTCTACCAGCTGAGCTAAAGCGGCACGGGGGGCGCGAATTCTAATGAATGCCCCCCGGTGAGGCAAACCCGGCGCTCAGGTGCGCGGCGACGCCTTGCGCAAGCGGATCACGAGGTCGATACCCGCGACTTCCATGCCTTCGGGCGGCGGCGGCAGGCGGCTGAACTGCACTTCCGGCACCGCGACATCGGTGAGCGCACCGCTTTCGACGTCGTGGAAGTGGTAGTGCGGCTCGACGTTGGAATCGAACCACGCGCGCACGCCGTCCACCGAGAGCGGGCGGATGAGCCCTCGGCTCGCGAACAGGTTGAGCGTGTTGTAGACGGTCGCCTTCGATACGCGCGCCCCGTCCGATTCAAGCTGCGCGAGCAACTGCTCGGCCGACAAATGCTGCGGCGCTGACAACAGCGCGGCAGCGATGCGCAGGCGCTGCGCCGTCGGCTGGATTCCGTGGGCGACGAGGCGTCCTGTCAGGTCGGGATGGGACATCGGGGGATTATATGAATCTGCACAAATACGTTGCAAATGCAACGCATTTGTGCGGGCCGGCGGGCCCATCCTCCACCGATGGCTCCCCGCGGCTACACGATCTGGGAACTGGCGACGGTGATCGCGGTGGCCGCCATTCTCGTGGCCATCGCCACCCCCGATTTCACGCGAATGCGAGCCTCCATGGGGGTCGCAACCGGGGCTGACCGGCTCATGGGCACCCTGCACTACGCCCGCAGCCGCGCCATCCTGGGCGGTATTCCCACGGTCGTGTGCCTGTCGCCGGACGGCGAGCGCTGCGTCGCGCGCGGCGCAGCGCGGGCGCGCGGCTGGATCGTCTTCGAGAACAGTCGTTCGGAATTCACGCCGGTGCGCGACCCCGGCGAGCCGATCCTGCGCGAGCATCATTTCGATCGACCCACCGAAGTGCACGCCTCGCGCGGAGCCGTCACCTATTGGCCCACCGCGCGCGCAGGCATGACCAGCACCTTCGAGTTCTGCAGTACCGTTTCGGGCGTGCAGCCGCATGCCGTCATCGTGAGCCAGACGGGGCGCCCGCGGCTGCGCATCGGCACGCCGCGCGGCGCCGCTTCCCGATGTGGCACGTGAGCGGCATTCGCCGCGATTACGTCAAATCAAGCATACTTTTTGCAGCCCTCTGCGCCGCTGATCCGTGCCGAAGCACCGATCGTCGGAATCTGCGAGCGAGTGCCACGCGAGCGGCTATAGTCGATCGCTATGGGGGGGAAGTCTTTCTTTTCGGCGGGCTTCACGTTGCTCGAGCTGATGATCGTGCTCGGGCTCGCGGCCGTGATCCTCGCGATCGGCGCGCCCAGCTTCACCGAGTTTCGCCGCAACGGTCGCCTCACCGCCGACGCCAACGATTTCCTCACTGCGCTGCAGGTCGCACGCACCGAAGCGGTCAAGCAACAGCGCACCGTGTCCCTGTGCGCCACTAACGATCCGCTCGCCGCGGCGCCCGCCTGTTCGGGTGCCGACGATTTCTCCGGCTGGGTCGTTTTTGCGGATCCGGACAGCAATTGCGTGATTGCGGGCGTAGACGACGTCACGCAAACGGGCGGCAAAGCCGCAGCCGATCGGGGGCGTGTCGTATCCATCGCGAACGGCGCCTGCCTCTCCTTCGGCGCCAATGGCTTCATGCTCGATACCGCCGTCGCGACCGCACGGCTCGTCGTCTACTGCGACGAGCGCGGCTACGCATTGCAAGGCGGCACCAATCAATCGGCGGCGCGCGGCATCGAAGTATCCCGCACCGGGCGCGGCGAAGTCGTGCGCGATCCGGCGCGTCTTGCGGCATGGGGGCTGGCATGCAGCTGAAGCAACGTGGCGTCACCATGGTCGAGTCGCTCGTCGCGCTCGTGGTGCTCTCGATCGGCCTCCTCGGCATCGCCGGGCTTTTCGTCGAGAGCCTGCGCAGCAGTCGCACCGCGCTGCTGCGCACGCACGCGGTCAATCTCGCGGGCGACATCGCCGACCGCATCCGCGCCAACGGCAACGCTGGCAACCGGTACGACACGTCGACCTACGCCGGTGCGCCGGCCCTGCGGCGCTGTTCGCCGACCGCCGCCGACGCGGGCGCCAATTGCAGTACCGCAGAACTCGCCGAGGACGATCTCGCACGCTGGCAGCGGGCGGTGCGCTTCGCGCTGCCGCCGCCGATCGATCCGGCCACGGCGGCGGTGGTGCGCTATGTCCCGGCCGTCAACATCGGACGACCCGAGCGGTATCAGATATCGATCGAATGGCAGGAGCCGGGCGTCGAAGAGCCGTACTCTTATACCTCCGAACTCGTCATGATGCCGAGGCCGCCCATCTCATGAAGGCGCGCGCGCAGCGGGGCCTCTCCCTGATCGAACTGATGGTCGCGCTCGCGATCGGCTCGATCCTGATCGTCGGTGCCGTGTACGTCTTCTCTCGCGGGCGCAGCACCTATGCGGTGAACGAGAGCGTCGCGCGCGTGCAGGAGAACGGGCGCTACGTGCTCTCGGTGCTCGAGCCTGACGTCGAACTCGCCGGCTATTACGGCTTCACGAATTCCCCCGACACCGTCCGCTTCGTGAGCGGTGCGTCGCCCGGCATCGTCTACGCGGTTGCGCCGCAGATGCGCCAGCGACCCGTGCCGGCCGCGCCGCCGAACGCAGTCGCAAACCTCCCGGCGGGCGCGCACGACTGCGGCACGAATTTCGCGGTCGACGTGCTGACCCCGGTGCAGGGCTCGAACGACTCGTTTGCAATGGGTCCCGGCGCGGGCGCGTCCTGCGCTCCGTACGGGGCCGGCGCCGTCGCGACTGCCGACACGCTGACCATCCGCCGCGTCGAGACGAACACCGCCGCGCCCGCCAACGGACGGCTGCAGCTGTACGCGTCGCGCCTGCGCAGCCGTTCGGCACAGCAGCTGTTCGTCGACGGCAACGCTCCCGGCCCGATCGATGCCGACAACGAGATCCACAACCTCGTGGTGCGCGCTTATTACCTCGCGCGGGATGCCGTCGATCGGCCCGGCCTGCCGTCACTGCGCGTGAAGTCGCTGACGAACGACGCGCAGTTCGAAGACACCGAAGTCATGCCCGGGGTCGAAGACCTGCAGGTGCAATTCGGCATCGACACGGGCGACTACGACAACGACGGCGTGGTCGATCCGGGCGCCGACGTCAACGGCGACGGCATCCCCGAATCCGACGGCCGCGCCACGCGCTACGTGAACCCCGATTTTCCGAGCCTCAACCTCGCGCAGGTCGTCGCCGTGCGCATCTGGGTGCGCGTGCGCGCCGATCGGCCCGAACCGGGGTTTCTCGACACCCGTCGCTACGAGTACGCCGACGTCGACTACACGCCGGCGGGTAACGAGCGGCAGTTCCGCCGCGTGCTGATGTCACGCACCATTTCCCTGCGAAACGCACGAACCCTATGAAAACCCGCCGTCCCATCCCCAGGCCCCGATCGCAGCGCGGCGCGGCCCTCGTCATCGGGCTCGTGCTGCTCCTCATTCTCACGCTGCTTGCGATCACGGGCATGAACACCGCGACCACCGAACTCGTGATGGCCGGCAACGAGCAGTTCCGTCGCGCCGCCGCGATGGCCTCGACCGCGGGCATCGAGGAAGCCATTGCCGACATCCGCGCGGTGCCGGCGGTGTCCGGCGCAGCGCCGACCGTCGTTTCCGATGTCCCCTTCGGCACCGCCCCGAGCGACCGCTTCACGACCGCAACGCGTTACGTCGGCGACGAGCACGGCCTGCCCCAGTCGAGCGCCGACCGCTTCATCGGCCTGCACTACGAAATCGAAAGCACCGGCGTATCGGCCCGCAACGCGCGGGACCGACAGGTGCAGGGGCTGTTCGTGGTCGTGGGCGGATCGGGGAGCAATGGCGGCAGCATCGGCCAGGTCGGCACCGGGCTCGGCGCGATCGGAGAATGATCATGTCCCACCGTGTGACCGCACTCCTCGCCCTCACGCTCG
>CADEFQ010000002.1:150624-153980 GCA_902826635.1 uncultured Pseudomonadota bacterium
GCGCTCGCCGACGACACCGAAATCTTCGTGAACCAGGCGGCACTGCGCAACGTCAAGCCGAACATCCTGTTCATCATCGACACGTCGGGCAGCATGAGCAGTCTCGTGCAGGCCGAGCGCGCACCCTACAACCCGAACGTGACCTACGGCGGCAGCTGCGCGGCGGGCTCGATCTATTGGCAGGAGAGCGGCACCGGCACTATCAACCCGCCCGACTGCGGCTCCGCGCAGCGATTCCCGGCAGTCACGAATCGTTGTGCCGCCGCCCGCACCGGCCTCGCGGGCCTTGCAGGCACCTGGACCGGCGACCTGCTGCGATACGACACCACGGCCGCGCGGTGGGTGCGCCTCACGACCGCGGCGGCGGCGACCCTCGCCGTTGAATGTCGCGCCGACAGCGGCCTCCACGGCGCCGACGACACGTCCACGCTGCGCTACGCGCAGGACGGCGACAGCAGTGCGCCGTGGTCGGCGGCCTCCGCCCGCGAGATCAGCTGGGACACCGCGCCCGCCTACACACTCTACGGCGCCAACTGGCTCAACTGGTATTTCGCTCCGCCCTCGCCGACGCCGATTTCACGGCTCGCGACCGTGCAGGCCGTGGCGACATCGCTCGTCGGCTCGATCGACGACGTGAATCTCGGCTTGATGCGCTACAGCGGCAATGCCGAGGGCGGCATGGTGATCCACGCGATCTCCGACATCACGACGTCCCGTCAATCGATGACCGACGAGATCAACGCGCTCAACGCCGATGGCTTCACACCGCTCGCCGAAACGATGTACGAGGCCGGGCAGTACTTCGCCGGCCGCGCGGTCGACTACGGCAGCAATTCGGTGGCGGATCAGAGCGGGACTCCGTTGCCCAGCGTACCCGCCTCGCGGAACCCGCAGGACCCATCACGCTACCAGTCACCGATCGCGTTCCAGTGCCAGCGCAATTACGCGATCCTGCTCACCGACGGCGAGCCGACCGAGGACGACGGTGCGAACGCGCGGATTCCGGCATTGCCGAACTACGCTTCGCTCGTCGGCGGTGGCTGCAGCGGCGCGGGCGGCTCTTGCCTGCCCGACATGGCGGACTACCTGCACGCGGCAGACCTGTCGCCGACCCTGCCCGGCCAGCAGAATGTCACGACCTATACCGTCGGCTTCGGCCCGGACGTGGCGGGCTCAACCCTGCTCGCCGAAACGGCGGCGCGCGGTGGCGGTGAAACCTATTCGGCCAACAACGTCGGCAATCTCACCACCACGCTGCAAGCGATCGTCGGCAACATCCTGCAGACGAGTTCCACCTTCACGACACCCTCGGTGTCGATCAACGCCTTCAATCGCACCGAGACGCTGGACGACCTTTACATTTCGGTCTTCAGCCCCGAATCCACCGCGCACTGGCCCGGCAACCTGAAGAAATACGGTTTCAGCGACGGCCGCATCGTCGACGCGACCGGCAGCGACGCAGTCGATCCCGCGACCGGGTTTTTCCGGCAGGGTACGCAGAGCTTCTGGTCGGCCGCGAGCGACGGCGGGGCCGTCGAAGCCGGCGGCGCGGTGAGCCGGCTGCCGGACGAGGCCGAACGGCGCGTGTACACCTACGTCGAAAGCCTCGGCAACCGCGACCTCACGGTGGCCGGGAATCGCTTCGAGCGAGCCAATGCCGCGCTCACGCCGCAGTTGCTCGGCCTCACCGGCGCCGTGCCGACCCGCGACCAGTTGATCGACTGGGCGCGCGGGGTCGATGTGCAGGACGACGACACCGACGGCAATACGACCGAGACGCATCGCTTCATGGGCGACCCGCTGCATGCGCGGCCGGCACTCGTGACCTACGGTGGCACGAACGCCGCGCCCGATGTGCAGGACGGCGTCGTGTTCATACCCACCAACGATGGCTACCTGCATGCGGTCGATGCGCGCACCGGGCGCGAACTGTGGTCCTTCGTTGCGCCCGAGTTGCTCGCGCGCCTGCCGCAGCTCTATCGCAATTCCGGCATCACCGCGCGCACCTACGGCCTCGACGGCGACGTGCGCGTGCTCAAGTTCGACGTCAACCTCGACGGCATCGTCGATCCCGCCGCCGGCGATCGGGTCTGGATCTATTTCGGCATGCGCCGCGGAGGCAGCACCTACTACGCACTCGACGTCACCGATCGCACGCAGCCGCGGCTGCGCTGGAAGATCGGCCCGTCGGAGTTGCCGGGGATCGGCGAAACCTGGTCCGCGCCGACCATCGCCCGCGTGCGGGTCGGCGGCGCCACGCAGAACGGCGAGAATCTCGTGCTGATCTTCGGCGGCGGCTACGACGGCGCGCAGGAAAACGGGCCGTATGTCGCCGACACGGTCGGCCACCGCCTCTATATGGTCGACGCGGCGAGCGGCGCCTTGCTGTGGTACGCCGGCGGCCCGGGTGGCGCGGGCGCGCCCGACCTCGCACTCGATCGCATGACCAACTCGATTCCGGGCCGCGTGACCGTGCTCGACATCGACGGCGACGATTTCGCGGACCGCATGTACGCGGCCGACCTCGGCGGGCGCGTGTTCCGCTTCGACATCTACAACGGCGCGAACCGCGGCAGTCTCGTCACGGGCGGGGTGTTCGCGAGCCTCGGCGCGGGTGACATGGCGACGCCGAACCTCGTCGACAATCGTCGCTTCTACTACACGCCCGATGTGGCGCTGATCCAGCGCCGCGGCGCCGATCCGTACTACAACCTCGCGATCGGCTCGGGCTACCGCGGGCATCCGCTCAGCACCGACACGCGCGACCGCTTCTATTCGCTGCGTGACAAGACGCCGTTCGCGAAGCTCTCGCAGGCCGACTACAACAACTACACGCCGATCTCGCAGGCCGACCTGATCGACATCACGAGCAATCCCGGCGTCACGCCGGTGCCGACGGCAGCGCGCGGATGGACCCTCGATCTGCGCTTGAACGGCGCGATGACCGGCGAAAAAGTGCTCGCGGAAGCGATCACGGTGAACGGTGTGATCCTCTTCCCGTCCTATCAGCCGACCGCAGCCTCGGCGTTGAATCCGTGCCTGCCCGCCTCGGGACAGAACCGGGTCTATGCGCTCGGTGTCGACTCGGGCCGGCCCGCGATCGATTTCAGCGACGACCAGCAACTCACGCCCGACGACCTCTTCACCAATCTCGCCCAGTCCGGCATCGCCGGCGAAGTGACCTTCGGCTACGAGTCGGTCGCGGGCTCCCAGGGCGGAGGCGCGGGCGGTGGCGGTGGCGGCGCGGGCCAGGGCAACAACGACCCCGGCCGCGACGCGCTGGGGCGCCGTGGGCTGTGCATGGTCGGCGTCGAAGTGTTGCGCAAGTGCGTGCAGCCGGAAGGCGTGGTGCGCAC
>CADEFQ010000003.1:0-4441 GCA_902826635.1 uncultured Pseudomonadota bacterium
TCGACGTCGATTCCGACCCGGAGCTGCGCAGGCGGTACGGGCTGAAAATCCCGGTGCTGCGCTTGGGCGGGGAAGTCGTCTGCTTCGGGAAGCTCGACGTCCCCGAATTGCAGCGGCATCTACGAGCAGCGAACGGCGAACAGCGAACAGATCACGGCCAGCGCCGGAAAACGTAGCCTGCGCTCTGGCTGTAACGCGTTCGCTGTTCGCCGTTTGCCCCCCGGGCCCCGGCGCGGCCCGGTATAATGGCGCGCTTCATGCACCTGACCCGCAATTTTTCCATTATTGCCCACGTCGACCACGGCAAATCCACGCTCGCCGACCGCCTGATCCAGCTTTGTGGCGGCCTTTCGGACCGCGAAATGCAGGACCAGGTGCTCGACTCCATGGCCCTCGAGCGCGAGCGCGGCATCACGATCAAGGCGCAGAGTGTCACGCTGTACTACCAGGCGCAGGACGGCCAGCGCTACCAGCTGAACCTGATCGACACGCCGGGGCACGTCGATTTTTCCTACGAGGTATCCCGCTCGCTCGCGGCCTGCGACGGGGCGCTGCTCGTGGTCGATGCCTCGCAGGGTGTCGAGGCGCAGAGCGTCGCCAACTGCTATACGGCGATCGAACAGGGCATCGAAGTGGTGCCCGTGATCAACAAGATCGACCTGCCGTCCGCCGATCCGCCGAAGGTGATCCGCGAGATCGAGGAGATCATCGGCATCGCGGCGCAGGATGCCGAGAAGGTGAGCGCCAAGACGGGCGAGGGCGTCGATCGCCTGCTCGAGACGATCATCCAGCGGATCCCGGCTCCGAAGGGCGACCCGGACGGCCCGCTGCAGGCCCTGATCATCGATTCGTGGTTCGACAACTACGTGGGCGTCGTGTCGCTCGTGCGCGTGGTGAACGGGCGCCTCGCGGTCGGCGAGAAGATCCGCGTGATGTCGACGGGCCGCAGCTTCGAAGTCGACAAGCTCGGCCGCTTCATGCCGAAGTCGCTGGCATCGCGCGAGCTCGCGACCGGCGACGTGGGCTTCGTCATTGCCGGCATCAAGGACATCGACGGCGCGCCGGTCGGCGACACGATCACGCTCGAGGCCCGCCGCTGCGACGCGCCGCTCGCGGGCTTCAAGCAGATCAAGCCGCGGGTGTTCGCGGGCCTCTTCCCGGTGAATTCCGAGGACTACGAAAACTTCCGCGACGCGCTCGCGAAGCTGCGCCTCAACGACTCCGCGCTGCATTACGAGCCCGAAGTCTCGGGCGCGCTCGGATTCGGCTTTCGCTGCGGCTTCCTCGGCCTGCTGCACATGGACATCGTGCAGGAGCGGCTCGAGCGCGAATACGAACTCGACCTCGTCACGAGTGCGCCGACCGTGGTCTACGAGATCGCGCTCGAAGGCGGCGGCGTCGAGTACATCGACAACCCCGCGAAGCTGCCGCCGCCGAACAAGGTGGCGGAAGTGCGTGAACCGATCATCACCGCGAACATCCTCGTGCCGCCCGAGTATGTCGGCGGCGTGCTGGCGCTCTGCAGCGAGAAGCGCGGCGTGCAGAAGAAGATGCAGTTCCTCGCCTCGCAGGTGTCGGTGCAGTACGAACTGCCGCTGGCGGACGTGGTGCTCGATTTCTTCGATCGCCTGAAGTCGGCGACCCGCGGGTATGCGTCGTTCGACTACGAGTTCAGTCATTTCGCGTCGGCGCCGCTGGTGAAGCTCGACATCCTGATCAACGGCGACAAGGTCGACGCGCTCTCGATCATCGTCCATCGCGACAACGCCTACCAGCGCGGCCGCGACCTCGTCGACAAGATGCAGGAGCTCATTCCGCGCCAGATGTACGAGGTCGCGGTGCAGGCGGCGATCGGCAGCCATGTCATCGCGCGTGCTTCGGTCAAGGCACTGCGCAAGAACGTGCTCGCAAAGTGTTACGGCGGCGACATTTCGCGCAAGCGCAAGCTCCTCGAGAAGCAGAAAGAGGGCAAGAAACGCATGAAGCAGCTCGGCCACGTGGAGATCCCGCAGGACGCGTTCCTTGCCGTGCTCAAGGTCGGCAGGAAATAGTCGTGATCGACCAGCTGACCCTCGTCGCTACCTGGCTCGTCATCCCGGTCGGGCTCATTGCCGTGATCGACGATTGGTTCCTGCGGGCGGGGCGCGAAATCGCCGCCGCACCGGCGCCCGCGCGCGACCCGCCGCTCGCGCGCGCGGCGTACCTCGTGTTTCCGCTGCTGGTGATCGGCGCCGTGCTGCGCATGCTGCGTTCCGAGGGCCTCGACTTCAGTCTCGTGCTCGTGCTGATCGCGGTCGTCTCGGGCCTCGTCTGGGCGATCGACAGCCTCTGGCTGCGCCCGCTGCGCACGCGGCGTGCCGAATCGGCAGGCAAGGCGGCGGATGCCGCGCGCGAGCCGGCGACGGTGGACTACGCGCGCAGTTTTTTCCCGGTGGCCGTCGTGGTGCTGGTCCTGCGCTCGTTCCTGTTCGAGCCGTTCCGGATACCCTCCGATTCGATGATGCCGACCCTGCTCGACGGCGATTTCATCGTCGTGAACAAATACGCCTATGGCCTGCGCCTGCCGGTGCTGAACACGCGCGTCGTCGATATCGGGGAGCCGCGGCGGGGTGACGTGGTCGTGTTCCGCTACCCGCCCGACCCGCGCATCAACTACATCAAGCGGCTCGTCGGGCTCCCCGGCGACCGGGTGCGGATCGAGGGCGACCGCGTGGTCGTGAACGGCGCGCCGGTGCCGTTCGAGCCGATCGGCCGCTACAGCGACGGTTGCTACGTCGACATGCAACTTGCCGAGGAGAAGCTCGGCGATCACGTGCACCGCACGCTCTACTGCAATACGCCGTCGGATTTTTCCGTGCCGCCGCTGCCGTCGTGCGATCGCCCGATGCCGCGAAACTACGTCTGCGACGCCGGCCTCGAAGGTCGCCCCGACCACGGTGACGTTCCGGACATGGAAGTGCCGCCCGGCAAGTACCTGATGATCGGCGACAATCGCGACAACAGCGCCGATGGCCGCTATTGGGGTTTCGTACCGGAGGAGAATCTGGTCGGCAGGGCGACGCGAATCTGGTTCAATTGGGACCTGCAACGCGCGGGCGGGCCCAGATGGGATCGCATCGGCGCGCGAATCGAATGACGCAAACGGGGGTAGTGGCGATGCGTGCACGTCAGGCGGGAATCACTCTTATCGGCTGGTTGTTCATACTCGTGCCGATCGCGCTGGTCGGCTACGCGGCGATCCGGCTGACGCCGGTGCTGCTGAACTACATGAAAGTCTCGCAGGCGCTCGAGCGCACGGCGACGCAGCTTGCGAGCGACGAGACGCTCTCGGCGGGTGCGATCCGTGTGGCACTCGAGAAGCAGTTCGACATCGACAGCATCGACTTCCCGAACGTGCGGGACATCGAGATCCACAAGGAAGGCGCCGCATGGATCATGCGCGCCGAATATGAGGATCTGGCGCCGCTGTTCGCCAATGCGTCGATCCTGCTGAAGTTCGACAAGGTCGCGACGATCGACTGAGATACAAGGACACTGGATGCAGAACGACTGGCCCTTCGCCTGGCTGCGCGAGCGCCTCGCGTACGTGCCGCGGGAGCCGGATCTGTTCGTGATCGCGCTGACCCATCGCAGCGCGTCGAGCGAGAACAACGAGCGCCTCGAGTTCCTGGGTGACGCCGTGATCAATCTCCTGATGACCGATCGCCTGTACGGCGAATTTCCGACGGCGGCGGAGGGCGACCTCTCGCGCCTGCGCGCGCGCGTCGTGAGCGAGGAGCCGCTCGCGGAAGTCGCGGCCGGTCTCGGCCTCGGCGAGGTACTGCAGCTCGGTTCGGGGGAGCTCAAGACCGGCGGGTTTCGTCGTCATTCGATCCTCGCCGACGCGCTCGAAGCGCTCGTCGGCGCGCTCTATCTCGACGCCGGGCTCGATGCGGTCCGCCGGATCGTGGTGCCGCTGTTCGATGCGCGCGTGCGTGGCCTGCCGCATCCCGAGGAACTGAAGGACGCGAAGACGCGGCTGCAGGAGCACCTGCAGGCGCGCGGCCTGCCGTTGCCGCGCTATCACCTGGGCGGCGTCGAGGGCGAGCCGCACGAACAGCGCTTCCATGTGCGCTGCGATGCGCCGAAGCTCGGTGCGCACAGCGAAGGCAGCGGCTCGAGCCGCAGGCGCGCCGAACAGCAGGCGGCCGAACGCCTGCTCGCGCAACTGACGGCGGGCGGCGCGCCGCCATGAGTGAAACTGCCCCGGAATTCCGCGCCGGTTTCGCGGCGCTCGCAGGCCGGCCCAACGTCGGCAAGTCGACGCTGCTCAACGCGCTCGTGGGCGAGAAACTCTCGATCGTCACGCCGCGTCCGCAAACGACGCGCCACCGCATCCTCGGGCTCGTCAACCTGCCGCACGCGCAGATCGCGTTCGTCGACACGCCGGGGCTGCATCACG
>CADEFQ010000003.1:4541-16097 GCA_902826635.1 uncultured Pseudomonadota bacterium
GTCAACCTGCCGCACGCGCAGATCGCGTTCGTCGACACGCCGGGGCTGCATCACGGCGCGAGGCGCGCGCTCAATCGCGCGATGAACCGCACCGCCGCCTCGGCGCTGGCGGACGCCGACGTGGTGCTGTTCGTCGTCGAGGCCGGCCGCTGGACCGCGGAAGACCAGCTCGCGCTCGATCGCGTGATCGGCAGCGGGCGGCCGGCGATCGCCGTCGTGAACAAGATGGACCGCATTCATCCGCGCGAGAAGGCCTTGCCCTGGGTGGCGGAACTGGCGGCGCGCCACGCTTTCGTCGACGTCGTGCCGTGCTCGGCCCGCGACGCCGGCAATCTCGAGCGGCTCGTCGAACGGATCGTGGCGCAGTTGCCGGCGTCGCCGCAGCTCTTTCCACCGGATCAGCTCACCGACCGCGACACCGCGTTTCGCATCTCGGAGGAAATTCGCGAGAAGCTGACCCTCGAGCTGAACCAGGAAGTGCCGTACGGGATCGCGGTCGCAATCGAGCGCATGGCGGAGGAAGACGGCCGGCTGCTGGTGTCCGCGGTGATCTGGGTCGATCGCGAAGGCCAGAAGCCGATCGTGATCGGAGAGGGCGGCGAGCGCCTGAAGCGGATCGGGCGGGCGGCCCGGATGGAACTCAATCGCCTGCTCGGCCGGCGCCTGCATCTCGAGCTGTGGGTCAAGGTGCGCGAGGACTGGGCCGACAACGCGCACGCGCTGAAGGCGCTGGGGCTCGAGTGACGCGCACGGGTCGCAAGGCGGACCTGACGCCGGCCTGGGTGCTGCACCATCGCCCCTTTCGCGACACGAGCCGGATCGTCGAGACCTTCAGCCGCGAGGCGGGGCGCGTGACGCTCTTTGCGCGCGGCGCGCGCGGGCCGAGATCGCGCAGCGCATCGCTGTTGCAGCCGTTCGTGCCCCTGCTCGTGTCCTGGCGCGGATACGGCGAGGCGGCCACGCTGACCGCGGTCGAGCTCGGAGGAGACACCGGGCGGGCGCCCGGCCTGCCGCCCGCGGTCCTGATGTCGGGGTTCTATCTCAACGAACTGATCCTGCGCCTGACCACGCGCGACGATCCGCATCCGCTCCTCTTCGACGCCTATTCGGACGCACTCGCGGCGCTCGCCGCGGGCGGGGCGCCGGACGGGCCGTTGCGCGCCTTCGAGCGGCGCTTGCTCGACGAACTCGGCTACGGTGTCGATCTCGCGGTCGAGGTCGACTCGGGGCGCGCGATCGATCCGGACGGGCGCTATGTCTATCGGGCGGGGCAGGGGGTTGCAAGCGCGGTCCGCGACGCGCCGGGCGCCGTCTCGGGGCGTTCGCTGCTGAACCTCGCCGCGGATCGCCTCGAGAGTCCCGCCGAACTCGAAGAAGCACGGCGCGTGCTGCGCGCTGCGCTCGACTATTGTCTCGAAGGTCGTGAGCTCGCGACCCGCGCCGTGGCGCGCGCAGTCGCCGGCAAGGAGCGTCGATGAGCGCGGTATCCATCGCACTCGGAGTGAACATCGATCATGTGGCGACGCTGAGGCAGGCGCGCCGGGCGCGCTATCCCGACCCCGTGCACGCGGCCCTCGTCGCCGAACAGGCGGGCGCCGACAACATCACGCTGCATCTGCGCGAAGACCGGCGTCACATCCAGGACCGGGACGTGCGTGCGCTGCGCGACCTGCTGCAGACCCGCATGAACCTCGAACTCGCCGTCACCGATGAAATGCTCGCGATCGCGTGCGACGTGCGGCCCGCCGACTGTTGCCTCGTGCCCGAGCGGCGCGAGGAAGTGACGACGGAAGGCGGGCTCGACGTCGCAGGCCAGTCCCGGCGCATCGCCGAGGGCTGCCGCGCCCTCGCCGCGGCGGGCGTGCGCGTCGCGCTCTTCATCGATGCCGATCCGCGCCAGATCGAAGCGGCGGCGCAGGCGGGCGCGCCCGTGATCGAGCTGCACACGGGCGCCTATGCCGGGGCCGGCGGCGGCGCGGTCGCGATCGAACTCGAGAAACTGCGCAGCGGCGCGCGGCTCGCGTCGAGCTTCGGGCTCGAAGTGCATGCGGGCCATGGCCTCCATTACCACAATGTCGGGCCCGTCGCGGCGATTGCCGAAATCGTCGAGCTGAACATCGGCCATTCAATCATCGCGCGCTCGGTGCTCGACGGCCTGCGCACGGCGGTGCGCGACATGCGCGCGCTGATGCAGGCCGCGCGCCGATGATCTTCGGCATCGGGGTCGACGTGCTCGAGGCCGCGCGCGTACAGAAGGTTTACGAACGCCACGGCGAGCATTTCGTCGAACGCCTGCTGATGCCGGCGGAACGCGCGCAGATGGCCCTGACGAAGCGCAAGGAGCGCTTCCTCGCGATGCGTTTCGCCGCCAAGGAAGCGATCGTCAAGGCGATGGGCACGGGCTTCGCCCACGGCGTGTGGATTCGGGACGTCGGGGTCGTGCAGAACGCCTGGGGCCGGCCCGAGGTCGTGTACTCGCCGCGCGGGGACGCGGTGCGGCGACAGCTCGGCGTGGGTGAGGGTCACGTCACGCTGACCGACGAGTCCGGTCTCATCGTTGCGGTCGCCGTGCTCGAACGCGCGGCGCCTGCGCACGCGACGGAGCCGGCGCGGTGAACGTGCTCGTCTTCGACATCGAGACGGTGCCGGACACCGCGCTCGGCCGCCGCGCATACGGCCTCGAGGGCCTGGACGATGCCGAAGTCGCGAAGGCGATGTTCACGCGCCGTCGCCAGGAATCGGGCAGTGATTTCCTGCCGCACGAACAGCACCGGGTCGTCGCGATTTCCTGCGCGCTGCGCACCCGCGACACGCTGCGCGTGTGGAGCCTCGGCGAGCCGGATGCGGCCGAGGCGGATATCGTCGCGCGCTTTTTCGAGGGGATCGAGCGCTACACGCCCGACCTCGTGTCGTGGAACGGCGGGGGCTTTGACCTGCCCGTCCTCGGTTACCGTGCGCTCGCCGCCGGAATCCAGGCGCCGACTTACTGGGAAACCGGGGACAGCAACACGGCGTTTCGCTACAACAACTACCTGAGCCGCTATCACTGGCGCCACCTCGACCTGATGGACGTGCTCTCCGGCATGCAGCCGCGCGCGAGGGCGTCGCTCGAGGACATGGCGCATCTTCTCGGCCTGCCGGGCAAGCTTGGATTCTCGGGCGCCCAGGTCTGGGATGCCTACCAGGCGGGCGAGATCGTCGCGATCCGCCGCTATTGCGAGACCGACGTCCTCAACACCCTGCTCGTTTACCTGCGGTTCGAACTGCTGCGCGGCCATCTGTCGCGCGAGCAGCATGCGGCGGAGGAGGAGCGCGTGCGCGCGCTGCTCGCGGCCTCGGGCGAGCCCCATCACGCTGAGTTCCTGGCGGCATGGACGACATCGAGTCGGGCGTAGTCCTCGCGATCAACCACGACGGCGATGGCATCGTGAAAACGGGCAAGACGGCGTTCGTGCCGGGCGTGCTGACGGGCGAGGCGATCCGCTACCGACGCACGCGCCGTCATCGCCAGCACGACGAGGCGCAGCTCGTCGAAGTGGTGACGCCCGCGGCCGACCGTGTGTCGCCGCCGTGTCCGCATTTTGGCGTGTGCGGCGGCTGTGCCCTGCAGCACCTTGCGCCGGCGGCGCAGCTCGCGTCCAAGGGCGCCGAACTCGCCGACAGCCTCGAGCGGATCGGGCGCGTCACGCCGCAGGAATGGCTCGCGCCGCTCGAGGGGCCGGCGTGGAACTACCGGCGTCGTGCGCGGCTGAGTGCGCGCTTCGTCAGGAAAAAAGGGCGCTCGCTGGTCGGCTTTCGCGAGCGCTCGGCGCCCTACGTCGCCGAGATCGAAAGCTGTCGCGTGCTCGCGGCGCCTCTCGACACGCTCGTGACGCCGCTGTCCGCGCTGCTCACGGATCTTTCTATCCGCGAGCGCGTGCCCCAGGTCGAAGTGTCGGTCGGTGATCGCGCGACCGCCGTGATCCTGCGCGTCCTGTCGCCGCCCTCGGCTGCCGATCTCGATGCGATCCGCGCTTTCGGCGCGGCGCACGCTGTCGTGATGTACCTGCAGCCGGGCGGCCTCGATACGGTGGCGCCACTCGACGGCGCACCGGCGGCGCTCGATTACGCGCTGCCCGACTTCGACCTGCGTCTCGCGTTCGAACCGATCGATTTCATCCAGGTGAACTCGGTGGTCAACCAGGCGCTCGTGTCGCGCGCGGTGCGCCTGCTCGACGCCGGCCCCACCGACCGGGTGCTCGACCTCTACTGCGGGCTCGGCAATTTCACGCTCGCGCTCGCGCGCCGCGCGGGCGAGGTGGTCGGAGTCGAAGGCGACGCCGGATTGATCGCGCGTGCGCGGCAGAATGCGACTCGCAACGCCATCGACAACGCGCAGTTCCACGTCGGCAATCTGGCCGCCGAAGACGTGGCCTCGAGCCGCTGGTGGGCGGAAGGTTTCTCGCATGTGTTGATCGATCCGCCGCGCGCCGGTGCGCGGGAAGTGTTGCCCGCGATTGCGCATCTCGCGCCGCGCAGGATCCTCTACGTCTCCTGTCATCCCGGGACGCTCGCGCGGGACCTCGGCATCCTCGTGCACGAGCACGGCTACGCGCTGAAGGCCGCGGGCGTGCTCGACATGTTCCCGCACACGACCCACGTCGAATCAATGGCGCTGCTCGAGGCGATCCACGATACTTCCCGGCCATGACACTCGGCCCGCTGATGGTCGACCTGAAAGGCCCCGAGCTCGAGCCCGGGGAGCGCGAGCTGCTCGCGCATCCGCTCGTCGGCAGCGTGATCCTCTTCACGCGCAACTACGTCGATCCCGAGCAGCTCACGCGCCTGACGGCGGCCATCCATGCGGTGCGCCAGCCCGCGCTCGTCGTGGCGGTCGATCAGGAAGGCGGGCGCGTGCAGCGCTTCCGGCCCGGGTTCTCGCGCTTGCCGCCCGTGCGCCGCATCGGCCAGGAATACGAACTCGATGCCCGGCACGGCCTCGAACTCGCGCGCGAACTCGGCTGGCTCATGGCGGCGGAGTTGCGGGCCTGCGGTGTCGATATCTCCTTCGCGCCTTGCGTCGATCTCGACTACGGCGTGAGCGAGGTGATCGGCGACCGGGCGTTTCACGGGCGGGCCGCGGCGGTTGCGGACCTCGCGGTCGCGTACATGCACGGGATGCGGGACGCCGGCATGGCCGCCACCGCCAAGCACTTTCCCGGGCACGGCGCGGTCGTGGCGGATTCGCACCACGCGCTGCCGGTCGATCGCCGCGCGCTCGTCGACATGGAGGACGATCTCGCGCCCTATCGACGCCTGATCGCAAACCAGCTTCCCGGTGTGATGGTCGCGCACGTGGCGTTTCCTGCGGTCGATCCGGCCCCCGCGAGCTTGTCTTCACGCTGGATCCGCGGCGTGCTGCGCGAGGATCTCGGCTTTCGCGGCATCGTGTTCAGCGACGACCTGTCGATGCAGGGCGCGGCGTCCTGCGGCGACATCGTCACGCGCTCGCGCGCGGCGCTCGCCGCCGGCTGTGACGTACTGACGGTCTGCAACGATCGGCCGGCCGTCGAGGCGCTGCTCGACGGGTTGCGTCTCGCGCCCGATCCGGCCGTGCACCTGCGGCTTGCGCGCCTGCGTGGCCGCGAGGGGCTCGCGCATGCGGCGTTGCTGGCATCGGACGCGTGGCGGCAGAGCCAACGGGCACTCGCGCGCTGCGCGGCGGCACCACCACTTGAACTTTCGGCGGGACGGGCATGAAGGACTGGTCGGCGGAATTCCTGCGCAGCGTGCTCGATGCCGCGCCCGAAGGCATCGTGATCTGTGACGCGGAAGGCGACCAGCCGGTCGTCTACGTGAACGCGGCGTTCGAGTACCTCACCGGCCATGTCGCCGACGATCTGCTCGGGCGAAACCTCCGGCACCTGCAGGGCAACGACCGCGAGCAGGACGCGCGCTACCGGCTCCAGCAGGCGATCGAACGGGGCGATTCCTGCCAGGTGCTGCTGCGCAACTACCGCAAGAACGGCGGCGTATTCTGGGTCGACATCCACCTGCAACCGGTGCGCGACGGCGCCGGGCGCGTCACCCATTTCATCGGCTACCACCGCGACGCGAGTGACCGCCCGCGAGCGGCCGTGCAGGCCCTCACGGGGCTGCCGAGCTGGATGCGCGAAGACCGCCTCACGACACTCGCGACGCGGCCGTACTTCGAGGAATTGCTGAAACGCGACTGGGCACTCGCGCAGCGCGAGATGCGCCAGCTCGGGCTTGCGATCTTCGACGTCGACAGCCTCGGCGCCTACAACGACACCTACGGCCGCGCGGGCGGCGACGCGTGCATCCGCCGCACCTCGAGCCTGATCGCCGCGTCGTTCCGTCGCGGCAGCGATCTCCTCGGGCGCTGGGACGGGGGTGGCATCGCGGTGCTCTCGCACGGCATCGACGACGAAAAGCTCGCCGAGTATTCGCGCCTCCTCGCGCAGCGCGTGCGGGACCAGCAGGTGCACCATCCGCGCTCGGGCGCGAAATTCGTCACGGTGAGCGTCGGCGTCGCAAGCTGCATGCCGATGCGCGACCAGCCGGTCGCGCTGCTGGTGAACGCCGCCGAGGCGGCGCTCAAGCGCGCGAAGGCACAGGGGCGCAACCGGGTCGTGGTCGCGGCGAAGGGCGACTACACGCCGCGCGCCTAGCGCGCGGCGGTCACGACGGCGATCACGCCGAAATCAGGGTTGTCGAAGTAGTTCTTCTCGCCGAGGCGCACGCGGCGGATCTCGTTGATCGTGGCGCGCCCGAGCGTGATCGAGAACCCGAGGTGCAGGAACTGCCCGCGTTCGAGATAGGCCGTACCCGAAAGCCCTTCGGCGCCGGCGCCCACTCGCGCGAGACTGAAGCCGCTGCGCGAGCCCCAGGGGCTCGGCGTCTGCGACCAGCCGGCGTGGACGAGCGGCCGGTAGGCGCCACTCGCGCGCAGGCGTTCGGCAACACCGCCGAGCTGCAGGTTCGCGGCGGGCAGCGGGCCGATCAGGCGCGCGACACCGCTGCCGCCGGCTGCGTCGCCTCCATCACCACCGCTTTCGAGCCGGTCACCATTGCCGCCGCCCGCGTCGCTCGAGCCGCCACTCGTGCGAAAGACGATGATTTCGACGTTATAGGCCCCGCCGCCCGTCTGCGGAGTGGCCGGCAGGGCGAACGTGGCGAGGCACAGCGCGAGGACGAGGGTCAGGGGGCGCATGGGCGGCAGTTTAGCGCGGCTTCACGCAGCCCGCAGGCGTGCGAGCAGGGAAGCGGCGAAATCGAAGCGCTCGTCCTCTTCCTCGAGGTCGCGCGACACGCGCAGCTTGAGCGGTCCGTCGAGCCTGAATTCGCGGGACTTGTCCTGGACGAGGCGGATCACGGCGCGCGGGTCGACCGAATTGGTCTCCTCGAACAGGAGGTACCCGCCCTGCATGCCGAGGTCGAGCTTGCGCACGCCGAGCGCGCGGGCCGCGAGCCTGAGGCGCGTCACGCGCAGCAGCGCGATCGCCGCTACCGGCAGCGGCCCGAAGCGATCGACGAGCTCCGCGGTGAGTTCGTCGATCGCGGCCTCGTCGACCGCCGCGGCGATGCGCTTGTAGAGCGAGAGGCGCACGTGCACGTCGCCGACATAGGCCTCGGGCAGCAGCACCGGAAGGCGCAGCTCGACTTCGGTGGGCGAGCCGAGGGGTTGATCGAGCGCGGGTTCCCGCCCCTCGCGCAGCGCGCGCACCGCGTGCTCGAGCATGTCGAGGAACATCGTGAGCCCGACTTCGGTCAGCTCGCCGCTCTGCGATTCGCCGAGGAGCTCGCCTGCGCCACGGATCTCGAGGTCGTGGGTGGCGAGTACGAAGCCGGCGCCGAGCTCTTCCATCGACTCGATCGCCTCGAGGCGCTTGGCCGCGTCCTGCGACAGCGCCTTGCGCGGCGGCGCGAGCAGGTACGCATAGGCGCGATGGTGCGAACGCCCGACCCGGCCGCGCAGCTGGTGCAACTGGGCGAGCCCCATCCGATCGGCGCGGTTGATGATGATCGTGTTGGCGGTCGGCACGTCGATGCCGCTTTCGATGATCGTCGTGCACACGAGCACGCTGAAGCGGCGGTGGTAGAAATCGACCATCAGCTGCTCGAGTTCGCGCTCCCGCATCTGCCCATGACCCACCCGGACGTCGGCTTCCGGGACGAGCTGCGCGATGCTTGCGGCGATCTTGCCGATGTCGCGCACCTCGTTGTGCACGAAGTACACCTGCCCGCCCCGGCGCAGTTCGCGCAGGATCGCCTCGCGCAGGCCTGCGTCCTGCCATTCGGTCACGAAGGTCTTGATCGCGAGCCGTTCGGCGGGCGGCGTCGTGATCAGCGACAGTTCGCGCAGGCCGCCGAGCGCCATGTTGAGCGTGCGCGGGATCGGGGTCGCGGTGAGTGTCAGCGCGTGCACCTCGGCGCGCAGCGTCTTCAGGCGTTCCTTGTCGCGCACGCCGAAGCGGTGTTCCTCGTCGATGATGATGAGGCCGAGGTCCTTGATGCGCGCGTCGGCGTGCAGCAGCCGGTGTGTCGCGATGACGATGTCGACGGTGCCCGCCGCGAGGCCCTCGATCACCGCCGCCGATTCCTTCGAGCCGCGAAAGCGTGACAGTGACTCGATGCGCACCGGCCAGTCGGCGAAGCGGTCGCGGAAGTTCGCGACGTGCTGCTCGGCGAGCAGCGTCGTCGGCACGAGCACCACGACCTGCTTGCCGGCCTGCACGGCGACGAACGCCGCGCGCATCGCGACCTCGGTCTTGCCGAAACCGACATCGCCGCAAACGATCCGGTCCATCGGGCGCGAGCCACCGAGGTCTTCGATGACCTTGCTGATCGCTTCCGCCTGCTCGGGTGTTTCCTCGAAGGGAAAGGCGTTCGCGAAGCTCTGGTACTCGAGCTCGCGCAGCGGCAGCGCGATCCCGCGGCGCGCTTCACGCCGCGCATACAGGTCGAGCAGCTCCGCGGCGACGTCGCGCACTTGCGCGGCGGCTTTCTTCTTCGCCTTCGCCCATTGATCGGTGCCGAGCTTGTGCAGCGGCGCCGTTTCGGGGGCGGCGCCCGTGTAGCGGCTGACGAGGTGCAGGGCGTGGACGGGCACGTAGACCCGATCGCCGTCCCGGTACTCGAGCACGAGGAACTCGCCGGCCTGGCCGGCGACGTCCATCACCGTGAGCCCGACGTAGCGGCCGACGCCGTACTCCTCGTGCACGACCGGGGCGCCGCTCGACAGGTCACGCAGGTCGCGCAGGATCGCCTGCGGGTCGCTTGCGGCGCGCCGCCTGCGGCGTTCCTGCCGCGCGCGCGCGCCGAAGAGCTGCGACTCCGCGAGTACCGTGATCGCGGGCGAGGTGAGGGTGAGGCCCTCGATTTCGGCCGCCACCGTGAGCGCGAAACGCTCGGTGCCGTTCGCGAACGCGCCCCAGCCCGCGACCGGGCTGATCGGCGTGCGATGTCCGCGCAGCATCTCGGTGAGCACTTCGCGACGCCCCGCCGAATCCGCCGCAATGAGCACGCGTCCGTCGTAGCCCGCGAGGAAGGTGTTGAGCGGCGCGAGTGGCTCGTCGGCGCGCGCGTCGAGGCGCAGTTCTTGCGGCGCGGCGGTGGGAAAGTGGTACGCGTCGTCGTCCGCCGTCTCCGCCTTGAACGCTTCGAGCGTGATCGACGGCAGGGCACGCAGGCGTTCGAGCAGCTCGTGCGGGGGTGTGTACAGCTCGGCCGGCGCCAGCAACGGCCGCTCGATATCGTGCCGCTGCGCCTCGTAGCGCGCTTCGATGTCCGCCCAGGCGCGGTCGAGGTCTCCTTCGAGCCCGGCGCCCGCGACCAGCACGGTGTCCCGCGGCAGGAAATCGGTGAGGAGTGCCGCCGCATCGTGAAAGAGCGGCAGGTAGAACTCGATGCCCGGCGGCGCGAGGCCCTCGCTGACGCTGCGATAGATTTCCGAGCGGGTCGGGTCGCCCTCGAAGCGCGTGCGATAGCGGCGGCGAAAAGCGCGCACGGCGTCCGGGTCGAGCGGCGTCTCGCGCGCGGGCAGCAGGCGCACGGTTTCGAGCGCATCGAGCGAACGCTGGGTATCCGGGTCGAAGCGCCGGATCGCCTCGATCTCGTCGTCGAAGAGGTCGATGCGCAGCGGGTGTGAGGAGCCCATCGGGAAGACATCGAGCAACGAGCCGCGCAGCGCGAACTCGCCGGGGCCGGTCACCTGGCTCACCGCGGCGTAGCCGGACTCGACGAGGCGGGCGCGCAATGGCTCGAGCGCGAGGCGCTCGCCGCGCGCGAGCTGAAAGCTGCGGGCGCTGATGTAAGCGGCAGGCGGCAGGCGTCCGAGCAGGGTATCGGCCGCGGCGAGCAGCACGCCGCCGCGGGTGCCCGGCAGGTCCGCCAGTGTCGCGAGGCGCTCGGAGGTGATGTCGGGGTGCGGGGAGAACCGGTCGTAGGGGAGTACTTCCCAGTCGGCGAATGCCAGGATCGGCAAGCGCCCATCGCTGAAGAAACCGATCTCCGCCGCGCGACGCTCGACTTCCCGGCTGTTCGCGCAGACAACGAGCAGCAGGCGTCGCGCGCGCGCCGATGCCTCGGCCAGCGCCAATGAAGGCGCGCCGCCGTAGAGCTGGTGCCAGCGGACATGCCGGCGCGACTCGTCGGGAAGGAGGGGCTCGAGAATGCTCATCGTTGCCGCGGGCGGCAACGGGCCGCCGCGGAGCGCGGCAGCTTACCTGTCCCGGGCTCAGGCCGAAATGGGGTCGATCAACTGCCCGTGATGACGGCGTGGATCACGCGATCGTTTTCGAAGAACACCGCGAAGTGGGCGTAATCCCAGCGCGTGATCGGCGGCTGGCCGACCGCGGCATGTTTGGCGCTCGGGGCGCCGAAGCGCTGCTCCACCGTCGCCATGGTGGCCCCGCGGGCGGGGTGTTCGACGTCGTTCGCCCGCACCGCCACCTGGCCGTCGACGACGATCGTCTCCGCGGCCGCCACGCCGGTGAGGAGCAGCCCGGCCACGAGCCAGGGCACTGCACGTGAGGACATACGATACCTCCGGAAAAGCAAGCTTTTTGACTATAGCACCGGTGCGTCGCGCAGCCCGCGCTGGCGGCGAACACCTGCCATTTGTGTGAACTGCGTCATAATGCGCCGCAGAATGTTCCATCCGCTGTCCCTGTTCGTGGGCCTGCGCTACGTGCGGGCGCGCAGCCACAAGTTTTTCGTCTCCTTCATCACCTGGGTGTCGGTGGTCGGCGTGTGCGTCGGCGTCGCGGCGCTGATCGTGATCCTGTCCGTGATGAACGGATTCGAGGGTGAGCTGCGCGATCGCCTGCTCGCGCTGTCGTCCGACGCGCGCGTGACGCCGCTGCCGGGCGCCCGCGCGGACTTCGTCCACCTGACGTCCGAAGCGCTGCGGGTCCCCGGTGTGGTCGGCGCCGCACCCTATGTGGAAGTGCAGGCGCTCGCGCTGCGTACGCCCGAGATGCTGCCGGTCGTGCTCCGTGGCATCGATCCGGGGCTCGAGGGCGCCGTCACCGATGTCGCGCGCGCCGTGAAGAG
>CADEFQ010000003.1:16197-132256 GCA_902826635.1 uncultured Pseudomonadota bacterium
GTGCGCGACTGGACGCAGGACCACGCGAACTATTTCCGCGCCATCCGCATCGAGAAAACGATGATGTCGCTGATCCTGATGCTGATCGTCGCGGTCGCGGCGTTCAACATCGTGGCGATGCTCGTGATGGTCGTCACCGACAAGCGCACGGACATCGCGATCCTGCGTACGCTCGGCGCGGCGCCGCACCGGGTGATGGGTGTGTTTGCGACCCAGGGTCTCGTGATCGGCTGGTTCGGCGTGCTCGCCGGACTCGCCCTCGGCGTCGCCGTCGCGCGCAACGTGACGCCGATCGTCGGCTTCCTCGAGCGTGCGTTCGGCTTTCAGGTGATGGACGCCGACGTGTACTACATCACGCGCATTCCGTCGGTGCTCGAGTGGCACCAGGTCGCGTGGATCAGCGGCGCGGCACTCCTGCTCACGGCGCTCGCGACGGTTTACCCTGCGCTGCGCGCCGCCCGCGTTGCGCCGGCAGAAGCCTTGCGCTACGAGTAGCCGATGACGCGTTTCTACGAATGGTGGATCGGCACCCGGTATCTCGCCTCGACGCACCGGCGCGGTTTCGTGTCGATCGTCGCGCTCATCTCGGTGGTTGGCCTCATGCTCGGCGTCGCGGTGCTGATCGTCGTGCTCTCGGTGATGAACGGATTCGAGCGCGAGTTGCGCACCCGCATCCTCGCCGTCACGGCGCACGCAACCTTGATGGGGCTCGAGGGAACGCTCGACGACTGGCGTCGCGCGCGCCGGGTCGCGCTCGCCACGAGCGGCGTGCGCGCGGCCGTGCCGTATGTCGAATCGCAGTCGATGCTCGCGCACGGCAACGCCATTTCCGGCGCCCAGGTGCGCGGTATCGATCCCGCCGAGGAGCGCCAGGCGGACAGCCTCGCCGACCGGATGCGCGAGGGCAAACTCGGCTCCCTCACGGCGGGAAGCTGGCACATCGTGCTGGGCGATGCGCTTGCGCGGGAAATCGGCGCCGGCGTCGGCGACACCGTGGTGGTGATCGCTCCGGAAGGTTCGGCCACGCCGACGGGTGTCGTACCGCGCATGCGGCGCTTCACGGTGACCGGGATATTCAGTTCAGGGATGTACGAGTTCGATCGCGGGCTCGCGCTCGTGAACCTCGTCGACGCCGCGCGCCTTTATCGCACCGGGGATCGGGTCACGGGCCTGCGCCTTGAGCTGCACGACGCGTGGGCGGCGCCGCGGATCGTGCGCGAGGTGGCGCTCGCGCTCGGCGGCGGGTACTACGTGAGTGACTGGACGCGCAATCATGCGAACTTCTTCCGCTCGATCGAGATCACCAAGTCGCTGCTGTTCGTGATCCTCCTGATGATCGTCGCGGTCGCGGCGTTCAACATCGTCGCGACGCTCGTGATGATCGTGAAGGACAAGCAGCCTGACATCGCGATCCTGCGCACGCTCGGCGCCGCACCGCGCAACGTGCTCGGCGCCTTCGCGATCCAGGGCGTGCTGATCGGCCTCATGGGCACCGCGCTCGGGGCCGGTCTCGGCGTGCTCGTGGCGCGCCACCTCGAATCGCTGGTGCACGTGCTCGAGCGCGCGCTCGGCACGCAGTTTCTCGACGCAAGGGTCTACTACATGAGCGATCTACCGGCTTACGTCGAATGGCAGGACATCGCGCAGGTGTGTGGCGTCGCATTTGCGCTGTGCGCGCTGGCGACCCTCTATCCCGCGTGGCGCGCCGCGCGCACGGCGCCGGCCGAGGCCCTGAGGCATGACTGAGCCGGCGCGCGAAGTGGTGCTCGACGCGCGCGGGCTGCGCCGCGAGTTCAGGCAGGGGCCGGCGCTGCTCGAAGTGCTGCGCGGCGTCGATCTCGTGATCGGGGCCGGTGAACGCCTCGCGATCATCGGTGCGTCGGGCTCGGGCAAGACGACGCTGCTGCAGGTCATCGGCGGCCTCGACCGGCCGACCGCGGGCGCCGTGCACGTCGACGGCCGCGACATCCACTACGTCGGCGAACGCGAGCGCGGCGAGCTGCGCAATCGCGCGATCGGCTTCGTCTACCAGTTCCATCACCTGCTGCCCGAGTTCTCGGCACTCGAGAATGTCGCAATGCCGCTGCTCGTGCGCCGCGAGGCGGTGGCGACCGCGCGTGAACGCGCGCGCAGCCTGCTCGAGCGGGTGGGCCTCGGCGCGCGACTCTCGCACCGGCCGCACCAGCTCTCGGGCGGAGAGCGCCAGCGCGCGGCGGTCGCGCGTGCGCTCGTCACGGAGCCGCGCCTCGTGCTCGCCGACGAGCCGACCGGCAACCTCGACGGCGCCAACGCCGAACAGGTGTTCCAGTTGATGCTCGAACTGAACCGCGAGCGCGGCACGAGCCTCGTCGTCGTCACGCACGACCCGCGCCTCGCGGGGCGCATGGACCGCGTGCTGCAACTGACCGACGGACGGCTCGTACCGCTGTAAACGGCCCTTTGGGTACGAACGCGGCCGTTTAGCGACTGGCCCCGGCCGGGCGGGTGCGATATCTCTTGCGCACGTGGTAGCGCCAGAACAGTTCGAGCAAGCCCCAGCCGAGCACCCCGGCGACGAGGGAGCAGACGAGGCAGCCGATCAGGAAAGGCTCCCAGATCGGGCCGAGCCCGAACTGCAGCCACGACCACGACAGTTCGAAGCGAAAGGGCTGCGGCATGTGCCCGAGCAGCGCGGCTCCGACACGGTACGCCGAGTAGTACACGGGCACGAAGGTGAGCGGGTTCACGAGCAGCACCGTGGCGACCAGCACCGGTGCGTTGATGCGCGCCACGATCGCCACGATGCCCGCGAGCGCGAGATGGATCGGCAGCGGGACGAAACAGATCGCGAGCCCGGCGCCGAAGGCGGCGGTGACGCCGCGGCGCTGCAGCGACCACAGTGCGGGGTCCGCGATGCGCGTGCCGAACGGCCGCAGGTACCAGTGACTGCGGATCTGCTCGGGCGAGGGCGTGATCTTGCGGATGAAGCGGCGCGGCATGAAGCTCGCGCACTGTAGCAGGGCGCGGGGCGCGTGCGCACGCTGCGCGCGGCAAGCGTGACGCGTGACACTCGCGACGGCCCTCGCGTTTCTGGCCGGTGCGCTGCTGGCGTTGGCGCAGCCGCCACCGTATGGCCCGTGCGCGGCGCTCGCCGTGCTCGTTGTCGCCGGAGCCGCGCTCTTTGCATGGAGTCGTGGCTGCCCGCGCTCGCTCGCGCTCGCCATCGCGCTTGGCGTCGGGCTCGCCTGGACGTCCATGCACGTGGCGGCCGCCGTGGCAGCCCGCTGGCCGGCGGCGCGCGACGGCGAACGGCTGCTCGTCGTCGCGCGCGTCCTCACGATCCCGGTCGACGGTGAGTTCGGTACCACGTTCGATGCGGCGCTCGAATTCGATCCGCGCGCCGGCGCACGTCGGCTCGAGGCGCGGCTCGTCTGGTCGAATGCACGGCCTGCACCTGAGGTGGGCGAACTCTGGCGTCTCGCCGTGCGGCTGCGCGCGCCGCGCGCCGCCGCCAATCCCGCGGGTCCCGACATGGAGCGCGTCTGGTTCCGCGAGGGGCTCGGCGCCCTCGGCACGGTGCTCGCACGGACGCGACTCAATGAGCGACTCGGATCGGGCGCGGCGCCGCTCGATCGCCTGCGGGCCCGCATCGCGAAGCGGATTGCCGCGGTGGTGCCGGACCGGGATGCCGCGGCGCTGCTCACGGCGTTGGCGGTCGGCGTGACGGGTGACCTGTCGCGCGAGCAATGGCGCGTGTTCAACGCCACCGGCACGACGCACCTCGTCGCGATATCCGGCCTGCACGTCACACTCTTCGCCGTGCTCGCGATCGGGGGCGCCCGGCGCCTGTGGCGCATCGTCGGGCCACTGCGCGAGTGGTGGCCCCGAGAAGGCTTCGCGGCGGTCCTGGGCGTGACCGCGGCGCTCGGGTATGCGCTCCTCGCCGGCTTTTCGGTACCGACGCAGCGCACCCTCGTGATGTTGACCGCCTGGCTGCTGGCGCGACAGGCGGCGCGCGCCCACGGTGCGCTTCATGCCTTTGCGGTCGCGATCGTCGTCGTGATCGTCCTCGACCCGTTCGCGCCGCTCGCGAGCGGCTTCTGGCTGTCGTTCGGCGCGGTCGCGGCGATCGTGCTCGCATCCGGCACGCGGATCGGACGCGCGCACTGGCTGCACGAGGCGACGCGAGTGCAGCTGGCCGTATCGATTGCGCTCATTCCGGTGACCCTCGCGGCCTTCGGCGGTCTGTCGCTCGCGGGCCTCGTCGTGAACGCGGCCGCAATCCCGGTGTTCACCTGCGTCCTCGTGCCGCTGACACTCGCTTCGACTGCGGCGCTCGCCTTCGCGCCGTCGCTGGCCGATGCCGGCTTCACAGCGGGCGGTTGGCTCCACGCGCTGCTTTGGCCAAGCCTCGAGTCCGCCGCATCGTGGCCGCATGCGCTCGTGATGCTCGCGCCGCCCGCGTGGGTCTATCTCGTCGTCGTCCCTGCAGTCGCCATCGCGGTGCTGCCTTGGCCGCGTGGCCTGCGCGTGACCGCGGCGGCCGCGGTCGTGCCTCTCGCGGCCGCCACGCCGGGCTTGCCACCGTCGCAAGTCACCCTCACCGTGTTCGACGTGGGGCGAGGGGAGGCCATCGTGATTCGCACCGCGCAGGCCGTGGTCGTCTACGGGACAGGCGACAGCTTCGGCACGGCCGGTCGGCGCATGGCGCGCGTCGTGGTCCCGTGGCTGCGCACGCAGCAGGTCGCGCGGGTCGATCGACTCGTGATGCCCCGTCTGCGCGGTGATCACGCGGCCGGCGCCGCCGAGCTCGTCGCAGCCTTGCCGGTCGACGAGATCCTCGTGCCACGCCCGTGGTCCGGCGGGCCGGGGAATGCCGTGCTTTGTGCCGAGCGTGCCGCCTGGTCATTTCCGCCGGTACGTTTCTCGGTGACCGCGGACTGCGAGATGGTGCTCTCGATCGGCGGGCGGCGCGTGTTCGGCCGTGGGGCGCGCTTCGACACCGCACGGGATGGCGCCATCAGCCTCACGGTCGATGCCGCAACGGGTGCCTCGCACCGGTGGGCGGCCCGCGACGGTTATCCATGGCCGTGGCGCGCTCCGGTATGATGCGCACGTTCAACTGCTTCGAGGATCGGCCTGATGTGGGAAATCGTGCGCGCCGGCGGGCCACTGATGTGGCCGATCATCCTGTGTTCGATCGGCGCGGCGGCGATCATCCTCGAACGTTTCTGGACCCTGCAGGACAAACGGGTCATTCCGCCGGATCTCACGAAAAAGGTCTGGGCGCTGATCGAAGGCAACCAGATCAACGACAAGGTCATCGCGGCGCTCGAGCAGAATTCGCCGCTCGGCCGTGTGCTCGCCGCGGGCCTCGCCAACCGCCACCGGCCCCGCGAAATCATGATGGAGCGGCTGCAGGACACCGGGCGGCACGTGATCTACGAGCTCGAACGCTTCCTCAACTCGCTCAACATGATCGCGGGCGTGAGCCCCTTGCTCGGCCTGCTCGGGACCGTCACGGGCATCATCAAGGCGTTCAACGCGATCCAGGCGGGCGGCATGGGCGATCCGCGCATGCTCTCGGGCGGCATTGCCGAAGCGCTGATCACCACCGCGGCCGGGCTCACCGTCGCGATTCCGGCGCTCATCGGCTTTCGCCTGCTGCGCGGCAAGGTCGATCGGATCGTGATCCAGATGGAGAAGGACGCCTTGCGGCTCGCAGACGCGGTCGATCTGGCGGCGGGCCGCGATCGAGCGGGCGCTGCGTGAACTTCAAGCCGCGCCGCACGGATGAGCCGGAGCTCAATCTCACCTCGCTGATCGACGTGGTGCTGCTGCTGATCGTGTTCTTCATGCTCTCATCCACGTTCGTGCAGGAAGGCAGGCTGCGCATCCGCCTGCCCGAGGCCCGCGACGTGCCGGTCGAGCGCCCCGCGAAGGAGGCGATCGTCGTCACGGTCACGCAGGGCGGCGGCTATCGCGTCAACGAGCGCGACCTCGTCAACGCGAGCGCCGACACGCTCCGCGCCGCGCTGCTCAAGGTCGCGGGCGACGAGCGCGGTGCGCCGGTCACGCTGCGGGCCGACGGGCGCGCCTCGCACCAGTCGGTCGTCACCGCGATGGACGTGCTCGGCAAGCTCGGTTTTGCCGAGATCAACATCGCCACTGTCAACGACGCGAGCGCCGCGGGCCCGTGAGCACACCGGCGACCGCGCTCGTCGTCGCAAACCCGGGGCAGGTGTATCGGCGGCTGCTCGGCTACGCACGGCCCTGGCTCGGTACCTTCCTGATCGGCGTCGTCGGCATGGCGATGTTCGCCGCGACCGATGCGCTGCTCGCCTACCTCGTCAAGATCTTCCTCGGCGGGGCTTTCGTCGAGCACGACCCGCGTGTCATCTGGATCGTGCCACTCGGGGCGGTGAGCCTTTTCTTCCTGCGCGGCATCGGCGACTACGTGTCGACCTATTTCCCGGCATCCGTCGGCCGGCGCATCATCAAGGCGCTGCGCGGCGAGCTGTTTGCGAAGTACCTGCGCCTGCCGGTGTCGTGGTTCGACGCGACCTCGACCGGCGAGATGCTCTCGCGCCTCACGTTCAACATCGAACAGGTGGCCGAGGCGACCACCAATGCGGTCACGGTGCTGATCCGCGACACGCTGACGATCGTCGCGCTGCTCGGGTATCTCTTCTGGGTGAACTGGCAGCTCGCGGCCTTCGCGCTCACCCTCGCACCGCTCATTTCGTGGCTGATCCGGCGGATCAACAGTTCCTTCCGCCGCTACAGCACGCGCATCTACCACTCGATGGCCGATGTCACGCGCGTCGCGAAGGAATCTTTCGACGGCCAGCGCATCGTCAGGGTCTTCAACGCGCAATCCCAGCAGGAGCGCGCATTCGAGACCGCGAACGAGGCGAACCGCCACAGCAACATGCGCCTCATCAACGCCCGCGCGATGAGCAACCCCGTGGTGCAGTTCGTCGCGGCGATCGGACTTGCCGGCGTGCTCTATTTCGCGATCAGCCAGGTGCAGACGCGCGCGATGCGCGTCGACGATTTCATGTCGTTCCTGACGGCGCTGCTGCTGATCACCGCGCCGTTGCGGCGCCTCGTCAACGTGTTCGGACCGCTGCAACAGGGCATCGCGGCCGGCGCGAGCGTGTTTGCGGTGATCGACATGGCGAGTGAGGGCGAGGGCGGGCAGCACTCGGTCACGCGCGCGCGCGGCGACATCGAGTACCGCGGAGTCGGCTTCACCTACCGCGACGACAAGGGACCGGTGCTGCACGACATCGATCTCAAGGTGCCCGCCGGGCATACGCTCGCGATCGTCGGGCGATCGGGCAGCGGCAAGTCGACCCTGGTGGCGCTGCTGCCGCGCTTCTATGACGCGGCGAGCGGCAGTGTGCGGCTCGACGGCGTCGACGTGCGGGAATTTGCGCTCGCGAACCTGCGCGATCAGGTGGCGGTCGTGAGCCAGGAGGTCGTGCTGTTCAACGACACGATCCGCGCCAACATCGCCTTCGGCCACCCGGGTGCGACCGCGGCGCAAGTCGAGGCGGCGGCCGAGGCCGCCTTCGTGATGGATTTCGCGCGCGAGCTGCCGCAGGGCCTCGATGCGGTCGTGGGCGATCGCGGGGCGCTGCTTTCGGGCGGCCAGCGCCAGCGCATTTCGATCGCGCGCGCGATCCTGAAGGACACGCCGGTGCTGGTGCTCGATGAGGCGACCTCGGCACTCGACAGCGAGTCCGAGCAGCACATCCAGGCGGCGCTCGCCCGCTTGCAGTCCGGGCGCACCACGCTCGTGATCGCGCATCGGCTGTCGACCGTGGAGCGGGCCGACGAGATCATCGTGATGGACGCGGGCGCGATCGTCGAGCGCGGCACGCACGCCGTGCTCCTCGCGCGGGGCGGCGTGTACGCGCAGCTGCATCGCATGCAGTTCAACGCCTAGTCCGCCGATCGATGGAAAAGTGGCTCAATGCGGTGTGGTACGGGCGCGCCTTCGGCGCGTCGCTGCTGCGCCCGTTGTCCTGGGTCTACGCGCTGATCGTCGGCGCACGCCGCAGCGCCTACGCGGCGCGGCTGTTGCCGGCGACGAAGCTGCAAGTGCCGGTCGTTGTCGTCGGGAATCTCACGGTGGGAGGCACGGGCAAGACGCCGTTCGTCGTGTGGCTCGTCACGCAGCTCGCGACAGCGGGCCGCAAGCCGGGCGTGGTCTCGCGCGGATACGGGCGCCGCGACACCGCACCGCGCCTCGTTGAAGAGGGCGCCTCCGCGGTCGACGTGGGCGACGAGCCGCTGCTGATTCGTCGGCGCACCGGGCGCCCGGTGGCCGTCGGGCGTGCGCGTGCCATCGCCGCGCGGCTGCTTGCGACGCAGAACGTCGATGTGATCGTCGCCGACGACGGGCTGCAACACCTCGCCCTCGCACGCGATTGCGAGCTGGTGCTGATCGACGGGGCGCGGGGCTTCGGCAACGGCTTGATGTTGCCCGCGGGGCCGTTGCGGGAGGGCGCCGGTCGGCTGCGCTCGGTGGATGCCGTGATCCTGCTCGATGGCTCGCGCGAACGCAGCCTTGCCGGGCGGCCGGTGTTCCACATGCGGCTCGAGGCAACGGACGTGCTGCCGCTGACGGGCCCGCGCGAAGCGGCGATGCCGCTCGCGAGCCTCGCCGGGCAGCGGGTCCACGCGGTCGCCGGGATCGGAAATCCCGAGCGTTTCTTTCGCACGCTGCGCGCCGCGGGGCTCGAAGTGATCCCGCACGCGTTTCCCGACCACCACGCCTACAGCGCAGCCGACCTCGCCTTCGACGACGGGCTCTCGATCCTCATGACGGAGAAGGATGCCGTAAAATGCAGGGCGTTCGCGTCGCAACGACTCGGGTATGTGCCGGTCACCGCCGCGTTCAGCGACGACGATACGCGTGCACTGCTCACGCTCGTCACCGCAAAGTTGGCCACGGCCGGCAACGGCCCCTGAGGGATACCTTGGACACGCGACTACTCGACATCATCGCCTGCCCGCTCTGCAAGGGGCCGGTGATCCATCATCGCAGCGAGGCCGTGCTCGTCTGTCGGATCGACCGGCTCGCGTATCCGATTCGCGACGACGTGCCGATCATGCTCGTCGAAGAAGCGAAGCCGCTCGCCGCGGACGACCCGCTGCTCGATCGTTGACGCCGCGCCATGTACCGCATCGTGATCCCGGCGCGCTACGATTCCACCCGTTTTCCGGGCAAGCCGCTCGCGCTGATCGACGGTCGCCCGATGATCGCGCACGTGTTCGAGCGCGCACGGCAGTCGGGTGCATCGCAGGTGATCGTGGCGACGGATGATGAGCGGGTCGCCGTCGCGGCGCGCCATGCCGGCGCCGATGTCTGCATGACGGCGGCGTCGCACGCCTCCGGTACCGATCGCATTGCCGAGGTTGCGCGCGTGCGCGGCTTCGCCGCAGGCGACATTGTGGTCAACCTGCAGGGCGATGAGCCTCGCATGCCTGCGGCGAACATTGCGCAGGTCGCGGCGGCGCTTGCAGCCTATCCTGCTGCCGCCATCGCCACGGCTGCGTCGCCCGTACGATCGCGCGAAGAGTATCTCGATCCCAACGTCGTCAAGGTTGTCACCGACCACGAGGGCAGGGCGCTTTATTTCAGTCGCGCGCCGATCCCGTGGGATCGCGACGGGGGCATCGATGCGACGGCGGCCGGCGCGTGCCCTCTTGCCCGGCGCCATATCGGGCTCTACGCGTATCGCACCGGCGCGCTGCTGCGCCTCGCTGCGCTCGCGCCCACCGCACTCGAGCAGCTGGAGAAACTCGAGCAGTTGCGCGCGCTCGGGCACGGCATGGAGATCCGCGTGGTCGATGCCGCGGAACCGCCGGGGGTGGACGTCAATACGCCGGAGGATCTCCTGCGAACATGAAGCCTGCGGGCGGCCGGGCCGAAACGCCGGATGATGCGACAGCCGCGTCGACGCTGTCCTTCGACCGCCGCGGACTGGCGGCCGCGATCGGCGCCTACGCGATGTGGGGGCTGTTTCCGCTCTACTGGTATCAGTTGAAGTCGGTGCCGGCCGTGCAGACCGTTGCCCACCGGGTGGTGTGGTGCGCCGTCTTCGTGGTCGGCTGGCTCGCGTTGCGCGGCGAGCGTGGCTGGTTGCGGCGCTCGCTGGCCGAGCCGCGCGTGCTGCCGATGCTGATCGCGAGCAGCGTGCTGATCAGCCTCAACTGGGGCGTCTACATCTGGGCCGTGACCCATGGGCGGGTGCTCGAGGCGAGCCTCGGGTATTTCATCGGGCCGCTTGCCAATGTACTGGTGGGCGTACTGCTGCTGCACGAAAGGCTGAGCGCGCCGAAATGGAGCGCGGTCGGGCTGGCCGCCGTCGGCGTGCTGTGGCTCACCGTCCGCCACGGAGAAGTGCCGTGGGTGGCGCTGGTGCTGGCGTCGAGCTTCTGCGCCTATGGCCTCATTCGCAAAGTCGTCGCGGTGGGCGCGATGCCCGGGCTCGCGATCGAAAGCCTGCTCCTGCTGCTGCCTGCGCTCGCCTGGCTCGGCTTAAGCGAAGCGCGAGGCGAGGGCGTGTTTGGGCATGGCGGCGGCCTGACCGAGGTGCTGCTGATTGCCGGCGGCGCGCTCACTGCGCTGCCGCTGATCGGCTTCGCCTTTGGCGCGCGCCGGCTGCCGTACTCGCTGCTCGGCCTGCTGCAGTACCTGTCGCCGACCCTGCAGCTGTTGTGCGGCCTGCTGCTGGGCGAGGCGTTTACGCGCGACACGATGATCGGCTTTGCATGCATCTGGCTCGGCCTGATCGTCTACGCAGCCGACGGATGGTCCGGCGCCCGCATGCGCCGGGACCTCAGGCCTCGAGCGTCGCGTTCATCGTGATGCGCGCTTTCATCAGCTTCGAGACCGGGCAGCCCGCTTTGGCCTTGTTGGCGATCTCGGCGAATTGTGTGGCGGTCGCGCCCGGCACGCGCGCGACCACGTCAAGATGGCTCGCGGTGATCTCGAAGCCCTCGCCGACCTTCTCGATCGTGACGGCCGCCTTCGTTTCGATTTTCGCGGGCGTGAGCCCCGCCTGACCGAGCATCAACGACAGCGCCATCGAAAAGCACCCTGAATGCGCGGCGCCGATCAGCTCTTCGGGGTTCGTGCCCGGGCCACTTTCAAAGCGCGATTTGAAGCCGTAGGGGGCATCGGCGAGGACACCCGTCTCGGTGGAGATCGTGCCGCCGCCATCCTTGATGCCGCCTTTCCAGACGGCCCATGCTCTCTTGATCATGACTGCTCCTGACGGGGGGGCAGAGCAGCATACACCCCGCGTAGCCGACCCTCTCCGATCGCTACACGCTTGCCGCGAGCATCCTGCCCGTCGGCGTCGCTCGCGCGGCGCCCTGCGGTGCGTAGGTGTCCTTGCGGCGTTCGGCGCCGCCGGTGAGCGCGTCGAGCCGCGCGCTGACGTTGCGCAGCTGCGCCGTCGCGAGTGCGCCATTGCGGTCGTTCAGCTTTCGGCAGCGGCGGGTCAGCTCCGTACAACTCGCCCAGCGGAGGTTCAGCTGTCCGGCCGGATCGCACCAGTTGAGCAGTTTTCGCATGCCGTCGGCATCGGCGGCAAAGCCGAGCATCCGGCACAACGACAGGCGTTCGCCGTCGATCCGCACCAGCGTACCGACGCAGACCTGGCGTTCACGTCCCGCAGCGGCGAGCGTTTCGACGTCGCGCGCGACGAGCAGGCCGTGCTCCTGGTCGAGCAGGCCTTCGAGCCGCGTCAACGTGACGGCCTGTTCCTGGATGAGGCGCTCGACGGTTTCACGGGTGGCGGAGGGATCCACGGTGCTGCCCTGTTATCGCGCCGAGCGCTCGAGGTGCTCGAGATCGTGTTCGAATACGAGCAACTTCGTCGCCGTCGCTTCCGCGTCGATCGTGTAGCTGCCCTCGTCGATCGCCTTGCGAATTCGTGCGACCCGCGCCTCGTCCACCTGCGGCAGTCGGCTGAGCGTGGCCTCGAGCGCCGCGAGCTGACGCGCGCTTTCGGTGATCTGCACGCCGCCGCCCGCATCGGGTGGCGCGCGCGTTCCTGCTTCCCCGGCCGTCGACGAGCGTGCACGAGCCACGGCCGTCGTTTCAGACGCCTTGACAGGTTTGCCGTCCAATCCATTGATTTTACTAGTCATCTCAATACTCTCTCATCCGTGTCATCAAGGATATCGACCCGGCGCAAGAGAACTTTAATTCTGGGAGCGCGGACACACCGGATCATGGCGTCACCCGCACTTCAGTTCCGTTTTCGACCACGCCTTCGACCACCTTGAGCGACGACAGGTTCTGGACGCGTACACGTTCCTGGGCGGCCGCATCGCCAAGCGCCCGGCCGGGCGCGCGGATGCGGATGCCGTCGGCGAGGGCCACGAGCGTCACGGCCTGGCCACGCTTCACGATCTTGTCGGCGACAAACCAGCCCGTCGACAAGGGCACGCCCGCGGGCGCCGGGCGCGAAAGATGGCGTCCCACGAACTCCTGGGGGGTCCGTATATAGAGGTGTGCGAGTCCCGCGACTTCGATGGTTCGCGGGGTGACATCCGCGGGCACCAGCGATCGACCGCGCGTTGCGGGCGCCTTCAGCACGAGCACGTCGATCCGGCTGCGGATCGACACCGGCACATGGAGGCGCCAGTTCGCAGCGCCCGCGCATGCGACGACGACCGATGTACGTGCCGTCGGCGCTGCGCCCGGCGACCAGTTCACCCGCAGCGGCGTTTCGCAGCGCGCGAGGCGCAGGCGATCGTCGAGGTTCGCGACGCGAACGAGTGCGCCACGGCGCACGCCGGCCGGAATTTCCCGGCGGACGAAATCTTCCGCAGCTGCGCCGATGCTCGCCGGATCCTGCACGGCCTGTGCGCCCACCGCCTGTGCGCCCGCGCGATCGGCCGCTGCCAGGAGTGCAGTCAGGAAGAGCGCGGTGAAGGGCGAGCGGAACATCATGCGTGTCACTGATGCAGTTTGTGTGCCAGCACACGGGAATGGCGCCGCGCGGGCGCCTCAAGCTGCGCCGATCGCGCGCCGATACACTGCTGGGCGACCAGTGGCCCTGGCATTGCCGCACCCGCGGCCATTTCCTTCCGTCCCCGCGTGATCCGCGTCACGACTGCGGGCGCGCTTTCAACCTGAAACGCGCGCCAACCCCCGGAAAACTGCCTGTGGCACAGCACTTGCTCTGCTTCCACGCAGTCAGATTTCTGACGGTGGGACGGACATGCGATTCGATCTTGACGCTTATCTCGGAGTGCATCAGCAGGCGCTGACGCTGGGCGCGAAGCGCACCGAAGTGATCGCGAACAATCTCGCGAACGCCGACACGCCGGGCTTCAAGGCGCGCGACATCGATTTCAGGGCGGCACTGGCTGCGGCCGGTGACGCGGGCGGCTCGCTCGGCATCACGCAGACGTCGTCGTTGCACCTTGCGACGAACGGCGCGGCCGACGGCACCGGCGGCGCGCTGCGCTATCGCACGCCGCTCGCCCCCTCCCTCGACGGCAACACGGTCGAACCGCAACTCGAACAAGCGGCCTTCGCCGAAAACGCCGTGCGCTATCAGGCGACGCTGAGTTTCCTGAACGCGCGCTTTCGCAGCCTGATGACGGCGATCACCGGCCAGTAGTACGCGGCCCAGGAGTCACCCGATGTCCTCGTTCAAGACTTTCGATATCGCCGGATCGGGCATGGCGGCCCAGTCCGTGCGCCTCAACACGGTGGCGAGCAATCTCGCGAACGCCGACAGCGTGAGCGGCGATGCCGCCGCCGTCTACCGCGCGCGCCATCCGGTGTTCGAAGCGGTGAAGCAGGCGATGGCGGGAGTGCAGCCGGCCGGCGTGAACGGCGGCGCCGCCGTGCGCGTCACGCACATCGTCGAGAGCGACGCCGCCCCGGTCGCGCGCTACGAGCCGGGCAACCCGCTCGCGAATGCCGAGGGCTATGTGTATGCGCCCAACGTGAACGTGGTCGAGGAGATGGTCGACATGATCTCCGCGTCGCGCTCCTACCAGAACAACGTCGAGGTCATGGACACGGCCAAGACCCTTTTGATGGCCACACTGAGGCTCGGACAGTCATGAGTACCGTACAGAACGAAACAGCGACCAACCCGTACGCGGGGCTCGGTTTCAACACCGCGAAAGCGGGCGCGGCGGCGAAGGGCGAAGACTCGCTCAACCAGCAGGATTTCCTGATGCTGCTCACGACGCAGCTGAAGAACCAGGATCCGCTCAAGCCGCTCGATTCGACGCAGTTCGTCACCCAGCTCGCGCAGTTCAGCCAGGTCTCCGGCGTGCAGGAAATGAACGCATCGCTCGCCGCACTGACGGCGGGCATGAAAAGTTCCGCCGTGCTGGACGGCGCGGCGCTCGTCGGGCGTTATGTGCTCCTCGAAGGAGACGGCGCCACGCTCGCGGCGGACAGCCCGATCGTCGGCGGCGTGACGACGCCCACGGGCGCGACTTCGATCACCGTGAACGTGCGCAACGAGGGTGGCGAACTCGTGCGCTCGATGCAGGTGACGCCAACCGAGGGAACGACGCTCTTCAGTTGGGACGGTGTCGCGAACGACGGCAGCCAGGCGCCGGCCGGCAAATACCGCCTCGACGCCACCGCTACGGTGGCCGGCGCGAGCGAGGCCGCCGACACGCTGGTGGCCGATCTCGTCTCGAGCGTCAGCATCGATTCGAGCACTTTCTCCTTGAGCCTGAACACGGCCGGCTCGGGTCCCGTGACCCTCGCCGACGTCCGTCAGGTGTTCTGACCCGATCCGCAAGACAGGAGCACACGCAGCATGCCATTCACGATCGCCCTGAGCGGACTCAATGCCGCATCCGCCGACCTCGCCGTCACCGCGAACAACATCGCGAACGGCTCGACCACCGGCTTCAAGAGTTCACGCACCGAATTTTCCGACCTCTTTGCCGTGACGCCCTTCGGCGTCTCGAGCACCGCGACTGGCAACGGCGTGAAAGTGTCGTCGGTCGCCCAGCAGTTCACGCAGGGCAACGTCGATTTCACCGACAGCAACCTCGACCTCGCGCTTCGGGGCGACGGCTTTTTCACGCTGAGCGATGGTGGCGCACTCGCGTACGCGCGTTCGGGCGCGTTCCAGGTCAACAACCAGGGCTACGTCGTCAGCTCCACCGGCGCGCGGCTGCAGGTCTACCCGCCGCTGCCGAACGGCGGCTTCAACACCGGCGGCCTCGCAGACCTGCAGCTCGTGACCAGCGAAAGCGCGCCGCAGGCGACGTCGACGATCGCCATGACACTCAATCTTCCGGCGGACGCCACGGCGCCCGTCACGGCATTCGATCCCGCGGACGCGAGCAGCTTCAATCGGCAGACTTCGATGACCGTGTACGACTCGCTCGGCGCGGCGCACACGACCAGCTTCTATTTCGTCAAGGGCGCGGTCGCGAACGAATGGAGCGTGCAGGCGTATACAGACGGCACGGCGGTCGGCACGCCGCAGGCGCTCACTTTCAACAGCAGCGGTGCGCTCGTGACGCCGGTGGGCGGCAGCCTTGCGTTCCCGCCGTACACGCCGACGACCGGCGCGGCGCCGATCAACCTGACGCTCGATGTCCGGGGGGCGACCCAGTACGGCAGCAACTACGGCGTCCAGTTCACGCAGGACGGCTTCACGACGGGCGCGCTCTCCGGCATCGACGTGGACACTTCGGGTGTCGTGAGCGCGCGCTACACCAACGGCCGTTCGATCCCGCTCGGACAGGTCGCGGTGACGAACTTCGCGAACGTGCAGGGCCTGCAGAAACTCGGCGACACGCAGTGGGGCGAGACCTTCGGGTCCGGCGGCGCACAGCGCGGCACGGCCGGCAGCTCGGGCTACGGTTCGATCCAGTCGGGCGCGCTCGAATCGTCGAACGTCGAGATCACCGAGCAGCTCGTCAACATGATCATCGCGCAGCGCAATTTCCAGGCGAACGCGCAGATGATCTCGACCGCCGACCAGATCACTCAGACCATCATCAACATCCGCTGATGGACAAGTATCTCTACGTCGCGATGAGCGGCGCGAAGGAAACCCTGCGCGCCCAGGCCGTGAACAGCCACAACCTCGCGAACGCGAGCACGACCGGCTTTCGCGCCGACCTGGCCGCGTTCCAGACGCGCGCCGTCGAAGGCACGGGCTACGCCTCGCGCGCGTACGCCACGAACGCCACGGTCGGCTGGGACACGACGACCGGTGCGCTGCAGGCCACCGGGCGCGATCTCGACGTCGCGGTGAACGGCGAAGGCTGGATCGCGGTCGAGACCGCGGACGGCGGCGAGGCCTACACGCGTGCCGGTGACTTGCGCGTCGATACGACAGGCACGCTGCGCAACGGTGCGGGCGACCTCGTGCTGGGCGACGGCGGGCCGATCACGGTGCCGCAGTCGAGTTCGGTGCTGGTCGGCGCCGATGGCACCGTGTCCATCGTGCCGCTCGGGCAGGGCCCGGAGACGACCGCGGTCGTCGGCCGCATCAAGCTCGTGAACCCCGCGGTCGAGACACTCGAGCGCGGTGCCGACGGGCTCTTCCGCTTGAAGGACGGTACGGCCGCGCCGGCCGATGCCGCCGTCCAGCTCGCTTCGGGCGTGATCGAGTCGAGCAACGTCAACGCCGCCGGCGCGATGGTCGAGATGATCGAACTCGCGCGGCGCTTCGAACTTCAGGTCAAGGCCATACGAACCGCGGAAGAGGACGGCGCCATCGCCGCCCGCCTGATGCGAGTGTAGGAGAGCAAGCATGAATACGGCACTTTGGGCGGCGAAAACAGGCCTCGATGCGCAGCAGACGCGCATGGCCGTCACGTCGAACAACCTCGCGAACGTCTCGACCAACGGCTTCAAGAAAGGCCGTGCGGTGTTCGAGGACCTGATGTACCAGAACGTGCGCCAGGTCGGCGGCTCGACGTCGCAGGACACCGAGGCGCCTTCGGGGCTGTCGCTCGGCACCGGCGTGCGCGTCGTGGCGACGGAGAAGCTCTATACGCAGGGCAGTCTCTCGACCACCGGCAATGCGCTCGATGTCGCGGTGACCGGTCGCGGCTTTTTCCAGGTGGAGTTGCCCGACGGCACGACCGGCTACACGCGCGACGGCGCGTTCCAGCTGAATGCGCAGGGCGAACTCGTCACTTCTAGCGGCTATCGCGTGCAGCCCGGGATCACGATTCCGGATGGTTCCCAGTCCATCACGATCGGTTCGGACGGCGTCGTATCGGCGCTCGCGGCCGGCCAGTCGGCGCCCGTGCAGGTCGGTACGCTGCAACTGGTCGATTTCGTGAACCCCGCGGGCCTTCAGCCGCGCGGCGAAAACCTGCTCGTCGAATCGGTTGCGAGCGGGCCGCCGCAGGCCGGCACGCCGGGGCTGAACGGCCTCGGCGCCGTGCTGCAGGGTTCGCTCGAAGCCTCGAACGTCAACGTCGTCGAAGAGCTCGTCAACATGATCGAGACGCAGCGCGCCTACGAGATGAACTCGAAGGCGATCTCGACCACCGACCAGATGCTCGCGTACGTCACGAACCAGTTGTGACACCGATGAAGACGCTGCATTCGCTGACCGTCCTTCTTGCCGCTGCGCTCGGCGCAGGCTGCGCGTCATCGCCCGACCACGAAGCGTTCGGACCCTGGCCCGAAGAGGACCTCGCGGTCGCGCCCGCGGCGAACGGGGCGATCTACCAGGCTGGCCGTGACGTCGCGCTGTTCGAGAACGCGGTCGCCCGCAACGTCGGCGATCTCGTCGTGATCCGCCTCGCGGAGCAGACGCAGGCGAGCAAGAGCGCGACGACGAGCACCAAGAAATCGACCTCCGCCGACTTGCCCGGGCCGACGATCGCTGGGCGACCCGTCACCGTGAATGGCACGGAGGTGTTGCAGATGGGCCTCGAGAACGAGACCGAATTCAGCGGCTCCGGATCGAGCGCACAAAGCAACCGGCTCTCAGGCGAGATCAGCGCGACCGTCGTGCGCCGTCTCGGCAACGGCAATCTGGTCGTCCGCGGCCAGAAGTGGCTCACGCTGAACCAGGGCAGCGAGTATGTGCGCGTGGAGGGCGTCATCCGCCCGATCGACATCCAGCCCGACAACTCGATCGAGTCCTGGAAAGTCGCGAACGCGCGCATCGGCTACGGCGGCAAGGGGTCGCTCGCGGCCGCCAACAAGCCCGGGCTCCTCGCGCGCTTCTTCAACTCGCCGCTGATGCCGTTCTGACCATGAAGATCACCAAGGCATGGCTGTTCGCGCTCGCGCTCGTCGCACCGGTTCACGCGGAACGCGTCAAGGACCTTGCGTCGGTCGCAGGCGTGCGCTCAAACCAGCTGATCGGCTACGGCCTCGTCGTCGGCCTCGACGGCACCGGCGACCAGACGAGTCAGGCTCCGTTCACGATCCAGAGCATCCGCACGATGCTCGCGAAGTTCGGCGTCACGATCCCCGACAACGTGAACCCGCAGTTGAAGAACGTCGCGGCGGTCACCGTGACCGCCGAGCTGGCGCCGTTCTCGAAGACCGGACAAACCATCGACGTGACGGTCGCGTCGATCGGCAACGCACAGAGCCTGCGGGGCGGTCTCCTCATCATGACGCCGCTGCGCGGCGCCGACGGCCAGGTCTACGCGATCGCCCAGGGTTCGATGATCGTCAGCGGCTTCGGCGTGTCGGGCAAGGACGGCTCGCGTATCGCGGTCAACGTCCCGAGCGGTGGGCGCATCCCGAACGGTGCCACGGTCGAACGCGAGGTGGGCAATGGGTTTGCGGCCGAGCCCTTCGTGATGCTGAACCTGCATACACCCGATTTCTCGACCGCCTCGCGACTCGCCGAGGGCATCAATGGGCTTCTCGGCGCGGGCACCGCGGAGGCGATCGACGCGGTGTCGGTCCGTGTCGCGGCGCCGAAGGACCCGGGCCAGCGCACGCCCTATCTCGCGGCGCTCGAGGAAATCGATGTGCAGCCGGGCGATGCCCCGGCACGCGTGATCGTGAACTCGCGCACCGGCACGGTCGTGATCGGCAATCGCGTGCAGGTGCGACCGGCCGCGGTGGCGCACGGCTCGCTATCGGTCACGATCACCGAGCGGGTCGATGTCAGCCAGCCGAACGCGTTCGGCCGCGGCGAGACCGTGGGCGTGCAGCGCAGCGAGCTTGCGGTGTCGCAGCCTGAAGCGCGCATGTTCGTCTTCAACGCCGGCGTGAACCTCGATGCGATCGTGCGCGCCGTGAACCAGGTGGGCGCGGCGCCCGGCGACCTGGTCGCCATCCTCGAAGCCCTGAAGGCAGCGGGCGCACTGCGCGCCGAGCTGATCGTGATCTGATGAGCGTCGCGGCGCCGCCCGTTTCATACGGCGACCCCGAGACGCTCGCGTCGTTGAAGCGCGCCGATCGTTCGCAGACGCCCGACGCGCTGCGCGAAACGGCGCGCCAGTTCGAGAGCCTGTTCACGCGCATGCTGTTGAAGTCGATGCGCGCCACCTCGTTCGACGATTCGATGACGGGGCAGGGCGAGGGCTTCTATCGCGACATGTTCGACGACCAGCTCGCGATCGAGCTGTCCAAAGGCAAGGGGCTCGGTCTCGCCGACATGCTGGTCGAGCAGCTGAAGCGCACCGGCGTTGCACCGCCGGGCGCCGAAGCAGGCGCGACCGCCGGCGCGACCGCCGATGTCGGCGCCGACGTCGGCGCCGGCGCGGGCATCAGTGGCGCGGCGCGTGAACGCTTCGTGCGGGAACTCTGGCCGCACGCGCAGGCCGCCGGCGCCGAACTCGGCGTCGACCCGAAGACCCTGATCGCCCACGCGGCGCTCGAAACCGGCTGGGGCCGCCACCTGCCGCGCGATCCGGACGGTCGCTCGAGCCACAATCTGTTCGGCATCAAGGCGACGGCCTGGTCCGGCGAACAGATGCGCTCGCGCACGCGCGAGTACGCCGGCGGCGTGGCGCAGGAGCGCACCGAGGCGTTTCGCGCCTACGAATCCGCTGGCGACAGCTTCCGGGATTATGTCGCGTTGATCCGCGACAACCCGCGCTATGTCGCGGCAAGGGGCACCGGTTCGGACGCCGCGGCGTTCGCCCGGGCCCTGCAGCAGGGGGGGTACGCCACCGATCCCGACTACGCGGCCAAGCTCGAGCAGGTCGCAAACGTGCTCAAGTTCACACCGGCTACGCCGATATCCCGACCACTGGAGACCTGATCCGCCATGGCAGACGTCATGTCCACCGCCGTCTCGGGCCTGCTCGCTTTCCAGCGCGGGCTCGATACGACGAGTCAAAACATCGCCAACGCGGCGACGGCGGGCTATAGCCGCCAGCGCGTGGAACTTTCGACCCGGCCGGCCCAGGCCTACGGTAGCGGCTGGATCGGCTCGGGCGTGCAGGTCACGACGATTGCCCGCGTCTACGACAGTTTTCTCGCGACCCAGGTGCGTTCGAGCGCGAGCAGCCTCGCGCGCTACGACACGATGGCCACCGAGGCCGAGCGCCTCGACAACGTGCTCGGCGACTCTTCGTCGGGTCTCGCCACGGCGCTCCAGGACCTCGTCAACGCATTCCAGGAAGTCGCGAACGATCCGTCGTCCGTGACGTCGCGGCAGGTGCTGCTGTCGAAGGCGGATATTTTCGCCGACAAGCTCGCGGGCTACGACAGCCGCATGCGCGTCTTCGGCGCCGAGATCAACTCGCGGTTGCAAGCCGGCGCCGCCGAGGTCTCCAAGCTCGCGGACGGCATCGCGAAACTCAACACGCAGATCCGTGACGCCTACGGCCGCACCGGCCAGCCGCCGAATGACCTGCTCGACCAGCGCGACAAGCTGGTCGACCAGCTCTCGACTTTCGTCGATGTCTCGGTCGTCGCGCAGGACGACGGCGCTGCGAACGTCTATATGGGCACCGGCCAGCCGCTGGTCGTCGGCAATACGGCGACGGCGCTCACGGTCGCGGCCGATCCGTTTGATCCGACGAAACTCAACGTGGCGATCACGGCGAACGGCGCGACGATCGACGTGTCGTCGCAGCTGAGCGGCGGCAGCCTGGGCGGCCTGCTCGAATACCGCGCGCAGATCCTCGAACCGGCGCGCGATGCGCTCGGCAAGGTCGCGGCGGGTGTCGTCGCGGTTGTCAACGGCCAGCATCGGCAGGGCCTGACTCTGTCCGGCGCGATGGGTACGGATTTCTTCTCGATCGGCAGCCCGACGGTGCTGGCGGCAGCGGGCAATGGCGGCAACGCGACCGTCGCCACGACGATCACGAACGCGGGTGCGCTGACCGGCAACGATTACGTGCTCGAGTTCACCGGGACCTGGCAACTGCGCAACACGACGACAGGCGCCAACGTGGCGCTGTCGGGGTCGGGCTCGCCAGCGGATCCTTTCAGCGCCGACGGGCTGGCCTTCGTGGTCGGCAATACGCCCGCCGTGGGCGACAAATTCCGCATCGAACCGACCCGAGATCTCGTGAGCGGACTCAAGCTCGAAATAGGCGATCCCGCTGCGATCGCCGCGGCATCGCCGGTACGCACGGCGGTCGTCGGGGCCAATACCGGATCCGGCAGGGTTTCCGCGCCGACCGTCACGGACGCGACGAACGCGAACCTGCGCAGCCCCGTCACGATCGAGTTCACCTCCGCATCGACCTATTCGGTGAACGGCGCGGGCTCGTTCACGTACACCCCGGGCGCCGCGATTGCGATGAACGGCTGGAGCCTGCAGATCGACGGCGCGCCGGCGGTCGGCGACCGCTTCACCGTCACCGACAACGCGATGGGCAAAGGCGACAACAGCAACCTCCTCGCGATGCTCGCCGCACTCGATGCGCCGTCACTCGACGGGGGCACGACCTCGGCCGCCGATGCCGCGACCCAGCTGGTCGCGAAAATCGGCTCGCAGACTTCGCAGGCGCAATCGAACCGCGACGCGTTCGCGGTCGTGCATGACCAGGATATCGCTGCCCAGCAGTCGGTGTCCGGCGTGAACCTCGACGAGGAGGCGGCCAATCTGATCATGCTGCAGCAGGCCTACCAGGCGGCCGCGCAGCTCATTTCGGTCGCGCAGTCGATGTTCGACTCGTTGCTGGCCGCGACCCGGAGGTAGCGATGCGTACCTCGACGATGGGATCACATCTCGCGCTCACGAACCAGATGCTGCGCCAGCAGTCGAGCATCGCGAAGACTCAGATGCAGGTGTCGACCAACCGCCGCGTGCTGACGCCCGCCGACGATCCGGTGGCGGCCGGGCAAATTCTCGCGCTCGAAAACCAGGTATCCGCCCACGCGCAGTTCGATCGCAACACGAATGCCGTGCAGACGCGCCTCTCCGTCGAGGAGCAGGCGCTCGCCGATGCCGGCCAGGTCCTGCGGCGCGTGCGCGACCTCACCTTGCAGGCGAACAGCGGGGCGCTCGATGACAAATCGCGCGCGGCGATCGCGACCGAACTCGACGAACGCGTGAAGGAAATGCAGGCGATCGCGAACCGGCGGGATGCCTCCGGCGCCTATCTGTTCGCGGGCAACAGCGAGGGCTCGCAGCCCTTCGTGCGCACGGCGGCCGGCATGGTTTACGCGGGTGACCAGGCGGTGCGCGAGGTGCAGGTGAGCCCGACGCAGTTCGTCAAGGCCGGCCATAGCGGCTACGAAGTGTTCGCGGACATCGCGCAGGGCAACGGCACGTTCACGGTCGATACCGCCGCCGCCAACACCGGAACGGGCTGGATCGCGCCGGTCTCGGTCACGAATCCCTCCGCGTGGACGGGCGGCAGTTACACCGTGCGTTTCATCGACGCGGCGAACTATGAAATCCTTGACGCCGCGAACGTGCAGGTGGCGACGGGGGCGTACACCTCCGGCGCGAGCATCGATTTCAACGGAGCGCGGGTCGCCATCACGGGCGCGCCCGTCGCCAACGACCGCTTTTCGATCGCGCAGGCCGGCCGGCAGGATGTCTTCACGACGCTCGACCAACTGGCCTCGACCCTGCGCCTCGCCACCGGCACCGATGCCGAGCGCGCGCAGTTCAACACCGACGTCACCGTCGCGCTCACGCAGATCGACGGCAGCATGGACCATCTGATCAACGTGCGGTCGGAGGTCGGCGCCCGCCTCAATGTGATCGACAACGTGACCGATTCGCGCAAGAACCTCGAGGTCGAACTGAAATCCGCGGTGTCGAACCTGCGGGACGTCGACATGGTGGAGGCGCTCAGCCGGCTCGCGCTCGAAAAGACGGCGCTGACCGCGGCGCAGAAATCCTTCGCGCAGCTCTCGCGCCTGTCGCTGTTCGACTATCTGTGAAGCGCGTCACAACGCGCGCCAATCACGCGGCCCGCGCTCAAGGTTCGCGGGCGGGCTCCGATACAGGGCATGTCACGGCAACCGGTTCAAATCACCGCACGTCGTACTCGAATCGCGCTCCGGGCGGGTGCCCGAAGCCAGGCAACTACAGGAGTAATGGGTCATGGCACTAGTCATCAACACGAACGTGATGTCGCTGAACGCACAGCGCAACCTCACGACCTCGGGCAACCAGCTCGCCACGTCGCTGCAGCGTCTGTCTTCGGGCCTGCGCATCAACAGCGCCAAGGACGACGCCGCCGGCCTTGCGATCTCGGATCGCATGACGTCGCAGATCAACGGACTGAACCAGGCCGTCCGCAACGCGAACGACGGCATCTCGCTCGCGCAGACGACTGAAGGCGCCCTGCAGGAAGTCACGAACAACCTGCAGCGCATCCGCGAACTCGCGGTGCAGTCGGCGAACGCCACGAACAGCAACAGCGACCGCATCGCCCTCGACCAGGAAGTGCAGCAGCGCATCGCCGAGATCGAGCGCATTGCGAACCAGACTTCGTTCAACGGCCGCAAGGTGCTGGACGGCTCCTTCGGCGGCGCCACCTTCCAGGTCGGTGCGAACGTCGGCGAGACCATCACCTTGGCGCTCAGCTCGAGCGTGCAGGCGACCCGGATCGGCCAGGTCGCGACCTCGACCGGCACAGTGGACCTCTCCACGCTGTTCACCGCCGGCGGCACGGCTGCCACGGCGGGCAGTGTCGCCGCGGGCACCGTGGCGGACCCAGCGGCTGCGGTCAGCTTCGACATCAATGGCGTCAACGTCAGCGCCGCTGCCGCGGGTGGCCGCACGCTGGCGCAGTTGGCGACGGCCCTCAACGGCGCGATGACGGGCGCCAGCATGGGTTACCAGGTCGCCGTGAGCGGCGGCGGCTTGACCCTCACCGCCACGACGGCGGGTGCCGACGCGATGGCGGTGACCAACCTGACCGGCATCACCTTCGGCGCAGCGACCGCCGGTACAGCGGCGGTGGCGGGTACGGCGGCGCCGTACACGCTCGCGCAGTTCGACGTGACGGTCGGTACGGGCACGGCGGTGAGCCTGGCCGGCACCTACGCCACGGCCCAGGACCTCGTGAACGCGGTCAACAGCAACGTGTCCGGCGCGAACGCGTCGATCGACTCGACGAATCACCTCGTGATCTCGGCGGGCCAGGCGATCACGATTGCCGGTGCCGGTGGTACCGCGTTGGGCAACGCGACGGCCGCACTCGGCGGTTCGCTGAACGCGCAGAACGTGCTGTCCACGACGGGCGCGAACCGCGCGATCCAGAGCGTCGATTCGGCGCTGACCTCGGTCAGCAACCTGCGCAGCACGCTCGGCGCCATCCAGAACCGCTTCCAGTCGGTCATCAACAGCTTGCAGGCGGTGTCCGAGAACCTGTCCGCGTCGCGCGGCCGCATCCTCGACACGGACTATGCGGCGGAAACGGCCCAGCTGACCCGCGCGCAGATCCTGCAGCAGGCCGGCACGGCGATGGTGTCGCAGGCCAACAGCTCCCCGCAGAGCGTGTTGTCGCTCCTGCAGAACTGATGGTGAGATGAGAACGGCATGACCGATCGCGGTCTCGTTCGATCGAGCCGGGCGGTGGGCACCGAAAGGCGCCCACCGTTCGGCCGTTGTGCTTCCCCGGAGTTCTAACGCATGGCGACATCGGCAAGCAGCATTTCCGGCGGCTCGAAGCTCGACGTGCAGACGCTCGCTTCGCAACTCGTCGCGGCGGAGCGCGCACCCTACGACGCGCAGATCAAGCGCGAAACGGCCGGTGTCAAGACGACGCTGTCGGCGCTCGGAGCGGTGAAAGGTGCGCTCGCGACTTTCCAGGCGGCGGTCGACAGTGTGTCGATGCTCGCGGATTTCCAGGTTCGCACCGCAAAGAGCAGCGAGCCGGAAGTCTTCACGGCGACCGCCACCGCCCAAGCGGTGGCAGGAACCTATGCAGTCGAGGTGCGGCAGCTCGCGACCGCCCACCAGATCGCTTCCGGCGCCTGGGCCGGCGGCAGCGACACCCTCGTGGGCAGCGGTACCGTGACGTTGGCGGTGGGCGGCAAGTCTTTCTCGATCGACGTCGCGGCGGACGCGACGCTCGCGGACCTGCGCAATGCCGTCAACAACGCCCGCGACAACACGGGTGTCAACGCAACGATCGTGCAGAGTTCGGCCGGCGCGCGCCTCGTGCTGTCGGCGCGCGAGACCGGCGCGGCGAACGCGCTCACGGTATCGGTCGCAAACGCGACAGGCAATCTCGGCACCCTTGCCTACGCGAACGCTGCACCCGGCACGTACACACAGCTCGCTGCGGCCCAGAATTCGATCGTGCACGTGGCGGGCTTCGAGCAGACGGGCGCGACGAACACGATTTCGAACGCCATCGACGGCGTCACGCTGACGCTCGTCGCGGGCGACGTCGGCACTCATACCCTCACGATCGCGAACGACACCGAGACGGTCCGCAAGCGCATCGACGCGTTCGTGACCACCTACAACGCGATGCAGACGGCGCTCGCCGGCTTGCGAAGCTACAACGCGGCCACCGGACAGGGCGGTCCATTGCTCGGCGATTCGATGCTGCTCGGCCTCGAGTCGCGCCTGAGTCGCGGCCTGACCGATGCCGTGCCGGGGCTCGTGGGCAACCATACCTCGCTCGCGGCGATCGGCATCACGCGCGGCTTCGACGGCAATCTCGTGATCGACGATGCGAAGTTGACGGCGTCGATCGGCGGTGACTTCGACGGCGTGGCGCAGCTTTTCGGCAAGACGGGCGGCGTCGGCTATCGCCTCCAGAACACCCTCGACAGCGCGCTGGCATCGAGCGGCGGCATCGCGGTTCGCACCGAGGCGCTCGTCGAACAGCAGGAGCGCCTCGACGACCGGCAGGACGCCGTCGATGCGCGCATGCAGGTGCAGCTGCGCCGCTACATCCAGCAGTTCACGACGCTCGACATGCTGCTCTCGACGCTCGATACGACATCGTCCTATCTTGACACGCAGCTCGATTCGCTCGCGAACCTGACGAAGAGGGACTGATGCAAGAGGAGCGCGACGACGAATTTCCCACCGGCATCATGCGCGTGCGCAGCGCCGTGGCGCCGCTCGACGGCTTCTTGCGCAGCGTGAGCCGCAGCCTCGAGTTCCGCCGGGAGGACGGGACGATCGTCGTGATCGTGCGCGACCTCACCACCGGCGAGGTGATTCGCCAGAGCCCGTAGCCGCAGCGAAACGCTCAAGAATGCCGCCCCTGCGCCGTTACAGCATCGCATGACGTACCGGAACGCCAATCGCCTCGCAACCTATCGCAGTGTGGCCACGCACGGCGGGGTCGCGGCTGCCGATCCGCACCGGCTTACGCTGATGCTGATGGACGGCGCGCTCGAGCGCATCTCGGCCGCCAAGGGCAATCTCGCGAACGGCCGGACCGCGGAGAAATGCGCGCTGATCCAGCGCTCGATCGACATCCTGCACGAACTGCGGGCGAGCCTCGACTTCGGGGCGGGCGGCGAGCTCGCGGTGAACCTCGACAGTCTCTACGACTACATGGTGCGCCAGCTCGTGAAGGCCAACGTGGAAGACCGCGTCGAAGTGCTCGACGAGGTGGTGCGCCTGCTGACCGAAATCCGCGGCGCCTGGGTGCTGATGCCGCCCGAAGCGCGCGCGGCGCGACGGAATCCGTGATGGAAGACGGTATCTCGACCATCGTTCTCGACGAGGAACTGGCGTACATCGACGTCGTTCCGCTGCGCTGGAGCGCGCTCGCGGCGCCGGTCGATCCGGACCGCGCCAGCGCGCAGCTCGAACACAACCTGCGCCTGTTGCAGGCGCTCGTTGCACTCGAGGACCATGGCCCGAGTGAGAAATCGGACGAGAATTCGCCGCATTCGGCGGATTTGATGCGCCTCGAATTCAAGGTAAACCTGCTGCTCGACCTCGTCGGGCAGATCCTCGCCGGGTCGCAGCCGCGCCCGGCCGCGATCCCGATGCGTTTCAACGTGCACGGCGCCATCTGGCGCGCGCAGGAAGGGCAGGTGCGTGCCGGCGAGTCGGGGCAACTCGAGATCTGGCTGCGCGAAGCCCTCGTTGATCCGCTACGCCTCTACGGTCGCATCGTGTCGGTCGGCATCGACCGGCGCGTCAAGGTGCGCTTCGAGCCGGTCGGCAAGCCGGTTGAGGATCTGATCGAGAAACTCGCGTTCCAGCGGCATCGACGGCAGGTTGCGGGGACCCGCGAGCGCCGGTAAGTCGCCATAATGCGACGCAGTGCCGCCGGCGACGGGCCGGCGGGAGAGGGCGGTCACACCGAAACCTCGTTGGCGCCACGAAAATGGCGCACAACAAGAACGAGGTTACGTGAATGTCACTCGCACCAGGAGACATTCACAGGGATGTGACTGTCAGTTTGAAGCTGCCCACCGGCAAATCGCCGGCGGTGCAGGAAGTTACGCGGCTCGTCCGCAGCGTGGCGGCCCACGATTCGAGCGTATTGATCCTTGGGGAGTCGGGGACCGGCAAGGAAGTGGTGGCGCGTGCCATTCACGATTCGAGCCCGCGACGCCACCAGCCGTTCGTCGCCATCAACTGCGGCGCCATACCCGCGGATCTCCTTGAAAGCGAACTGTTCGGGCACGAGAAGGGCGCCTTCACCGGCGCGATCTCGACCCGGCTCGGACGCTTCGAGATTGCCGAGGGCGGAACGCTGTTCCTCGACGAAATCGGGGACATGAGCTTGCCGATGCAGGTGAAACTGCTCCGCGTGCTGCAGGAACGCATCTTCGAGCGGGTCGGCAACCACAAGCCGATCCGCTGCAACGTCCGCATCGTCGCTGCGACCCATCGCGACCTCGAAGAGTCGATCGCGCGCGGCGCGTTCCGTCAGGACCTCTTTTACCGGCTCAATGTTTTCCCGATCGAAATGCCCGCGCTGCGCGAGCGCCTCGCCGACCTTCCTGCGCTGATCGAGGACTTCGTCGCGGCAAACGCCCGCGAAGGCCGCGAGCGCATCGCCTTCACGGCGGGCGCGCTCAAGTCGTTGTCGGGCCATCCCTGGCCGGGCAACGTGCGCGAACTTGCGAACCTGATCGAGCGCCTTTCGATCCTGCACGGGGGGCGCACCCTCGACGCCCCCGATCTGCCGGCCCGTTATCGCCCCGGGATCGCCGATCCGCCGCCGGTGATCGACGATGAGGCGTCGCTGTCCGACGCCGAAGTGCTTCACGTGCTCGAAGCCCCGACCGCCCACACCGTGCTCACCGACCTGCCTCCCGAAGGCATCGACCTGCGCCGGTACCTCGATGCGATCGAGCGCACGCTCGTCCAGCAAGCCCTCGAGCGTTCGGGTGGAACCGTCGCGCACGCGGCGCGCCTGCTGGGCCTGCGTCGCACGACGCTGGTCGAGAAGCTGCGCAAGCTCGATGAGGCGCCCGAATGCGGCGGAGTCTTGACGCCCATCGCCGCCTGCGGCGCGAGTCTGTGACACGCGTCACGTAACCCGGCCGGTTTTTGCCCCGGCACGGAACTTGCTCCATCACTCCCGACCGGTGCAGTGCCGGGAGTGAGAGAGGTTCAACCGAGTGACAACGCGCGCATATGCCGAGCCGGTGGCCAGTTCGCAGGCGTCCCGCGAGGCGCTCGAACTCGCGGCCCGCGTCGCGATGAGTGACTGCACGGTGCTGATCGCAGGCGAGTCCGGCACGGGCAAGGAAGTGCTCGCGCGTCACATCCACCACTTGTCGCCCCGCTCACGGCAGCCGTTCGTGGCGATCAACTGTGCCGCGATCCCGGAGAACATGCTCGAGGCCGTGCTCTTCGGCCATGAGAAGGGCGCCTTCACCGGCGCACACGCCGCGCACCCCGGCAAGTTCGAGCAGGCGCAGGGCGGCACGCTGCTCCTCGACGAGATCTCGGAAATGCCCCTCGGCCTGCAGGCGAAGCTGCTGCGCGTGTTGCAGGAGCGCGAGGTGGAACGCATCGGCGGCCGCTCGCCGCTCGCGCTCGACGTGCGCGTGCTCGCGACCACCAACCGCCGGTTGCGCGCCGAAGTGACGGCCGCGCGCTTTCGCGAAGACCTCTACTATCGGCTCAACGTGTTCCCGATGGTGCTCGCGCCACTGCGCGAGCGCCGTGATGACATTCTGCCGCTCGCGATGCACCTGCTGGCGGCGCGCTGCGCGCCCGGCCGGCGCATTCCCGCCGTGTCCGCGGAAGCGGCGCACCGCCTGCTGACCCACGGCTGGCCCGGCAACGTGCGCGAGCTCGACAACGTGATGCAACGCGCGCTGATCCTGCTCGAGGACGAAGTGATCCGGGCGCCGCACATCCGCTTTGAAATGGATGAGGACGCCGCGCCTGCTCCCGCGCCCATCGCCAGGGGCCAGCTGTCGACTGCGCTGGCGTCCGCCGAACGCGAACTGATCCTCGAAGCGCTGCGCGACGGTCAGGGCAGTCGCCGGGTGGCGGCCGAGCGCCTCGGCATCAGCCCGCGCGCGCTGCGTTACAAGCTTGCGCAGCTGCGCGCGTCGGGCGTCGATCTTGCGGTGGCCTGCGCATGAGCCAGATGGAAATCGATCGGGTCCTCGCGCAGATCCGCACGATCTCGTCTCAGGTGAAGCGGCCACAGGCGCCGCAGGCTGACGCCGCGGGCAGCGTCGGCCTCGCGGGCCGCGCCCAGGGCGTCGAAGGCAGTTTCGCCGCGATGATGAAGCGCGGCATCAGTGAGGTGAACGCGGCCCAGCAGAGCGCCGCGCAGCTCGCGACGGCGTTCCAGAAGGGCGTGCCGGGCGTCGAGTTGCCGCAGGTGATGCTCGAGATGCAGAAGGCGAGCGTCGCGTTTCGCGCCGCCACCGAGGTGCGCAACCGCCTCGTGAGCGTCTATCAGGAAATCATGAACATGCCGATCTGATCGGCATGTCTATCTACAGGAGTGATGCATGAGCGCCGAGGTCGAGCAGCTACCCGCCTATGCCCGCATTGCGACGGGGCTCCGGCCCCTGTTGGTGCTGGTCGGCATTGCCGCGGCCGTGGCCGCGGGTCTCGGGATCGTGTTCTGGGCGCGCGGACCGAGCTACAGCCTGCTGTATTCGGGGCTCGCCGCGAACGATCTCGTCGAAGTGCAGCAGACGCTGCAGGCGGCCGCGATCAAGCACAAGGCCGACGTTGAACGCGGCACGGTGAGCGTGCCGGCCGAGAAGCTGAACGACGCACGGCTCGCGCTGGCGGCGCAGGGCGTGCTGCAGTCGTCCGACGGTTTCAACGCCATGGCGAAGGAGTCCGGCTTCGGCGTGAGCCAGTTCATGGAGGGCGCGCGCTACCAGCACGCGCTCGAAACGGAGCTCGCGCGCACGATCTCGAGCCTGCAGCCGGTCGCCGCGGCGCGCGTGCACATTGCCGCGTCCCGACCGTCGGCGTTCGTGCGTGATCGCCGCAGCGCCACCGCGTCGGTGTTCGTGCAGCTGAAGCCCGGTCGTCGGCTCGAATCGGAACAAGTCACCGCGATCGTGAATCTCGTCGCCTCGAGCATACCGGAGCTCAAGGCACAGGACGTGACGGTGGTCGACCAGTCGGGGCGCCTGCTGTCGCAGCCTGAAAGTGACGGCGATCTCGCCGCGCGCGAAAAGCAGTTCGAGTTTGCGCGCCGCCTGGAATCGGAGTACACGCAGCGCATCGAAGCGCTGCTCGCGCCGATCGTCGGCGAAGGCCGGGTGCGGGCGCAGGTCGTCGCCGCCGTCGACATGTCGGTCACGGAGGAGGCGCGCGAGCAGTATCGTCCTGACAGCCAGGTCGTGCGCAGCGAACAACTGGCCGAAGAATCCTCGCGCAACGGCGCCGGCCCGAACGGCGTGCCGGGCGCGCTGTCGAATCAGCCGCCGATTCCCGGCACGGCGCTCCCGCCGGGCCAGGGCGCCGCGGCGCCGGGCACCAATGCCGATGCCGCCGCAGCGGCCCCGACGCCCGACAACACTTCGAAGCAGGCGACGCGCAACTACGAAATCGATCGCACGGTGGCCTACACGCGCCAGCCGGCCGGGCGCCTGAAGCGCCTCACGGTCGCGGTGCTAGTGGATGACATCGTGGTGCCTCAGAAAGATGGCAAGAGCGCCGAGCAGCCACTCAGCGCCGAGCAGCTCACGCGCGTCACGGCGCTCGTCAAGGACGCGGTCGGGTTCGACGAGTCGCGCGGCGACAGCGTCAATGTCGTCAATGCCTCGTTCACGGGCGAGGCTGGCGAGCCGATCGCTGAGCTCGATCCGCTGCCGATCTGGCAGCAGCCCTGGTTTCGCGAACTCGCGAAAGTCCTCGGTGGCGCCGCCATCGTGATCGTGTTGCTGCTCTCGATCGTGCGCCCGCTCGTCAGGAGTCTCTCGAGCCCGCTGCGGCTTGCCGCCGCGCCGGCGCCTGCGCTGCCGGCCGCTCGTTCGCCGGAGGCGGTGGAGTCGGAGGTGGCGCTGCGACCCTCGGGCCAGGCGGCCGCCATTGCGTATGAACAGCAGATCGCGCAGGCGCGATCGCTCGTGACACAGGACCCGAAGCGCGTCGCGCGGGTCGTCAAGACCTGGGTGGGAAAAGATGAATGACAAGGCAGCATCGCCTCGCAGCGGCATTGACCAGGCCGCGATCCTCCTCCTGACGCTGGGTGAGCAGGAGGCGGCTGAGGTCTTGAAACACATGAGCGCACGGGATGTGCAGCGGGTCGGCAGCGCGATGGCGGCCCTCGACGGCGTGACGCGCGAGGAAGTGTCGGGCGTCCTCGAGCACTTTGCGACTTCCGTGGAAAGCCAGACATCCCTCGGCGTCGGAACGGACGAGTACCTGCGCAAGGTGATGGTTTCCGCGCTCGGCGACGATCGCGCGGCGAGCGTCATGGAACGCATTCTCGGCGGCCGTTCCAGCCGCGGGCTTGAGGCGATGAAATGGATGGATTCGCGTGCCGTCGCGGAGATGATGCGTAACGAACACCCGCAGATCGTCGCGATCGTTCTCGCCTACCTCGACGCCGACCACGCCGCCGTCGTGCTCGCGCAGTTGCCGGAACGTGCGCGCCCGGACATCCTGATGCGCATCGCGACGCTCGACGGCATCCAGCCGTCGGCGCTGGATGAGCTCGATCAAGTCATGGAGAAGCAGTTCGCCGGTAACGCTTCCTCAAAGGCATCGGTGTTCGGAGGGCCGAAAGTGTCCGCGGACATCATCAACAATCTCGAGCTGAGCCAGGAAACCGTGATCATGGAGCAGATCTGCCAGATCGACGAGGCGCTCGGTGCGAAAATCCAGAGCCTCATCTTCACGTTCGACGACCTTACTGCAATCGACGATCGCGGTATGCAGGAACTGCTGCGCCAGGTGCCCGGCGACCGACTGCTGCTCGCGCTGAAGGCCTGCGAGCAGGAGCTGAAGGACAAAGTGTTCAAGAACATGTCGCAGCGCGCGGCCGAGATGATGAAGGACGACATGGAGTCGAAGGGGCCCGTGCGCGTGAGCGAGGTCGAGGCGGCGCAGAAGGAGATCCTGGCGATCGCCAAGCGCCTCTCCGACGCCGGCACCATCTCGATCGGCGGCAAGGGTGGCGAAGCCTATGTCTGAGGCAGCCCTGTGGGCGCTGCCCAGCGTGCAGGGGCGACTCGCCGGCGAGCGTCGCGAGAAGATCACGGCGGCGGAGCTCGACGGGATCGCTCGCGCCGCGTGGGAAGAGGGCCACGCCAAGGGCCACGCCGACGGGCTCGCGGCAGCGGCGACGGAGGCGAAGCGGCGCCACGACGCGCTCGATCAGCGCATTGCACACTTCGACAGCCTGCTCGCCGCGCTGGCAAGGCCGCTCCTGGAGCTCGACGCGGAGGTCGAAAGCCAGCTCGCCCAGTTGTCGCTCACGGTCGCGCGGCATCTCGTGCGGCGTGAGCTGCGGATCGATCCCGCGCAGGTCATCGGCATCTTGCGGCAGGCGGTGTCCTTGCTGCCCGCGGCCGCGCGCGACGTGCGCGTGCACCTGCACCCGGAAGACGCGGCACTCGTGCGCGCGAAGCTCTCCGCGCCGACGACCGAGCAGGCATGGAGCGTCGTCGAGGATCCCGTGATGGCGCGCGGCGGCTGCCGCGTGACGGCCGGGAATTCACAGATCGACGCGCGCCTCGAAGCGCGCGTCAATGCCGCCCTCGTCGCGGTACTGGGCGAGGAGCGGGGCGACGATGAGCGGGGTGCGCCGTGAGCGCGCTCAAGGAGCGTCAGGCGCTCTGGCGTCAGGGGCTCACGCGCTATCAGCGTCGCGCCGAGCTGCTGCCTCCTCCGCCGGTCGAGGGCAGGCTCACGCGCGTGGTCGGGCTGACGCTCGAGGCCGCGGGCTGCGAAGCCGCGGTGGGCGATCGCTGCGATGTGCTTTCATCCGCGGGCGGCCGTGTCGAAGCCGAAGTGGTCGGGTTCTCGGGCGAACGCCTCTTTCTGATGCCGACCGCCGACGCGCACGGCCTGTCGCCGAACGCACGCGTCGTGCCGCGCTACGGACAGCAGACCGTGCGCGTGGGAGCGCAGTTGCTCGGGCGCGTGATCGACGGTGCGGGCAGGCCGCTCGACGGCCTCGGTTCGCTCGACTGCGAAGTCCCCGTGAAGCTGATGGGTGGCGAGCCGATCAATCCGCTCGTGCGCGCACCGATTGCGGAGCCGCTCGACGTGGGCGTTCGTGCCATCAACTCGCTGCTCACCGTCGGTCGCGGCCAACGTGTCGGGCTGTTCGCGGGCAGCGGCGTCGGCAAGAGCGTGCTGCTCGGGATGATGGCGCGCTACACCGCCGCCGACGTGATTGTCGTTGGCCTCGTCGGTGAGCGCGGACGCGAGGTGAAGGAATTCATCGAGCGCATCCTCGGCGAGGAGGGGCGCCGCCGCGCCGTCGTCGTCGCCGTGCCGGCCGACCAGTCGCCGCTCATGCGCCTGCACGGCGCGTGGCTTGCGACGGCGGTCGCCGAATACTTTCGTGACCAGGGCGCGAGCGTGCTGCTGCTGATGGATTCGCTGACGCGCTTCGCCCAGGCGCAGCGCGAAATCGGCCTCGCGATCGGTGAAGCGCCGGCGACCAAGGGCTACCCGCCCTCGGTGTTCGCACGCTTGCCGCAACTCGTCGAGCGCGCAGGCAATGGTGCGCAGAAGGGCGGGTCGATCACGGCGTTCTATACCGTGCTGGTGGAAGGCGACGACCAGAACGATCCGATCGCCGACAGCGCCCGCGCGATCCTCGACGGGCATTTCGTGCTCTCGCGGCGCCTCGCGGAGGCCGGCCAGTATCCTGCGATCGACGTCGAGGCGTCGGTCAGCCGCGCGATGCACGACATCGTGCCGGACAGCCATTTCGAGTCGGCGCGCCAGTTCCGCCAGTTGCTTTCGACGTACATGCAGCACCGCGACCTCATCGCGATCGGCGCCTATCGCGCCGGCAGCGACCCGCGCGTCGACGCCGCGCTCGCGCGCTGGCCGCAGATGCAGCGCTTCCTGCAGCAGCACATGCGTGAGCGAGCCGGCCTCACGGACAGCCTCGCGTCGCTCGCCGACGTGCTCGCCTCGCCGGGTGTGGCATGACGCGTTCGAAGCGGATGCAGCCGGTCGTGCAGGTCGTCGAACACGATGAGCGCGAGTGCGCCACGCGCCTCGCGGCGGCGGCAGAGCGTGTGCGTGCGGCGCAGCGGCGTCGCGATGAACTCGTGGCCTATGAGGCCAGCTACGCCGCTGGACTCAAGGACCGCATCGCCGCGGGCATCAGCGCGCCCGACCTGCGGGATTTTCGCGCCTTCCTCGCCCGGCTCGGCGAAGCGCTGCGCGCGCAGGGTCGCGTCGTGGCGCAGGCGAACACGGAACAGGAGGCTGCGCGCGATGCCTTGCGGCTCGCCGCGCAGCGCGCGAAGGCGGTCGATCACGTGGTCGGGCGATGGCAGGCCGAGGAACGCGCCGCCACCGAGCGGCGCGAACAGACTGACATCGACGAGCGTGCGCTGCAGATGGCGCGCGCCCGAGCCCAACGAGGATGATGCCGATGACGACTCCCGCCATGCCGACGATGCCGGCGACCCCGGTGGCACCGACCGCTGTATCCAGCCTGTTGCTCGACACCGGGCCGGGTCTCGACGTGAGCTTCGCGAGCCTGATCGGAGCGGCAATACCCGATGAAGGCGAAGCCGCCGACATCGATGAGCTGCCCCCCGAAGCCGTGGCGCTGTGGCTCGCGGGGCTGGTGGGCGCACAGGCGGCCGTGACGGCGACCACGGCGCCAGCACCGGTGCACAAGGCGTTGACGTCGGCGACGGGCAGCACCCGGGGCGTGGCCGTCGCCGGTCGCGCGGAATCGGCAACGACGGCTGCAGAAGGTCTCGAGGAAGTGTTGCGCGACCTCCTGTTGCCGGAGTCGACGTCGGACGCGCGGGCGGCCGGCCCCGAGCGCGCCGCGGTCATCCTCGACGCGATGCCGCTGAAGGATGCGTTGAGCTGGGTGCCGAACAGCATCGATACGCCCTCGACGTCACGATTCCCCGCGCACGAATCGACACCGAAGCACATGGCGCCCGTTCAGGCGCAGGTCGGATCGCCGGGCTGGTCCGACGAACTGGCAGGGCGCATCGCCTGGATCGCGCGCGAGGACCTGCAGTCCGCTTCGATCCGGCTGTCGCCCGAGCACCTGGGACCCCTCGACGTGCAGGTCTCGGTGCGCGACGGCGACGCCATCGTGTCCTTCGCCGCAAGCCATGCGGACACGCGCGCGGCGCTCGAGCAGGCGCTGCCGAAGCTGCGCGAGCTGCTCGCCGCCCAGGGTCTCACGCTGGCGGGCGCGAACGTGTCGGAGCACGCGCCACGTCATGAGCGCTCGCCTCAGGCGCGGCTGCTGCGAGCGGCGGGCGAGGACGCCGAGCCGGCCCGCGAGGTCGGCGTGCGCCTGCCCGTGGGCCTCGTCGACACCTACGCGTAGCGCCTTCGCGGGCGCCGTCAAAACTTTGTCGCGGGCGCGGCATGTGCGCGGCGTCACAGTCGCGATTCTCGCGAAAATATTCCAAATTCAATCAGTTAGCAGCAAATAGGCGAGGCTGGCATTGGCCTTGCACGACGGATCAGGCGCGAATGTCCGCGTCGAGGATCCAAGCATGGCCGAAGCCGAAGCCGCTGCCCCAGCCACCGAAGCGCCGAAGAAGAAGTCGAAGACGCTTCTCTGGGTCTTGATCGTTGTCGTCGTCGCTGCCATCGGGGCGGGCGGCGCGTTGTTCTACATGAAGCGCAGTCCGGCGGCTCCGGCTGAAAAGCCGAAACCTGCGCAGGCGCTTTTCTACAAGCTCGATCCGGCTTTCGTCGTGAATTTCGAAGCGGAGCAGCTCGTGCGCTTCCTGCAGGTGACGATCGAAGTCATGACTCGCGATCCGCTGACCGTGGAATACCTGAAAAAACACGACCCCGTGATCCGCAACGACCTGCTGCTGCTCCTTTCGAACCAGCAATACACGGCGCTCGCCACGGCGCAAGGCAAAGAGCAGTTGCGTGCACGGGCGCTCGCGGCGGTGCGCGCTGTCGCGGCGCGAGAGGGCGGTGAGCCCAAAAAAATCGAAGCCGTCTACTTCACCAGCTTCGTGATGCAATAGGGGTCGCTCCATGACAGCCGGGCAGGTGCTTGAGCGGGAAGAGGTCGATGCGCTATTGAGCGGCGTCGAAAGCGGTGCCGTGATGACTGATGCCACCACGCCGCCGGGCGAGGCGCAGCCTTACGACTTCGGGAACGAAATGCGCATCGTGCGGGGGCGCATGCCCACGCTCGAGATGATCAACGAACGCTTCGCGCGACTTTTTCGCGCGAGCATCTACAACATGCTGCGCCGTACCCCCGATATCCACGTGGAGCCGGTGCAGATGAAAAAATTCGGCGAGTACGTGCAGACGCTGCATCCGCCCACAAGTTTGAACCTCGTACGGGTATCGCCGTTGCGGGGCACCGGTCTGATCGTGCTCGGCCCGACACTCGTGTTCGCGATGGTCGACCACTTCTTCGGCGGCAGCGGCCGGCGCGCGACAATCGAGGGCCGGGACTTCACGGCGACCGAGTCGCGCGTGATCCACATGCTGCTGAAGGGCGTGTTCGCCAATCTGCAGGAGGCGTGGTCGCATGTCGCGCCGATCGAGATCGAGTACCTCTCATCGGAGCTGAACCCGCATTTCGCCAACATCGTGAGCCCGACGGAAATCGTCGTGATCAGCTCGTTCCGCATCGAACTTGACGGCGGTGGTGGCGAACTGCACGTCACGCTGCCGTACTCGATGATCGAGCCGCTGCGCGACGTGCTCGATTCCGGCGTGCAGAGCGATCTCGAGCACGACGAGCGCTGGCTGCACACCTTGCGCGAGGAGATCGAGGAGGCCGAGGTCCGGATCACCACGGTGCTCGGCCGCGCGCAACTCTCGCTGGCCGGACTCGTGAACCTCGCACCGGGCGACGTGATTCCCTGTGACTTCACGGGGCAAGCCACCGTCTTTGCCGAAGACGTGCCGCTCTTTCGCGGCAGCTTCGGCGTTTCCCGCGGACAGCAGGCCGTCAAGGTCGAGCAGCGCGTCCGCGGCTTTCGCAATCCCAAAGGAACGCCATGAACGCTCTGCTGACGGAGGCTGCGCAGGCAGCCGAATTCGAGAAACTGAACGACGAATCCGGCGGCGCCCGCGAAGTGAACCTCGACGTCATCCTCGACGTCCCGGTCACGTTGTCGATGGAAGTCGGCCGCACGCGCATTCCGATCAGGAACCTGCTGCAGCTGAACCAGGGATCGGTGGTCGAACTCGAGCGCGCGGCGGGCGAACCGCTCGACGTGTTCGTCAACGGCACGCTGATCGCCCACGGTGAAGTGGTCGTCGTGAACGAGAAGTTCGGCATCCGCCTGACCGACGTGATCAGCCCCGCCGAGCGGATCCGCAAGCTGAAATGAGCCTCGCCGCCCCTTTCGCCGCGCCCGCGACCGCCGCAGCCACGTCGACGTCGAGCCTCGCCGGCGCAGGCGAAGTGACGCTCGCGCTCGTCCTCGTCCTGCTCGCGATCTTCGCCTGCGCGTGGTGCGTGAAGCGGCTGCGCGGTTTCGGCCACACGCAGGGCCGCGTGCTCGCGATCGTCGATGACCTCGCCGTCGGCCAGAAGGAACGGGTGGTGCTGATTGCCTGCGGTGGCGAGCGGCTGCTGCTCGGGGTCGCGCCGGGTGCGGTGCGCCTGCTGCAGGTCGTGCCGGCCACCGCCTTTGCGAACGCGGGCGATACGGACGGGGCCGTTGGCCCTACCCCGGCGCCGGCGCTCGACTTCCGCGCGCTCCTGCGCCGCAATCTGGGCCTGTCGCGATGAAACTCGCTCTGGCGTTGTTCGTGGTAGTGATGCCGGGCGCAGTGTCGGCGGCCGTCGGGCTGCCCGCCGTGACGGTCACACCGGCGCCGGGCGGCGGCGAAACCTGGACGCTGTCGCTGCAGGTGCTCGCGCTGATGACGGCGATCACGTTTCTGCCGGCGATCTTCCTCATGATGACCTCGTTCACGCGCATCGTGATCGTGCTCGGAATCCTGCGCCAGGCGATCGGCGCCGGACAGTCGCCGCCCAATCAGGTCATCGTCGGCTTGTCGCTCTTCCTGACGCTCTTCGTGATGGCGCCGGTGTTCGACCGGATCAATGTCGAGGCGCTCCAGCCCTACATGTCCGGCAGCCTCGAAATGGCGGCGGCGATCGAGAAGGCCGGCGGGCCGCTCAAGCAGTTCATGCTCGCGCAGACGCGCGAGAGCGACATCGCCACCTTCGTCAGGATCTCCGGCGGCCAGGGCTACGCGACGCCGGAGGACGTGCCGTTCTCGATCCTCGTGCCTTCCTTCGTGACGAGCGAGCTGAAGACCGCCTTCATGATCGGCTTCCTGATCTTCATTCCGTTCGTGATCATCGATCTCGTCGTCGCGAGCGTGCTGATGTCGATGGGCATGATGATGCTCTCGCCGGTGCTGATCTCGCTGCCGTTCAAACTGATGCTGTTCGTGCTGGTCGACGGCTGGTCGCTCGTGATGGGCACGCTTGCCGCGAGCTTCTTCCGGTGACGCCCGAGGAAGTGCTCGCGGTGGGCCGCCACGCGCTCGAAGTGACGCTGCTGCTCGCCGCGCCGCTTCTCCTCACCGCGCTCGCCGTGGGCCTGCTGGTCGGCATCTTCCAGGCGGCGACCCAGGTGAACGAGATGACGCTGTCGTTCATTCCCAAGCTGATCGCGATGGCCGCGGCGCTGATGCTCGCCGGGCCCTGGATGCTGAAGCTGATCGTCGCGTACACGCGCGAGCTCTTCGAGAGCATTCCCGGGCTGTTGCGCTGAGGCTGCCGTGCTCACCTTCACGAGTGCGGAGATCACCACGCTGATTGCAGGCTACTTCTTCCCGTTCGTGCGCGTCGGGGCCTGCCTGATGGTGGCGCCGGTCTTCGGCGCCTCCTATGTGCCGGCGCGCATGCGGCTGGTGCTCGCGCTCGCGATCGCGGCGCTCGTCGCGCCGCTCGTGACCCTGCCCGCGATCGAGCTGCTGTCGGTTGAAAGCGCGCTGATCACGGTGCAGCAGATCGTGATCGGCGTCGCGCTCGGATTCGCGCTGCAGATCGTCTTTGACGCCGTCGGCCTCGCCGGCCAGCTGCTCGCGAACAGCGTCGGCCTGTCCTTCGCGTTCAACCAGGACCCGCTGCGGGGCGTGAGCACGCCGGTGGTGGGGCAACTGTACGTGCTGCTCGTCGTGCTCACCTTCCTCGCGCTCGACGGGCACCTGGCGCTCATCGAGACGCTCGCGGACGGATTTGACACCCTGCCGATCGGGGCAACCGGACTCGGCACGAACGCGCTGTGGTCGCTGATCCTCTGGAGCGGGCAGGTGGTCTACGGCGCGCTCGCGGTCGCGCTGCCCGGCATGACGGCCATGCTGGTCGTCAATCTCGCCTTCGGCGTGATGAGCCGCGCGGCACCCACACTCAACCTCTTTGCGGTGGGCTTTCCCGTCACGCTCGCCTTCGGCCTTGTCGTCATACTGCTTTCGCTGCCGTCGGTGCAGTCCGGTTTCGTGCAGCTTGCGACCGACGCGTTCGCCACGCTCGCGGTCCTGCTTCGGTAAGTCCGCGCCATGTCCGAGCAATCCGCCCACGAACGTACCGAACACGCCACACCGAAGCGCCTCGACGAGGCGCGCAAGGAAGGCCAGGTTCCGCGTTCGCAGGAGTTGACGTCGAGCGTCGTGCTGCTCGCGGCAGGTTCTGCGCTGCTGCTCGTCGGTGGGCAGGTCGGGAAATCGCTCGCCGCCGCGATGCGCCACGGCCTCGACCTGACTCGCGCCGAAGCGCTCGACGAGTCGCAACTCGTGCCGGCGTTATCCGCGTCCCTCTTTGAAGTTGGCCTCGCGTGCCTGCCCGTGTTCGGCATCGTCGTGCTGGCGGTGCTCGCCGCGCCGCTCGTGATCGGCGGCTGGAACGTATCCGGCAAGCCGCTGATGCCGAACTTCAAGCGCCTCGATCCGCTTGCGGGAATCGCCCGCATGTTCTCGATGCGCGGCGTGGTTGAACTCGTCAAGGCGTTCGCCAAGTTCGCGCTCGTCGCGGTGGTCTCGATCTGGCTGCTGTGGCGCAGCGCCGACGATTTCCTGATGCTGGGGGCGGAGCCGGTCGAGTCGGCGATCGGACACGCGATGCGGCTCGTCGGGACGAGCACGCTCGCGCTCGCGAGCGTACTGCTGCTGATTGCGGCCATTGACGTTCCCTACCAGCTCTGGCGCCACGCGAACGAACTGAAGATGTCACGCGAGGAAATCCGGCAGGAGCACAAGGAATCGGATGGGTCGCCGGAAGTGAAGGGCCGCATCCGGCAGGCGCAACAGGCGCTCGCCCGCGGCCGCATGCTGCAGGACGTGCCCACGGCCGACGTGATCGTGACCAACCCGACGCACTTCGCGGTGGCGCTGCGTTACGACGAGAAGCGCGCCCGTGCACCGATCGTCGTCGCCAAGGGCGCCGACCTGATCGCCGCCCGGATCCGCGAGATCGCCGGCGAGCACGGCGTGACGATCGTCGAGTCGCCGCCGCTCGCGCGCGCCCTCCATCGCAGCGTCGATATCGGCAGCGAGATCCCGGCCGCGCTCTACGCCGCGGTCGCGCAGGTGCTTACCTACGTGTACCAGTTGCGCGCGGCTCGCCAGGCCGGGACCGCGCCGCCGTCGCCGCCACCCCCTTCAACCCTCCACTGATTGATGACGCACCATGGCTGACTCCGCCACCTTCAAGATGCCGTCACTGCAAACCGTGCTCCGCTCCGGGCTCGGTGTGCCGGTCGGTTTGCTCGCGATCCTTGCGATGGTGATCGTGCCGCTGCCGCCCCTGCTGCTCGATGTGCTCTTCACGTTCAACATCGCGCTGTCGATCGTGGTCGTGATGGCTGTGTTCTACGTCGCGCGGCCGCTCGAGTTCGGCGTCTTCCCGACCGTGCTGCTGCTCGCGACGCTGCTGCGTCTTGCGCTCAACGTCGCGTCGACCCGGGTCGTGCTGATGCACGGGCACCAGGGGCCGGGCGCGGCCGGCCACGTGATCGAGTCGTTCGGCCAGTTCGTGATCGGCGGCAACTATGTCGTCGGCGTGGTCGTGTTCGTGATCCTCACGATCGTGAACTTCGTCGTCGTGACCAAGGGCGCCGGCCGCATCTCCGAGGTCAGTGCGCGCTTCACCCTCGACGCGATGCCCGGCAAGCAGATGGCGATCGACGCTGACCTGAATGCCGGGCTCATCACCCAGGATGAGGCCCGCAAGCGTCGCAGCGAAGTGCGCATCGAAGCCGACTTCTACGGTTCGATGGACGGCGCGAGCAAGTTCGTCCGCGGTGACGCGACCGCCGGCATCCTGATTCTCCTCATCAACATGATCGGCGGCCTCGCGATCGGGGCGATGATGCACGACATGTCGTTCGGCGACGCGGCGCGCAACTATGCGCTCTTGACGATCGGCGATGGACTCGTCGCGCAGCTGCCCGCGCTGCTGCTGTCGACCGCGGTGGCACTGATCGTCACGCGCATGTCGGGCGAGCAGGACATGGGTGGTGAAGTGGCGCGCCAGCTCTTCGGTCGCCCGAAGGCGCTCTGGATCGCGACCGGTCTCCTCGGTGTCATGGGTGTCGTGCCCGGCATGCCGAATGTCGCCTTTCTCGCGATGGCGGCGGCCTGCGGCGGGCTCGCCTGGTGGCGCAGCCGCAAGCCGGCGCCTCAGGCCGCGCCCGAGGCGCCGCCGACCCCGTTGCCGCCGCCGGAGGCGCGCGAGATTACCTGGGACGATGTACGCCCGGTCGATGCGATTGCACTCGAGGTGGGCTATCGCCTCGTGCCGCTGGTCGACGCGCGCGAATCGGGCGACTTGCTGGCGCGCATTCGCGGCGTGCGCCGCAAGCTCTCGCAGGAACTTGGGTTCCTCGTGCAGACGGTGCACATCCGCGACAACCTCGAGCTCGCACCGAATGCCTACCGCATCAACCTCGCCGGTGTGACGGTGGGCGAGGGGCTGGTGCACGTCGATCGTGAACTCGCGATCAACCCGGGGCGTGTGTTCGGCACGGTGAACGGCCTTGCAACGCGCGACCCGGCATTCGGCATGGAAGCGGTATGGATCGAGCCCGCCGTGCGCGAACATGCCCAGACGCTCGGCTACACGGTCGTCGATCCCGGCACCGTGGTGGCGACCCACCTGTCGCATGTTGTCAGCCAGCACGCGCACGAACTGCTCGGCCATGAGGAAGTGCAGCAGCTCGTCAACACGCTCGCGAAGACCGCGCCGAAACTGGTCGAGGAACTCGTTCCAAAGACGCTGCCGCTCAGCGTCGTGGTACGCGTCCTGCAGGGCCTGCTCGCCGAACGCGTCCCGATCCGCAACATGCGGGTCATCGTCGAAACGCTGGCCGAGCATGCGCTGCGCTCACAGGACCCGACCGTGCTCCTCGCCCAGGTGCGGGTCGCACTGGGGCGCCAGATCGTCCAGGACATCGCCGGGCTCGCCGAAGAAGTGCCCGTGATCACGATCGAGCCCGAGCTGGAACAGCTCTTGCAAGGTTCCGGACAGAGCGGCGGTGCCGTGACGCCCGGCCTCGAGCCGGGACTCGCGGAGCGGCTGCAGCGCCAGGTGCTCGAAGCGGCACGGCGGGTGGAAACGGCGGGTGAGCCGGCCGTACTGCTCGCGCCGCCGACGCTGCGAGCGACGCTGTCGCGTTTCCTGCGCGCCGGCGTTCCGGGCCTGCATGTGCTCGCCTGGAACGAAATTCCGGACAACCGCCGGGTGCGGCTGGTCGCGGCGATCGGGCGCTGAGTGAGACCGTCAGAAAGCAATAGAGACAGAACATGAACATGAGACGTTACGTGGCGAAGGACATGCGCGAATGCCTGCGCCAGATCCGCGAGAGCCAGGGCCCCGACGCCGTCATCCTTTCGACGCGCAAGGTCGAGGGCGGGGTCGAAGTGGTCGCGGCGATCGATTTCGATCCCGCACCGACCGGGTTTGCACCTGCGGTGCCTGCGCCCGCTCCCGCCATCGGCACCATCACGGCCGATGAATACACCGCGCATGCCGACACGCCCGCCGCAGCCGGCGCCGACATGCATGCGGAATTGCGCAGCTTGCGGCAGCTGCTCGAAAGCCAGCTCGCGACACTCGCCTGGAACGATCTCACGCGCCGCGCGCCCGTGCAGACGGAGCTGCTGCGCGACCTGACCCAACTCGGGCTCGCGAACGACCTTGCGGCGTCGATCGTGGCCGAACTGCCCGCGCACCTTGATTTCGTGCGCGCGCAGCATCGGGCGCGCGCGATCCTGACGCACAAGCTGCCGATCGCGGAAGATCGCTGGCTGTCGCGCGGGGGGCGGGTCGCCTTCGTCGGGCCGACCGGCGTCGGCAAGTCTACGGCCATCGCGAAGCTTGCGGCGCGCTGGGTGCTCGAAAAGGGCCCGAAGGGCATCGCGCTCGTCTCGACCGACGGCGTGCGCTTCGGCGCGCAGGAACAGATCCAGAATCTCGGACGCCTGCTCGGCATCCCGGCCCATGCGGTCGATCACCCGCGTGAACTCGAACGCCTGCTCGCGAGCCTCGAGGGCACGCAGCTCGTGCTGATCGACACGGCCGGCACGAGCCAGCGCGACCAGCGCCTCGCGGCGAAGCTAGCAACCATCGCGGGCACGCACCCGGAGCTGGAAATGGCGCTGGTGCTCGCGGCGAGCTCGCAGGCAGGCGCGGCAGAAGAGGTCATCGAGCGCTTCAAGGCCGTGCGTCTCGCGGCTTGCATCGTGACCAAGATCGACGAGGCGACGAGCCTCGGCGGCACGTTGTCGGCGCTGATACGAGCACGCCTGCCGATCGCCTGGGTCAGCGAAGGACAGCGCATTCCGGAAGACCTCGCGCCCGCGCGCGCCCATCACCTCGTCGTGCGGGCCGTGACGCTTGCGGAGCGTTCCGGGGCCACCGCCGACGAGGACCTGCTGCAGCGGCGCTTCGGGGGTCTCGCCCATGCGATCGCCTGACGCGAACCGGATCCACGCCATGCAACTCACTTCGATCCAGCGACCGCGCCCCGTGCAGGTCATCGCCGTCACGGGCGGCAAGGGCGGTGTCGGCAAGACGAGCGTCTCGGTCAATCTCGCGACTGCGCTCGCGGCGGCCGGCCGGCGCGTCGTGCTCTTCGACGGGGACCTCGGGCTCGCGAACGTCGATGTCTTCCTCGGCCTCACGCCGAAGTACACGATGGCGCATGTGCTCGCGGGCGAGCGCTCGCTCGAGGAAGTGATCCTCGACGCCCCGCAGGGCTTCAAGGTGATCCCCGGGGCCTCGGGCATCGCCTCACTCGCGAACATGGGCGCGGTCGAGCATCTCGGCCTCGTGCAGGGTTTCAGCGCGCTCGCGACGCAACTCGACACGCTGATCGTCGACACCTCGGCCGGCCTCTCGAACGGGGTGCTGCAGTTCTCGCAGGCCGCGCAGCAGGTGCTCGTGGTCGTGTGCGACGAGCCCGCTTCGATGACGGACGCCTATGCGCTCGTCAAGGTATTGAGTCGCAGCCACGGCGTACGGCATTTCCACGTGCTCGCGAACATGATTCGCCACCGCGGTGCGGGCGAGGCGCTGTATCGCAACCTTGAACGCGTGACGTCGAGGTTCCTCGACGTCGTGCTCGAATTCGCCGGTGAAGTGCCCGAAGACCCCTGCGTGCGACGGGCGATCCGTGACCAGCGCACGGTTCTCGACAGTTTTCCGTCGAGCCCGGCTTCCCGGGCATTCAAGAATCTGGCGACCGTCGCCGATAAGTGGCCGGTACCGGATGCGCCGCGGGGCAACGTCGAGTTCTTCATGGAGCGTCTGGTGGCGCGCCGCGAGGCGACCCTCCGGGTCGTGCGTTGATGGGAGCACGAGCGTACGCAACGCAGGCGGCCCGGGGTGAGGCGGACGCGCTCGTCGCGCAACACGCCGATCTCGTGAAGCGCATCGCGTATCACCTGGCGGGGCGTTTGCCGCCGTCGGTGGAGGTGGACGACCTGATACAGGCCGGGATGCTCGGCCTGCTGGAGGCGGCGGCGAATTTTTCGCTGGACCGCGGAGCGAAGTTCGAGACGTATGCGGGCATCCGCATACGCGGTGCGATGCTCGATGCCTTGCGCAAGCTCGACTGGGCGCCGCGCTCGGTACACCGGCGCGCGCGGGACGTGGCCGATGCGGTGCGCACGCTCGAAAACGAGCTGGGTCGCGAGGCGCGGGATGTCGAGATCGCGACGCGCATGCAGGTGTCGCTCGAGGAGTATCACGCGATCGTCCAGGACGCGGCGAGCTGCCAGATCGCGTGCCTCGACGACGCGACGGCGGGTCGGGCGGTGGATCCGGGGCTGGATCCCTTCAGGGACACCGCGGACGAAGAGTTTCGAAAGGCGCTGGCCGTGGCGATCGATGGGTTGCCGGAGCGGGAGAAGATGGTGATGTCGCTGTACTACAACGATGAACTGAACCTCAAGGAGATCGGGCTGGTCCTCGAAGTCACGGAATCGCGCGTGTGCCAGCTGCACGGCCAGGCTTTGGTGCGCCTGCGAGCGCGGCTGACCGAGCGGCGCGAGCTGCGCGGGGAGTGAGCATGGTCCGCGATCATTCGACGATGCACTGCTGTCGGACTTAGGACTCCGACGGAGGCGCTGCACCACGATGGACATCCTCTCGCTGACGGGTTTTGCGCTCGCGGTCGTCGCGATCATGGTCGGTGCCGTGCTGAAGGGCGCCGGCATCGCCGCGCTCGGCTCGTCGGCGGCCTTCATGATCGTGGTGGTCGGGACGATTGCCGCGATCTTCGTGCAGACATCGTTGCCGGTGTTCAAGCACGGGATGCGCATCGCGGGATGGGTATTCAGCCCGCCGAAGCTCGATGCGCACGCGATGATCGGCAAGATCGTCGAGTGGAGCAACATCGCCCGCAAGCAGGGTCTGCTCGGCCTCGAACCGTTGATCGCGAAGGAGTCCGATCCATTCCTCAAGAAGGGCCTGCAGCTCGTCGTCGACGGCAGTGAGCCGGACGCGCTGCGCGGCACGATGGAAGTCGAGCTGTCCTCGCGGGAACACGCCGACACGGCGGGCGCGAAGGTATTCGAAGGCATGGGCATCTACGCGCCGACGCTCGGCATCATCGGTGCCGTTCTCGGCCTGATGGCGGTGATGCAGAACCTCGCCGACCCGAGCAAGCTCGGCCACGGCATCGCGGCCGCGTTCACGGCCACCATCTATGGCATCGGGCTCGCGAACCTCGTGTTCCTGCCGATGGCGTCGAAGCTGAAGAGCACGATCGCCGCGCAGACCCAGGTGCGCGAGATGTTGATCGAAGGCCTCATCGGCATCGCACAGGGCGAGAACCCGCGCGCGATCGAGGCGCGTCTGCAGAGCTTCATGCACGGCTGATCCGGAGCGCGCGTGGCCCGCAAGAAAAAACACGAAGACCACATCAACCATGAGGCGTGGGCGATCCCGTACGGCGACCTCGTGACGCTGCTGCTCGCGTTCTTCGTGGTCATGTACGCGATGTCGTCGGTGAACGAAGGCAAGTACCGCATTCTCTCCGATTCGCTCGTGGCGGCCTTCCGCGGCACGCCGCAGACGATCGAACCGATCCAGGTCGGATCGAAACAAACGGGATCAGGCGCCGACATCAAGATGTCGATCATCCAGCAGCAGACGCTCGCCGGGCAGCCGCGGCAGCTGCTTGAGGTGGTTCCGATCGCGGAGGACCGCCCGCACTTCAACGGTCGGCGCGCGAGCTCGACCTCCGGCCATGGATTGCCGGATGCCGCCGCTGCCGAGACCGAGCGCCTGCTCGGCCAGGTTGCCGAAGATGTCGAACGCGCGATGCAGGACCTCGTCGCGAAGAAACAGGTCGTCGTGCGCCGCTTCGCCGATCGCGTCGAGGTCGAGATCCGCACTGACATTCTCTTCGACAGCGCGTCCGCGACACTCTCGAAGCACGCCCAGGCGATCATCGAGCGCCTGTCGGACGCGCTGGCGCGTTTCCCGAACCCGGTGCGTGTCGAGGGGCACACCGACGATGTGCCGATCCGGACGCGCGCCTATCCTTCCAATTGGGAGCTGTCGGCGGCGCGCGCCGCGACAGTCGTTCACATCCTGAGCACGCGCGGCGTCGCGCCGGCCCGTCTCGCCGTGCTCGGCTTCGGCGAGTTTCGACCGCTCGAGTCGAACGAGACGCCCGAGGGGCGCAACCAGAACCGCCGGGTGCTGCTCGTCGTGACGGGCGTGCAGGCCACGACGCCGGTGATGGCCGATGCTGCGGCCGCGCCGGATCCCGCCCCCGCGCTGGACCCCGCGCCCGCAGCGGCGCCGTCGGCCGCAGCGGCGCCGTCGGCCGCAGCGGCGCCGTCCGCCGCAGCGGCGCCGTCCGCCGCAGCGACCACCGCCCCCTGAGGCCACTTCCACCCGTACGAGTCGCGGTGGCACGGCTCCTGCATCTCATGTGGCGGAGCGGAGCAACCGCCGGTGCAATGGCGCCAGCGTGACCCGCGTCACAGGAGCGGTGCGCGTGATTCTTTTCGACTATGTGTTCTGGGCGATGGCGGGGCTGGTCCTCGCCCTTGGGGTGGCCGTCGGACTGCAGGCCGTGAATCTCGCGCGCCTGCGCGTCACTGTGCGTCGCGACGTGCAGCGCCTCTTTGAGCAGATGGACCTGACGCTCGGGGAATTGCGCGACGTGTCGACCACGGTGGCCGAGGGACTCGCGGCGATCCGCGACCTGCGTACCCGGCGGGAAGTCGAGCATAACACCCCCGCGCCTGCGGCACCTGCCGCGGGCCGCAGCTATGACATCGCCTTGCGCCTGGCGCGCAACGGGTCGAGCCGCGAGGAACTGATGTCCACCTGCGGCATGAGCCGCCACGAGGCGGATCTCGCCGTCCGGCTGCATGGGCCGGGCAAACGTTCCGTAGTGTGAAGCAGGCCGATCAACGGTCGGCGCACAGTTGTCTGGGGGCATGCCGGGTGTTGTGACGCACGCCGCTCAAGCGCCGCGCAGATCGGCCGATAGCCGTGGGTACCTGGGCCGGATCGCCCGGAGAGGGGCCTTATGGTGAATTCCACGGGAGCGCAAGGCACCAAGGCAGGTGTTGCGCATGAGGTTTTTGCGCTTTCGCTGGCACAAACGCTTGCGAAGGAGCTCGCCGCCGGTCGCGTCGAGTTGCCCGGCTTCCCCGATGTGGCCAACCAGGTCCAGCGGATCCTCGCGGATGAGAACGTGACGCCGCTGCGCGTCGTGCGCGTCATCGGCGCCGAGCCGGTGCTGGCCGGGCGCATCGTCCAGTGCGCCAACTCCGTGATCTTCAACCCCTGCAGCAGGCAGGTGATCGATCTACGCACGGCGATTGCGCGTGTGGGCCTCGATTTCGTGCGTACGCTGACGATCTCGTTTGCGGTGAATCAGCTCAAATCCATCGCGTCGCTGCGAGCCATCGAGCCGCAGCTGCACGCGCTGTGGCTGCGCAGCGTGACGGTTTCGACGTTGTGCTTCGTGATCGCGCGACGTCTGTCCCGCTCAAACGCCGACACGGCGTTGCTCGCGGGACTGCTGCACGGGGTCGGTGCGCTCTACATCCTGACGCGCGCGACCGAGCACCCGGAACTGCTTGCGAGCCCGGGCCTGTATCGGGAGGTCGAGCGTGAGTGGGAAGCGAGCATCGCCCACGCCCTACTCGAGAGCTGGCGCGTATCGGGCGAGATCGTCGACGCGGTGGACAGGCTGCATCGCACGGAACGCGCCGCCGTGGGCTCCGTCGGGCTGCCGGAAGTGCTGCGCGCGAGCGTGGTCCTCGATCGCGCCCAGCGCGATTCGCAGGACCTCGCGGCAACGATGGCAAAGAGCCCGGCCTGCGTGCGACTCGGGCTCACGCCCGAGGTTTACGCGACTATCGCCGAAGAATCCGAAGTCGAGATCGCCGCGCTGCGTGGCGCACTCGGTTGTTGAAGTTGATGGCACGTTGAGGAGACCGCATTGAACACGGGCACACAAACCGCGGACAGCACCCACACGGAGGGTGGGGCATTCGAATTCGTACAGGCATTGGCGAAGGAACTGTCGGGCGGCAGGATCGAGCTGCCAAGCTTTCCCGACGTCGCCGTCCGTGTGCAGCGCGCGCTGGCCGATGACGATGTGCGCCCGGAGACGATCGTCCGCCTGATCGGCTCGGAGCCCGCGCTCGCCGCCTGGGTGCTGCGCATGTCGAACTCGGCGGCCCTGAATGCGACCGGCCGGCAGATCAACGACCTGCGCACGGCCGTGACGCGCCTCGGATTCAACGTCGTGCGCAGCGCCGCGGTATCGTTCGCGATGTCGCAGCTCGCGCGCGCGGAGGAACTCAAGGGTCTCGAGCAACCGCTGCGGCAGCTTTGGAACCGCAGCACGCTCGTCGCCGCGATGTCGAACGTCGTCGCGAAGAAGTTTGCGCGGGTCAATCCGGATACGGCGCTGCTCGCAGGCCTGCTGCACGGCATCGGCCGGCTCTATCTGCTGACGCGCGCGCGGAATTTCCCGGCGCTTTTTTCGGACTCGGCGGCCTACGGCCGGATCGTGAGCGACTGGCACACGAATGTCGCGAAGGCGATCCTCGAGAACTGGGACATGGCCGATGAGATCGTCGTCGCGGTCCACGAGCACGAGCACGTCTACCGCGAGCACGAGGGTCCCCCGGATCTCACCGACGTGCTGCTCGTCGGCGACCTCCTGGCATCGTTTCACGAGTGGCCCGACTCGCTCGAACTCAACCTGCAGGGCGTGCACGCTATCGGGCGCCTCGACCTCGATCGGGAGCGGCTCGAGCGGATCATCGAGGAGTCGGCGACGGAGATCGCGGCGCTGCGCCAGGCGCTCGGCCACTAGCGCGCGACCGTACACCCTATACTCGGGCGACGATGAACGTACTTTTCGTCTGCCTCGGCAATATCTGCCGATCGCCCACCGCGGAAGCTGTCTTTCGCACACTCGCAAGGCGAGAGGCGCCGCAGATGGCCGTGCGGGCCGATTCGGCCGGCACGGCGGACTACCATGTCGGTGCACCGCCCGATCGGCGATCGCAGGCCGCGGCGCTCAAGCGTGGTTACGATCTGTCGGCGTTGCGCGCGCGCCAGGTCGAGCCGGCGGATTTCGAGCGCTTCGACCTGCTTCTCGCGATGGATGCGGCCAATCTTGCGGAGTTGCATGCGCACGCACCCGGCAGCGCGCGCGCACGCGCCAGGCTCTTGCTGGAATTTGCGCCCGAGGCGGGTCGCCTCGACGTGCCGGACCCTTACTACGGCACCGCGCCCGACTTCGATCTCGTGATAGATCTCGTTGAGCGCGGTGCGCGCGGCCTGCTGAAGGCGCTTGCGTCAGCGCCGCTGCACCCTCAGTCGTCGCGACCGGGGCCTCCCTGATCGCTTGACGATGGCGCGAAGCTCGTCGGCTTCGACGACCACACGACGAAAGGCTTCGACTCCGCGGGCGCGCCCGTTGGAGTCGCCGACGGAGCAGCCGCCGAAGGCGAGTTCGACGCCTGCGGCTCGCGCGGTGCTTCCGAGGGCGCGAAATCAAATTCGCGGGTGCGCTCACCGCCGCCCGATCCGCCCGAACCTCCCGACTGTGGCGCGTCGCTGCCGACCCCTTCACCTTCGCTGCCCGGTGCCATCGACGCATCGCGTTCGCCGCGATCCCGACCGCCGCGGCGGCCACGCCGGCCACGGCGACGCGGCCTGCGCTCACCTCGTTCTTCGTTCGGCGGACCTGCGCCATTCGCCGGCTGCTCAGGGCCCGTTTCGCCCTCGACGGCCGGTGTGGCCGGCACAGGGGCGTCGGCCGGCGGCGCGGCGCGCTCACGTTGCGCCTGCCGCTCACGTTGCGCATCGCGGTCCCGCTGACGCTGTGCTTCGCGCTGCGCGTCCCGCTGCGGATCCCGTTGGGAATCGCGCTGCGCGTCGCGCTGCCCATCGCGGGGGCCGCCGCGCGAGCGATCGCGCCCGTCACGGCGAGCGCTGCCTTCGCCCGAACGGCCACGGTGCTGCGAGCCGTCGCGTTCACCGTGGGCGTGGCGTTCACCCTGGCCCTGGCGCTCGCCTTGGGCATGGCGCTCGCCCTGCCCGTGACGCTGCCGATCGCCACCGCGATCCCCACGCTCTCCGCGGCGATTGCGATCACGACCGCGATCGCGATGATCGCGATGGTCCCTCTGCGAGCGCTCGTGCTGGCCACTGCGGGCACGCGGTCCGGCAGCGCTTGCGACGTTTGCCGTCGCATCTCCGAACAGCCACCGCTTGAAGCGGCCCCACAAACCGAGGGCGGGCCGGGCCGCACTCGCGGCTTCGGCCGGCGCCGACGCGGCGACAGGCGCCACGACGATCGGTGCCGCAGTGGTCGGCTGGAACGTCGGCACGGCGGCCGCTTCCTGCGGCTTGTGCTGGCCGGTGGTCGGATCAGGCACCGCCGGGGGCGTCGGCATCTTGTAGGAAGCGCGACGGAACTCCGGCTGCTCCACTTCGTCGGTACGCAACCGGCGGATCGAGTACTCGGGCGTCTCGATCTGGTTGTTCGGCACGAGCACGAGCTCGACTTCGCTCTTGTCCTCGAGCGTGCGCAGCCAGTCGCGCTTTTCGTTGATGAGATAAGTCGCGACGTCGACCGGCACTTCGGCGATCACGCGCGCGGTGCGGTCCTTGCGCATCTCCTCCCCGATCAGGCGCAGGATCGCGAGCGTCATCGACTCGACGCTCCTGATGCTGCCGATGCCGGTGCAGCGCGGGCAGGTGATGTGGCTCGACTCGTCGAGCGAGGGGCGCAGCCGCTGGCGCGACATTTCGAGCAGGCCGAACCGGGACAGGTGCCCGATCTGGATGCGTGCCCGGTCCATGCGAACCGCATCGCGCAGCCGCTGCTCGACTTCACGCTGGTTCTTCTGCGACTCCATGTCGATGAAATCGATGACGATCAGGCCACCGAGGTCGCGGATGCGCAGCTGGCGGGCGACTTCGTCGGCCGCTTCGAGGTTGGTGTTGAGCGCGGTCGCCTCGATGTCGCTGCCGCGCGTGGCGCGCGCGGAATTGATGTCGATCGAGACGAGCGCCTCGGTGTAGTCGATCACGAGGCTGCCGCCCGAAGGCAGCTGCACCTTGTGCGAGTACGCGGACTCGATCTGGCTCTCGATCTGGAAGCGCGTGAAGAGCGGGATGTCGTCCGTGTAGAGCTTCAGCTTGCGCTGCGCGTCGGACGGCATCGAGCGCTGCATGTACTCCTGCGCGGTCGCGAACGCCGTCGGGTCGTCGACCAGGCACTCGCCGATGTCGTCCCCGAGATAGTCACGCAGCGCGCGCGACACGGGGTCGCTTTCCCGGTAGACGAGGAACGGGGCAGGGCGGTCGTCGATCGCAGCGGCGATCTGGGTCCACTGCTGGGAGAGATTGTCGAGGTCCCATTGCAGTTCCTCGACGGTGCGGCCGACACCGGCCGTACGCACGATGGCGCCCATGTTGTCCGGGACCTGCAACGCGTCCATGGCCTGGCGCATCTGGTCGCGTTCCTCACCCTCGATCCGGCGCGAAACGCCGCCCGCGCGCGGGTTGTTCGGCATCAGCACGAGGAAGCGGCCGGCGAGACTGATGAAAGTGGTGAGGGCGGCGCCTTTGTTGCCGCGTTCCTCTTTTTCCACCTGCACCACGACTTCCTGACCCTCGGTCAGGAGCTCGCGGATGTTCATGCGCCCGCCTTCGGGCGATTTCCGGAAGTATTCCCGGGAGACTTCCTTCAGCGGCAGGAAGCCGTGGCGTTCGGCGCCATAGTCGACGAAACACGCCTCGAGCGACTGCTCGACGCGTGAAATACGACCCTTGTAGATGTTCGCTTTCTTCTGTTCTTTGGACGGTAACTCGATCGAAAGATCGTAGAGTTTCTGACCATCAACCAGTGCGACTCGCAACTCTTCCTGTTGAGTCGCGTTGACCAGCATTCTTTTCATTTGCCCCTTCTATGGATGCAGGGGCCGACCGGTGGGCGGAGAAAGATGAATCGGACGCGGGGATTTCGCGAGGCAAGGATTGCTGCACGTTTTATCGACCGCCCCTTGTGGCGAAGGCGGTGCGCCGAAAACCTTTGGTCCGCCTGAGCAGCGCGATCGGCGCTCGGGTCGGCCTTCGTGAGTGCGATGGCCCCAAAAGACGGGACCAACTAACATGCGGCGCGTTCGGGTCGTCAGTTGGGTTGCGACCCCCGGCACCGCGTACTTTTTGATATTAACAATGGACCTATTGAAAAACAATACCTTACGTCACGATTCCAAGGTCAGGCAGGTCGAGGTGACCCTTGATGCGGCCGGAGTGCGGCTGGACCGGTACCTCTCGAAAGCCTTGCCGCAGGTACCGCTGAGTCGCGTGTTTCGGCTGATCCGCAAGGGTGAAGTGCGGGTCAACGGCAAGCGGGCGGCGGGGTCACAACGGCTTCAGGCCGGTGATATCGTCCGCGTGCCGCCGGTCCGGACCGAGGCGCCGCCGCCCCCTCCAATCGACGGGGCGCCGGTCGCGAAGGTCGCAAAAAGGGTCCCCTCCCGCCTCGTCGAGGAGGTCCGCTCGGCGGTGCTCCATCGGGACGATACGCTGCTCGTCATCAACAAGCCGGCCGGGCTCGCGGTGCATGGCGGCAGCGGGGTGTCGTTCGGCTTGATCGAGGCGCTGCGCGCCGCGTATCCGGACGATGAACTCGAACTCGTGCACCGGCTCGACCGCGATACGAGCGGCTGTCTCCTGGTCGCGCGCAAGGCGTCGGCGTTGCGCACGCTGCACGCGCTGCTGCGCGAGCACGCGTTCGAGAAGCGCTATCTCGTGCTCGTCGCGGGCAAATGGGACCTCGGCAAGAAGCGCATCGACATGCCGCTGCGCACCGATCTGCGTGTGGGCGGGGAGCGCACGGTGAAGGCGCACGCGTCTGGCAAGGCGGCCGTGAGCGACTTTCGACCGGTGCAGTTTTTCAGCAATCGCGCTTCGTTGCTCGAGGTGTCGATCCAGACCGGGCGCACGCACCAGATCCGCGTGCACGCAGCGTATGCCGGGCACCCCGTGGCCGGCGACGAGAAGTACGGCGACGCTGAAGTGAATGCGGCGCTCAAGGAATTCGGGCTCACGCGCATGTTCCTGCACGCTTCGAGCCTGAGTTTCGTGTGGCCGCACAGCGGCACGGAATTCAGCGCCAATGCACCGCTGCCGGCGGACCTCGCGGCGGTGATCGATCGACTCGCCGCGGCGCCCAACCGCGGCGGGTCGCGATCGTTCAGGGGACGGCCAGGCCCGCGCGCCGCAAGGCGTCCGCGAGCCAGATGAGCGGCAGGCCAATCAGCGCGGTCGGGTCCTGCGATTCGACCCGTTCAAAGAGCGCAATGCCGAGCGCCTCTACCTTGAAGCCCCCGGCGCAGTCGAAGGGCTGCTCGCGCTCGATATAGCGATCGATTTCGGCGCCGGTCAGGGCGCGCACGACGACCCGCGTCGTGTCGGTACGCGACAGGTCGATGCGCGCGTCGTGGCCGATCACGGCGCAGGCCGTGTGAAAGCTGGCCGTGCGGCCCGCAAGCGCGGCGAGCTGGGCGCGGCAGCGCTCCGCATTGCCCGGCTTGTCGAGGATCGCGGCGTCGAGTTCGGCCACCTGGTCCGAACCGATCACGAGGGCGTCAGGGTGGCGCCGGGCGACGGCGCGCGCCTTCGCAGACGCGAGCCTCGCGGCGCGAGCCGCCGGCATTTCGCCGCGGATCGCGGCCTCATCGACGCCCGGGGATTCCACGACGAACGGCTGACCGAGGCGCGCGAGCAGCTCGCGCCGGTACGGGGAGGTCGACGCCAGAATTAGCGGTCGGTGAATCAACGACTTGGGGGAGGTTTGTTTTGACTCGGCGGGTGACGATACCTATTATACGCGCCCCATGCCGGACGGCTGGTCACGCCCCCTCGACGCCGGGCAACTGGCGGATCGCCGGACGGACATCGAGTTTTCGATTCCGCTTTGCGAGTTGCCGCGTCTTGCGCGCGAGCTGGTGCAGGACGATGGCAGTGCACGGGGCACCGCGTCGTTCGTTCGTGAGCAGGGGCTCGCGATCGTGGACCTCGTGGTCGAGGCGAGGCCGCGGCTCATTTGTCAGCGCTGCATGCGGCCGATGTCGTGGCCGGTTGCGAGCCGCACGCGTGTCGCGATCGTGGGCGATGCGCCGCACGCGGATCGCGTCGCGCCGGAATTTGAGACCGTGATTGCGCCGGGTGGGCGGATCACGGTCGGTGAGCTCGTCGAGGAAGAGTTGCTGCTCGGCCTGCCGATCGTTCCGCTGCATGCGGACGAGAAGGCTTGCGGAGTCGCGGTGGACGACGAGCCGGATGAAGAAACGCAGAAACCGTTCGCGGGACTTGCGGAGCTGCTGAAGCGCAGCCCGTGACCCCGGGTGAGGAGTAGAGGAAATGCCTGTTCAGAAGAGCCGCAGGACACCGTCGACGCGCGGCAAGCGCCGTGTGCACGACAAGCTGGCGAAGCCGGCGCTGTCGGTGGACCCGCAGTCGGGTGAGACGCACCTGCGTCATCGCATCACGCCGGACGGCTTCTACCGCGGCAAGCGCGTGATCGAGAAGCCCGTCGAGAGCGAAGGCGAAGAGTGAGCGCCGGCGCCGAACGGCGCCCCGCTGACCAGAAAGCCGGTTTGAATCGCGTGCCGACGCTCGCGATTGACGTGATGAGCGGCGATCTCGGCGCGCGCGAATGCGTGCCGGGCGCCTTGCTCGCGCTCGCCCAGGCGCCGGACCTGCAACTCGAACTCGTCGGCGACCCGTCCGTCATCGAGCCGCTGCTCTCCGGAGCGGGCGCAGCGCTGCGCGCTCGCGCACACATCGTGCCCGCGAGCGACGTGGTTCCGATGGACGAGCTGCCGCGCGCGGCGATCCGCCACCGCAAGGCTTCCTCGATGCGCATTGCGATCGATCGCGTCAAGGCGGGCGCGGCGTCCGGCTGCGTCAGCGCCGGCAACACCGGTGCGCTCACCGCGATCGCGCACTTCGTCCTGAAAACCGTGCCCGAAGTGGAACGCGCGCCGATCATGTCGGCGCTGCCGGCGGCCCACGGCCATGCCTACATGCTCGACCTCGGCGCCAACATCACCGCGACCGCCGTTCAGTTGCTGCAGTTCGCGCTGATGGGCTCGATCGTCGCGCGCGACGTCTACGGCGTCGCCGAGCCGCGCGTCGGGCTCCTCAACATCGGCGAGGAAGACATCAAGGGCCATGAAACCGTGCAGGCGGCGAACGCGCTGATCGCCGCGAGCGGCGTGCGCTATCTCGGTTTCATCGAGGGCGACGACATCTTCTCCGGCGAGGTCGACGTCGTCGTCACGGATGGGTTTACCGGCAACGTGGCGCTCAAATCGATGGAGGGGCTCGCGCGCCTCATCACCGCGACGATGCGCGCCGAATTCATGCGTTCGATCGGCAGCCGCGCCGCCGCGATCCTCGCCCGTCCGGTGCTGAAGCGGGTCGGGGCTACCCTCGATCCGCGCCGCTACAACGGCGCGTGCATGGTCGGGCTGCGCGGAGTCGTGGTAAAAAGCCATGGGAGCGCGGACCGGATGGCCTTCGCCCGCGCGATCGAGATTGCGCGCACGGCGGCGATTCACGACATACCGGGCTGCGTCGCGCGGGCGCTTGCAACCGAGACAAGACAGGGGTCCTGATGTATTCGCGGATCGCCGGCACAGGCAGTTACCTGCCAGAAAAGGTCGTCACGAACTTCGACCTCGCCAAGACCATGGACACCACCGACGAGTGGATCCGTGAGCGCACCGGGATCGTGCAGCGCCATATCGCCGCCGAAGGCGAGACCACCGTGGACCTGGCCGAGCGCGCGGCCCGGCGCGCCATCGAGGCGGCGGGCATCGACCCCGCCGAGATCGACCTGATCGCCTTCGGGACGACGACGCCGGACCTCGTGTTCCCGAATTGCGGCGTGCTGCTGCAGGAGCGGCTCGGCCTGCGCGGTTGCGCGGCGATGGGGCTCGAGGCCGCGTGCACGGGCTTCATCTATTCGCTGTCGATCGCGGACAAATTCATCCGGCTCGGCGACGCCAAATGCGCGCTGGTGATCGGCGCCGAGACGCTCTCGCGCATCTGTGACTGGACCGACCGGGGCACTGCGATCCTCTTCGGCGATGGCGCGGGCGCCGTCGTGCTGAAGCCCGACAGCGAGGCCGGCATCATCTCGACGCACCTGCACGCCGACAGCACCTACAAGGACCTGTTGTACTGCCCGGCAGGCGTATCAAAAGGAATCGGCCGCCCGGGCGATCCGGCGATGCACATCAAGATGGCAGGCAACGAAACCTTCAAGGTCGCCGTCAACACGCTCGGTCGCATCGTCGATGAGACGCTCGCCGCGAATTCGCTCGACAAGTCCGCGATCGACTGGCTCGTGCCGCATCAGGCCAACATCCGCATCATCCAGGCGACCGCGCGCAAGCTCGACATGCCGATGGAACGCGTCATCGTGACCGTCGACACGCACGGCAACACGTCGGCTGCATCGGTGCCGCTCGCGCTCGACGTGGGCGTGCGAAGCGGACGCATCAAGCGCGGCGAGATGCTGTTGCTCGAGGCCTTCGGCGGCGGGTTCACCTGGGGCTCGGCGCTCTTGAGGTACTAGTTCGACGAGAGGGCAGGCATGTCGACACGCATCGTGACCTTCGGCCTTGCATTGTTGCAGGGTCTCGTTCTCTGGTGGCTCTTCGATGCGATGCGCGACAAGGCGTGGCCCGCGACCGATCCCGGCCTGCTCGTCGCGCTGCTGACGCCCGCGGTACTCGTACCACCGCTCGTCTACCTGCAGATCGGCCTCGCGCGGCTGCGTATCGTGCTCTCGGTGTCGGCCGCGGCCGGCCTCGTCCTCGCGGGTCTCGGCTGGCATTACGGTGCGTGGGTCGGCCTGGCGGGCGAAAACGATTTCGACAGCGACGCATTCACGTTCGCGCTCGCCGTCATCGTGCTGTGTTTCCACGCCCTGCCGTTCCTGCAGTCCACGCTCGAGACGCGGCGCGTGCGCCCCGAGTACCCGCGCCTGTTCGTGTTCGCGTGGCGCAATGCGCTGCAGATCGCGCTCGCCGCCGTGTTCTGCGGTGTGTTGTGGGCGTTGCTCGGCCTCTGGATGCAACTCTTCGACATGATCGGCATCGGCTTCTTCAGGCGCTTGTTCACCGATGGCCGCTTCGCAACGCCACTCACCACCGTGGCGTTCGCCGCGGCGATCGGACTCGCGGGTTCCGTCGAACGGCTGCAACAGGCGTTGCGGCAGCACCTGCTCGGGCTCTTCAAATGGCTCGCGGTGCTCGCGATGCTGATCCTGACGCTCTTCAGCCTCGCGCTGCTCGCGAAATCGCCTGAGCTCTTCGCGGCCGGCCGGCGCGCGATCAGCGCGACTTGGCTGCTGTGGCTGCTCGTGTTCTGCGTCTATCTCCTCAACGCGGCGTATCAGGACGGTAGCCTCGCCTCGCCGTACCCACGAGCCGTGGGCGTCGCCTTGCGCTACGTCGCGCCGCTGCTCGTGGTCGTCGCACTGATCGCGGGCTACGCGCTCGGCGTGCGGGCGGACATGTACGGTCTCACGGTCTCGCGCGTGTGGGCGCTGCTCGTCGCGTTGCTGCTGTTCGAATACGCGCTGGGCTACGCCGTCGCGGCGTTCCGCCCGGGCGCGTGGATGGCGTCGATGGGCGCGGTCAACGTCGCGGTCGCGCTTACCCTGATCGTGGCGCTCACGCTGATGCTCACGCCGATCCTTTCGCCGTATCGCCTGGCCGCCGAGAGTCAGCGCGCGCGGATACTCGCGGGCGATGACAGCTATGCGGTGCTCGCGTTCGACGCCGGTGGCTACGGCCGGCGCAAACTGACGGAGCTGTCGAAGCTCGAGGGTGACGCTGCGGCCATGAAGATCCGCGAGCGGGCGACCGCGGCGCTGGCGCTCAAGAACAGATACGGGCCGGTGTACACCGACCCGGCCGCACTCGCCCTGGTTGTCTATCCCGAAGGCCGTGCCGCCGACAGGGATCTCAGGGCGGCGATCGCCAAGACCGCCACCTATGGAGAGTCGCCTTGCGCGAGCTCGACCGACGCCTGCCCGGTCCTTTTCGTGGACCTGAACGGCGATGGTACGGAAGAGGCGATTGCGTTCACCGACGTGAGTTCCCTCGTGTTCATGCGCGCAGGCGCGGCCTGGCACGCGAGGCTGTTGGGTGGCGGGATTCCAATGCGCGCCGAGGCACTCGAGCACCTGCGCGCAGGGGACTATCGCGTCGTCGCGCCCAAATGGCGGGCACTCGAGGTCGGTTCGAGGACGCTGAGCGTCTCGCCACAGTAGTCGCAACGGCCCGCCAGCGCCGCAGTCACAGCGTTGCTTCCTCTTCGGTCAGCACTTCGGGCCTGCAGGGCAGCGCCTCGATGCAGCGCGTGTCGGACGCCGCCACCGGCCGCGGCGAATAGAGTTCGGTCGACCGCACGAAGCTCATCATCTTGCGCCCCATGACCTTGAGCTGCGTCTCGTGCATGCGCAGCGCAACGCGCTTCGCTTCGCGTGACGGCGCATCGACCGCAAACGGTACCCAAGGCAGTTGCAGTCCGCGTGGCGGCGGCGTCTGCGGCAATTCGGGACGCAGGCCCCGCGGAGTGGGCCACGCGCGACCGCCATGCACGATCCAGAAGTACACACGATTGGCCTCGCCGCGCGCGCCGAGTACACGCATCGCGAGGATGCCGCTCGCGCGGTGATCCGGGTGCGCGTCGTACGGGCTCGGCGCGAGCACGAGCGTCGGGCGCACCCGCTCGACGACCTGCGCAAAATCGCGTTCGAGGTTCGCGCCGTCATACGGCGAGCCCGGGTTGAGCGCCTGCTCCCATGGCACCGCATCGGCGCCGGTGTATTTCGATCGATAGGGTGATTCGTAGTGGTCGAGCAGCAGGGCGAGCACGCCGCGATCGGGATAGCCGAGGAAGAAGAGTTGCCCGGCGTCGACGCCGAGCGCTTGCGCGGCGTACTGCGCTTCGTCGATGCGCCGCCGGGCGAGCGCCCGCATGTCGGCGGCCTTCGGGCGCACTGTCTTCTCCACGACCATGGCATCGAGCCTGAATCCGCCACCGCTCGTCACCCAGACGATGGCGACCTGCGCGCCCATGCGCCGCGCGGTGGCCACGAGCCCGCCGCAACAGAGCGACTCGTCGTCGGGATGCGGCGCGACCACGAGGATGCGTGTCGACGCATCGAGCTGCGGCATCGCGGGCGGCGACGGTGTTGCCGCGGGCGCCGCCGTCGCGACGCACACGAGCATCGTCACGAGAATGCGCATGGCCTCGACTATACGAGTTGGGGAACGTTCTGGCGCCCTCGTTCATCTGTAACGAATGATTCCTGGAAGCCCAAGGCTCGCATTCGTCCTCGCGGGCGGCGGCAGCTACGGCGCCGTACAGGTCGGGATGCTGCAGGCGCTCGATCGCTGGGGGATCCGACCGGATCTGGTGACGGGGTCCTCCGTCGGGGCCATCAACGGGGCGTTCTACGCCGGTGATCCCAGTGCCGGGGGTATCGCGAGACTCGAGGCATTGTGGCAAGCCCTTCGGCGGCGCGATGTTTTCCCGATAACCCTTTTGGGCCTGCTCGGGGCGCTCACGAATCGGGATCACCTCTTTGAGCCGAACGGCTTGCGCCGCCTCCTCGAGGCGCACTTGCCGTACGCTGCGCTCGAACAAAGCGCGATTCCGATGCATGTCGTCGCGACGGACCGGCAAACCGGCGCTCCGGTACGCGTGTCGGCAGGCAACGCGATCGAGGCGGTGCTCGCGAGCTGCGCGATTCCGGCCATCTACCCGCCGGTCCGCATCGGGGGGCGAGAGCTCATCGACGGCGCGGTCACCTGCAACACGCCGATCCGCACGGCAGTCGAACTCGGTGCGACGCGCGTGATCGTGTTGCCAACGCGATTTGCTTGCCCGCTTGCCACCGCGCCACGCGGCATCTTCGGCAGCGCGTTTCACGCCATGGATCTCGTCGTCGTGCAGCAGCTTGCGCAGGACACCGAACGCTATGCCGACCGGGCGAGCATCGTCACTCTGCCGCCGATCTGCCCGCGCGCCGTTCCGCCCTACGATTTTTCCCACGTCCGACGGTTGATCGAATCGGCGGCGTGCAGCACCGAAGACTGGCTCGAGCGGGGCGGCCTCGCCGGAGACGTTGCGTCGAAATGCGGTGCCTCGCTGCGATCCTGCGTCGAATGACGTCGTCAGGGGCGATTCGTGGCACAGTGCACCTGGATGGAGGTGCGAATGATGGATATCCCGGCAGCGATGAAGAATCCCGGCGCCACCTTCGGCACGCCGGAAGTGCTGGATGCGTCGACGGAACTGACCGCGGGCGAGAAGCGCGCGATCCTGTTGCAGTGGAAGGACCAGCTCCACCAGCTGCTGGTCGCCGACGAGGAGAACATGCTGGCACCCGGCGCGAGCGCTGGTGCCAACGCCGATTGCCTGCGACGCGTGACGGACGCCCTGACGCGGCTCAAAGGCTAAGAGCAGAGCGACTCGTCTTCCGGGTGCGGGGAGTCGATGAGGATGCGCGCGGATCGGTCGATCGGCCCGCGCCAGCTTCAGCGCGCGGCGATCACCTGGATTTCCACCTTGTATTCGGGCGCGGCGAGCTTCGCCTCGACGGTAGCCCGTGCGGGCGTGTGCCCGGTGGCAACCCAGGCATCCCAGGCTGCATTCATCTGCGGGAAAGTCGCGATGTCCGCGAGATAGAGGGTTGCGGCCAGGATGCGTGACTTATCCGTCCCGCATTCCGACAGGAGCCGATCGATGGTGGCAAGGATCTGGCGGGTCTGGCCGGAAACGTCCTGTGCCGTGTCGTCGGCGACCTGCCCCGCAAGATACACAGTGTTGCCGTGAATGACCGCCTGGGACATGCGCGGCCCGGTGTCGAAACGCTGGATCATCAATATGCCTCGTCGAGTTCAGGATGGCAGTTGCCAACCGGATGCATTGTACGTGAGGAAGTCAGCGCTCCTGACCGTTCCCCCACAGGCCGGGTCGCATTCAACTGCAAGGCTCGCCTCGAGGAAGACCGATGCGATCGTGTTCTTTCGAGACCAGCTGGGCTGACTCGCCTGCTCTTGAGGGGGCGCCGGCCCCAAAAAAAAACGCCGCGCAAAGCGCGGCGTTTGGGGTCGAGCGAAGTAAGTGATTACTTCGAGATCGAACGCTTGAACATGCGGTCGATCTTCTCGTTGGTCGCGTCACAGCACGACTGGCTGGCCTGCGCAGCGGCAAGCGCCTGGTTCGCGGTGCTCTGCGCGCCGCTCGCCGTCGAAGAGGCCGACTGGGCAGCCGAAGAGGCCGCATCCGCCGCACTCTTGGCAGCCGCGGCGTCCGACGAGAGCCGTCCGACCTGCGCCTTCAGGTCATCAACCTGCGCCTGCAACGGCTTGAGATCCGTGCAGCCCGCAAGCATGACAACAGCGGCCACTGCCGCAACTTTAACGATCGCGCTCTTCATAGAAGTCCCCTTCATGTGGATACAGAAACCTGCGCCGGCCGAACGTTAGCACAATGCGTTATGTACGGCGGCCAAGCGACGCAACTGCAACAAATCCCGCCGCGGATTGCAAGAATTTCGATCCTACAAAAGTGTCGGTGATATCCGACACAGGAGCGAACAGCGAACGGCATGCAGCCAGTAGCGGGACGTGAGCGGCGATCCAGCTATCTGCTATCAGTCATTCGCTATCCGCTGTTAGAGACCGCCCGATCTGGCACGACGCCCCTCTGGCTGCACGCCGTTCGCTGTTCGCCGCGCGCTCTCCAATTTCCCTTGCGCGGCGCCGGATTCTGGATAAAATCACAGCCTGTACAGACATACAGTTTCCCCTGAAACCAGGCAGGACCCCATGTCAGACCTCACGCCCCGCCAGACCGAGATCCTCCGTCTCATCCAGCGCACCATGGCTGAAACCGGCATGCCGCCCACCCGTGCGGAGATCGCCGCCGAGCTTGGTTTTCGCTCCGCCAATGCCGCCGAAGAGCATCTGCGCGCACTTGCCCGCAAAGGGGTGATCGCGCTGATCCCCGGCACCTCGCGCGGCATCCAGCTGAAAGACACCATGCGGGAGCAGTTCGGCCTGCCGCTCATCGGCCGGGTCGCCGCGGGCCGCCCGATCCTCGCGGAGGAAAACATTGAGGCGCGCTACCAGATCGATCCCGATCTCTTCCAGCCGAAGCCGCACTACCTGCTGAAGGTCATCGGCATGAGCATGAAGGATGCGGGCATCCTCGATGGCGACCTCGTCGCCGTGCACCGCACGCCCGAAGTGCGCAACCGCCAGATCGTCGTCGCGCGCCTCGAAAACGAAGTCACCGTCAAGCGCTACCGGCAGGACGGTTCCATCGCCTGGCTGCTGCCGGAGAACGCGGACTTTGAACCGATCCGCGTCGACCTGAAACAGGAACACATGATCATCGAAGGCATCGTCGTCGGCGTCGTGCGCCGGGGGAAGGTCTCATGAGCATTCTCGGCCTGCGGACTGTCGTCTATCACGCCCCCGATCTCGGCGCGGCGAAGGCCTGGTACTCGCGCGTACTCGCGCGTGAGCCGTATTTCGACCAGCCGTTCTATGTTGGTTACGAAGTCGGCGGCTTCGAGCTGGGCCTCATTCCCGATGGCGCGCCGGGTGCGGGTGGCTCGGTCGCGTACTGGGGCGTGCCCGATGCGGCGGCGGAGTTGCGTCGCCTCGAATCGCTTGGCGCCGTCATGCGCGATCCGGTGCAGGACGTGGGCGAGGGGATCAAGGTCGCCACCGTGGCCGATCCGTTCGGCAACAGTTTCGGCATCATCGAGAATCCGCAGTTCTCGCTCGCCAAAGTGCGCTGATGCACTTGCAGCGCTGTCGCTTCCTCGATGTCCGTCAATCCCCGGCTGGCTCGGCTCCTCGAGCATCCCGCGCTCTGGCGCGGGCGCAGCACTGCGCGGGTGCCCACCTGGTCCACGGGCTTCCCGATGCTCGACGCCGGCCTGCCGGGCGGGGGCTGGCCGCGCGCGGGCCTCGTTGAGATCCTGACGCCGCAGGTCGGCGTCGGCGAGCTCCAGCTCCTCATTCCCACCCTCGCACGGCTCACCGGGCTCACGCCCGCGCGCTGGGTCGCGTGGATCGCACCGCCCTTTGAACCCTTCGCGCCGGCGCTTGCGGCACACGGTGTCGCGCTCGAGCGGCAGCTGATCGTCCGCACGAGCCTGCCGCTGTGGGCCATGGAGCAGGCGCTCGGCTCGGGCGCGTGTGAAGCGGCGCTCGCGTGGGTACAGCAAGCGCGGCCGCGCAGCCTGCGCCGCCTGCAACTCGCGACCGAGCGCGGGCGCACGCTCGGGTTCGTCTTTCGCAGCGTTGCCACGGCGCACGAAGCCTCGCCCGCTGTGCTGCGGCTCTCGATCGTGCCGCGGGGCGAAGCGGTGGAGGTGGTGCTGCTCAAGAGTCGGGGTGGTGCGCGCGAACCGATTCGGGTGGAGATCGGGCATGAGTGAGCGCTCGCGGCTCGCGGCGAACAGCGAACAGCGAATAGCTGATAGCCAGAACGCGTTAGCTGACGTTTCTGGCCCTCAGCTCTCAGCTCTAAGCTCCAAGCTCGCGGGCGCCGCAGTGGCGCCGGCCGCCGCCGCCCTATGGCTCGCCGCGCATCTTCCTGCCATCGCTTTCGACGCCGTGTGTCGCGAGGGCGGTGATGCGCTGCCGATCGCCGTGGTCGAGCTCGTGCAGCGCGTACAGCGGGTCGTGGCCGCAAGTCCGGCGGCGCGTGAACGTGGCGTCGCGCCCGGCATGGTGCTGGCGGCAGCGCTCGCGCTCGAGCCCCGTCTCGATGCGCGTGCGCGGGATACCGGCGCCGAGCGCACGTTGCTCGAGCGCCTCGCAGCGGCGGCGGGTGAGGTGACACCGCGCGTCAGTCTCGAGCCGCCCGACGGCCTGCTGCTCGAAGTGCGCGGCAGCCTCGCGCTCTTCGGTGGTGTCGAAGCAGTGTGTGAAAAGCTGCGTGCGGCCGCTCGCAGCGTGGGCGTGCGTGCGCAGCTTGCACTTGCGCCCACACCGCTCGCCGCGCTCGCCGGTGCGCGTGTGCCGCGCCGCCGCGGCAGCGCGCTTTTCAGGGTGATGCATCGTGCGGAACTCGTCGGCGCACTGGCGCCGTTGCCGCTTGCCGTATTGCGGTGGCCGGAAGATCTCAACGCGCGGCTCGCGAAAATGGGCGTGACCCGGATCGGCCAGGCCTTGCGCCTGCCCCGCGCAGGCTTTGCGCGCCGTTTCGGGCCGGCGGCGCTTGCGGCGCTCGATCGGCTCGTCGGCGGCGAGGTGGAACCACGGCGCGCCGTCGCACAGCGCGAGCGTTATCGCGCGCGTCGTGAGCCGTCGTACGAACTCACGGATCAGCCGGCGGTCGTCGCGTTTCTTGCGCCGATGCTCGCGGAGCTTGAAGCTTTCCTGCGCAGTCGCCAGGGCAGCCTCACGGCGCTCGACTGCCGCCTGCATCACCGGGGACTCGCCGCCACGCGCTGCCGCCTGCGTTTTGCCCAACCGGCGTTCGCCGCGGATGCGATCGGGTTTCTGCTCGGCGAGCGCCTCGCGGCGACCGTGCTCACCGCACCCGTGACCGCCTGCGAGCTCGTGTCGAGCCGGTTCGTGCCGCGACATGCGTCGAGCGCGGCGTTGTGGCAGTCGGGTGAACACGGCGGCAGTCCCGCGAACGAGGCGCCGGCACTGATCGAACGGCTGCGCGCGCGGCTCGGCGAGGAAAGCGTCTACGGCCTCTGCCTCGTGCCGGAGCATCGGCCGGAAGTGGCGGGACGGCGCGTCGTCGCGCTGCGCGGGGCGACGCGAGCGAGCAGCGAACAACGAGAAGCGAACGGCGAGCAGCGAACGGCGAACAGCCAGAAAGCGTTGGCTGTCGCTTCTGGCTCTCAGCTCTCCGCTCTAAGCTCTAAGCTCGGCAGCGCCGCTGCCGCCCGCCGCCCGCTCTGGCTGCTCTCGACGCCACTGCTCATGTCGGCGCCCGGCGCGTGGCCGCAATACGAAGGCCCGCTCGAGAAACTCGCCGGCCCCGAGCGTATCGAGACCGGCTGGTGGGACGATCGCGATGTCACACGCGACTACTACGTGATGCGCAACCGCGCGGCCGCGCAGCTCTGGGTCTACCGCGAGCGCCGGCCGCCGCACGAGTGGTATTTGCAGGGAATATTTGGATGAGGAAACAGCCATGATCCATCAAGGTAGTTGTCATTGCGGCCGGATCGCCTTCGAGGCCGATACCGATATCGAAACCGTCATGGAGTGCAATTGCAGCCATTGCGCGCGCAAGGGCTATCTGCTGCATTTCATGCCGCGCGAGAAGCTGCGCCTCACGACCCCGGAAGCGAACTTTTCCACCTATACCTTCAACAGGCACGCGATCAAGCATCGCTTCTGCGAAGTCTGCGGCTGCGCGCCGTTCGGCGAAGCCGCGGGCCCGAAGGGCGAGCCCACGGTCGCGCTCAACGTGCGCTGCATTCCGGCACTCGACCTCGCGACGTTGAAGGTGAAAAAAGTCGACGGCCGCAGTTTTTAGCGTCGCGGGGCGGGATTTGCACGCGCCGCCGGCCTACGCCGAACTGCACTGCCTCTCGAACTTCACTTTCCTGCGCGGCGCCTCGCATCCGCAGGAACTCGTCGAGCGTGCGCACGCTCTTGGCTACGGTGCGCTCGCGATCACCGACGAGTGTTCGGTGGCGGGGGTCGTGCGCGCGCATCTGGCGGCGAAGCGAAGCGGGCTGCCGCTCATCGTCGGCGCCGAATTCCGTTTGCGCTGCGGTCTCGCGCTCGTCGCGCTCGCCACCGACCGGCGCGGCTACGGCAGCCTCTGTGGCCTCATCACGCGCGGGCGACGCGCGGCGGAGAAGGGCAGCTACGACCTGGGTTTCGACGACGTCGATGCGCTGCTGGATCACTGTCTCGTGCTGTGGCTGCCGCCGGCGGACCTGTCCGACGAGGCGCGCCTCGCGACGATGGCGTCGCGAATTCGCGGGCGCTTCTCGGGCGACGCGTGGCTCGCCGTCGAGCTGCTGCGCGAGGGTGACGATGCGGCACGGCTCGCCACGCTCGCGCGGCTTGGAGAGCGTGCGGGGCTGCCGCTCGTCGCCAGCGGCGACGTGCACCTGCACGTGCGCGCGCGGCGCCACCTGCAGGATGCACTGACCGCGATCAGGCTCGGCGTGCCGGTCGCCGCGGCGGGGTATGCGCTCCATCGCAACGGCGAGCGCTATCTGCGCGAACGCAGCCGGCTTGCGAAGATCTATCCGGCGGCGTTGCTCGCGGCGAGCAGCGAGATCGCCGCCCGCTGCCGCTTCTCGCTCGACGAGCTGCGCTACCAGTATCCGCACGAGGATGTGCCGCAGGGTGAGACGGCGACTTCGTACCTGCGCCGGCTCACCGAGGCGGGTCTTCGGCAGCGCTGGCCACAGGGGGAACCGGTGAAGGTGCGCGCGCTCATCGAGCACGAGCTGGCGCTGATCGCCGAGCTGCACTACGAGTCGTACTTTCTGACCGTGTACGACATCGTGAAGTTTGCCCGCGGCGAGGGAATCCTGTGCCAGGGGCGCGGGTCGGCGGCCAATTCGGCGGTGTGCTACTGCCTCGGCGTTACCGCGGTCGATCCCGCGCACGAGAACATGCAGATGCTGATGGAGCGGTTCATTTCGCGCGAGCGCAACGAGCCGCCCGACATCGACATCGATTTCGAGCACGAGCGGCGCGAGGAGGTGATCCAGCACCTCTATCGCAAGTACGGCCGCGCGCGCACGGCGCTCACCGCCACCGTGATCACCTATCGCCCACGCAGCGCGCTGCGCGATCTTGGCAAGGCGCTCGGACTCGACCCGGCGCTGGTCGAGCGCCTCGCCTCGGGGCTGCAGTGGTGGGACCGGCGCGACGAACTCGCGGCGCGCGTGGCGCAGAAGGGTCTCGACCCCGCGAGCCCGGTGCTCGCACGCCTGTTCGAGCTCGCGAGCGAGCTGCTCGATTTCCCGCGCCACCTGTCGCAGCACGTCGGCGGCTTCGTGATTTCCGAGGGGCCGCTCGAGGAGCTGGTGCCGATCGAGAACGCCGCGATGGCGGATCGCACGGTGATCCAATGGGACAAGGACGACCTCGATGCCCTGCAGCTGCTCAAGGTCGACGTGCTGGGTCTCGGCATGCTCGCGGCGATCCGGCGCGCGCTCGCATCGGTCACGGCATTGCGTGGGCAGCCGTTCGCGATGACCGACGTGCCGCAGGATGACAGGGAAGTCTACGACATGATCTGTCGCGCCGACACGATCGGCGTGTTCCAGATCGAGTCGCGCGCGCAGATGTCGATGTTGCCGCGCCTGAAACCGCGCAACTACTACGATCTCGTGATCCAGGTCGCGATCGTGCGGCCGGGTCCGATCCAGGGCGGCATGGTGCATCCCTACTTGCGTCGCCGCGAAGGGGTCGAGCCGGTCGTGTATCCGGGGCCCGAGGCGCAGGAGGTGCTGGAACGCACCCTCGGCGTGCCGCTCTTCCAGGAGCAGGTGATGCAACTCGCGATCAAGGCCGCGGGCTTCACGCCGGGCGAGGCGGATCAGCTGCGCCGCTCGATGGCGGCGTGGAAGCGCCACGGCGGGCTCGAGCATCTGCGCGACAAGCTGATCGGCGGCCTGCTCGCGCATCACTACAAGCAGGATTTTGCGGAGCAGATTTTCGAGCAGGTCAAGGGTTTTGGCAGTTACGGCTTTCCGGAATCGCACGCCGCGAGTTTCGCGTTGCTCGTCTACGTCTCGGCCTGGCTCAAGCACCACGAACCGGCGGCGTTTACCTGCGCGCTGCTCAACAGCCAGCCGATGGGGTTCTACCCGCCCGCCCAGCTCGTGCGCGATGCGCGCGCCCACGGTGTCGAGGTGCGGCCGGTGGCGGTGGGAGCGAGCAGCCGGGAATCGACGCTCGAGGACGGGCGCGCGCTGCGCCTCGGGCTGCACCTCGTGTCGGGCCTGGGCGCGGCGGCGGCGCAGCGTCTCGTCGAGGCGAGGGCGCAGCGGCCTTTCCGCGACGTGCAGGATCTCGCGGCGCGTGCGGCGCTCGATCGCCGCGACCTCGAAGCGCTCGCTTCGGCCGATGCGCTCGCGGGGCTCGCCGAGCACCGTCATCTCGCGTTCTGGGAGGTCGCCGGCAGCGAGCCGCCGCTGCCCACAGCGCCGCGCGGGGTGAGCGAGGGCATTCCTCTGCTTGCGGCGCCCACCGAAGGGCAGGACATCGTGGCGGACTATCGTTCGACCGGTCTCACGCTGCGCCGGCATCCGCTTGCGCTGCTGCGCGAGCGCCTCGCGCGCGAAGGTCTCCTGCCACTGCGCGAATTGACGGAACTCGCGACCGGTCGCTACGTGCGCGTGGCGGGCCTCGTCCTCGCGCGCCAACGGCCGGGCACCGCGAGTGGCGTCACGTTCGTCACGATCGAGGACGAGACGGGGCATGCGAACCTCGTCGTGTGGGAGCGCGTCGGGGATGCCCAGCGCCGCCCGCTGGTCGAGTCTTACTTGCTCGAAGTGCACGGCAAGCTGCAGCGGCAGGGGGAGGTGCTGCATGTCGTCGCGGACCGGCTGATCGACCGGACTGCGCTGATCGGATCGTTGCGCCCACGAGCGCGGAATTTCCACTGAGGCGGTGCGCCACTACACTCGCGGTGTGAACGACGCACCACTCACACCGTTGCTCGAAGTGCGGGGGCTCGCAAAGCGCTACCGCACGGATCGCCCGCCGGTCTTCAGCGGCATCGATCTCACCCTCGCCGCGGGTGACTACATCGCGATCATGGGCGAGTCCGGGGTCGGCAAGTCGACGCTCCTCAACCTGATCGCGGGCCTCGATCGGCCCGATGCCGGCACGATCCGGTTGGGCGGCGCCGAAATCACCGCGCTCGACGACGACGACGCGACGCTGCTCCGGCGAGCGCGGATGGGTTTCGTGTTCCAGGCCTTTCACGTGCTGCCGTATCTCACGGTCACGCAGAACGTGGCAGTGCCGCTCGGTCTCCTCGGTGTCGGGCGACGCGAGAGCGATGCGCGTGTCGGGGAGGTGTTGCGCAGCGTCGGACTCGCCGACGCGGGCCCGCGCTCTCCGCGCGAACTCTCGGGCGGAGAACTGCAGCGTGTCGCGATCGCCCGGGCGCTCGTGCACCGCCCGCAGCTCGTGCTCGCCGATGAGCCGACCGGCAATCTCGACCCGCGCACGGCGCTGCAGGTCCTCGAGGTTCTTCGCGGGGAGATCCGGGCAAGCGGTGGCGCCGGCATCCTGATCACGCATTCGCCTACCGCGGCGCGTACGGCCGATCGCAGCTTGCGGCTCACTGCGCAGGGCCTCGAGCGGTACGAGCCGACGCCATGACATCCGGGCGACTCTGGTGGAACCTGTGGTGCGCGCAATGGCGCGACGGTCCGGCGCGCATGCTGGTGCCCATGCTCGCGATTGCGCTCGGCGTGGCGCTCGCGTCGGCCGTCTATCTCGTCAATCGGGGTGCGCTCGAGGAGTTCGAGCAGGCCGCGCGGCGCCTCGCCGGCGGGTCGGATCTCGTGATCCGCGGCGCGCCATCGGGTTTTGCGGAGGCACTGTATCCCGCCATCGCTCGTACGCCGGGCGTGGCGATCGCAAGCCCGGTGCTGGAAGTCGTGGTGCCGGGTTTTCGGTTGTTCGGTTATTCCGGCGCGGAGCGCCCAATAACCGAACAACCGAAAACCCGGCACCAGGTTTTGCTTCCCGTCGTGGCCCTCGATCCGTTTCGGGCCACGCGCGTGCAGCCGCAGCTCATGGGGGAAATTGCGGGCGCGCTGCGCGGGGCTTTCGCGCCCGACGGCATTTTCCTGAGCGCACGCGCCGCGGCCGAGCTGGGCGTTGGCACCGGCGATCGTTTTGAAGTGCTCGTCGGCAGCACGACCCGCCGATTCGCGGTGCTGGGGCTCCTGAGCGAGTCAGCCTATCCGCGTTCGCTCGGGCTCATGGACATCGCCGCCGCGCAATGGATGTTCGGTCGCCTCGGCATGCTGAACCGGATCGATGTACGACTCGCGCCGGGCGCAAGCACCGCGCAGGTGCGGGCGGCGATCGAACGACAGCTTCCGCCGGGCGTCACCGTCGCGGCGCCCGCCATCGACAGCGCGCGGGTCGCTTCAGCCACGCGCGCCTATCGGGTGAACCTCAACATGCTTGCGCTGGTCGCGGTGCTCACCGGGGCCTTTCTCGTACTCGCAACGCAGGCGCTCGCGATCCTGCGGCGACGCACGGCGCTCGCGCTGCTGCGGGCGCTCGGCGTGACCCGCGGCTGCCTGCGACGCGCGCTCGTGGTCGAAGGCGCGACGCTCGGAGTCATCGGCGCGTTCATCGGTGTCGCCTTCGGCCAGCAGTTCGCCGCCTGGATGATGCGTGCATTCGCGGGGGACCTCGGTGCGGGGCAATTTGCGGGAGTGGGCGGCGCGCTCGCGGCGCGGCCGGTCGAATGGCTCGCGTTCATCATCCTGGGCGGGCTCGTCGCGGGCATCGCCGCGTGGCTGCCAGCGCGCGAGGCCGCTGCACGCCCGCCGGCGCTGGCGCTCAAGTCGGGTGATTCCGAGCTGGCGCTCGCGAAGGCGCGGCCTTGGCGCACAGGTATCGCGGTAGTGGCAATCGGCGCTGCACTCGCGGGCCTGCCCGCGCTGCGCGACCTGCCGGTCTTTGGTTACGCCTCGATCGCGACGTTGTTGCTGGGTGGGGTGTTGCTCGTGCCCGCCATAGCGGAGCGCGTACTGTCGCAACTGCCGGCGACTCGCAACGCGCCCTTCGCACTCGCCGTCGCGCAGCTGCGCGGGAGCACGACGCAGGCGTCGATCGGGCTCGCGGCGATCATCGTGAGTTTCAGCCTGATGGTCGCGATGGCGATCATGGTGCATTCGTTCCGCGAGTCGTTCGTCGATTGGCTCGGGACCGTCCTGCCGGCCGATATGCGGCTGCGCATCGGGCAGGGCAGCGACACCGGAGGGCTCGATGAACATGCACAAGCCAGGCTTCGCCGAATCGACGGCGTGGCCAGGGCTGAATTCAGCCGCACACTGCCGCTACCGCTGCGGCGGGGCGCGGTGGCGGTGCAGTTGATCGCGACTCCGATCGACGAATCGAACGCAGCCTCGCGGCTCGCGATCGTGGGCAGTGCCGCCGCGGTACGACTGGCGCCGGACCTGGCGCCTCTGACGCCCGCGTGGATTTCGGAAGCGATGCTGGACCTCGAGGGTTGGCAGGCGGGGCAACGGATCTCGTTGCCGCTGGCGGGTCGCGCAGTCGATTTTCGAATCGCGGGCATCTACCGCGACTACGGGCGATCGAGCGGCAGTATCGTCATCCCGCGAGTCGCCTATGTCGGGCTGACGGGCGACACGCTGGCGAACGAAGCCGTGTTCTGGCTCACGCGTGACGCCGTGCCGGCGATGGTGGAAGCGGCGATGCGTGCGCAAGTGGATGCCGGCGCGGCGCTGCAGATTCGCACCACGACCGACATACGCCAGCTTTCGCTCGCGAACTTCGATCGGGCGTTCGCGATCACCTATGTCCTCGAAGCGATCGCGGTGTTGATCGGTCTGCTGGGCGTGAGCGTCACGGCAGCTTCGACGGTACTCGCGCGCCGAAGTGAGTTCGGCATGCTGCGCCATATCGGCCTCTTGCGCCGGCAGGTCGTCGCGATGCTCGCGGGCGAGGGGCTTCTCACGAGCGCGATCGGCGTCGGCTGTGCGCTCGTGCTCGGGGGTGCGCTGGGCCTGGTGCTGATCTTCGTCGTGAATCGCCAGTCGTTCCTGTGGAGCATCGATCTCGCCGTTCCGTGGTGGCAGCTCGGCGTGCTCGCCGCGGCATTGGTGGTGGCCGCTGCGGCCACCGCAACGGTCAGCGCACGCCTGGCGCTGAGCGGTGATGCGGTGCGCGCCGTGCGGGAGGACTGGTGAGCGTTGGCGCCGCGCCGGCGGTGCTGGCCTTTGCGGCCGTGGCAGCGGTGTTCGGGGCCGCGTCGCCCGCTTCGGAGCCGGCGTCCGCTTCCGCTCCCTCTCCCACACAGGTCACCCCCGGCTTCACCCTCACGTTCCCGCGCGACTTCGGCAGTCATCCTGCGTTTCGGACTGAATGGTGGTACGCGACCGGCTGGTTGCGCACGGATCGCGGCGAAGCGCTAGGTTTTCAGATCACCTTCTTCCGCTCGCGGCAGGACGCGGCGATGGAGAATCCCAGCGCCTTTGCGCCGCGCCAGATCCTGATCGCGCACGCGGCGATCAGCGACCGCGCCTTCGGTCGACTTCGCACGGACGAGCGTATCGCGCGCGCCGGTTTCGGCCTCGCCGAAGCGCGTGAGGGCGACACGGACGTGTGGGTCGACGACTGGCAGCTCGTGCGCGGCGACCGTGGTTACTCGGTGAAGGTATTTGCAGACAGCTTTGCGCTCGAGTTGTCGCTGCAGCCGACGCAGGCGCCGCTGCTCAACGGCGACGCCGGCTACAGCCGCAAGGGCCCGTCGCCCACCGCGGCGAGCTACTACTACAGCGTGCCGCATCTCGACGTGCGCGGCGAGATCGCCCGCGACGGCAAGCGCGAGCGGGTGACCGGCGAAGCCTGGCTCGATCACGAATGGTCGAGCGAAGCGCTCGAGCCCGAGGCCGCGGGTTGGGACTGGGTCGGCCTCAATCTCGTGGACGGCAGCTCGCTGATGGCGTTCCGGATGCGCGACCACGCGGGCGGTGTGCGCTGGGCCGCCGGCACTCTGCGTGCACGCGACGGCAAAACCCGATCCTTCGCACCCGGCGAGATCGAGTTCACTCCGGGGCGCCGATGGCGCTCGTCGCGCACGTCGAACGAGTATCCGGTGGAGTGGACCGTACGTGCCGGCGATCTCGTGTTCGCGCTCGAACCCCTGATGGACGATCAGGAGAGCGACACGCGTCGCTCGACCGGCGCCATCTATTGGGAAGGGGCGGTGAGCGCGCGGGCGCAGGGGCGCGTCGTTGGGCGCGGGTATCTCGAGCTGACTGGTTACGGCGAGCCGCTGCGGCTGCGATAGGAGGTTCGCGTGTCCCAATCAGAGCGTGCGAAATCGAAATCCTGATGGCTTGACAGCGTTGCCGATCCGTTGCATCGTTGTCCCGTCTTGCATACAGCCGAGGGTGTTACTGCGCAACGGCGGTCGTGAACGTGCATGGCCGTGTCGGATGGAGTGTGTTTGCGCCGAGTGTGCGTGGGTCTGAACGCCGCGCACGATCGGCCATCGCTGGTGCAGGTTCATTCGCGATACATGTCGGCCTGATTGCTCTCTTGCTGGCGCCGCTGTCACCTGCGCCGAGCCTCTTTGAGGCGCCGGTGCCTGCCTCCCTTCCTCTCATTGCCACAGTCCGATTGACCGCACCGGACACGCCTCCCGAAGAAGGCGTTCCCCCCGTTCTTGTTGAGAGCTTTCTTGCGACGCCGCGCGCAATCGCACTGCCCACACTCCCGCCTTTGGATACGGGCGACGACGCCCACGACGCCTTCGAACTCGCGCGCGAGGCGGAGTCGCCCGCCGAGGCCGCCGAGCTCAAGCGCCTGGAGGGTGTGTATCTCGGGCAGATCCGCGGGCGCTTGGCGCGGGTTCTCGAGATGACGGTGGCGCATCACCGCGCCGACGCGGGGCGTTGTGAGGCCCGGGTCATTCAGAACGAGCGCGGCGAGGTGATGGATATCGATCTTGCCGATTGCAGTTTCGATGCCTCGGGCAAGAACTTGCTCACGAGCGCGATTCGCCGCGCCTCGCCGCTGCCGTCGCCGCCCGCAGGGCTCGCGATGAGCAGTTCGTTAACGCTGGATCTTTCGCAGTTCTGACCAAAACACAAGACGCATCAACGGTTGGGGGTCGACACCGTGAACTCTCGCATTCGGATTCGGATTCCGGGTCTGTGGCTGGCGATCGTGATCGCCCTGTCCCCGGCTACCCACGCCGCCGTGGGCCGCACGGCGGGCGCTGCGCAAGTCTCCCCGAGCGGCGAAGCCCGCTACTCGATTCCGATCTTCACGCCTCCCGGCACGCACGGCATGACCCCGCCTCTGGCGCTGGTCTATGGCAGCCGCGGCGGCGGTCCGCTGCTCGGGGCGGGCTGGAGCGTGGCGGGCTTGAGCGCCATCTCTCGCTGCGACAAGACTTGGGCACAGGACGGCGTGCCGCTCAATGTGCTGAACAACAGCAGCGATCGCTTCTGCCGCGACGGCAACCAACTGAAGTTGGCATCGGGAACTTACGGACAGTCGGGCGCCGAGTACCGCACTGAGCTCGAGAGTTTCGCGCGGATTATTTCGTCAGGCGCGGCCGGCAATGGCCCCGCGTCCTTCACCGTCGAGCAGAAGGACGGCCTGATCTACGACTACGGCGCACGCGCGGACTCGCAGATCGAAGCGCAGGGGCAGGCAACGATCCGCACCTGGGCGCTCACCACGATCCGCGATCGGGCGGGCAATCGCATCGAGTTCTACTACAACGAGGATGCGACCAATGGGAGCTATCAGATCGCGAGCGTGCAGTACACGTCCAACCCCGGCGCTTCGCTGAGCCCGGCCTACATGGTCGAGTTTATCTACGAGACGCAGCCGGTCGCTGAAGTCGAGTCAGGCTACGCCGGTGGCTCACTGATCAAGGACATCAAGCGCATTTAGTTCAGTTCAGGGCCTAACTCGGCTTCCGAAGCAGTCATATCGGGAGTCATATTGTTGAGTTCTATAACGTCAAGGCGGGAGCGCGAGAGCGCCCCGCCTTTTTCGTTGGGAGGGGCCACGATGAGGAGATGGGATCGATTGGTGGACGCCTATATGGAGGGCTATCGGGCCCGTGGCGTGGGGGCTGGATCGGTGTCGCATGCGGCAGCGCGGCTTGACGCCTGGGGTCGGTGGCTCAAGCAACGGCGACCCAAGGTTGCGATCGAGAGCATCGATGCGGAGCTGATCACGCGCTACATGGCGAGTCGCGCGAGCTTTCGAGCCAAGGCCACCGTGTACGGCACGCTGAGTTCCATGCGAGGCTTTGGCGACTATCTCGTCGCCGAGGGGCTGTGGACGGTCAACCCGGTGCGCTGGATGAAGGGCCCGAAGATGACCCCGTACAGCCGCTTGCCCCAGCGCATCGATCGCGAGCACATGGAAGCGCTATGGCGGGAGGCGGCGAGTCGTCGCGGCGAGTACAGCGCGCATTTGTGGATCACGGTGCTTGCGATGCTGTATGGCACGGGCCTGCGGCGCGGCGAGCTCGCACGACTCGACGTCGAACACTTCGATCCAGCCGAGGCCACGTTGCGCATCGATGGCCGCAAGACCGGACGCGAGCGCTGCGTGCCGCTGCCCGAGATGGTGCTGCGGTGTCTCGAGGCGTATCTACCGCGGCGGCACAACGCGCTGGAACGTGCGGGTGCCGTCGGTGAGCACGCCTTGCTGATCACGCGTAGCGGCAAGCGGCTCTCCCCCCAGTCGATCAGCAGCACGATCCACCGGATCGCACGCCGCGCCGGCGTGTCGTTTCACAGCCTGCACCAGTTTCGGCACACCTGTGCCTCGGATCTGCTGGAGGCCGGCGTTCATATCGTCGAGGTGCAACGCATCCTCGGGCACTCGGGTGTCGCCACGACCGTGCGCTATGTGCACATCGCCGATCCACAGCGACGCGAGGCGATGCGGTTGCATCCGCTCAACGCGTGGCTGCAGCCGCAGCCGCGACAGCAGGAGGCCGCATGAGCTCCCCTCCGATGGATCCGTTGATTGAGGGCTATCTGAGCTACCTCGACAAGGTCGGCCGCAAGGCACTGCGCACCGTGGTCGATGTGCGGTGCACGTTGCGTCGAGTCATGACGGCGATCGCCCGCCGACGTCCCGGCGTGGACCTATGGCACCTCAGTCTCGAGGACTATCTGCACTGGCTCGAGGACGAACGTCAGCAGGGACGCTCCGCCGCCGGCCTCGCCAAGTGTCTCAGTCACGTCCGCGGTTTCCTCGACTACGCCTGGCGCAGCGGCCGCACCGAGCGCAACGTGCTCGACGGGTTCAGTCTGCAGCACACGCTTCGACGCACGGCGCCCAAGCATCTGACCCTCGAGGAGGCCGAACGACTCGTGCACGCCACCGACGCGCCGGGCGAGACCGCACGTCGTGATCGGATGATCATCTTGTTGCTGTATGGCTGCGGCCTGCGCACCAGCGAGCTGTGCGCGCTCGATGTCGGAGATATCAACCGCGAGCGTCACGAGCTCGTCGTGCTCAAGGCCAAGGGCGATCGGCCGCGCTCGATCCCGATCCCGGAAGCGCTGTACACGGAGTTGCTCGCCTATCTGCTCGAGCACGGCAAGCGCGGCGCGCTGTTTCGGACGAGCTTCCTCGGGCGGCGCATCTCCCACAAGGATGTCTGTGACGTCGTCACCACCGTCGCCACGCGTGCCGGTCTGCGATCGGGTGTCACGGCACGCACGCTGCGGCACAGCTTCGCCACGCACCTGATGGATCGAGGCGTGGACCTGTCGATCATCGCCTCCCTGATGGGCCATCGCAGCCCCCAGGAGACGGGTGTCTATCTGCATGTCCTGCCGCAGCGGCCCGAGGCGGCCGTTCGCACACTCCCGATCGGAGAGCGTTCATGAAGTGGCCGTACTGGACGACGCTCTATTTGCGCACGCACTGCGTGGCGCGCGGGCTGCGGCCACTGTCGATCGCCGCCTACGAGGCGATCCTCAAGCAGTTCGCCGAGTGGATCCGCGTCACGCACGCGGATCGCCCTCCGGATCAGGTCACCGCGCGCAACGTGCTCGAGTACCTGCAGCATCTGCGCGAGGCGCGCCACAACGGCGACGCTGCGGTCAACCGCCAGCTCACTGTGCTGCGAAGCTTCTATCGCGCGATCGTCGCGATGGGACACCTCGAGCCCACCGCCAACCCGATGGCGGGCTTCCCGCGCATCAAGGCCGTGCCGCGCAAGCTTCCGGTCGCACTCGCGACAGAGCAGGTCACCCGACTGCTGGTCCAGCCGAAGACAGACACGATCATTGGCCTGCGAGATCGTGCTCTGCTCGCCCTGCTGTACGGCACGGGTATCCGTGCCAGCGAGTGCGCGACGCTGAACAGTGGCCAAGTCGATCTCGTGCAGTTGACGATCACGGTGCACGGCAAGGGCGGGCATGAGCGCGCCATTCCCCTCAACGTGAAGCTCGCCGAAGTACTGCGCAACTACGCCCGAGCTCGCGGTCCGGCGTTGCCGACGGCACCCTTCTTTCGTTCCCGCTTCGGTCGACCCTTGTCTCGCGGCGCGATCTATGAGCGCGTGCGTAGCTGGGGGCAGCGCAGTCACGTTGGCATTGCGCTGTCGCCGCATCGCCTTCGACACACCTTCGCCACGCACCTTGTGCGCGCCGGCGTCGGACTCGTGACGATTCGTGATCTGCTTGGCCATCGGCAGATCACCAGCACCCAGATCTATCTGCACGTCACCGCTGATGATTTGCGCAACGCCGCGGCCAAGCACCCGATCGGCCGACTGCTCGCCACGGTCGAGCATTTGCTGCCGGCGGGTCGCTTGCCGTTCCAGAGACCCAGAGCCTGGAACGCAGGCGGATAACTCAAGCCGATTCTGCAAATCAAACCCATGCCCCGTCGCCCCGATCGCGATGCGATCGGGCGACGTCTCGCTGCGTCCGACGAAGTGCGAGGGGAGCAGAAATCGCAGAACTAGGCACATTCCAACGCTCGCGGTAGCATCGAAACCGATGCCCGTACTCGCTCAATGCATCAAAGAGGACCTGCAAAGTCGTGCTGCGAACGACGACGACATCAATGGCGGGCTCGGCACTCGAACTAAATACAGTTACGTCAAGAACAATCCACTCAGCTTTACCGATCCGAGCGGATTCCTGGACGGCCCCGTGGTCGTCAGACTGATTACCGGGATGGAGCAACCACCTCTTGAAACGGTGATGGTCCTTGGGCGAAGGATTCCTTCATCCTTCAGTCCTTCATTCTCGGGTGGCGGTCTCGGCGGTTCCGGCTCCTCGGGTGAGAGCGGCGACTCCTTTGGGGATGAGGTAGTCGTTTCCGGGGAGCGGCTCCCGCCGCCAACGCCGACACCGCCGCGTGCGTCGCCGATACCTCCGGCGCCGACGCCGCAAGGGGATCCATGTCCTGGAGTTGGTCAGGTCACGCCGGCGCCGAAGCAGCCATTCGACCCGAAGACGCCGATATCGAGCTTTGTGACGGACTTGCCCGCTGGATCCATTAGCGTGACCGCGCCAGACGGGACTGTGTTCAACGCACCCGGGTATGCTGATTTCGCGGGCGCGTACGCCTACGGTCGTTCGCTGCGTTCGATCCCGTTTGGGCTAGACGCCTTCGGACTTCAAGTCGCTGTAGGTCATGGTGGCATGTACGACTTTCAGCGAGCCGGGCAGACCTTTATTCGGCCATACATATACGCGAGCAACTATGCCGTCGGCATCGTTCTTAACGGGGCAGGATACTCGCGAGCAAACGCGATTCGAATCGCCGGAGGGTATGCCGCTGTTGGATCTAGTAACACAGGAGATCCAGCACAACTTAGCGCGTGGAACAACGGGTGGAATGCCGCGGCCAGCGGATCGTGCACGAGGACGAATTGATGCGTACAACGGCGCGCATTGCGTTATGGACTATGTTCGCGATACTTGTCGTCGCCACCGTTCTGACTTGGAGTTGGTTCTATCGACATCCATTCACCAGGTGCGAAGTTCACGAATCTGTCGCTTCCAACGACAATCCGGCGTATCAAGTGGTGCTCATAACCAGACTGTGTGATGGAATCGCAGGTTCTGACGACGTATCAGTCATTCTGATAGACAGTGCGGGAAAGCGGGTTCCGATATTACAGTATGGTGCTGCATATTCTTTCGTTCAGGACGCAAGTGAGGCGACACCGGTCTTTGAGTGGAAGGACGACACTACTCTCGCGATCTCCATAGATAAGGTGGCGTTTATCGCAAACCGCGTGGATCACGCGGGCGCTGTACAGATAGAAATGCATATTGGCTCCGTCATCGAGAAGTAGGTGCCGCAAAGTCCGGAGCCTTCGTGCACCAGCTTGCCTGTAGGAGTTGGACAAGTTGCTCTTGGTTCGTTGCAAGTCGTGGGTGGAACTGCATTGGCACTCGAAGGCGTGGTAACGGTCGGGGCAAGTGTATTTGCTGCGCCGGCCACCAGCGGCGCGAGTCTATTGGCAGTTCCGTTCAGCGTTGAATGCGACGCTGGGAGCCGCGGCGGTTCTTGATGGCGGGATGCTGATTCGCTCAGGTTTGAGTGAACCGCGCCGGGTTTCTCCGAGACAGACTTGTGTGAGTCGGGCGGCCATGGATCGAGCGTCGAATCACTGGTAGTTCGTCTACTCGAATGCCAATCACCGCGCCCCCAGATGCCCTGTCGGCACGCGGCTCGACTGCTTGACCGTATCAAGCACGATGCTCGAGTGCACGTCCCGCACGCCCGGAATCTTGAGGAGCTGCTTCAGCACGAGCGTGCTGAGCGCTTCGAGATCCGGCGTCGTGACCCGCAGCATGAAATCGTACTCGCCGGTCGTTGCGTGGCAGCTCACGACCTGTTCGATCGCCGCGAGCGCGCGCTCGAAGTGCTCGACGTTCTCATCGGTGTGCCGATCGAGCTTCACCTGGATGAAGGCCTGCACCGTGAGCCCGAGCTTCACGGGATCGACGATCGCGGTGTAGCCGGCAATCACGCCGCGCTGTTCGAGCTGCTTCACGCGACGCGCGCAGGGCGTACCGGTGAGCCCGATGCGCTCGCCGAGTTCCACCACCGACAGCCGCCCGTCGGCCTGAAGCTCGGCGACGATGCGGGCATCCACCCGATCCAGGGTCATAGGCTATTAACACCATAGAATAGACGATACATGGAGGGTATCACCAATATTGACAACAAATTGAGTCATATTTGGCGTTTTCCGCTTCGGGACCTCGTTTACGCTGCTACCCGGAGGGCGAATCATGTCGGCAGCGGCCCCAACTCATTCTTCGCAGACCGGGGCGCCGGAGATCGACTGGTCCCGCGCCGCGGCAACCGTATTCGCGTCGCGCGCCCTCGATGACCTCGAGGAATCGCGACTCGTCCCGGCGCGCAAAGTCCTGTACCAGTTCACGGCGCGCGGTCACGACGTCACGCAGGCGCTGCTGGCGCAGATGCTCACCGGCGCGCGCGACGGCGTTTCGCTGTACTACCGCGCGCGCCCCCTCGCGCTCGCGTTGGGATTGCCGCTCGAGACGGCGCTTGCCTCGACGATGATGCGGGTCGGCGGCGTCAGCGAAGGGCGCGACATCGGCGTCGTGCTGAACGTTCCGTGTCGCAACGGCCCAACCATTCTGCCCGCCTGTGGCGGCGTCGGGACGCAGTACACGCCGGCCGTGGGCTGGGCGCAGGCGATCCGCTATCACGCCGAGGTGCTGCGGGACGCGGAGTGGAACGGCTGCGTGGCGATCGCGCACGGCGGTGAGGCGTCCACGGCGAGCAACGGATTCTGGTCGGCACTCAATATCGCGACGACGCAGCGCTTGCCGTTGCTGTTCTACATCGAGGACAACGGCTACGGCATCTCCGTGCCGTCGAGCTACCAGACGCCGGGCGGCAATGTCGCGGCCAATCTCGCGGCCTTTCGCAACCTGCGGACCTTCGACGGCAACGGCAGCGATCCCTGCGGCGCGGCGTTGCTGATGGCGCAGGCGCTCGCGAGCGTGCGCGCGGGCGACGGCCCGGCGCTGTTGCGCCTCACGGTGCCGCGCCTCAGCGGGCATTCGGGGCAGGACACCCAGGCCTACAAAGCGGCCGATGAGCTTTCCGCCGAGCGCGCCCGCGATCCGCTCGCGCGGCTGCGGTCACGCGTCGTGCCGGCCTTGCTCAGCGAGACGGGGTGGACGGCACTCGAACAGCGCGCGAAGGCCGATGTCGAGCGAGCGCTCGCGACCGTCGAATCTCGCGCAACGCCGGATATCGCGCAGGTCACGCGCCACGCATTCTGCGAGCGGCGGGCCGATGGCACGGAAGACACGCAGCAGCAAGGCGGTTTGCGGGGTGAAGGGCTCGAGCTGCCCGCGGGAAACCTGACCGTGCGAGCCGAAGGCCCGCGCATCAACATGGTCACGGCGATCCGACGCACGCTGGAACTCGAACTCGCAGTGAATCCGCGCATGGTCGTGTTCGGCGAGGACGTGGGCCGCAAAGGCGGCGTGCACGCCGCGACCCTCGGACTGCAGGAGAAATTCGGCGCGGCGCGCGTGTTCGACACCTCGTTGTCGGAGGAGGGCATCATCGGGCGCGCGGTGGGCCTCGCGCTGGCAGGGCTCATGCCGGTGCCGGAGATCCAGTTCCGCAAGTACGCCGAACCGGCGATGGAACAGCTGAACGACTGCGGCTCGATGCGCTGGCGCACGCACAACCGTTTCGCGGCGCCGATGGTGGTGCGCATGCCGGGCGGCTACTTCAAGTGCGGCGACCCGTGGCATAGCCAGTGCAACGAAGTGCAGTTCGCGCATGCGGTGGGTTGGCGCGTCGCGATGCCGTCGAATGCCGAGGATGCGGCGGGTTTGTTGCGATCGGCGCTGCGCGGGAACGACCCGACGATTTTTTTCGAGCACCGCGCGATGCTCGATACCGCATGGGCGCGTCGGCCGTGGCCGGGCGATGACTATGTGGTGCCGTTCGGGCAGGCGCGGCGCCTGCGGACGGGCACCGAACTCACCGTCGTGAGCTGGGGCGCGATGGTCGAGCGCTGCGAGCAGGCGGCCGATGAGTCCGGTATCGACGCCGAGGTGCTCGATTTGCGCACTTTGATGCCCTGGGACCGCGAAGCGGTGCTCGAATCGGTGCGGCGCACACGGCGCTGCCTGATCGTGCACGAGGACACGATGACTGCAGGCTTCGGCGCCGAGATCGCCGCCGTGCTCGCGCGCGAGGCGTTTTTCGATCTCGATGCGCCGATCGAGCGCGTCACGATGCCGGATGTGCCCAGTCCGCACAGCCCCGTGCTGCTCGATGCGGTATTGCCGGGGGTGGCGCGTATCGTCGCGGCCATCCGCGAAGTCGCGAGCGTCTGATGTCGACCCCCATCGAAGTGCGCGCTCCCGCGGAGCAAACGGATGGCACGCGTTCGCAGGTGCAGCGCTGGCTCAAGGCACCGGGAGACGCCGTGCGCGTCGACGAGCCGCTGCTCGAGCTCGAGACCGACAAAGTCACCGTCGAGATCGCGGCCCCCGCGAACGGTACGCTGCACGAGATCCTGAAGCCGGAGCAGGCGGAGGTTGAGCCGGGCGATCTGCTCGCGACCATCGTCGCGGCCGCGGGGCCGGTCGAAGCGATGCGAGCGGCCCCTGAGCCACGGCCGACTGCGACGCAACGCCCGACAGCGGCGTCGCCGACGGGCCACGCCCTGCCGACGCGTGGCGCAGGAACGGGTCCGTCGATGAGCCCCGCCGTGCGGCGGCTGCTCGCCGAGCGCGGATTGACGCCTGCCGACGTGCGCGGCACAGGCGGCGGCGGGCGCATCACGGTGGAAGACATCCTTGCGCTGCCATCGCAAGACGCGGCGCCGCGCACTTCCGCACCCGTGCCGGACGGCGCGATGCGTTCGCAGCCGCACAGTGCGATGCGCCGGCGCATCGCCGAGCGCATGGTCGAAAGCGTCCGCGTGGCGCCCCATGTGACCACCGTGTTCGAGGCAGACCTGACAGCCGTGCTCGCCCACCGTGCGCGCCATCGTGCCGACTTCGAGGCGCGCGGCGCGTCGCTCACCCTGACGGCGTATTTCCTGCGGGCCTGTGTCGAAGCGATTCGCGCCGTACCCGAGACGAACAGCCGCTGGACCGACACCGCGCTCGAGCTCTACGACGCGATGCACATCGGCGTCGCGACCGCGCTCGAGGACCGGGGCCTCGTGGTGCCCGTCGTGCGTGACGTGCAAACGCTCGATCTCTTCGGGATTGCACACGCGCTCGGCGAGTTGGTCGAGCGCGCACGCAAGGACACGCTCGCGCCCGCCGATGTGCGCGGCGGCACGTTCACGATCTCGAACCACGGCGTCAGCGGCAGCCTCGTCGCAACGCCGATCATCATCAACCAGCCGCAGGCGGCGATCCTCGGGGTCGGCAAGCTCGAAAGGCGGGCGGTCGTGGTCATGGAGGGCGGCGAGGAACGCATCGTCGTGCGTCCGCGCTGTTACGTCACGCTCACGATCGATCACCGCGTCATGGACGGACACCGTGCCAACCGCTTCCTCGAGGTGCTGGTGCGCGAGCTCGAACAGGTATCAAATTGAGGCCATGATGGACACCGCAACGCTCGAAGCCCGTTTCCAGGCCCGGATCGACGCGGACGAACGCATCGAGCCGAAGGACTGGATGCCCGATGCGTACCGCAAGGCGCTCATCCGGCAAATGTCGCAGCACGCCCATTCCGAGATCGTCGGCATGCTGCCCGAGGGCAACTGGATCACGCGCGCGCCGACCCTCAAGCGCAAGGCGATCCTGATGGCGAAAGTGCAGGACGAGGGCGGTCACGGGGCGTATCTCTACAGCGCGACCGAGACGCTCGGGATCACGCGCGAGACCCTGATCGAGGAACTGCTGTCGGGCGCAGCGAAGTACTCGAGCATCTTCAATTACCCGACCCCGACCTGGGCCGACATCGGCGCCATCGGCTGGCTCGTGGACGGCGCCGCGATCATGAACCAGATCCCGTTGTGCCGCTGCTCGTACGGCCCGTACGCGCGTGCGATGGTGCGCATCTGCAAGGAGGAAAGTTTCCACCAGCGGCAGGGTTTCGACATCCTGTTGCAACTCTCGCGCGGTACGGAGGCGCAGCGGGCGATGGCGCAGGGCGCGCTCGATCGCTGGTGGTGGCCGTCGCTGATGATGTTCGGCCCACCGGACGCCGACTCGAAGCACTCGGCACAGTCGATGCGATGGAAGGTGAAGCGCTTCAGCAACGACGAACTGCGCCAGCGCTTCATCGAGTTCACGGTGCCGCAGGCGCAGTTCCTCGGGCTCGCCGTGCCGCAGGGGGAGATCGACTGGAACGAATTCCACGAGGTGCTGAAGGGCCACGGGCCCTGCAACCACGAGCGCCTCGCGGCACGGCGCCGCGCGCACGAAAGCGGGCGCTGGGTGCGTGAGGCGGCACTCGCCTACGCCGGCAAGCAGCGCGATCGAGAGCGCGATCAACACCGTGAGGCCGTGTGATGACGACATCCCGTGACTGGCCCCTGTACGAAGTGTTCATCCGCGCCCGCGGCGGGCTCGACCACAAGCATGTCGGCAGCATCCACGCGGTCGATGCGCGCATGGCGATGGAGCACGCGCGCGACGTCTACACGCGCCGCCAGGAAGGCGTGAGCATCTGGGTCGTGAGATCGAGTGAGATCGTCGCGTCGGACCCTGCGGAGGCGGATGCCTTCTTCGAGCCGGCGCGCGACAAGGTGTACCGGCATCCGACTTTCTACGACATTCCGGACGAGGTGAAGACGCTGTGAGCGCCGCCCACGGTCGCACGAGCCACTGCGTTTACGTGCTGCGCCTCGCCGACTCGAACCTCGTGCTCGCGCAGCGCCTCGGCGAACTGATCGGCCATGCGCCGGCGCTCGAGGAGGATCTCGGCCTTGCGAATACCGCGCTGGACCTTCTGGGCCAGGCGCGCCTGCTGCTGACCCACGCCGGCAAACTCGAGGGTCGTGGCCGAAGCGAGGACGACCTGGCGTTCCTGCGCGAGGAGGGCGAGTTCCTGAACGCGACGCTCGTCGAGCAACCGAACGGCGACTTCGGCGATACCCTCGCGCGACAATTCCTGTTCGACGCCTGGCAGGTCGAACTGTACGAGCGCCTCGCGGCGTCGGGCGATCCACAGCTCGCGGCGATCGCCGCAAAAGCCCTCAAGGAATCGCGCTATCACCTGCGCTTCAGTGCGAACTGGGTCGTGCGCCTCGGCGACGGCACGGCCGAGAGCCACGAGCGGGTGCAGGCCTCGCTCGAGCGCCTGTGGCCGCACACGGTCGAGCTGTTCGACGCCGATGCGATCGATCGCGAGATGCTCGCGGCGGGCATCGGTGCCGACCTCACGGCGGTGCGGGCGGGTTGGCAGCGGCGCGTCGATGACACGTTGGCCGAAGCGACGCTGGCGCGTCCCGCTGACCGGCCGTGGCGCTGGTACGGCAAGCGCGGCCAGCACGGCGAGCACCTTGGCCGCCTGCTCTCGCAGATGCAGGCGCTGCATCGCGCCCATCCCGGAGCGCGCTGGTGATGCACTCGCGCCGCGCCATCGAGTCCGACGTGCGGCAACGGCTCGCCGCAGTCCCCGATCCGGAGATCCCGGTGCTTTCCATCGCCGATCTCGGCCTCGTGCGGCATGTACGGGTCGGTGACGGGGGCGCGATCGAAGTGGGCCTTTCCCCGACGTATTCCGGCTGTCCGGCGACGAGTGTCATCAGGGCGAACGTGGAGGCAGCGCTGCAGCAGGGTGGCTACCGCGAGGTGAACGTGGTCGAGGTGCTGGCGCCGCCCTGGTCCACCGACTGGATTTCGACGGCAGGACGCCGCAAGTTGCACGACTACGGCATCGCGCCGCCAACCACCGGGCCCGTGGCTTGTCCGCAATGCGGCTCGCTCGCGACCACGAAGCTCTCCGAGTTCGGTTCGACCCCCTGCAAGGCGCTCTATCGCTGCACGGATTGCCTCGAGCCCTTCGATCATTTCAAGTGCCTCTGATACGAAAGCCCGCCGCACGCGATGCTCAAGTTCCACCCGCTCAGGCTCAAGTCGAGAAGCGATATTTGCGATGACGCCGTCTGCCTCAGCTTCGAGGTGCCGGAGGCGTTGCGCGACGACTATCGTTTCAAGGCCGGCCAGCATCTCGCCGTTCGGGTCGAATCCGGCGGGGAGGAGCGCCGCACCTATTCGATCGTGAGCCCCGAGGGCAGTACCGAGTTGCGCATCGGCGTGCGCGAGCGGGCGCACGGGCGCGTGTCGCCGTTCCTGTCGCGCGGTCTCGCGATCGGCGAGACGATCGATGTGCTGACGCCGAACGGCAGCTTCCATACGCAGGTCGAACCGGCGCGCGCCGGGCGCCATGTGGCGTTCGTCGCGGGCAGCGGCATCACGCCGGTGCTGTCGATCGCGGCAACGGTGCTGGCGCGCGAGCCGCAAAGCCGCTTCATGTTGTTCTACGGCAATCGTACCGCGGCGAGCACGATGTTCCTCGAGGAGGTGATGGCGCTCAAGAACCGCTATCCCACGCGCTTTGCCGTCCACTGCCTGTTGAGCCGCGAGCCGCAGGAGATCGCGCTGTTGAATGGCCGCATCGATCCGGACCACGTGCGGGAGTTCGCGCGGGTTTTTTTCGATGCCAAAGCCGTCGATGAATTCTTCCTGTGCGGCCCGGGGTCGATGAACGACGAGGTCGCACGCACGCTGCGCGAGCTGGGCGCCACCGGGAAGATCCACACGGAGTACTTCGGGAGCGCCGCAGCGCCCGCCACCGTTGCCGCGGCGATCGTGGCCCCGGTGGCCTCGAAGGGAACCCGCGTGACGGTGGTGATGGACGGCCGCCGCCGCAGCTTCGACATGGTGCACGCGAGCGGCGAGTCGGTCCTCGACGCGGCGGAAAAGGCAGGGCTCGACCTGCCGTACTCCTGCCGCGCGGGCGTGTGCTCGACCTGCCGGGCCAAGGTGCTGAAGGGCGAAGTGGTGATGGACCAGAACCACGCGCTCGAAGACTGGGAACTCGCCGAGGGCTTCGTGCTGTGCTGCCAGTCGCATCCGACCACCGACGAACTCGAAATCACCTACGACGAATAGGGCGAGACATGCCGTTCGAAACCATCAGCTTCAGTGTCGAGCGCGGGATCGCGCGACTCACACTCAACCGCCCGGAGAAGCTCAACAGCTTCAATACCACGATGCACGGTGAAGTGCGCGAGGCGCTCGCGCGCGTCATGTCGGAAGGCGCGCGGGTGCTGGTGCTCGGTGGCGCGGGCCGCGCGTTCTGCGCGGGTCAGGATCTCACCGATCGCGCCGTGGCACCCGGCGCCGCCGCCGTGGATCTCGCGGAGTCGATCGAGCAGCACTTCAAGCCGCTGGTGCTGGCGCTGCGCCGGCTGCCGGTGCCGGTGGTTGCAGCGGTGAACGGCGTCGCCGCCGGTGCCGGCGCCAATATCGCGCTCGCCTGCGATCTCGTGATCGCGGCCCGCTCGGCGAGTTTCATCCAGTCTTTCTGCAAGCTCGGGCTGGTGCCGGATTCCGGTGGCACCTGGAGCTTGCCGCGACTGATCGGCAGCGCGCGCGCGATGGGATTGGCTCTGCTCGGCGACCGGTTGAGTGCGGAGCAAGCGGCACAGTGGGGCCTGATCTGGCGTTGCGTCGACGATGCGGCGTTCCCGGAAGCGATCGAGGCGCTGGCCACGCAACTGGCCGCAGCCCCCACGCGGGGCCTCGCGCGGACGAAACAGGCGATCTACGAGTCGTGGGAGCGTTCGCTCGCCGCACAGCTCGACATCGAGCGCGACTATCAGGGGGAACTCGGGCGCAGCGCCGACTACGCAGAAGGTGTCGCCGCGTTCGCAGCGAAGCGCACACCCGTGTTCAGCGGCCGATGAGCGCGAAATCCCCGGCCGGCGAGCCGGCACTGGCCGAGGCGCAAGCGCAGGCGCAGGCGCAGGCGCTGGCGGAGGCGTCCGTGCGCGCCATGTACGCGCGGGATCGGGCGTCGCAGTCGCTCGACATGAGCGTCGTCGAGGTTCGTGCGGGCTACGCGCGCGTCACGATGGCGGTGCGGCCCGACATGGTGAACGGCCACGACATCTGCCACGGCGGCTTCATCTTCACGCTCGCCGACAGTGCGTTTGCGTTCGCCTGCAATTCATACGGCGCCGTCACGGTCGCCGCCGGGGCGACCATCGATTTCCTGCGGCCCGCGAAGGTCGGCGACCACCTCAGCGCAACCGCGGTCGAGTGCGCGCGTTCGCGGCGTTCCGGGGTCTACGACGTCACGGTCAACAACCAGCATGGTGAAGTCGTCGCGCTCTTTCGCGGGCGCTCACGCGAGAGGAGTGGCGCATGACCCTGAAGAGCTACGTAGTCGGCGGCTGGCATGCAGGCGATCGCGACGTGCAGCAGCTGCGGGACGCCACGACGGGGCAGGTGATCGCGGCGGTGTCTTCCGCGGGCATCGACTTCAAAGCCGTGCTCGCGCACGCGCGAACCGTTGGCGGGCCGGCGCTGCGGCGCCTCACCTTCCACGAGCGGGCGGCGATCCTGAAGGCGCTCGCGAAGCGTCTCATGGAGATGAAGGAAGAGTTCTACACGCTCTCGTTCGCGACCGGCGCGACGCGCGCCGATTCATGGATCGACATCGACGGCGGCATCGGCACCCTGTTCGCGTATGCGAGCCGCGGCGTCCGCGAGCTGCCGAACGGCCGCGTGTTCGTCGAGGGGGAAGTCGAACCGCTGTCGAAGTCCGGCGCGTTCGTCGGCCGGCACGTGTGCGTGCCGCGCGACGGCGCCGCGGTGCACATCAACGCGTTCAACTTCCCGGTGTGGGGCATGCTCGAGAAGCTCGCGCCGACGCTGCTTGCCGGCATGCCGGCGATCGTCAAGCCCGCCACCGCGACGTCGTACCTCGCCGAACTCGTGTTTCGGCGCATCGTCGAATCGGGGCTGCTGCCGGAAGGCGCCGTGCAGCTCGTGTGCGGCAGCGTCGGTGATCTCACCACCCATCTCGGCGGGCAGGATGTCGTGTCGTTCACCGGCTCGGCGTCGACCGCGAGCCTGCTACGCGGGCATCCGGCCGTCATCGGCAACGCCGTGCGCTTCATCGGCGAGACCGATTCCATCAATTCCTGCGTGCTCGGCGCGGACGCAGCGCCGGGCACGACGGAGTTCGACGCATTCGTGCGCGAGGTCGTGCGCGAAATGACTGCCAAGGCCGGCCAGAAATGCACCGCCATCAGGAAGGCGCTGGTCCCGGCGGCGCAACTCGGCGCCGCCACCGAAGCCATCCGCGCCGCGCTCGGGAAGATCGTCGTGGGCGACCCGCGGCGTGAGGAGGTCCGCATGGGGCCGCTCGCGGGCCTTGGCCAGCGTCGCGAGGTGCTCGCGCGCATCGCGGAGCTGCGGCGCGAAGCCGAGCTCGTCAGCGACGCGGCGCCCGAAGTGGTCGGCGCCGATCGCGAGCAAGGCGCCTTCGTCGCGCCGACCCTGCTCGTGGCCCGAAGACCCGACACGGCGCGCAGCCTGCATACGGTGGAAGCATTCGGGCCGGTGTGCACGATCCTGCCGTACGGCTCGAATGCGGAGGCCATCGACTACGTGAATCGCGGCGAGGGCAGCCTGGTCTCGTCCATTTTCACCGCGGACGATCGCCTCGCACGCGAACTCGCGCTGGGTCTCGCCCCGTATCACGGCCGCCTGCTGATCGTGAACGGCGATTGTGCCCGCGAATCCACCGGCCACGGTTCGCCGCTGCCGGGCCTCGTACACGGCGGGCCGGGGCGCGCGGGCGGCGGCGAGGAGATGGGGGGGCTGCGCGGCGTCATGCACTACCTGCAGCGCACTGCGCTGCAGGGCAGCCCCGAGACACTCACGGCCATCTCCGGCCGTTGGGTGCGTGGTGCGAAGGAGCACAGGGGTGCGGTGCACCCGTTCCGGCGCACGCTACCGGAGCTGACGATCGGCGATACGGTGCGCTCGGCCGAACGCGAAGTGACGCTCGTGGATATCGAGCGCTTCGCAGAGCTGACCGGCGATACGTTCTACGCGCACATGGACGAGGAGGCCGCGCGGCGCAATCCGCTGTTCGGCGGCCGCGTGGCGCACGGCTACTTCCTGATCTCGGCGGCGGCGGGCCTGTTCGTCGATCCGCCTTTCGGGCCCGTGCTCGCGAACTATGGCCTCGATCGCCTGCGTTTCGCGAAGCCCGTGCGTCCGGGTGATCGCATCAAGGTCCGCCTCACCTGCAAGGCCAAATCGCTGCGGGCGGAGAAGGGCTATGGTGAGGTGACCTGGGATACGGAGATCACGAACCAGGACGACGAAGTGGTTGCGAGCTACGACGTGCTGACGATGGTCAGCGCGGAGCCCGTCGAGGGGGGGTGACCCGGCCACCTTCGCTGCCGCCGACGTCGTAGTCCTCGAAATCGCTGACGAGTTCGGCCGTGCGCTTGTCCTCGAGCAGGCGTTCGAGCCGGCGCCAGGCCGGGTCGCCGAGTTTCTGGCCCCGGCGCTTGGCGAGATCGAGATCCTTGATGACCCGGTCGAGGTCGAGGTCTTCGGACGAGGCGCTGGCCTCCTCCTCTTCCTCGTCGTCGAACTCCTCCGACTCGGGCTTCTCGGTCATGGCGCGGGAGATTTAGCGCGAAACGCGGCCGGGCGCAACGCCCGATTGCGCAGTTCAGCGGATCAGCTGGTTCATCTCGAAAATGGGCAACAGCATTGCAAATACGATGCCCATCACAAAGAGGCCCATCACGATAATGAGGAGCGGCCCGAGGAGGCCCACGAGCGCGGCCAGGATGCCGTCGAGTTCCCGCTCCTGGCTGATCGCCGCGCGCTCGAGCATGGATTCGAGCTCGCCGCTCGATTCGCCGCTCGAGATCAGGTGGATCGTCATCGGCGGAAAAAGCTTGCTCTGGGCAAGCGAGCGCCCGATCGGAGCGCCTTCGCGGACGCGCTGCCCTGCGTCATTGACCGCATTCTTCATCGGGATGCAGGTCACGACCTCGCCCGCGATGCGCAGCGCTTCGAGCACCGGCACCGCCGCGGCCGTCAGGATGCTGAGCGTGCGGGTGAAGCGGGCGGTGTTGAAGCCCCGTACGAGCCGCCCGATCAGGGGCAGGCGCAGCTGGAACTCATGGAAGCGGCGACGCGCGTCGGGGTTTCTGAGCCATCGCATGACTCCGATCACCGCGACGACGATGCCGGCGAGCAGCCACAGCCCCCAGTCGTGCAGGAAATTGCTGACGGCGATCAGCATGCGCGTCATCAGCGGCAATTGCGCCTTGCCGGTGTCGAACACCTCGATCACCTTGGGCACGACGTAGACGAGGAGCCCCGTCACGATGCCGAAGCACATCACGGTGAGCACGATCGGATAAAGCATCGCGCCGAGCACTTTCTGCCGGGTCAGTTCGCGGCCTTCGGTGTAATCGGCGAGCCGCTCGAGCACTTCGTCCAGGTGCCCGGACTGCTCGCCGGCGGACACCGTGGCGCGGTAAATCTCGGGGAAAACGCGCGGGAATTCCGCAAAACCGCTTGCCAGCGTGTGGCCTTCCATGACGCGTGAGCGCACCCCGAGGAGGATGCTTTGCACGCGTGGCTTCTCGGTCTGCTGGGAGACGGCGAGGAGCGCTTCCTCGAGCGGCAGGCCGGCCTTCGCCAGCGTGGCGAGCTGGCGGGTCAGCAGCGCGAGGTCGGTCGCCGACGCGCCGCGCGCGAAGCCGAATTTTCGCTGACGGCGCGCTTCCTCACGCGCCGCTTCGGTGACGGTGACCGGCAGCAGCTCGCGCTCGCGCAGCAGCTGGCGGACGTGCTTGGCGGTATCGCCTTCGAGGACGCCTTTCTTTTCACGTCCCGCCGAATCGAGCGCGGTGTATTCGTAAGCGCCCATGGGCGTTCAGGGCTTAGAGCTTAGAGCTTAGAGCTGAGAGCTGAGAGCTTAGAGCCAGAAGCGTTGACCCCCCGCGCGGCCGGCCGTCTGGCTCTAAGCTCTAAGCTCTCAGCTCTCAGCTCTAAGCTAGTCCTCACGAGTCACCCTCAACACTTCCTCAAGCGTGGTTTCTCCACGAAGCACCTTTGCCCGCCCATCGTCGCGGATCGACGGCGTCATCGTGCGGGCGTAGCGCTCGATTTCGTGCTCGGCGGCGCCGTCGTGGATCATCGTGCGCATCTGGTCGTCGACCATGATCATTTCGTAGATGCCGCTGCGGCCGCGGTATCCGGCGCCGAGCTCGTTGCTCGGGCGATAGAGCACCGGCGCATCGTCCGCGGGGCCGAGGTTCAGCAGGCGGCGTTCATACTCGCCCGCCTGGAAAGGTTGCTTCGTCTCGGGGTTCAGCACGCGCACGAGGCGCTGCGCAACGACGCCGATCAGGCTCGAAGAGAGCAGGAACGGCTCGATGCCCATATCGCGCAGGCGCGTGACGGCGCCCGCGGCGGTGTTCGTGTGCAGCGTCGAGAGCACGAGATGGCCCGTGAGACTCGCCTGTACCGCGATCTGCGCGGTCTCGAGGTCGCGGATTTCGCCGACGAGCACCACATCCGGGTCCTGGCGCAGGATCGCGCGCAGGCCGCGCGCGAAGGTCATCTCGACCTTGGTGTTGACCTGGGTCTGGCCGATGCCGTCGATGTAGTACTCGATCGGGTCCTCGACCGTCATGATGTTGCGCGTGTTGTCGTTCAGGCGTTCGAGCGCGGCGTAGAGCGACGTCGTCTTGCCTGAACCCGTGGGGCCCGTGACGAGCAGGATGCCGTGCGGCTTGTGGATGAGCTCGTCCATCAGCGCCTGCGCCGCCGGGTCCATGCCGAGCGCGTCGAGGTTGAGGCGCCCCGCCTGTTTGTCGAGGATACGCAGCACCACGCGCTCGCCGTGGCCCGAGGGGATCGTCGAGACGCGCACGTCGACGGCGCGGCCGGCGACCCGCAGCGAGATGCGCCCGTCCTGCGGCAGGCGTTTTTCGGCGATGTCGAGCTTCGACATGACCTTGATGCGCGAAACGACAAGCGGGGCCACCGCGCGACGCGACTGCAAGACTTCACGCAATACGCCATCGACGCGGAATCGGATCACGAGCCGGTTCTCGAACGGCTCGATGTGGATGTCGGACGCGTTTTCCTTCACCGCCTGGGTGAGGAGGGCATTGATCAGCCGGATGATCGGCGCGTCATCGTCGCTTTCGAGGAGGTCGGCCTGCTCGGGCAGATCGAGCGCGAGATGCGCGAGGTCGACGGTGCCGTCGAGGCCCTCCGCGGCCTGCATCGCGTCGGAGCCGGCCTCGTAGGTGAGGCGCAGCAGCGTATCGAAGGCCTCGTCCTCGACTTTCGTCAGGCGCACCGGCATGCGCAGATGGCGGCGAACCTCGGCGATGGCGAGCGGTGTCACGTCGCCGCGATGGGCGCAGTCTGCAACGCCGTCGGCCATATGCCGCACCAGCACGCCATGGCGCTTCGCGAACGCAAACGACAACCGCCGCTCGGCGGGGAACGCTCGCGCCCCCGGCGTGGCTGCGGCCGCTTCCGTCACGGCGACTCCGGAGGCGGCGTCGAGGGTGGCGCCGTGGCTGGCGCCGTCGTCGGTTGCGCAGGCGCTTGCGCGGACGGCTGCGGCGCGGCGGGCGGTGCCGACGGGTCGGTCTCGGGCGCGGCCGCTTGCGGTTGGGGTTGCGATTGCGTTTGCGTTTGCGGCGCGGGTGCGGTGGTCGGCGGTGCCGCCGGCGGTAACGCCGGCAGTACGGATTTTTTCTGGCCGGGCAGCAGCGGGACCAACTCGAACCGCGGCCCGAGCTTCTGCTGCTCGTCGCGGATGTAGTTGTATTTCGAGTTCGTCTCGAAGGACGCCTGCACGCCGTCGCGCAGGATCTTCGGCTGGATGAAGACCATCAGGTTGGTCTTGATCTTCGAGGCCTGTCGCACCTTGAAGAGCCCGCCGATGAGCGGCAGGCGACCGAGGAGTGGCACGCGCTGTTCGCCGCGACGGTCTTCGTCCTGAATGAGCCCGCCGAGCACGATCGTGCCGCCGTCCTCGACGAGCAGGCTCGTGTTGATCACGCGCTTGTTGGTGATCAGATCGACGGCGCTCGCGGTGCTGGTCGAGAGGCTCGACGCTTCCTGCTCGATCTTGAGGATCACGGCGTCGCCTTCGTTGATCTGCGGCGTGATCTTGAGAATGATGCCGACTTCCTCGCGCTGGATCGTCTGGAACGGGTTCACCTGGCCGTTGTTGGTGGTGCCGGTGTTCGTGTACTGGCCGGTGATGAACGGTACTTCCTGCGCGACCTTGATCTGGGCTTCCTGGTTGTCGAGCGTCACGATCGAAGGCGTCGCGACGATGTTCGTATCGGCATCATTGCGGATCGCGCGCAGCACCGCGGCCCAGTTGGTGCCGGTGTCCTGCACCCGCCCGCCGCCGATCGTCGTGCCGAGGATGGCCTTCGGGTTGATGCTCGAGGGATTGTCGATGCCCTGGATGATGTCGACGATGCTGCCGCCCGCGATCGGCTGGACGAAGCTGCCGACGAGGAAATTGTCCTTCGAGCCGTCGACTGCCCAGTTGATGCCAAGCTCTGCGGTCTTGTCGGCGCGCACTTCGACGATCACCGCCTGTACCAGCACTTGAGCGCGGCGGATGTCGAGCTTGTCGACAATCGACATGAGGCCGCGCATCGCTTTCGGCGCCGCGGTGATGACGAGCGCGTTGTTGTCCGGGTCCGCCCAGATCGTCGTGTTGCGGTCGGCCTGGGCTGCCGGACCGGCGGCTGCCGCGCCGGCCGCACCGGGTGCAGCTGCGGCCGTGCCCGTGATCTGCTCTTTCAGTTTCGCCGCGATCTTCTCGGCATCCGCGTAGCGCAGGTAACGGACCTGCGTGTCGCCACCGGCCTCGAGCGGCGTGTCGAGGTGCGCGATCAGCGCCTTCACGCGCAGGCGCGCGGATTGCTCGCCGCTCAGCAGCACGCTGTTCGAGCGATCGTCCGCGACGAGCTTCAGGTTGGCCCCGCCGCCCTCGGCCGCCGCGGCACCCTGCACGAGCTGGGCGACGACGCGCACGACTTCCGTGGCCGATGCGTTCTGCATCGGGATCACCTCGATCTCCGCGTCGCCGCCCTGGTCGATGCGCCGGATGATGCGCACGATGCGGTTCACGTTGTTCGCGCGATCGGAAATGATCAGCATGTTCGAGGCGGGGTAGGCTGCGAGGTGCCCGTATTGCGGGATCAGCGGCCGCAGGATCGGCACGAGCTGCGCGGCGCTCACGTTTTTCACCGCGATCACCTGCGTCACGATCTCGTCGGACGTGGAGCTCACCCGGTCGGGCAGGTCGATCGACGGGAACTGCCTCGCGTTCGCGTCCGGAATGATCTTGATGATGTCGCCGGTCTGCACGGCGACGAAGCCGTAGACCTGCAGGATCGACAGGAACGCCTGATAGAAAGCGTCCGGCGTCATCGGTGTGGTCGACAGCATCGTCACCTGCTGGCGGCCGACGCGCGGGTCGATGATGAAATTCTTGCCGGTGGCCGCGCTCACCGCTTCGACGATCTGCGTGATGTCGGCGTCCTTGAAGTTCGGCGTGATGCGCGGGCCGGCCGGCTGCTGGGCCGCGGCAATCGAGGTCACGGCCAGGAGGGCGGCGAGGGCCGCGTGGCGCAACCCGCCTAGGTACGTGCGAGAAGGGGGGTTATCGTTGTTATGGGTCATGTCCGCCTAGTCTCCACGCTCGTCGGTCGGGGGTGGGTCCGGTTGTTCCGTCGTGTCGATTTCGCCGCTTGCGCCGCCGAGCGCGGCTTCGGCCGCATTGGCCCGGGCCGGTGGGTTTCCGAGCTGCTCCGCCTCGTTCGCAACCTGCGCCATGTTGAGCGTGAGCTCCTGCTGGCGCCCGCTGCGCATCACGGTCACGCGCGCCTCCGGCGAGCTGCCGAGCGTGCGGAAGATTTCGTTGCCGCGCGCCGGATCGTCGAGCGGCGTGCCGTTGATCGCGGTGACGAGATCGCCGGGCCGCAGGCCGAGACGCGAGAACGCGGCGCGGTTGCGCCCCGGGTAGACCCGATAGCCGCGCTGCTTGCCCTCGGCAAACACGGGCTGCGGCCGCATCACATCGCCGATGACACCCGGATCGCTCTCGATGAGCTTGCGCATGCGATCGAGGATCTGAACGTCGCCCGCCGTCGGCAACTGCGCGGGCAGCGCGGGCGGCGGCGCGGCCGATGCGAGGGTCGGCTGGTGCGGCAGCGACAGCGACTCGAGCGCGCCTGCGCGCTCGAGCACCACGCGGTCTGCGAAGACCGCATGCAGTTTGGCGCCGCCGGGCACGGTGTCGCCGACGAGCACGACCTTGGCGCTTGCGGCGCTTTCGCCGATGATCGCGATGCCTGTCTTCGGGTCGGTGTTCGCGATGACGCCCGCGAGCACGAGCGCCATGCTCGTCTGCGGAGCATTGCTCGCGTCTCCGCCCGGCGCGACGGCGGCCTCGCCGAAGAGGTGTGCGTTGATGAGCGTGCCGAGATCGAGCTGCCGCGGAGCGGCGACCGGTTCGCTCGCGATCGGCGCGTTGAGGTCGGACCCGGCGATATCCGTGACGGTGACCGCGACCTGCATGCCGAGCGCGATCCCGAGCCCCCACGTCGCGAGTTGCGGGCCACGGGCGGCCAGCAGCCCCTTCCAGGCGTCTGGCGAGGGCAGGCCCTGCAGCACGGAGGTCGTCATCCGGCCCATCATACGGGGCTGCCGATGGCGCTCACAAGCGACTGTTTCGCCAAGAATTCGCGACACCGGAAAGCGCCGACTTGTGTTGCCAATCAGCGACCCCTATATAGGGGGCAAATGACAGGAACCGAACCGGTCCAGCCGGACCATGGCATCGTCGTCGAAGAGGCGGCGCCCAAGCTGAAACGCCCGCCGCTGTTTCAGGTCATATTACTGAATGACGATTACACGCCGATGGAGTTCGTGGTGGAGGTGCTCGAGAGGTTTTTTGGCATGAACCGGCCGCAGGCGACCCGCGTGATGCTCGAGGTCCACATGAAGGGCAAGGGCGTGTGCGGTGTGTTCAGCTACGAAATCGCCGAGACCAAGGTCGCGCAGGTCACGACCTATGCGCGCGACAACCAGCACCCCCTGATGTGCACGCTGGAGGAGACCTGATGCTGTCGTCCGAGCTCGAGTTCTGCCTGAACGAGGCCTTTCGCGAGGCGCGCGATGCGCGCCACGAGTTCCTGACGGTCGAGCATCTGCTCCTCGGCATCCTCGAAACGGCCCGGGTGCGCGAAGTACTGCGCGCCTGCGGTGCGGATCTCGAGAAACTGAAGCCCGAACTGCACGCGCACATCATGGAGGCGACGCCACGGCTGCCCGAGGGCGACGAGCGCGACGTGCAGCCCACGCTCGGCTTTCAGCGCGTGCTGCAGCGGGCGGTGTTCCACGTACAGTCGAGCGGCAAGAAGGAAGTCGGCGTCGCGAACGTGCTGGTCGCGATTTTCAGCGAGAAGCAGAGCCATGCCGTGTTTCTGCTCGGCAGGCAGGGCGTTGCACGACTCGATGTCGTGAACTTCGTGTCGCATGGTCTTTCCAAGATCGCCGAGGAAAAGCCGGACAAGGACGAGGCCGTCGAGGGCGAGCGCGAAGCGGAAGGCGGCGGCGCGCTCGAAAAGTACACGACGAACCTCAATCGCCAGGCGCAAAGCGGCCGCATCGACCCGCTGATCGGCCGCCAGCTCGAAGTCGAGCGCACGATCGAGATTCTCTGCCGGCGCAGGAAGAACAATCCGCTATATGTCGGCGAGGCGGGCGTCGGCAAGACCGCGATCGCCGAGGGCCTCGCGCGGCTGATCGTCGAGGGCAAGGTGCCTGACGTGCTCACGGGCAGCACGATTTACGCGCTCGACATGGGTGCGTTGATTGCCGGCACCAAGTATCGGGGCGATTTCGAGAAGCGCCTCAAGGGCGTGATCACCGAGCTGAAAAAGCAGCCCGGCGCGATCCTTTTCATCGACGAGATCCACACGGTGATCGGCGCCGGGGCCGCTTCGGGCGGCGTGATGGACGCCTCGAACCTCATCAAGCCGGTGCTGACGAGCGGTGAGATTCGCTGCATCGGTTCGACGACCTACCAGGAATTCCGCGGCATCTTCGAGAAGGACCATGCGCTCGCGCGGCGCTTCCAGAAGATCGACGTGGTCGAGCCGAGCGTCGCCGAGACGATCGACATCCTGCGCGGCCTGAAGCCGCGTTTCGAGGAGCACCACGCCGTGAAATACACGGACGAAGCGCTGCGGGCCGCGGCCGAGCTGGCCGCGCGGCACATCAACGAACGCCACCTGCCCGACAAGGCGATCGACGTGGTCGATGAGGCCGGGGCGCGGTTGCGCCTGAAGCCCGTGGCGGAACGTGAAGAGACCGTGGAAGTGCGGCACATTGAAGAGGTGGTGGCGCGCATCGCGCGTATTCCCGCGAAGAACGTTTCGACCACCGACCGCGAAGTGCTGCGCAACCTCGACCGCAACCTGAAGCTCGTGATTTTCGGCCAGGACCCGGCGATCGAAACGCTCGCGGCCGCGATCAAGATGGGGCGCTCGGGACTCGGCGACCAGAGGAAGCCGACCGGCAGCTTCCTGTTCGCCGGCCCGACTGGCGTCGGCAAGACCGAAGTCACGCGGCAGCTCGCGATTGCGCTCGGGGTCGAGTTCATCCGCTTCGACATGTCGGAATACATGGAACGGCACACGGTGTCGCGCCTCATCGGCGCGCCACCGGGCTATGTCGGTTTTGACCAGGGCGGGCTCCTCACCGAGGCGATCGCGAAGCACCCGCACTGCGTGTTGCTGCTCGACGAAATCGAAAAGGCGCACCCGGACGTGTTCAACCTGCTGCTGCAGGTGATGGACCACGGCACGCTCACCGACAACAACGGCCGCAAGGCCGATTTTCGTCACGTCACGATCGTGATGACGACCAACGCGGGCGCGCAGGAGATGGGCCGCGCGTCGATCGGCTTCATGCAGCAGGACCACGCGAGTGACGGCATGGAAGCCGTGCGGCGGATTTTCTCACCGGAATTTCGCAACCGGCTCGATGCGATCATCCAGTTTGCGCCGCTCGGCGCGGCGACCATCGAACGCGTGGTCGAGAAGCTGCTGGTCGAGGTGGAGGCGCAACTCGAGCAGAAGCGCGTGCTGCTCAGCATCGACGATGCGGCGCGCCGCTGGATCGCGCAGAAAGGCTATGACCCGAAGATGGGCGCGCGGCCGATGGCGCGCGTGATCCAGGAGCACATCAAGCGGCCGCTCGCGGAAGAACTGCTCTTCGGCAAGCTGGTCGAGGGCGGTCAGGTGCACGTGACACTCGCCGCGAACGGCGACGCGCTCGCGCTCGAATGCACGCCCAACGAAGCGGTGGTGCCGGCCTGAGGCGGGCGATCAACGCCCGCGATAGACGATGCGGCCCTTGCTGAGATCGTAGGGCGTCAGCTCCACCGTGACCTGGTCGCCGGTGAGGATGCGGATGTAGTTCTTGCGCATCTTTCCCGAGATGTGCGCGGTCACCACGTGTCCGTTCTTGAGCTGGACCCGGAAGGTCGTGTTGGGCAAAGTCTCGACGACTTCGCCTTCCATTTGTATGGCGTCTTCTTTGGACATGCGTGTTCCGTAAGGAGGGCGCGGATTCTGCATAAACGCGCCGCTCAGGTCCAGTGTTCTGCTCGATCGGCGGTTCCGAGCCGCGCCAGCAGGGCCGTGAATTCCCGTCTCGGCAGCGGTCGGCTGCCGAGGCTGCGAAGGTGGGCGGAAGCGAGCTGGCAGTCGATCAGGCCGATGCGCCGGGCCGGGCATTCGCCGATCAGCGTGGCGAACGCGATCTTCGAGGCATCGCGCTCGCGAGCGAACATCGATTCGCCGAAGAAGACCCCGCCGAGCGCAATGCCGTAAAGCCCGCCGACGAGCCGGCCTTCGCTGCGTGCCTCCACGCTGTGCGCGTGGCCGAGCGTGTGCAGTTGCAGATAGGCGGCACGCATTTCCGGCGTGATCCACGTGCCGCCCCCCGCGTCGCGTGGCGCAGCGCAGGCGTCGATGACCTGCATGAAATCACGGTCGAAAGTGACAGTAATCCCCCGATTACGCAGGGCTTTCTCAAGGCTGCGCGTGCGGCGGAACTCCGCTGGGAACAACGCTTCGCGCGGGTCGGGCGACCACCAGAGCACCGGCTGGCCCGGCGAGTACCACGGAAAAATGCCAAGGCGATAAGCCGCGAGCAGGCGTTGCGACGTCAGGTCGCCCCCCGCGGCGAGGAGGCCCGGTGGCTCATCGAGTGCGCGCTCCGGGTCCGGGAAGCAGTCGGGCTCGTCCGCCGGCGAAAGCCAGGTGATGCGCTTCATTCGGGCGCCACGTCGCGCGCTTCCCGAAACGGTACGTGCGCTCGCACCGCTTCGGCGTAGGCATCGACCGAGCGGCCTTCGCGCGCGAGGTAGTCGGCGATCGCGGAACGAAAGCGCGGCTCGACGATGAAATGTGCCGATCGGGTGAGCGCGGGCTCGAAGCCACGCGCCACCTTGTGCTCGCCCTGCGTGCCGGGCTCGAAGTGCGCGAGGCCCGTTTCGATGCAGTACTCGATGCCCTGGTGGTAGCAGGTCTCGAAATGCAGGCTGTGAAAGTCCGCCGCCGCGCCCCAGTACCGGCCGTAGAGCGTGCCCGAAGATCGCAGGAATACGGCGCACGCGGCGAGCGCGCCGCGCCACAGCGCGGCCTTCACGAGGAACGCGGCGCCGAGCTCGTGCGCCATGCGCGAGAAGAATTCGCGCGTCAGGTACGGCTCATGCCCATGGCGCAGGAAGGTGTCGCGGTGCAGGGCGTACACGGCGTCGAGGCGGGTGTCGGTGAGCGTGTCACCGGTCCAGGTCTCGAACTCGATGCCCATCTCGGCGACCCGCCGGCGTTCGCGCTTCGCCTTCTTGCGCTTCCCGGCCGTGAAGCTTGCGAGATAGTGGTCGAAGGAGGTGTAGCCGCGGTTGTGCCAGTGAAACTGGCAGTCGCGACGGGCGAGCCAGTGCGCGGCGCCGAGCGCGGCGGCGTCCGCTTCATCGGGAAAGAGCACGTGCACCGAGGAGGCGCCGCGCTCCTGCGCGAGTCGCTCGATGCGGGCGATCAGCGCGCGCGTGACCGTGCCACGGTCGAGGTCCGGCCGCACGAGCAGGCGCGCGCCGGTGGCGGGTGTGAACGGCACGGCGACGATCAGCTTCGGGTAGTACTCGAGCCCCGCGCGCGCATACGCCTGCGCCCACGCGAAATCGAACACGAACTCCCCGTATGAATGGGTTTTCAGGTACGCGGGCGCGGCGGCGGCGAGACCGCGCTGATCCGTGAGCAGGACATGCGCGCTCTCCCAGCCCGTGTCGCCGCCGACGCAGCCCGTCTGCTCGAGTCCCGCGAGGAATGCGTGGCGCAGGAAAGGCGTGTCGTCGGGAACGAGCGCGTCCCATTCACGTGCCGCGATGGATCCGAGGCCGGCGGCGACGCTGCTTTCCATCGCCCCGTTCAGCCGCCGGGCGAGTCGAGACGCTCGAGGTGCTTGTCGGCGTCGAGCGCGGCCATGCAGCCGGAGCCCGCCGAGGTGATCGCCTGCCGGTAGACGTGATCCGCAACGTCGCCCGCCGCGAACACACCGTCCGCGCTGGTCGCGGTGGCATTGCCATTCGCGCCGCCGTGCACCGCGATGTAGCCGTCGTGCATGTCGAGCTGGCCGGCGAACAGCGAGGTATTGGGCGTGTGGCCGATCGCGATGAACGCGCCGGTGACCTCGAGCCGGCGCGTCGCGCCATCGACGGTCGATCGGATTGAAACGCCGTTCACACCCTGATCGTCGCCGAGGATGGCTTCGACTTCGTGGTTCCAGACGATCTCGACCTTGCCCGCGCGTTCGCGCTCGAACAGGCGGTCCTGCAGGATTTTCTCGGCGCGCAGCTTGTCGCGCCGATGCACGAGCGTGACGTGGGCCGCGAGGTTCGCCAGATAGAGCGCCTCTTCGACCGCGGTGTTGCCGCCGCCGATCACCGCGACGCGATGGCCGCGGAAGAAAAAGCCGTCGCAGGTGGCGCAGGCCGACACACCACGCCCGCGAAACGCTTCCTCGGAGGGCAGGCCGAGATAGCGGGCCGACGCGCCCGTGGCGATGATCAGCGCATCGCAGGTGTAACGGCCGCGATCGCCGGTCAGCACGAAGGGGCGTTTCGAGAGGTCAGCGCCCTGGATATGGTCGTTGACGATTTCGGTCGCGAAGCGTTCGGCATGCTCGCGCATGCGTTCCATCAGGGCGGGGCCTTGCAGGCCCTCGACATCGCCGGGCCAGTTGTCGACGTCGGTGGTGGTCATCAGCTGGCCGCCTTGCTCGACGCCCGTGATCAACATCGGCTTGCGGTTGGCGCGAGCCGCGTAGACCGCGGCGCTGTAGCCGGCCGGGCCGGAACCGAGAATGATCAGTCGGCGGTGCGTTGTCGTCGTCATGTATAATTTTGCTGCGGCAGTCGGGTGATCTGGGGGCGCCGAGCGCGCCTTTCAATGGGCTGCGGAGTGTACAGTATCCGCATTGCCCGTCGATCATCTTCCATTTAAAATCAATCGATTGAAGACAGGTTTTCATCAGGATTATTGATTTGGCCGACGCCCGTTCCAGAAGCCAGCCCACACGTTTCACCGCCACGGTGTCCCGCGGCCTGCGCGAGAGCGCGGTGATCGTCGTCGCGGCGATCGCGGTCGTGCTGCTGACGGCGCTCGCGACCTACAGTCCCGGCGATCCGGGCTTTTCATACACGGGAACCTCGGCCGCCGTACAGAACCGCATCGGCCCCTTCGGCGCGTGGCTCGCGGACGTGCTCTTCTTCCTCTTCGGTCGCCCTGCGTTCCTCTTTCCGTTGATGCTCGGATCGGCGGCCGTCGCGCTGCATCGCTCGGAGCGTGACGGCGAGGCGCAGTCGCGCGCCAACGCGGCGGTGCGCGCGAGCGGTTTCCTGCTCGTGCTCGTGACGAGCTGCGCGCTCGCAACGCTGCACTGGGCGCCGCGCTCGCTGCCCGAAACCGCAGGCGGCGTGGTCGGCAGTCTCGTGGGCGGTGGTCTCGCGTCGGCGCTCGGCCTGCTCGGCGCCACGCTCGCGATGCTCGCCGCCTTCATGGCCGGCGTTTCGCTCGCCTTTGGCGTGTCGTGGTTCACGATCATGGATCGCATCGGTGCGTCGACCTGGGCAGCGATCAGCTGGGTACGGGCGCGCAGCCAGGCGGCGCGCGATGCGGCCGAGGGGCGTGAGCGCAAGCAGGCACGCAAGGAAACGGTCGAGACCGACCAGAAGAAGGCGGCGCTGCGCGTGAAGCCACGCATCGAGCAGCCGGCGGCGCGCGTCGAGAAGAGTGAGCGCGTCGAGAAGGAACGGCAGGTGCCGCTCTTCGATGCGGCGAAGTCGGGCGAGTTGCCGCCGCTCAAGCTGCTCGACGATCCGCCGCACCAGGAGCAGTCCTGGTCGCCCGAGGCGCTCGAAGCGATGTCGCGCCTCGTTGAACTCAAGCTCAAGGATTTCGGCGTCGAAGTCGAGGTCGTGGCGGTGCAGCCGGGCCCCGTGGTCACGCGCTTCGAGCTGCGGCCGGCGCCTGGCGTCAAGGTGAGCCAGATTTCGAGCCTCGCGAAGGACCTCGCCCGCGCGCTGTCCGCGATCAGCGTGCGCGTGGTCGAGGTGATTCCCGGCAAATCGGTGATGGGTCTCGAGATCCCGAACGAGAAGCGCGAGCTCGTGACGCTCGGCGAAATCATCAAGTCGAAAGCCTACGACGATCTCGGCTCGCCGCTCGCGCTGGCGCTGGGCAAGGACATCGGCGGCCAGCCGGTGGTCGCGGACCTCGCGCGCATGCCGCACCTGCTGATCGCGGGCACGACCGGATCGGGCAAGTCGGTCGCGATCAACGCGATGGTGCTGTCGCTCCTCTACAAGTCGACCGCCGAACACGTGCGGCTCGTGATGATCGACCCGAAGATGCTCGAGCTGTCCGTGTACGAGGGCATCCCGCACCTGCTCGCGCCGGTCGTGACCGACATGAAGCAGGCGGCGAATGCGCTGCGCTGGTCGGTCGCGGAGATGGAGCGTCGTTACCAGTTGATGGCGGCGCTCGGCGTGCGCAATATCGCCGGCTTCAACAAGCGCGTGAAGGACGCCATCGACACCGGCAAGCCGATCCGCGACCCGGTCATGACCGCGCGCGCGTCGAACGACCCGACGATCGACCAGAGCCAGATCCAGGACCTCGCGCCGCTGCCGTACATCGTCGTGATCATCGACGAACTCGCGGACCTGATGCTGATCGTCGGCAAGAAGGTCGAGGAGCTGATCACGCGCCTCGCGCAAAAGGCGCGGGCGTCGGGCATCCACCTCGTGCTCGCGACGCAGCGGCCGTCGGTGGACGTGATCACGGGCCTGATCAAGGCCAACATTCCGACCCGCATCGCGTTCCAGGTTTCGGCGAAGGTCGACTCGCGCACCATCCTTGACCAGAGCGGCGCCGAATCACTGCTCGGCCACGGCGACATGCTTTACCTGCCGTCGGGGACGGCGTTGCCCAATCGCGTGCACGGCGCGTTCGTCTCGGACCAGGAAGTGCAGCGCGTCGTCGAAGCGCTGAAGCAGGGTGCGCCACCGATCTATGTCGATGAGGTGCTGTCGGGCCCGAGCGCGCCGATCCCGGGGATGCCGGGTGAGGACGGCGAGGGCGAGGGCGGCGCGCAAGCCGACGCCGAGGCCGACCTGCTCTACGATGATGCGGTGAAGATCGTTACCACCGAGCGCAAGCCATCGATTTCCTACGTGCAGCGCCGCCTCAAGATCGGCTACAACCGCGCGGCGCGCTTGCTCGAGGCGATGGAAAGCGCAGGCATCGTCGGGCCGCTGCAATCAAACGGTGCGCGCGAAGTGCTCGCACCCGCACCCCCGGAGGCCTGATGCGCCGCACGCTCCTTGCCGCCGCGAGCCTCGCGTTCGCGTTCACAGCCACGCCCCTCGCGGCGGCGCCCGCCGCCTCGACACCGCTCGATCGCTACCTCGACGGTCTCACGACGCTGCGGGCCGAGTTCTCGCAGCGGCTCGTCGATGGACGCGGCGTCACGGTGCAGGAAGCCGAAGGCCGCCTCGTGGTGCAGCGGCCTGGTCGCTTTCGCTGGGAAGTGCGGCCTTCGGGCGCCGAAGGTGGCCAGTTGCTGATCGCCGATGGCCGCAATCTCTGGTTCTTCGATCGCGATCTCGATCAGGTGACAGTGAAGCCCGCCGACGCCACGCTCACCGCGACGCCCGCGATGCTGCTCTCCGGTGTCGGTGATATCCGCGCCGTGTTCGACGTGAAGACGCTGCCGCGCGCGGCCGGCCTTGACTGGGTGCAGGTGACGCCGCGCGCGAACGACGCGGATTTCCGTGACGCGAAGCTCGGGTTCACGGGGCGCGAGCTGAAACGCATGGAACTGCACGACAAGCTCGGCCAGACGTCGACCCTGATCTTCGGCAGGACGACGCGTAACGGCCCGGTGGACGCCGCAGAACTGCGCTTCACGCCGCCGCCGGGCGCCGACCTCATTGGCACGCCGCTGCCTTGATTCGCATGCAGCCGCTGCGCTATCGGTTCTGGTGGATCGCGGGCGGTGTCGTGATGGCGCTCGCCGTCATCGTCACCTCGCTGTTGCCCGCCGCAGACCTGCCGAGCGTGCAGCTGTGGGACAAGTTCGAGCACGCGTTCGCCTATTTCGCGTTGGCGGCCTGGTTTGGCGGCGCGGTGCGCCCCGACCGTTACCTGCGTCTCGCGCTCGTGCTCGTGGCGCTCGGCATCGCGATCGAGATCGCGCAGGGCACGATGGGCTTCGGGCGCACGGCTGATCTTCGCGATGTGCTCGCCAACAGCGTCGGCATCGCGATCGGCCTCATCGTCGCGCTGCTCGGCGTGAGCGGCTGGATGCGTGGCGTCGAGCGCGCGTTCGGCGCGGCACTGCCCACCGCCGACTGATCATGGATGCGTCCATCCCTGATCGCGCGCGGCCCCTCGCGGACCGCATGCGCCCACGGTCCGTCGACGAGGTCGTGGGTCAAGCGCATCTGCTCGGCCCGGGCAAGCCGCTTCGCACGGCGCTCGAAGGCGGGCAGCTGCATTCGCTGATCCTCTGGGGACCGCCCGGCACCGGCAAGACCACGCTCGCGCGCCTCGTCGCGCGCCGCGCGGATGCCGATTTCATCGCGCTCTCCGCCGTGCTCGCGGGCGTCAAGGACGTGCGTGCGGCCGTGGAACAGGCGAAGGCGACGCGCGCGTCGTCGCAGCGCGCGACGGTGCTCTTTCTCGACGAAGTGCACCGCTTCAACAAGGCGCAACAGGACACTTTCCTGCCGTTCCTCGAAGACGGCACGCTCACCTTCATCGGAGCCACCACCGAGAACCCTTCCTTCGAAGTCGTGAGTGCGCTGCTGTCGCGGGCACGCGTGTATGTGCTGAAGCCGCTGCCGCCGGCAGCGATCGCGCAGTTGCTGCGCACGGCGCTCGCCGACGCGGGGCGGGGTCTCGGGGGCGTAGGGCTCGCGATCGACGACGAGGCCCTGGCGCTCCTTTCAGAGGCGGCCGACGGCGATGCGCGTCGCGGGCTCAACATGCTCGAGATTGCCGCCGACCTCGCGGAAGCGGGGCGCATCACGCCCGCGGCGGCGCGCGAAGTCGCAAGCGGCGGGCGGCGCCGCTTCGACAAGGGCGGCGAGCAGTTCTACGACCAGATCTCGGCGCTGCACAAGGCGGTGCGCGGCACCGACCCGGATGCGGCGCTCTACTGGTTCTGTCGCATGCTCGACGGCGGCTGCGATCCGCTTTACATCGCGCGACGGGCGCTGCGCATGGCGGTCGAGGATGTCGGCCTCGCCGACCCGCGCGCGTTCGCGATCGCGCGCGACGCCTGGGATACCTACGAGCGCCTCGGCAGCCCGGAAGGTGATCTCGCGATCGCGACGGCGATCGTGTACCTCGCCTGCGCGCCGAAGAGCAACGCCGTCTATGTCGCGATGGGCGAAGCGAAGGCGGACGTCGAACAGTTCGGCACCCTCGAGGTGCCGCTGCGCTTTCGCAACGCGCCGACGCGGTTGATGAAAGAGCTCGACTACGGCAAGGGCTATCGTTACGCGCACTCGGAACCCGATGCGTACGCGACCGGCGAGCGATACCTGCCCGACGAACTGCCCGATCGCCGATACTATCGGCCCGTACCACGCGGTCTCGAGCTGAAGATCGGCGAGGCGCTCGCGCGGTTGCGGAAATCCTGAGGAGACCCCGTGCTCGATCCGAAGCTGCTGCGCACCGATCCCGACGCCGTCGCCCGCAACCTCGCGCGGCGTGGTGTCACGCTCGACGTGGCCTTTTTCCGCACCCTTGAAGATCAGCGCAAGGCGCTGCAGATCGAAGCCGACCGCCTGCGCGCGGAGCGCAACAACCATTCGAAGTCGGTGGGCGCGGCGAAGGGTCGCGGTGAGGACATTGCGCCGCTCACGGCGCGCGGCGAGGTGCTGGCGTCGGAAGTGGCGCGCATCGATGCCGAACTCACGGTCGTGCAACGCGAGCTCGACCAATGGCTGCTCGGCATTCCGAATCTCCTCGACGCGTCCGTTCCGGACGGCCGCGACGAAACGGCGAACGTTGAAGTGCGGCGGAGCGGTGCGCCGAAGCCCTTCGGCTTCGAGCCCAAGGATCACGTGGCGATCGGCGAAGGACTCGAAGGCTTCGATTTCGACGCCGCGAGCCGGATCTCGGGAGCACGCTTCGCGGTCATGCGCGGCGGCGTCGCGCGGCTGCACCGCGCGCTCGCGCAGTTCATGCTCGATCTGCACACGCGCGAGCATGGCTACACCGAGATTTACGTACCGTATCTCGTCTCGCGCGCGTCGCTCACCGGCACGGGGCAGCTGCCGAAGTTCGAACAGGACCTGTTCGCGGTGCCGCACGATCCGTCGCTCTTCCTGATCCCGACCGCCGAAGTGCCGGTGACGAACCTCGTGCGCGATGCGATCCTCGCCGCGGATCGCCTGCCGCTGCGCTTCGTCGCGCACACGCCCTGTTTTCGCTCGGAAGCGGGGGCGTACGGCAAGGACACGCGCGGGCTCATCCGCCAGCACCAGTTCGACAAGGTGGAACTGGTGCAGGTCGTGCGACCCGCCGATTCCGCGCAGGCGCTGGAAGAGCTGACCGCGCACGCCGAAGCCGTGCTCGCGGCGCTCGGCCTGCCGTATCGCGTGGTGGCGCTGTGCGCGGGCGACATCGGTTTCGGGAGCGCGAAGACCTACGATCTCGAAGTCTGGCTGCCGGGGCAGGGCAAGTTTCGGGAGATCTCCTCGTGCAGCAATTGCGAGGCGTTCCAGGCGCGGCGCATGCAGGCGCGCTGGCGTAATCCGGAGACGGGAAAGCCGGAGCCCGTGCACACGCTGAACGGCTCGGGCGTCGCGGTCGGTCGCGCGCTCGTGGCGGTGCTCGAGAACTACCAGCGCGAAGACGGCGGTGTCACCATTCCCGATGTCCTGCGGCCCTACATGGGCGGTGCGAAGGAGCTGCGATGACCGATATCGGCAAACTCATTCTGCGCGTGGCGCTCGGCGTGCTGATCCTGCTGCACGGCATTGCGAAGCTGCGCGGTGGCATCGACTTCATCACCCAGACCGTGACCGCCGCCGGCCTGCCGGCGTTCGCCGCATACGGCGTCTACGTGGGCGAAGGCGTCGCGCCGCTGCTCGTGATCACCGGCTGGTATGCGCGCATCGGCGCGGCTGTGATCGCCGTGAACATGCTGTTCGCGTTCGTGCTCGTGCACCACGGCGAGCTGTTGGCGCTCGGCCAGAGCGGCGGCTGGGCGCTCGAACTGCAGGGCATGTTTCTCGCGGCCGCGCTGGCGGTCGCGCTGATCGGACCGGGGCGGTACAGCCTGAACGGCAGGTAGTTGACAAAAAGAGAATGATCGTTCATTCTACAGGTCTTCCCTGTAGCTGCCCGTCTCGAGGCTTCCATGTCCGGTCGTACCCCTTTTCCCGCTGCCGTCGTGTCTGTCGTGGCGACCGCGCTGCTGGGCGCCTGCGGTGGTGGCGCGACGCCCCACGGTCCTGCGGCGCAGCCGGTCACCGTGGTGACCCTCAAAGCCGCACCGGTCACCCTGACGCGCGAGCTGCCGGCACGCACCAACGCCTATCTGATCGCCGAAGTGCGGCCGCAGGTGAGCGGCATCGTGCAGAAGCGCCTCTTTACGGAGGGTGGGGTCGTGGAGGCCGGCCAGCCGCTCTATCAGATCGACGATTCGAGCTACCAGGCCGAATACGCAAGTGCACGCGCCTCGCTCGCCCGTGCTGAAGCGACCCTCAATTCGGCGCGGCTGAACGCGGCCCGCTCCGCCGAGCTCGCCAAGGTCGACGCGGTGAGCCAGCAGGATTCCGAGAATGCGACGGCAGCGCTGCTGCAGGCCGAGGCCGACGTGAAGCTCGCGCAGGCGAGCGTGCGCTCGAGCGGCATCGTGCTCGACTACGCCCGCATCGTCTCGCCGATCAGCGGGCGTATCGGCAAATCATCGGTGACCCAGGGCGCGCTCGTGACCGCGAACCAGGCCGACGCCCTCGCCACCGTGCAGCAGCTCGACCCGATCTATGTCGACGCCACCGCGTCGAGCACGGAGCTCCTCGCGCTGCGTCGCGAGCTCGCCGCCGGCACGCTCACGAGCGCAGTGCGCTCCGTGCCGGTCGCGATCGTGCTCGAAGACGGCAGCACCTACGCGCACGGCGGCAAGCTCACCTTCGCCGATGTCACGGTCGATCCGACCACCGGCACCTTCCTGCTGCGCGTGCTCGTGCCGAACCCCGACCACCTGCTGATGCCGGGCATGTACGTGCGTGCGGTGTTCAGCATCGGCACCCGCGAAAATGCAATCCTGGTTCCGCAGCAGGGCATCGCGAGGGATCCGAAGGGCAAGACCACGGCGCTGGTGGTCGGCGCCGACAACAAGGTCGTGCTGCGAGAAGTGCAAGTCTCCCGCACGATCGGCAGCCAGTGGCTGATCGAGGGCGGCCTCGCGGCGGGCGATCGGGTCATCGTGCAGGGCGTGCAGAAAGTGCGCGCCGGTTCGCTCGTGCAGGTGACCGAGGCGCAGGACTGAGCCATGGCCCGTTTCTTCATCGACCGGCCGATCTTTGCCTGGGTGATCGCGATCATCATCATGATCGCAGGCGCACTCTCGATCACGCAGCTCGGCATCGAACGCTATCCGTCGATTGCGCCGCCGGCGATCACGGTGAGTGCGGTCTATCCGGGCGCTTCGGCCAAGGTGGTCGAGGATTCGGTCACGCAGATCGTCGAGCAGAACATGAAGGGCCTCGACGGCCTGCTGTACATGTCGGCCACGAGCGAATCGAGCGGTCGCGCCGCGGTCACGCTCACGTTCGACAACGCGACCAATCCGGACATCGCGCAGGTGCAGGTGCAAAACAAGCTGCAGCTCGCGATGCCGCTGCTGCCGCAGGAAGTGCAGCGCCAGGGCGTGGTCGTCAGCAAGGGTCGCGCGGGCTTCCTGATGGTGCTCGCGTTCATCTCGAACGACGGCTCGATGGACCGCGTCGACATCGCCGATTACGTCGCTTCGAACCTCGTCGACCCGATCAGCCGGGTGCCGGGGGTCGGCAGCGTGCAGGTCTTCGGATCGAAATACTCGATGCGGATCTGGCTCGATCCCAACAAGCTCGCCACCTATCGACTCGCCGTGAAGGACATCGTGGCGGCCGTCCAGGCACAGAACGCGCAGGTCGCGGTCGGCCAGGTCGGCGGCACGCCGGCGATCGAAGGCCAGCAGCTGAACGCCACGATTGCCGCGCAGGACCGCCTGCAGACCCCCGAGCAGTTTCGCGCCATCGTGCTGCGAACCAATCCCGACGGCGCGGAGCTGAAGCTCGGAGACGTCGCGCGCGTCGAGATGGGCGCCGAGAACTACGATTTCGTCACGCGCTTCGACGGCAAGCCCGCCACCGGCGTCGCCATCTCGCTCGCGACCGGCGCCAATGCCCTCGATACGGCGAACGGAGTGAACGCGGCGCTGAAGCAGCTGCAGCCGTTCTTTCCGCAGGGGCTCGCGGCGACCGAAGCCTTCGACACGACACCGTTCGTGCGCACTTCGATCATCGGCGTGATCGAAACTCTGCTCGAAGCCGTCGCGCTCGTGTTTCTCGTGATGTTTCTCTTCCTGCAGAACCTGCGCGCGACGCTCATTCCGACGATAGCCGTGCCGGTCGTGCTGCTCGGCACGTTCGCCGCGCTTGCCGCGATGGGCTTTTCGATCAACATGCTGACGATGTTCGCGATGGTGCTCGCGATCGGCCTGCTCGTCGACGATGCGATCGTGGTCGTCGAGAACGTCGAACGACTGATGTCGGAGGAGGGCCTGTCGCCGCTCGAGGCGACGCGCAAGTCGATGGACCAGATCACCGGGGCGCTGGTCGGCATCGCGATGGTGCTCTCAGCGGTGTTCGTGCCGATGGCGTTCCTCGGCGGCGCGACCGGCGTGATCTACCGCCAGTTCACGGCGACGATCGTCGCGGCGATGGCCCTCTCGGTGTTCGTCGCGATCGTGCTGACGCCCGCGCTGTGCGCCACGATGTTGAAGCCGGTCGATCGGGGCCACGGGCTCGCGGAAACCGGCTTCTTCGGCTGGTTCAACCGGCACTTCCTGCGCACGAGTCGCGGCGTCGAGCGGGGGGTGCGCTCGATCCTCTCGCGCGGCGCACGCTACATGGCGATCTTTGCGGTCCTGGTCGGCCTGATGATCGTGCTGTTCGTACGCTTGCCGAGTTCGTTCCTGCCGGACGAAGACCAGGGGGTGCTGTTTTCGCAGGTGATCGCGCCGGTCGGCGCGACGCAGGAGCGCACGCTCGCCTCGATGAAGAAGCTCGAGCAGCACTTCCTCGAGGGTGAAAAAGCGACGGTCCAGTCGGTGTTCACGGTGCAAGGCTTCAGCTTCGGGGGCAGTGGGCAGAACAATGGCATGGCGTTCGTGAAGCTGAAGGATTGGGACGAACGCCCGGGCACCGACCTCGGCGCCAAGGCCGTGGCCCAGCGCGGCATGATGGCGCTGAGTCAAATCAAGGATGCGTTTGCGTTCTCGTTCTCGCCTCCTGCCATGCCCGAACTTGGCACTGCGTCCGGTTTCGCGTTCTTCCTGAAGGACAACGGTGGCCATGGACACACCGCACTGATCGCGGCGCGCGACGAATTCCTGGCGGCCGCCTCGCAGAGCAAGCTGCTCGCGAACGTGCGCCCGAACGGCCAGGAAGATACGCCGCAGTTGCGCATCGTCGTGGACAAGGAAAAAGCGGGTGCGCTCGGACTCTCGATCGCCGACATCAACCAGACGCTGAGCGCCGCGTGGGGCGGACAGTACATCGACGATTTTCTCGATCGCGGGCGCGTGAAGCGCGTGTACGTGCAGTCGGACGCGCCGTTTCGCATGGTGCCCGAGAACTTCAGCCTCTGGTCCGTGCGCAATAGCCTCGGCGAAATGGTGCCGTTCCCGTCCTTTGCCAGCTCCCATTGGGAGTTCGGTTCGCCGCGCCTCGAGCGCTACAACGGTGTCCCGTCGGTCGAAATCAACGGTGAGGGCGCGCCCGGCGTGAGCACGGGTGATGCGATGGCCGCGGTCGAGCAACTCGTGGCGAAACTCCCGGCAGGCTTCGGCCTCGAATGGACCGGCCTGTCGTATCAGGAGCGGGAAGCCGGCGCGCAGACGCCGCTGCTCTACACGCTGTCGCTGCTGATGGTGTTCCTGTGCCTCGCGGCGCTGTACGAAAGCTGGTCGGTGCCTACGGCGGTACTGCTCGTCGCGCCGCTCGGCATCCTCGGAGCCGTGCTCGCGAACACGCTGCGCGGCATGGAGCGCGACGTGTACTTCCAGGTCGCGATGCTGACGACGGTAGGCCTCTCGAGCAAGAACGCCATCCTGATCGTCGAGTTCGCAAAAGCGAACTATGAGCGTGGCATGGATCTCGTCGCGGCGACCTTGCAGGCCGTGCGCGACCGCCTGCGCCCGATCCTGATGACGTCGCTCGCATTCGGCCTCGGCGTGCTGCCGCTCGCGATCGCGACCGGCGCCGGATCCGGCGCGCAGCGCGCGATCGGTACGGGCGTCGTGGGCGGCATGCTCGTCGGCACCTTCCTGGGTCTCTTTTTCATTCCGCTGTTCTATGTGCTGGTGCAGCGCCTGTTCGGAGGCAAGCGCAATGTGGATGCGTAAGTGGTTCGTCATCACGGCCGCGGCGTCGCTCAGTGCGCTCGCCGGCTGCGCCGTGCTCGTCCCGAAGCTTCCGGCGGGGGAGGCCGGTATTCCGGTCGAGTGGCCGCTACCGCCGACCACAGGCGCAGGCGTCGAACTGTCGGCTCCGGCAACCACCGCTATCGACAACACGCCGACCACCGACAACACGCCTGCCGCCGGCAAGGCGGTCGCCGATGTCGGCTGGCGCGATTTCTTCGTCGATCCGAACCTCGAGCAGTTGATCGCGCTCGCGCTCGTGAACAACCGCGACCTGCGTGTCGCGGTCCTCAACGTCGAGCGCGCGCGTGCCCAATACCGGATCCAGCGCGCCGAACGCGTGCCCTCGGTGAGCGTGACCGGCGCGTTGACACGCACCGGTGGCGAGCTGCTGCCGGTGACGAACGAGGCGAGTGTCACGGCGGGCGTCTCGGGCTTCGAGCTCGACCTGTTCGGGCGCGTGCGCAACCTTTCCGAAGCGCAGCTCCAGCGCTACTTCGCGCAGGAGGCGGCGCGCCGCGCCGCGCAGCTCTCGCTGGTCGCCGGGATTGCCAACGCCTACCTCACGCTCGGCGCGGATCGGGATTCGCAACGGGTCGCGCGCGAAGCGCTCGTGAATCGGCAGCAGGCGCTGGCGCTCACCGAAAAGCGGCACGAACTGGGCGCCGTTTCCGCACTCGACGTGAGTCAGGCGCAGACCGCCGTCGAAACCGCGCGCATCGACGTCGCGCGCTTCTCCGGGCAGGTCGCGGGCGACATCAACGCGCTCACGCTGCTCGTCGGTGCGGCGATCGATCCCGCGCTCCTGCCCACACGCTTCGACCTGCACGTCAGCGGCCTTGGTGCGCTGCCGACCGGCTTGCCGTCCGAAGTGCTGTTGCGTCGACCGGATGTGCGGCAGTCCGAACGCCTGTTGCGGGCGGCGAATGCCAACATCGGCGCCGCGCGTGCCGCGTTCTTTCCGTCCATCAGCCTCACCGGCCGGGTGGGCGAAGCGAGTGACGAGCTTTCGACGGTCTTCGACAGCGGCACGCG
>CADEFQ010000004.1:0-4335 GCA_902826635.1 uncultured Pseudomonadota bacterium
AGCGCACCGGTCGCGAGCTGCACCGGCGAGAGCGGGATGCCGTAGAGCGCGGCGACGAAGATCGCCGCCGCGAGGTTCGCCACCGCGGTGCTCACGCGAAAGAGCGATACGGCGAGCGGCAGCACGAGGCCCACGATGCCGGTCGGCAACCGGAAGTGCTGTTGCGCGACCTCGACCATGGCGGGCAGCGTCGCGAGCGAGGACTGCGTGCTCGCCGCCACCACTTGCGCGGGCGCTGCGCCTTGCGCGAATTCCCGGAATGTCAGCGCCTTGCTCGCTGCGGCGAGCGGATACATGGCCCCGGTTACGAGCAGGCACATCAGCGACAGCAGCACGATGTAGTAAAGCAGTGCGCCCGCCGCGCCGAGCCCGCCGTGATAACCCACGCCGAGAGCGAGCGCGAACACGCCGACCGGCGCGGCCCAGAGGATCCAGTGCACGATCACGACCATCGCCTCGGCGACGGCCCCGAAGAAACCCGTGAGCCGATCGCGCGATTCAGCCGGTATGCGCGTGATCGCGAACGCGAAGAAGAGCGCGAACACGATCAGCGGCAGCACGGCGCCCTCGGCCGCCGCCTGCACCGGATTGGTCGGAATGATGCCGATGAGCCAGTCCCCGAGCGGCGCGACGGGGGGCAAGGTTTCGGTGAGGCTGAGCGCCCCGACGCGGAGCGCGGCCGACGCACTCGGCGGGATTGGAAACGCGCTGAAGATCGCCGGCACGATCACGGCGGTCGCGGCGACGGCGCCGAGCAGGAACACCGCGAACATCGTCATCGTGCGCGCGGCGAGCCGGCCCGCGCTCGCGGCGCTGGCGGCCGTCGCGACACCCGTGACGAGCACGGAGAACACGAGGGGGATCACGGTCATGCGCAGCGCATTGACCCAGAGGGTTCCGAGCGGCTGCAGGATCGAGACGGCGCGCGCGAGGCCCGCATGACCCGTGGCGGCGATGGTCGCGCCGGCGACGAGGCCGACGGCTAGACCCAGAATGATGCGATTGGTCGATGTCATGCCGAGTAAACTCAAGTGTCGCATGATTCAGGCGCGCCCGATCACGATTGCCGATGAAGTCACGCTGTTGCGTGGCGGCGCCGCCCCGACCGGGCCGATCGTCACCGCGATCGAATCCATCGCGGCGCGCGCGCCGTTCCGGCACCTGCAAACGCCGGGTGGCGGCACCATGTCGGTCGCCATGACCAACTGCGGCCCCTGGGGTTGGCACAGCGACCCGCGCGGTTATCGATATGTGGAATGCGACCCGCTGACGGGTGAACGCTGGCCACCGATGCCGGCGCTCTTTACGAACCTCGCCGGCGCCGCCGCCACGCTCGGCGGATTCCCGGGCTTCGAACCCGACGCCTGCCTGGTCAATCGCTACGCGCCGGGCGCACAGATGGGCGCGCACCGCGACTGGGACGAACTCGACAAGCGCTTTCCGATCGTATCGGTCTCGATCGGGTTGCCGGCGCTCTTTCTATGGTACGGCGCGAAGCGCCAGGGAAAGCCGGTCGCGACGCTCGTCGAGGACGGCGATGTCGTCGTCTGGGGCGGCAGCGCGCGCGCCGGCTACCACGGCGTACGCAAGCTTCCGCCGGGCGAGCACCCGGCGGCCGGCGCGCTGCGCTACAACCTCACTTTCCGCCGAGCGAAATAGCGGGCTTCGTGGTCGCCTGCAATTCGCGCGCGACTTTCTCGGCCTCACCCATCGCGCGCAGCAGGTTTTCCCCCGCGAGCTTCTTCAGGTCGTTGTCCGACCAGCCGCGGCGAATGAGTTCCGCGAAGAGGTTCGGATACATCGATACGTCGGAGAGACCCTCGGGCCACAGGTCGTTGCCATCGAAGTCGCCGCCGATGCCGACATGGTCGACGCCCGCGATCTTGACCACATAGTCGATGTGGTCGGCCACGTCCTTGACCGTGACGGGAGGCAGCACAAGGCTCTTCTTGAAGGCTTCGTAGCTCGCCTGGCGTTCCGCTTCGGTCTTCGCCGCACCGGCATTGCGATAGAACTCCTTCATCGCCGGGAACAGCACCCTGGCCGCATCGGGCGAGACGAAGCCCGCGACGAACGTGACCATCAGCACGCCGCCGTTCGCGGGCAGTTTCGCGATTACATCGTCGGGCACGTTGCGCGAGATGTCGACGAGGCCACGCGCAGCCGCGTGCGAGAAGATCACCGGCGCCTTCGAGACGGCGATGGCATCGCGCATCGTATCGGCCGAGGTGTGCGACAGGTCGACGAGCATCCCGATGCGGTTCATTTCGCGCACCACCTGCTCTCCGAACGGCGAGAGGCCGTTGAACCGCGGCGTATCCGGCATCGCGGAATCCGCCCAGTCGGTGTGCGTGTTGTGCGTGAGGGTCATGTAGCGCACGCCGAGGTCATAGTAGGCGCGCAGGGCGCCGAATGAATTCTCGAGCGCGTAGCCCCCCTCCATGCCGAGCAGCGAGGCGATGCGGTGATCGCGGTGCGCGGCGCGAATTTCCTCCGCAGTGCCCGCGAACCTGAACACGTCGGGATAGTGGTCGATGACCTGCCGCGCAATGTCGATCTGCTCGAGCTGCATGCGGGCGAAACCGCTCTGCAGCTCGCCGGGGATGTACACCGACCAGAACTGGGCGCCGACGTGGCCCGCGCGCAGTCGCGGGATATCGGTCTGGCCCGGTGCGTGGCCGCGCAGGTCGTAGGCGTAGACGTCGCCGGGCGCGCCTTTCGCGCCGCGGAGCGTGATCGGCAGGTCGTTGTGCCCGTCGATGAGGATCGTTTCCGACAGCACGCGGTTTGCATGCGCGAGCGCGTCGTCAGCGGCGAGCGCCGGCCCCGCGGTGCCGCAAATCGTGAGAGCGAGCAGTGTCCCGGCCAACAGACCCCGATGCGTTACCATGTTGTCATATCCTCGTGGAGGTGGTCCCGTGACTTTAATGCGTCTTGGCCTTGTGAGTCTGCTGATTGTTGCGACGCTGCCGGCACGTGGTGCGGAGCTCGCCGCGCGCGATCGCGATTTCCTGCTGCAGGCGGTCGATGCCCGCGCACCGCGCAGTGACGAGACGGCGCTCGGGATCTGGAAGCTGGCCGAACTCGGCTATCAGGAACGGGCAAGCTCTGCGCTGCTGCAAAAGGAACTCGCAGACGCCGGCTTCAGCGTCGAAGCCGGAGTGGCCGGCATGCCGACGAGCTTCATTGCAACGGCGGGCTCGGGTAAACCCGTCATCGCGATCCTCGCGGAATTCGACGCGCTTCCCGGCCTGTCGCAGGCTGCGGTGGCCGAACGCTCGCCGATCGAAGGAAAGAACGCGGCGCACGCCTGCGGCCACAATCTTTTCGGCGCGGGCTCCGTCGGCGCGGCGATTGCGATCAAGGAGTGGCTCGCCACGCGCGGGATCAAAGGCGCGATCCGCCTCTATGGCACGCCTGCGGAAGAGGGCGGCGCGGGCAAGGCGTACATCGTGCGCGCGGGCCTGCTCGAAGACGCCGACGTCGCGCTGCACTGGCACGCGGCGGATCGCAACGACGCGAGCCAGAACGGTTCGAACAGCAACAAGTCCGGCAAGTTCCGCTTCCACGGAGTCTCGAGCCATGCGGCCGGCGCGCCGGAGAAAGGCCGCTCCGCGCTCGATGCCGTCGAGGCGATGGACATGATGGCGAACATGATGCGCGAGCACATGCCGCAGGAAGCGCGCATGCACTATGTCATCACCCGCGGCGGCGCGGCGCCGAACGTCGTGCCCGATTTCGCGGAAGTGTTTTACTACATGCGCCATCCCGATCCGAAAGTGGTGCAGGCGTTGTGGGAACGCCTCACGAAGATCGCGGCAGGCGCGGCGCTCGGCACCGGCACGACCTGGGATGTCGAAATCATCCATGGCGCTTATCCGCTGCTGCCAAACCACACGCTCGGGCGCGTGTTACAGGCAAGCCTCGAACGCGTCGGCGGCGTGCAATACGACGCGTCGGAAACTGCGTTCGCGCAGAAAATCCACGCGACACTCGTGAGCCCGTCGCGCGCGCTCGGCAGCGAGCGCACGGTGCAGCGCTATGCGCCGGAGCAGCACTATGGCTCGACCGACGTGGGTGACGTGAGCTGGGCAGTTCCGACCGCGGGCTTCAACACGGCGACGTGGGTGCCCGGCACGTCCGCGCACAGCTGGCAGGCGGCGGCGGCGGCGGGCATGAGCATCGGGTTGAAGGGCATGCACAACGCCTCGAAGGTGCTCGCGCTCACGGCGGCACGCCTGTACGTCGATCCCGTGCTGGTGAAGAGCGCCCGCGCCGAGTTCGAGAAAGCCCGCGGCGCGGACTTCGTCTATCGGCCGATGGTGGGCGATCGCA
>CADEFQ010000004.1:4435-10529 GCA_902826635.1 uncultured Pseudomonadota bacterium
TCAGCTGCAGGCCGATCGACAGCATCGCAAGCGGCGACAGCGTGGCGCCGATGAGGCGTAACACGTGGTCGATGGTCGCGGGCCACCCGCCGAGGCTCCCGGCAGCGAGGCCCACGATGCAGGCGATGAACGGCGGAAAGAGCACGATGCGCGTGACCAGTGCCGCCGGATGCGTGCGGTCGCCCCCGTACCAAGACGCGACGATCACGCCGCCCGTCGACAGTGCGATGAAGCCGCCGAACTGGTCGGCGACGATCGCGAGTGGCAGTGCCTGCGCACCGCGTAACGCTTCAATCAGCGGGTAGCCGGTGAATGCGGTGTTGCCGAGGCCTGCAACCAGCGCAATCGCACCCGTGCGTTCGCGCGACCAGCCGAGACGTGCACCCGCGAATGCCGCGACACCCCAGCCGCCCGCGAACACGAGCCACATGGAGGCGGCGAGGAACCACAGCTCGCGCCGAAACGCCAGTTGGGGCAGCAACGCGAGCACCAGCGCGGGCAGCGCAATGCGCAGGATCCACGCATTGATGAGGTGGATGGCTCGCTGTGGAACCTGCCACACGAGATTCGCGACCACCCCCAGCGCGAGGCAGCCGGCGAGCAGCGTGAGTGCCATCATGGGTGTTGCGCGATCCGCCGCGCGGGAGCGGCGCTACTCCGCCGATTCGGCGCCGGCGGCGACCCACGCGAGATCGGCGTTCGACACTTTGCCGACATCGAATCGCTTCGCGGCGGCGGCCATGCGCACGAGCGCCTGCGCGATCGGCATCGCCGGGCGCGTGTCGCCCTTTTTCGCCTTGTGAAAGCGAACCGGGTTCACGCGCGCAATCACGTAGTTGCGCAGATAGGGTGAGCGGAGGCCGCGCGCGGTGAGTGCCGCGACGATGCGTTTGACGTCCGCCTCGATGCCGACGAGGCGCGCCGCGTACGCCTGCCGGTCGCGCAGCGTCGTCGCGAGCGGCCGATCGGCGAAGCGATCCACTTTCTTCAGGAACGGGCTGTACGCACCGCCGCCGAAGCGGGCGTTCTCCTCGTAGACGAGGCCGAGCGTCAGCAGTTCGGGCGCCTCGAACTCGGCAGCGAACGACGACTCGCGCCGCGTGCCATCCGATTTTGCGAGCGCGCGCGCCATGCGGATCACTTCGAGGCTCTTGTCCTTGAGGTTGTGCGCCTTCTCGGTGTTCAGCGCGAGGATGCGGTAGGCGAGCGATTCGTCGGGCGACACGAGTGCCGTGATCTGTCGCAGGCCGAGCAGCTTCCCGGCGGCGAGGCGATGCCGGCCGTTCGGTGTCCAGAGCCCACCCGCGGCGCCGCGCACCACGATCAGCGGATCGAGGAAGGCGGCGGCCTCGTCGATTTTCTGCGCGAGGCGCTTCGTATGGGTCGGCGAAAGGTCGCGCTGAAACGGAGTCGGCTGCACGGCAGAGAGCGGCAGCGACGCGAGGAGCAACGGCCGGCCCCCGAGCGGATCGCGATACGCGCCGATCGGCGTGCCGCCCGCCTGCACGATATCGGTGACGAGCGCCGCGACTTCCGGCGCTTCGAGCGGGAGCGCGACTTCCGCAGCGGCGAGTCCGCGGCGCACGCGCGCGGGCGCGAGCTTGCCGCGCGCACCGGCCTTCGCGGCGCGCGGTTTCACTGCGGGCGTCTTGCGGGTAGGGCTCTTGCGTTTGGCTGCCACGGCGCGAGTGTGCACGTGGACGACCGGCGCGACCACCGGAAAATGTTGCATCATGGGCCGTGCGCCCACTCCACGCCCACGGCCCCGCGGCCGACTTGGCCGTCGAACGACTCGAAGCCGGCTTGCGGCTCGGGCCGGCGGGCCTCACGGCGCAATTTCGGCTGAGCGGCGATCTGGCCCGCATCGTGATCCCGCCGCGGCGACCGAGCCGCCGCACCGATGGGCTGTGGCGCCATACCTGTTTCGAATTTTTCGTGCGCGCGCACGGCAGCGAGGGCTACTCGGAAGTGAACATCGCACCGTCGACCGAGTGGGCGGCCTACGCGTTCGCGGGCCATCGCGCCGGCATGGCGCCGATCGAACCGGCCGCGACGCCCGTGATCGACGTTTCCATCGACGATGTGCTCTCGATCACCGCGACGTTGCCGCTCGCGGCCCTGGTCGCCCCGGAGTCCGCCGCGCTCGAAGCGGCGCTTGCCGCGGTCATCGAAGAGCAACACGGCAGACTATCCTATTGGGCGCTGGCGCATCCCGATCCGCTGCGCCCCGATTTCCATCACCCGGAAAGTTTCGTGCATGAAATTCGGTATTGACCGGCTGGCAAGCGAACCCGAACTGCGACGCGCACTGGCGGGGCGGCGCGTCGCGCTGCTGGCGCATCCCGCGGCCGTGATGCCGGACCTGACCCATTCGCTCGATGCACTCGCAGCGCTTCCCGACCTGCGCCTGAGCGCGGCCTTCGGGCCGCAGCACGGGCTACGTGGCGACAAGCAGGACAACATGGTCGAGTCGCCCGATTTTCTCGACCCGCAACTCGGTGTGCCGGTGTTCAGCCTGTATGGCAAGGTTCGGCGCCCGACGGCGGCGATGATGGACAGCTTCGACGTGCTGCTCGTCGACCTGCAGGACCTCGGCTGCCGCATCTACACCTTCATCACGACCCTGCGCTATGTGCTCGAAGCGGCCGCGGCGCATGGCAAGGCCGTGTGGATACTCGATCGGCCGAATCCGGTCGGGCGCCCGATCGAAGGCACGCGCCTCGCGCCGGGCTGGGAAAGTTTCGTCGGCGCCGGCGCGCTGCCGATGCGACACGGCCTCACGATGGGCGAACTCGCCCATTGGTTCGTCGCGACGCTGCGCCTCTCGCTCGACTACCAGGTCGTGACGATGCTCGACTGGCAGCCGCTCGCAGGGCCGGGCCACGGCTGGCCGCTCGGCGAGCGCGAATGGGTCAACCCGAGCCCCAATGCGCCGAATCTCTCGATGGCACGCTGCTACGCCGGCACCGTGATGCTCGAAGGAACCACCCTGTCGGAGGGCCGAGGCACCACGCGCCCGCTCGAACTGTTCGGCGCGCCCGATCTCGACGCGCCAGCGGTGCTGCGGGAAATGCAGCGCATCGCGCCCCGCTGGCTCGCGGGCTGCCGCCTGCGGCCCTGCTGGTTCGAGCCGACCTTCCACAAGCATGTCGGCAAGCTGTGCGCGGGCGTGCAGGTCCATGTCGAAGGTGCGAGCTATGCGCATGAGGCATTTCGCCCCTGGCGCCTCATCGCGGCCGCGTTCAAGGCGATCCGCCGGCTGCATCCCGACTACGCGTTGTGGCGCGATTTTCCCTACGAGTACGAGCGGGACCGTCTCGCGATCGACCTGATCAACGGTGGCACGCAGCTGCGTGATTGGGTGGACGACCCGGCCGCCACGGCAGCCGATCTCGATGCACTCGCCGCAGTGGACGAGGCGATCTGGCGTGAAGAGCGCGAGAGCGTGCTGCTCTATTGACGGGCGATCAGGGCGCGCAACGCGGCGAGCTTGTCCTTGACTACCGTCGCATTCGCCGCGCCCATGCGCAGCAGCAGCCTCTGGCCCGCGGAGCGTGCTTCGAGCGCGGGGTCCTTGTAACGGTAATAGACACTCGGCTGTTCGAGCTCGATCGGCCCGGTGACCGTCGGCGTCGCGAGGAGATCATCGATCACGGCGACGGCGCGGTCGTTGAAATACTCGCCGGGCTTGCCGACTTCGCCGTAGGCCTGCTGCAGCAGCGGGTAAACGCGCCGGTAGAGCGCGGCGAGTTTTGCAACGTCGAGCTGCGCGATCGCCTGCACATAGGGCGCGTAACGCCGGGCGTTTTCGTCCGAAAGGAAAATGCGCTCGCCGTCACGGGTCACGACGAGGCTGCCCGGGAGCGCGCCCACCGCGCGCGTGAGCAGCGGCACTTTTTCGCGCGCGAGGTTGTCCACGGTCACGACGATGCGTCGCACGACGCCGGGCATGGCGACGAAGTCGTGCGCCGGCCGGTCGCCGACGACGCTGCCGATCGCGTCGAGCATGAACGCGTCGCTGTCGGCGAGCGCCGGCAACGGAGCGTCCGCCGCGTCGGCCGGGGCCGGGGGCAGCGGGTGCTCGATGACAGGCTCGCCGATCGTTGGGCCCGTTGCGGGCGGCGGTGGCGGCTCGGCCATCCGTTTCGGCCAGAGGAGCAGCGCGATGCCCGCCGCTGCGGCGAGCGCCACGACGGCGCCGAGGACGAGACGATGTCTCATGGGCCTACCGTAATCGACCAGCCGTGATTGTCAATGCTGCGCATACGTTAGGATGCGCGCCTGGAGGTACCCCCATGACCAAGACGCGAATTTGCAGTTTCACCATCGCCGCCGCGTTGGCGACGTTCGCAGCAGGTTGCAAGCGTGCCGAGCCGGTCGCGCAGGAGGCGGCGGTGGCGCCCGCGGCAGCGTGGGCGACCGTCCGCGACGGATTCATCGAGGATCGGCTGCGCAGCAATCCGCCGTTCGCGGTCGACAGTGGTCGCCACGAGTATGACGGCAAGCTTCCTGACTGGAGCAAGGCCGGCATCGCGGCGAACATCGCACGACTGCACGCCGCTCGCGATGCGGCGCAGAAAGTCGACGCTGCGCGCCTCGATCCCGCGCTCGCGTTCGAACGCGAGTATCTGCTCGCGCGCATCGATCGGGACCTGTTCTGGCTTGAAACCGGTGAGCTCCCGTTCACGAATCCCACCTACTATCTCGACGGACTCAATCCTTCCGTTTACCTGACGCGCGACTACGCTCCGCTCGCCGATCGCATGCGCGCGTACGTGGCCTACGCCGGCGCCGTGCCCGCCGCGGCCACATCGATCAAGGAAAACCTGGGACTGCCGCTGCCGCAGACCTTCGTCGAGCGCGCGATTTCGGGCTTCGCCGGTTACGCGGATTTCTTCAACGACGACGTGCCGAAGATCTTCGCGTCCGTCGATGACGCGGCGCTGCAGGCGGAGTTCAAGACGGCGAACAAGGCGGCGGCCGACGCCATGCGCGATCTCGCGAAGTACTTCGAAGGCCAGCGCGCGACGGCGACGCAGGGCTTTGCGCTCGGCGCCGAGAAATTCGCGAAGATGCTCGCGGCGACCGAGGGCGTGACCACCCCGCTCGCCGAGCTCGAAAAAATCGGCCGCGCGGACCTCGACCGCAACCTCGCCGCCGTGAAGGCGGCCTGCGAGAAATTCACGCCGGGCAAGTCGATTCCGGCCTGCTTCGCGAAGCTTGCCGCCGACAAGCCGAAGGGCGGCCCGGTCGCCGCGGCGACCGAGCAACTCGTCGAGCTGCGCAAGTTCGTGATCGACAAGCAGATCGTCTCGGTGCCGAATGAAGAGCAGGCCCTCGTGCGCGAGGCGCCGCCGTACAACCGGGCGAACTCGGCGTATATCGAGATTCCGGGTCCGTTCGAGAAACCGCTGCCGGCGATCTATTACATCGCGCCGCCCGATCCGACCTGGAGCAAGGCGGATCAGCTGGCCTACATCCCGGGCAAGGACGACCTGCTCTTCACGTCCGTGCACGAAGTGTGGCCGGGCCACTTCCTCAATTTCCTGCATGCGAACGAGTCGAAATCGATGATCGGCCGCCTGTTCGTCGGCTATGCGTTCGCGGAAGGCTGGGCGCATTACACCGAGGAGATGATGTGGGACACGGGGCTCGACGCAGGTAGCGCGGAAGCGCACGTCGGACAGTTGTCGAACGCGCTGCTGCGCAATGTCCGCTTCATCTCGGCCATCGGCCTGCACACCGGCGGCATGACGGTCGAGCAGTCGGAGCAGATGTTTCGCGAGCAGGCGTTCCAGGACCCGGGCAACGCGCGCCAGCAGGCCGCCCGCGGCACCTACGATCCGGCCTATCTCAATTACACGATGGGCAAACTGATGATCATGAAGCTGCGCAGCGACTGGACGGCGACCCGCGGGGGCCGCGGCGCGTGGAAGGCGTTCCACGACGAGTTCCTGTCGTACGGCGGCCCGCCGATCCCGATGGTGCGCAAGGCGATGCTGGGCCCGGACGACGACGGCGTCCTGTTCTGACGCGCAACCAACTCTGCCGCCGGTCTCACAGGTGTGAGGCCGGCGGCGCGCCTCTGGCTCTT
>CADEFQ010000004.1:10629-12186 GCA_902826635.1 uncultured Pseudomonadota bacterium
GCCCGCAGCGCCGCGACGATCGTGTCACGATGGTCGCCCTGGATCTCGATGACGCCATCCTTGACGGTGCCGCCGCAGCCGCAGCGCCGCTTCAGCTCCCCCGCGATCGCCTCGAGTTCGGCCATCGAGAGCCTGAGACCGGTGATGATCGTCACGCCCTTGCCGCCGCGCCCCTTCGTTTCGCGGCCGACGCGCACCGGAACCGGCTTGCCGGACAGGTTTTTCATGCGCGTATTGTACGCAGCACCGCACTCGGGATTTAATGCGCCGTACGGGGGAAACATGGGCGCGATGACACCGCAAGCCATTGCGGAGCTGCGCGAGCGGTTCCACGAGTACGACAGCGACGATGACGGCCGGATCGTCTTCGCGGAGTTCTGCCAGCTGTTGGCCGACCTCGACGAAGACCTGTCGAAGGAAGAATGCCAGCTCGCCTTCCAGGGCGCCGACGGCGACGACGACGGTGTCATCGGTTTCGAGGAATTCGTCGCGTGGTGGGTCGGCAGTTGACGCGGGAACGCGGCGTCGAACGCGCCCATCGGCGGGTCATCTTCGCGTCATCCCTCGGCACCGTCTTCGAGTGGTACGACTTCTACCTGTACGGCGCGCTCTCGGCGATCATCTCGCGCCAGTTCTTCTCGGGCGTCAATGAAACGACCGGTTTCATCTTTGCGCTGCTCGCCTTCGCAGCGGGCTTTTTCGTGCGGCCGTTCGGCGCGCTCGTTTTCGGGCGCCTCGGGGACCTGGTCGGGCGCAAGCACACCTTCCTGATCACGATCGTGATCATGGGCTCGTCGACCGCGCTCGTGGGCTTGCTGCCCTCGTACGCGGCGATCGGCGTCGCGGCGCCGATCCTGCTCGTCGTGCTGCGACTCCTGCAGGGACTTGCGCTCGGTGGCGAGTACGGCGGCGCCGCGGTGTACGTCGCCGAGCATGCGCCCGAAGGGCGGCGCGGCCTCTATACGAGCTGGATCCAGACGACCGCGACCCTCGGCCTCTTCCTGTCGCTGCTCGTGATCCTCGCGTGCCGGCTGCTGCTCGGTGACGCGTTCGAGAGCTGGGGCTGGCGCATTCCGTTCCTGCTCTCGACGGTGCTGCTCGGGATCTCGGTGTACATCCGCCTGCAGCTCGAGGAGTCGCCCGTGTTCGTGGCGATGCGCAGCGAAGGCAAGCTATCGAAAGCGCCGCTTGCCGAGGCCTTCGGCCACCGCGAGAACCTGCGGCTCGTGCTGCTCGCGCTGATCGGCGCGACGGCAGGCCAGGCCGTCGTGTGGTACGGCGGGCAGTTTTATGCGCTCTTCTTCCTCGAAAAAGTGCTGCAGCTCGACGCCCAGGCAGTAACGATCGTGATGATCGTGTCGCTGGCCCTCGCGACGCCGTTTTTCATCGTGTTCGGCTCGCTGTCGGATCGGGTCGGGCGCAAGACCGTGGTGCTCGCCGGTTGCGCGCTTGCGGTGCTGACCTACTTTCCGACGTTTCGTGCGCTGACCCATTTTGCGAATCCGGCGCTCGATGCCGCCGTGGCCACGGCTCCCGTCACCGTCGTGGCGGGCCGGT
>CADEFQ010000004.1:12286-50249 GCA_902826635.1 uncultured Pseudomonadota bacterium
TGGCTCGTGATCCTCGTGACCATGGTCTATGGCCCGATTGCCGCCTGGCTCGTCGAACTCTTTCCGCCGCGCATCCGCTATTCGGCGATGTCGCTGCCCTATCACATCGGCAACGGCTGGTTCGGCGGCTTCCTGCCGGTGACCGCGTTTGCGATTGTGGCCGCGACCGGCAACATCTACGCGGGTCTCTGGTACCCCGTGATCGTTGCAGGCCTCACGGTGATCGTGGGCGCGCTCTTCCTGCCGGAAACAGCCGGCAGAAAAGGGCGGAGCGCCGCGGGAGGCTGACGCTCCGCCTCTGACTCAGCGGGACTTGACCGCGCTGTCAAACCGGGCCAGCTCGAGTGGCGAAACGCTCGACCGATGCAGCGCCGTCAGGGTCCGGCTGCCGACGTCCGCCACCGCGAGCGACAACGCATCCGCGCGGCATCCGTTGAAATCGCTGCGGGAGTCGAGGTCGCGCCCGGGCTCGGTGCCGCAGGCGCTCCGTGCGGCGCTCCTGAGGCGCGAGTAGAGCGCCTTCGCGCCTTCCGCGCTGTTGGCATTCAGGTCGTCGTAGTGCACGGCGACGGCGCGCTGCACGCTGTTTTCGCTCGTGTGCGCGAACAGGCTGGCGCTGCCTGCGAGCGCAGCGATCGCCGCTGCGCCGATGAAGATGTGTTTCATGTCTGCCTTCCTCAATGGGGTGTCGGGGGAAACCTGTGTCTCACCCGGTTGGATGCGCGCTCCCGTGGAAGGGTTGCTCGCTTCATCGCGAGTCGCAGTCGGCTGGGCGTAAGCTTCGCACCCATGCCGCGCCGTCATCCGCTCCTCGATCTCGTCACCGATCCGTCGCGCATCGATGAGCTGTACGGCCTCGAACCGGTGTACGAGCCCGGGAAAGCAGGCGATTCGTCGGAGCTGCGTACCTTCGCCGAAATCCAGTGCCCATCCTGCGGCGAAGTGTCCGGCACGATGATCGAGATGACGAACGCCGAGCGCAGCTGGATCGAGGATTGCCAGGTGTGCTGTTGCCCGATGCGCGTCGACATTGAAGTGAGCGCGAACGGTGAGCTCATCGCGGTGCAGACGAGCCGCACCGAATAGCGAAGCGCTGCCGGCCCTCGGCCCTTAGCCCGCGAGGCGAGCCGCGGCGAGCGGCGGCGGCAACGGATGCCGCGCAACCTCGGCGCGCAGCCAGTCTCGAAAGCGCACGACCTTCGGCATCGTCGCGTACGACTCGGGGCAGATGAAGTAATAGGAGAAACGGAACTGCCGCACGACGTCGCAGGCGATGGCGAGCCGCCCGGCGGCGACATCGCGCGCGACGAGCGACCAGCGCGCGACCGCAAAGCCGAGCCCCTCGAGCGCCGCCGAGATCACCGAGGCGGAATCGTCGAGCATCGCGGGCTTCGTCTTCGCCGACTTCGCGGTCTCGTCGGAAACGAAGGCTGACCAGGGTTCATCCGAGCTGTAAAGCAGCGGAAAAGCGCTCAGATCGCTGGTGCACGGTACTTTGCCGTACTTCGCGAGCAGCGCTGGCGTCGCGACCGGCACCAGCCAGTCGTCCATCAGCTTCTCGGAGTAGAGCCCCGGGTAGGAACCCGTGCCAAGGCGAATCACCGCGTGAAAATCGCTGCGCGCGAAGTCGACCGCTTCACGCGAGGTGTGCACCCGCAGCTCGATGTCGGGAAGGTGCTCGCGCTGCGAGTGCAGGCGCGGCGTCAGCCACTTCTGCAGGAAGGACGACAGCATGCTGACGTTGAGCACTCCGGACTCGCGCTGCCGGCGCGACTGCTGCAGCGCGGCCTCGAGTTCGTCGAGTCCGCGGCGCACGCGGGGCAGCAGGTCGGCGCCCTCGCTCGTCAGCTCGACCGTGCGGCCGCGACGGCGAAAGAGCGGCGTCTGCAGGTAGTCCTCGAGCGACTTCACCTGCTGGCTCACGGCCGCGGGCGTGACATGGAGCGCCTCGGCCGCGTCCGCGAAATTGAGCCGCGTCGCCACCGCTTCGAAAACACGCAGGGCATTCAGCGGGAGCCGGTCGTACGCCGCATCCATGGGCAACCTTTCTTAATTGCGCTTCAGATAGTCCGTTTGTTCTGCGATGACGGAACGCAGACAGTACACGCACGGAATTATCACGGACTCGACCCCCCCAAGGAGGAGAACATGGACAGCAAACTGCACGGCATCCGGATTTTCGCACTCATCGGCGCGGCGCTCATCACCGCCTTCGGTGTCTCGCCTTACGACTTCGCGTACTACACCGGGCTGCTGGCGCTGTGACCGCCCGGCGCCACGGCTGTCCGCGGACGTGTCCGGTGTCCGATACCGGACACGTTCACGGTCGGCCGTGACCCCGTTTCCTGATCGTCAGGGCTTATTGATCAATCAGTTACAGATGCGGCGAACGTTGGCACGCATGCTGCAAAGAAGTGGGCATGAAGATCACTGCGCTGCGCAAGCCCACTGCCGCGACCGAGTCCACTGCCGGCGACTCGATCCGCAGCACCACCGCGCAGGATGTGGCGCGCGACCCCACACCGCGCGACGCGCAGCGCCGCCGCAAGCTGCTGATGGCCGCGGGCGGCGCCGCGCTCGTCGCGATGGCGCTCGTCTGGCTCGTGCGCGGCTGGCTCGCCTCGAACCACACCGTGCCGCTCGAGCGCCTGCGCATCGCGACGGTGTCGCGTGGGCATTTCGTTCGCGATGTCGCGGCCCAAGGCACCGTGATCGCGGCGGTGAGCCCGACCGTGTTCGCGACCGCTCCCGGCACGATCATGTACCAGGTCCATGCGGGCGATGCGGTCAAGCGCGGTGCGGTCCTCGCGACCCTCGACAGCCCGGCGCTGCGCAATGAATACGACCGCGAGCGCGCGACGCTCGCCGGCGTCGAAGCGGCGCTCGCGCGCGAGCAGATCGAGATACGTCGCCAGAATCTCCTGAACCAGCAGCAGGCCGACCTCGCGGACGTGCAGATCCGTGCGGCCGAGCGCGAACTCGCGCGTGCACAGGCGGCGTGGGAATCGCGCGCCATCGCCGAGCGCGACCTGCGCAAGGCGCAGGACGATGTCTCGACCGCACGCCTCAATTTCGACCACGCGAAGGCGACCGCCGGTCTCGAGCGCGACAGCCTGCAGCTCGACCTGCGTACGCGTCGTCTCGAGCGCGACCGCCAGGCGCTCGTCGTCGCGAACCTCGCACGGCGCGTCGATGAGCTCACCGTGCGCTCACCCGTCGACGGCACCGTCGCGAACCTCGCGCAGCCGGAACGCGCCAACGTCGCGGAGAACGCGCCGCTCGTCACGGTCGTCGATCTCGGCGTGTTCGAGATCGAGTTCCAGGTCGCCGAAACCTATGCGACCGAGATTCGTCCCGGCATGGCGGCCGAGATCGCGCTCGACGGCCGCACCTACGCCGGAACGGTCACGTCGATCTCGCCCGAAGTGCGCCAGAGCCAGGTGACCGGCCGGCTCAAGTTCGCGGGCGAAGCCCCGCCGGCGCTGCGCCAGAACCAGCGCGCCTCCGTGCGCATCGTGCTCGACGAGCGCGACGGCGTGCTCGCGTTTGATCGCGGCGCCTCGCTCGACGAGCTGACCCGCGCGGTCTACGTCGTGCGCGGCGACCGCGCGATCCGCACGCCCGTTCAGCTCGGCGCTGCCTCGATCGCGAAAATCGAGGTGCTCTCGGGCCTCGCAGAAAAGGATCGCGTGATCGTCTCCGACACCGGCGACTTCAAGGGCGCCCCCGAAATCACGGTCGTCGACTGAGCTTCAACCCAAGGAACCCATCCATGCTTGTCATGCGCCATATCAGCAAGGTCTTCCGCACCGATCTCATCGAGACCCATGCGCTGCGCGACTTCTCGCTCGAGGTCGCCGAGGGCGATTTCGTCGCCGTGACCGGCCCTTCGGGCTCCGGCAAGACGACGTTCCTCAATGTCGCAGGGCTGCTCGAAGGCTTCGACACCGGCAGCTACAGCCTCGACGGCGTCGATACGAGCGGCCTTTCCGACGACGCGCGCTCGCGACTGCGCAACGAGAAGATCGGTTTCATATTCCAGAGCTTCAACCTGATTCCCGACCTCGACATCTTCGACAATGTCGACGTGCCGCTGCGCTACCGCCGCATGAAAACAGCCGAGCGGCGTGAACGCATCACGAGCGCGCTTGACCTCGTCGGCCTCGCTTCGCGCGCGCATCACTTGCCCTCGCAGCTTTCGGGCGGCCAGCAGCAGCGCGTCGCGATCGCCCGCGCGATCGCCGGCGACCCGAAGTTCCTGCTCGCGGACGAGCCGACCGGCAACCTCGATTCGCTGATGGCGCGGCAGGTGATGGATCTCCTCGAGCAGATCAACGAAATGGGCACGACGATCGTGCTCGTGACGCACGACCCGGAGCTTGCGCGCCGCGCGCAGCGCAACGTGCAGATCATCGACGGGCAGGTTTCCGACTATCGGCCCTACGAGTCGCACGTGCGTCCCGTGCGCGAAGCGGCGCCGCAGGCGGCCGGCGCCACGACGTAAGGAGCGACGCCAATGATGGGCTACTACCTGAAACTCGCCGCGCGCAGCCTCGCTCGCAACCCCGGCCTCACTTCGCTGATGGTGCTTGCGATCGCACTCGGCATCGCCGTGTGCGTGGTGACGCTGACCGTGCACCACGGCATGTCGTCGAACCCGATCTGGTGGAAGAACGATCGCCTCTACGCCGTCACGGTCGATGCCTGGGACCCGGAGCGGCCCGCGAACGAAAAGCGGCCGGCATTGCCGCCTCCGGACCTCACCTGGCGCGATGCGGAGGCCATCACGCGTTCAGACACCCCGCAGCGTGCAGTGCGCATGTTCAAGGGTTACGGCGTGCTGAGCGCGGGGGATCCCGCGAGCAAGGCGCGCCCGGAGCAAGTCCTGGCGCGCGTGACGACCGCGGATTTCTTCGACATGTTCGAGGTGCCCTTCCGCTTCGGAAACGGATGGAAAAGCGCGGCCGACACCGGTCCGGAGCCCGTGATCGTCTTGAGCGAGGAGATGAACGAGCATTTCTTCGGCGGTGCCGACAGTGTCGGCAAGACCATCCGCTGGGACGATCGAGAGTATCGCGTGATCGGCGTGCTCGAGCACTGGCATCCCGCGCCGAAGTTCTACGACGTCAACAACGGCGCGTTCGATGACCCGGAAGAAATCTACATACCGTTTGGCTGGACCGACAAGCTCGAGCTGCGAAGCGCCGGCAACACGAACTGCTGGAAGCCGGAGGACATCCAGTCGTTCGCGGATTTTCTCCGCTCGGAGTGCGTTTGGCTGCAGGTCTGGGTGGAGTTGCCCGACGCCGCGGCGCGCGAGCGCATGCAGTCATACCTCGACAACTACGTCGCCGGGGAACGACGCAACGGCCGGTTTCAGCGCCCGAACAACAATCGCCTGACGAAAGTCGATCAGTGGCTCGCCGACAATGATGTCGTCGGCAACGACAGCCCGATGCTGGTGGCGCTCGCCTTCGCATTCTTCACGGTCTGCCTGATCAACACAGTCGGCCTGCTGCTGGCGAAGTTCCTGGGCAGCGCCGCGCTTACAGGTGTGCGGCGCGCGCTCGGCGCGAGCCGCAAGCAGATTTTCCTGCAGCACCTGACGGAGGCGGGCCTGCTTGCTTCTCTGGGTGCAGCGCTCGGCGTGGTTCTTGCGGGTGCGGGGCTCTGGGGCTTGCGGATCATGTACGCCTCGCCGCGAGAGGGTCTCACGGGGCTGATGCATGTGAACGCGTGGAGTCTCGTGATCACCGTCGCGCTCGCCATCGGCGCATCGCTCGCCGCGGGGCTCTATCCCGCCTGGCGTGTCGGCCGGCTCGCCCCGGCCGTATACCTGAAATCGCAGTGAGGGTCCCATGATCAGCCACGACATCCGTCCGATACTCTCTGCACTGCTGCGCAACCGCACCGGTGCCGTGTTGGTCGCGCTGCAGGTCGCGATCGCGCTCGCGGTGCTTGTGAACGCGGTGTACGTCGTGAAACAGCGCGTTGACAAGATCGGCCGCCCGACAGGTGTCGACGTCGAGAACATCTTCGTGGCCATCAGCGCCGGCTTCGCCACTGACTATAACCACGCCGCGACGACCCGCGCCGATCTCGCGTGGCTCAGGCGCTTGCCCGGCGTGCGCGCGGCAACGCTGTCGAGCAACATTCCACTAAGCGGCGGCGGCTCGGCGACCACGCTGTTTCAGACTCCGGAGGTGAAGGGCGAGGGGACGTTCATGAACTACTTCGATGTCGACGAGTCGGGCGTCGACGCGCTCGGCGTCAGGCTCGTGGCGGGGCGCAACTTCCGTGCGGACGAGATCCTGCCGGAAGACCCTACGGGGAGTAAGCCCGTACCCAATATCATCGTGACAAAGCCCCTGGCGAAGGCGCTCTTCGGCACGGAGGACGCGGTCGGCAAGGTCACTTACGACGCGCTCGGCCATCCCGTCTCGGTGATCGGCGTGATCGAGCACATGCAGGGCTCATGGGTTGATTCGGACAAGCTCGACCATGTCGGCCTTCTGCCACGTCGGGCCGTTGGTCCGAATGCAACCTATCTTGTCCGGGCGGTGCCGGGGCAACGCGACGCGATCTTGAAGCTCGCGGAGGAGCACCTCTCGACGTCCGACCTCCGGCGCGTGCTGCGTATCGTTCGCCCGCTCGATTACTATCGTGACCGCAGCTACCAGGCTGACCGCAACATCGCGATCTTCCTCGTTACCGTGACCGCGCTGCTCGGTTGCGTGACGGCACTCGGAATCTTCGCGCTCGCCACTTTCAACGTGAACGTGCGTACCCGTCAGATTGGTACCCGGCGCGCAGTCGGCGCCCGCAAGGCCGACATCGTGCGCTACTTCATGGTCGAAAACTGGCTCGTCACGACCGCGGGTGTGGTGCTGGGCGCGGCTCTCGCGCTCGGCGTCGGCTACGCACTGTCGCGCGCCTACGAACTCCCACGCCTCGACCTGTACTACCTGATCGGCGGCGTACTCGTCCTGTGGGCGATCGGACAGGTCGCGGCCTGGCAGCCCTCGAAGCGGGCGGCAAAGGTCTCGCCTTCCGTCGCTACCCGCACGGTGTAGCGCAGAGTACCCTGCAACCCCCGACTGCGTTCCCGCATCCAACCATGAGGTCAGCCACCACGGACGCCCTGCGCGACAGCCTGATGAATCGCACCGTCCTCGTGATCGACGACAGCGAGGCTGTGCGCACCGCGTTCGAGGTGCTGCTGTCGATCCACGGCGTGCGCACGCTCACCGCCGCGTCGCCCGCCGAAGGCCTCGCGGCACTCGCGCGCGAGCCGGTGCACCTCGTGATCCAGGACATGAACTTCCGGCGCGAGGCGACGAGCGGCGAGGAGGGCGTGCAGCTCTTTCGGGCGATCCGGGCGAAGGCGCCCGAGCTGCCCGTGATCCTCCTCACCGCGTGGACGCACCTCGAAACCGCGGTCGAGCTCGTCAAGGAAGGCGCGGCCGACTACGTCGCGAAGCCCTGGGAGGACGCGCGCCTCCTTACCTCCGTGCGCAACCTCCTCGATCTGCAGCGCGCGCAGGCCGACGTGGTCGCGCTGCGCGCCGAGCGCGCGGCGGCACGCGAGGCGCTCGCCGCCCGCTATGAGCTGTGCGGCATCGTTTACGCAAGCGACCGGATGCACACGCTCGTGTCGATGGCAGCGCAGGTCGCGCAGGCTGAAGTGCCGATCCTCGTTACCGGGCCGAACGGCGCCGGCAAGGAAGTGATCGCCGACATCGTGCACGCGAATTCGGCGGTGCGGCGCGGTCCCTACATGAAAGTGAACATCGGCGCGCTGCCCAACGACCTGATCGAGGCCGAACTGTTCGGAACCGAATCGGGCGCGTTCACCGGCGCGCGCGCGCGTCCCGGCCGCTTCGAGGCGGCCGACGGCGGCACGCTGCTGCTCGATGAACTCGGGAACCTGTCTGCGAGCGGGCAGGCCAAGCTGCTGCGGGTGTTGCAGACCGGCGAGTTCGAGCGACTCGGCTCGAACCAGACCCGCCGCGTGCGGGTGCGGCTCATCGCCGCGACGAACACGAACCTGCGCCAGGCGATCCGCGCCGGAAGCTTTCGCGAGGACCTGTACTTTCGCCTGAACGTGATCGAGCTCGAGCTGCCGCCGCTCGCCGAGCGGCGTGAGGACATCGTGCCGCTCGCGCGTCATTTCCTCGATTCCGATCTTTCGTTGACGCCGGACGCCGAGCGCGCGCTGCAGCGACACGCCTGGCCGGGGAACGTGCGCGAACTGCGCAACACGATGCAGCGCGCCGCGCTGCTCGCCGGGGGGCCGGTGATCACCGCCGCCGCGCTCGGCCTGCCGGGCTCGCGGGACACGGTGCCCGCAGGCACGGACGAGTGGCTGATCGACCGGGAAACGATCGAACAGGCGCTCGCGCGCAGCGCCGGCATCGTGGCGCACGCGGCGCGTGACCTCGGACTCTCGCGTCAGGCACTCTATCGCCGCATGGAAAAGCTCGGCCTCAAGTCCACGGCTTGAAGACCCCCTGATGCGCGTGCGTCGCTCGCTCGAGGGCCGGTTGCTGCCGGCGGCCGGCATCGTTGCGCTGGTCGCCGCAGCGTGCACCGTGCTCGCGGCGAATTGGCTTGCGCCCTGGGCCGCGGGACTGTGTGGCGTGCTCCTCGGCCTGCTCACGGGCGTCTGGCTCGTGCGCAACGCCGTCAAGCGCTGGCACGGCACCGCCATCGCGCTGCGTGACGGAATCGCGAGCCTGCGCGATCGCGATTTCAGCGTGTCGATCACGCGCACCTCGGACGACGAACTCGGCGAACTCGTCGACGCCTACAATTCGCTCGGCGCGCTGCTGCGCCGCGAGCGCGTCGATCTCTACCAGCGCGAGTTGCTGCTCGACACGGTGATCCAGACGACACCGCTGGCGCTCGTGCTCGAAAATGCGGCCGGAACCGTGATCTACAGCAACGTCGCCGCGCGCGAACTGTTCGGTGCCGGCCGCAAGCTCGAAGGCCTCCTGCTCGGGGCGGTGCTCGAGCGCGCCCCGCCGCCGCTGCGCGAGGCGCTGGCGGGTGCGGACGATCGCCTTTTCACCGTGGAAGTCGGCGACGAGCCGCAGGTCTACCACCTTTCACAGCGACGCTTCCTGCTGAACGCACAGCCCCATCGCCTGCTGCTTCTGAAACGCCTGACGCGCGAACTCGCCGCGCAGGAAGTGGCGGTGTGGAAGAAGGTGATCCGCGTCATCGCGCATGAGCTCAACAACTCGCTCGCGCCGATCTCCTCGCTCGCGCATTCAGGTCGGCTGCTGGTGGCGGAGGCGGCTGATGAGCGGCTCGATCGCGTGTTCTCGACGATCGAAGGCCGGGCGGCGCACCTCGCGGGCTTCATCGACGGTTATGCGCGCTTCGCGAAGCTGCCGAAACCGCGCCCCGCGCCGCTCGATTGGCCGGCGTTCCTCGCGCGCCTGCAAGGGGTGGCGCCCTACACGCTGCGCGGCGAAGTGCCGCGACAGGCTCTGATGGTGGATGGCGCGCAGATCGAGCAGGTGGCGATCAATCTCCTCAAGAATGCGATCGAATCGGGCTCATCCGCCGCAGCGGTCGAGCTTGCGATCCGGTCACACCGGGGCGGCGTGCTGCTCGAGGTGCTGGATCGCGGCACCGGCCTCTCGGGCGATGCGCTCGCATCGGCGCTGCTGCCTTTTTTTTCGACCAAGGCCAGTGGCACGGGTCTCGGGCTCACGATCTGCCGCGAGATCGTCGAGGCTCATGGCGGGCATCTGACGCTCGCGAACCGCGAGGGCGGAGGCGCGCTCGCAAGCGTGTGGCTGCCTGCGCCCCCGCCGGCACCGTCGTCACGTTGACGGGCCGCCCCGGGGTCCGGCATGGTGACCGCTCGATGCAAGGAGAGACGATGAAGAAGCGCTTCGCCCTCGTGGTGCTGGCCCTGTTCGCCTGCACCGCCCTGCCGGCCGCCGATTTGCGGCCGATCACCCATGAGGACGTGTGGCTCGCGAAGCGTCTGTCGAGTCCGAAAGTGAGCCCGGATGGGCGCTCGGTCGTGTTCCTCGTATCCGAACCGGCTTACGACGACAAGGACAAGTCCGCCGACCTGTGGCTCGTGCCTGCCGACGGCAGCGCGCCGGCCCGCCGCCTCACGAACAGCCGCGGCGCCGAGTCCGATGTCGCCTGGAGCGAAGACGGCAAGCGCATCGTGTTCGCAGCGAAGCGCGAAGGGGATGAGACGGCACAGATCTATGCGCTCGATCTCGCCTTCGGCGGCGAAGCCCGCCGGCTCACGCGCGCGGCTCCCGGCGCGCGCTCACCCACGCTGTCGCCCGACGGCACACAACTCGCCTACGTGAGCGACATACCGGACGATCCGGCCGCCGCCGAGCACAAATACAAGGTGCGCGCGTTCGATGGTTTTCCGATCCGAAGCTGGGACCACTGGCAAGAGGCGGCAAAGCCGCACCTCTTCGTGCAGCCCCTCGATGCGGCTGGCGAGCCGAGCGGTGAGCCGCGCGATCTCCTCGCAGGCACGCAACTCGTCAAGTCGCCGGGCTATGCCGGGCGCAAGACCAACAGCGAAGACGAACTCGATCCGGTGTGGTCGCGCGACGGCCGCCAGATCGTGTTCGTCGCGAGCACGAACCAGGATCAGGCCGCGTACGCCTTCGTCGACCGGCAGCTCTATCGTGTGATGGCGGGCGGCGGCGGCGAGCCCGAGCGTCTCACCACGGGCAGCGACAGCTATAGCGTCCCCCGGTTTTCCTCCGACGGTCGCCGGCTCTTCGCGAAGTACGAGCGCCGCACGCCCCGGGTCTACAACATCGAAAACGTCGTGGCGCTCGGATGGCCGAACGTCGGCGCACCGATCGCGCTCACTGCGCCGCTCGATCGGCCCGTGGATGCCTACGCGGTTTCGCCGGACGGCCACACACTCTGGTTCCTCGCCGAGGATCAGGGACACGTCAAGCTCTTCAGCACGTCGACGGATCGCGCGTCGCCGCGCCTGGCGTATGCGCTCGACAGCGGCAGCTATTCCGCGTTGTCGATGGCGGCGCGAGCGAAGTCACCCGTGCTCGTCGCCGGCTGGGAGAGCGCGGTGCATCCGCCCGAAATCGCGCGCCTCGACCCGCGCGCCCGGCGCCACGTCACGCTCACGGCATTCAATGCCGCGCGCGCCGCGGCGATCGACTGGCAGCCGGTGCGGGAATTCTGGTCTGAAAACCGCCGCGGCGAGCGCATCCACAGCTTGCTCGCGCTGCCGCCGGGCTTCGATGCGGCGAAGAAATATCCGCTCCTCGTGCTGATGCACGGCGGGCCCCACAGCATGTGGACCGACTCGTTCGGGATCCGATGGAACCCCCACCTGCTCGCGGCTCCGGGCTACGTGGTGCTGATGACGAACTACAAGGGTTCGACCGGCTACGGCGAGGCCTTCGCGCAGAGCATCCAGGGGGATCCGCTGCGCGGGCCCGGCGACGACATCAACGACGCGGCCGATGCCGCGATCAAGCGCTTTGCCTTCGTTGACGGCAGCCGGCAGTGCGCGGGCGGCGCGAGCTATGGAGGGCACCTCGCGAACTGGATGCAGGCGAGCACGACCCGCTACCGCTGCCTCGTGAGCCATGCGGGCCTCGTCAACCTCGAGTCGCAGTGGGCGACGAGCGACGTGATCTTCGGCCGCGAGGTCAACATGGGGGGGCCGCCGTGGAGCGATCCGGCAGTGTGGCGGAAGCAGAACCCGATCGCTTTCGCCGACAAGTTCAGGACGCCGGTGCTCGTGACGGTCGGCGAGCGCGATTTTCGCGTGCCGCTCAACAACACGCTCGAATACTGGAGCGCACTTCAGCGCCAGCGGGTGCCGAGTCGGCTGCTGGTCTTTCCCGACGAGAATCACTGGATCCTCTCGGGCGAGAACAGCCGGTACTTCTATGGCGAAGTGCAGGCCTGGCTCGCGAAGTACCTGACGAACTGACACGGTCTCGCCATGCGCAGTCTGCTGGTCGCCGTGCTCGCGCTCGCCGTCGGCATCCTGCTGGCGCGCGCATGGTGGCGTGAGGCGCCGCCGCCGGATCCGATCCAGGTGATCGTCGGCGAGGTCAAGACACACGCGATCATCGAGCACGAGCGCCAGATCGCGATCTGGTACCGCTCGTGCCCCGAGGTCGTGGGCGTCAATCCGGAAATCTTCGTCGCGTGGCCCGGCAAGCTGTCTTACGAGCTCGAACTGTCGGACGTGAAAATCACGCGCGCGGGCGATGTGCTGACCGTGAAAACGGGCGCGATCCGCGCCGACGAGCCTTCGATTCCGACCGACTTCATCGACTACCTGACGACGTCGCCGTGGTTCAACCTCACGAATGAACAGGAACTCGTCAATCGCGAAATCGCGCGGGCGTCGCCGATCGCGCGCTGGCTCAGCGCGTACTACCAGCGCCGCGACCCGTCACTCATCGAGGATTTTCGCAAGGAGCTCGCGGAATTCGTGATGCGCCTCGCGGGCGCGCTCGACCTCGGCATCAAGGCAGTGCAGGTCGAGATTCCGGTCGCTGACGTGAAATTCCCGAAGCTGCCGGCGCTCGAGCTGTGCGCGAGCACCACCGCGGCGGTGAACGGCGTGCCGTTCGCGAAAGTGGAGGGCGAGTACACGATTCCGTTGGCGTTCGACGCCGCCGCGGCGGCGGGCAGGAAGGCGGCGAAGGGATTCGTGGCCGGCATCGGCACCGCGACTGCGGGCGGCGTCAGGTCAGGCGCAGCGCCGCAAAAAACAGACCGAGACTGACGACCTGGATCGATCCGAGGCGAATTGTCATGGAGCTGCGCAGCAGTTCCATGTCCTTCTGCAGCAGTTCGCGCGTGGCGTCGATTTTCTGTGAGAGACGCGCGTCGAGCGCGGCGATTTGTTGAGTGAGGCGCTCGTCCAGCGCGCTGATCTTCTGCGAAAGGCGATTGTCCAGCGAAACGATCTGTTGCGACAAGCGCTCATCCAGCGATTCGATTTTCTGCGAAACGCGCTCGTCCAGCGAAACGATCTGTTGCGACAGGCGCTCATCCAGCGACTCGATTCTCTGCGTAACGCGCTCGTCCAGCGCGGCGATCTCCTGTCGGAGGCTTTCGCTGGCCGCTGCAACATCCCGTTTCTGCAGCAGATACTTCGTATCCAGATCGGCTTTGGTGGCGAGGGTGGTGCCCATATCGCGTTCCATCGCATCGACGACCGCCCGCGCCTTGTCGGACGGCACGCTGATGCTCACGAGGGCATCATACAAGGAATAGAGGAAGTCCACGTTCGCGGTCCGCTCCTGCATCTCCGCGGATCCTCGCGCAGGCGACCCGCTCTGCAAAGTCGCAAATCGGGGGTGGTTGCAGCGATTACCCGCCGGAGGGTGCGGGCGGCGTCGCCGCCGAAGTCATGCGCGCCGTGCGCCAGCCGCCGTACTTGTAATAGAGCACGGCGAGCAGCGTCGACAGCAGCGATGAAGCGGGAAAACTCCACCAGATCGCGTCGTCGCCGTAGCGGTCCATCAGGCTCGCCGCGGCCGGAAAGCGCAGGCCCCACAGGGTGATGACCAGGATCAGGAGCGGCACCACCACGGCGCCGGTCGAGCGGATGACGCCGAACAGCACCATCGTGACGCCGAAGAACACGAACGACCACGAGGCCACCAGGTTCACGTGCACGGCCGTGGCGAGCGCGGGGCTGCCGGCGGGCAGGAAGATGCCGAGTAGCGGCTGCGCAAAGAGCACGATCACGCCCACCGACACGGCGGTCACGATCGTCTGGAAGGCGACGCCCGCTTTCGCGGTGCGCGCAACGCGGTCCCAGCGACCCGCGCCGACGTTCTGCGCCGACATGGACGACACCGCGGCGCCCATCGCGAACGCGGGCATCTGCACGTAACTCCACACCTGCATGCAGGCGGCGAAGCCCGCCGTCGTGTGCGAGCCGAACTGGTTGATGAGCCCCAGCATCAGGAGGGCGCTCACCGAGACGACCACCATCTGCAGGCCCATCGGCACGCCTTTTTTCAGCAGCGTCGCGGTGATCGTGCGATCGATCCGCAGCAGCCGCGCTTCGCTCCGATGCAGCACGAGGGGATGGCGCTTGCGGTAGAGATACCCGAGCAGCGCGGCGAGGCTCACGATGTTCGCGATCAACGTCGCGAGCGCCGAGCCCGCAATCCCGAGGCGCGGCAGCGGCCCGACGCCGAAGATCAGCAGCGGATTGAGCACGATGTCGAGCCCGACCGACAGCAGCAGGAACAGGAATGGAGTGCGCGAATCGCCGGCCCCGCGCAGCACCGCCATCGTGAACGCATACATGAAGATGAACGGAATCGCGACGAAGATGATCCGCAGGTAGTCGTGCGCGAGCGGCAGCGCGTCAGGCGGCGTGTGCATTGCGAGCAATATGCGATCGGAGAAGGCGACGCCGAGGAGGGCAATCACCACCGATACGGCCGCGAAGAACGACGCGCTCGATCCCACCACGCGGCGCGCCTCCTCGAGGCGCTTCGCGCCGAGATGCTGCGCAATCAGGATCGTCGCCGCCATCGACACGCCGAAGATCGAGCCGATCAGCAGGAACATCACGGTGTTCGAGTTCGAGGTCGCCGTGAGCGCCGCTTCGCCGAGGAAGCTGCCGACCCAGATCGCGTTGACGGAGCCGTTCAGCGACTGCAGGACATTGCCCGCGAGCATCGGCAGCGCGAACACGAGCAAGGTGCGGGCGATCGGCCCTTCGGTGAGGGCGGCGGAGCGAGGCGGCATCGCGGCAGTCTAGTCGTTTGCGGCTGCGCGCCGCGCGCCGGTCGCGAGATCGATGCCCGCTTCCTCGAGTGCCGCGACCAGCGGCGCAAGGTGCGCGCGGTAGCGATCCGCCCGCCGCGATTCCCTGATGGGGTCGCGCGCGTCGATGCTGCTGAAGGTCGCGATGGGCCGCGGCGAGCGCTGGTAGTCAAGGCATTGCGGTTCCCACTCGAGGCCGCAGAACTGCACCAGTTCCTGCGCCTCCCGCTCGAAGTCGGCGATGAAGTCTTCGTACTGAACGGCCTTCACCTGAGCCGGATACGCGCGCTGCCAATGTTCGATGAGGCGTGCGTAGAGGCCGTAGAAATGGCCTATGTCCGCCAGCCGGTGGGCGAATTCCCAATGCTTGCTGAATTCCTGCCGAAAGATCGACAGCCCCGTCTCGACCGGGTCACGGCGCAGCATCACGATGCGCGCGTCCGGAAAGAGCTGTGCGATCAGGCCGACCGCCTCGAGGTTGCGCGGGTGCTTGTCGGTCACGCATTCGGCGCTGCCGATGTCCGGTAACGCCTCGAAATAGTCCTCCGCCCAGCTCCGCAGGAGCGCCGCATCCGGCGCGTTGCCCGCTTCGTCCTGCGCGAGGAAGGCCAGCAGGATCTGGCGCATCGCCGCGCGCTCGCCGCACGCAAACACTCTTGAATGCGCGCCGAGCATCGTTTCGACCAGGGTCGTGCCCGAACGCGGCATGCCGACGATGAAAACCGGTCGCGGCCCCGGCCGCGCAGGCCTCGTGCCCGGACCCGGGCCCGAGTCCGGGCTCGACGGACCCGCGAACACTTCGATGAATCGGGCGATTCGCGCGTCTTCGCGGGCGCGGTCATAGCCGCGCTCTTCGAGCCGATCACGCTCGAGCGAGAGCGCCTGCCCGAGCTCGCAGGCGGCGAACGCTTCGGACGTGTCGTCGCGCGCGTCGAGGACATGGGCCGCCACGAACGCCGCCGAGATCCGGTCGTCAATCGCAGCGTCGGTGCGCTGCGCGATCTGCGCGATGACGGCGAATTCAGCGTCGGTGACATCGCCGCGGCGCACGCGGGCGAGGACCTTGAGCGCAGTCGGATCCTCGGGTGCGCGGTCAAGGCAACGCCGCGCGCAATCTTCGGCTTCGGCGTAGCGCCCGTAGTACATGTGCAGGAGCGCGAGCTTCGACAGCAGGTCGGGGAGCTGCGGATCAAGTGCCTCGGCGCGACGCAACGCATCGGCGGCGCGCTCGTAGTCGAGGGCGTGCAGGTAAAACCCGCCGAGCGCTGCCAGCCCGCCGGCAGTGGGCGGCACCAGGCTGAGCGCGTTCAACCACTTCCCGGCGGCGTCCCGCGGGCGGCCCAGCTCGAAGGCGGCCATCGCGAGATGGCGCCAGGGCTGCGGATTCCCGCGCTCGACGGCACACCAGGCGGCAGCCGTTTTTTCGAGCTCCACCCAGTACCGCAGCATCGCGAGTCCCTGGCACCACAGTTCGAGGACTTCGACGTCGCCCGAGGCGCGCTTCAACAGCTCATCGAGTATCAGCAGCGCTTCTGTCGGCCTGCCGCGCGCGAGTTCCAGCCGGGCGAGCCGGGTGATCGGTCCGGATGCGCCCGGATGCGCGTCGTGCGCGCGGTTCCAGGCCTCGATGGCCCCCTCGAGGTCGCCCTGGCGCTGGGCGATGTCGCCCGCCTTGACCCAGGCGTGCAGGTTCGCGGGATCGCTGTCGAGTACCGTGTGCAGCACGCCGAGCGCGCGACCGAAGTCGCCCGCGGCTTCGAGGCCCGCGACGAGATTGAAGCGCAGGTCCATCTTGCGCGGATCGAGTTCGACCGCGCGCTCGAGGAGCGGCGTGGCTTCCGCAAGGCGTGCGCTCCCGGCCAGCGACAAACCCAGCAGGCTGATGGCCTCGGGGTCGTTGGGCGCGATCGAAAGTGCCTCGCGATAGCAGGCTTCTGCCTCGATAAATCGCCGCGCATGCAGCGCGGCGACGCCGCGCTTGATCGCCATGTCGAATCGGGACGCATTCATGGGGTCGCAAGCATAGGGAATTCGCTGCGCGCGCGCGCGGTGGCGGCGAGACCGCATCGCGATAGCCATTGTTGGTGCTCAACCACACCCCGCCGTTCGTCGCAAATTCCGGCCGCGAAGCGAGTGTTTTCCGGGGTCGAAGCGACACGCCCAATCCGTTCAAGCGTTTGGCGCCGCTTTGAGTCTTTGTTGCTTTCGCACCACGAAACTTGTAACTGCGACAAGTGTTGCTTAATAATCGGGCCCAACGCGAGGACCGGTCGGATACTGGTGGGGTTTCGGGGCCACCCTCGCACGATGATTACAACGATGACTTATCAGAACGGCCACACCGTTCGCGGGAGGATCTAGATAATGGAGATGAACAGCCACGTTCGACGCGCAGTTCGTCGAGCGCTCGTATTGAGTGCAGTTACTGCTGCCAGCGCCTCGATTCCGGCGCTCGCGCAAGATCAGGATGCTGCGGATGCGGTCGACACCGTCGTCGTCACCGGTTCGCGCATTCGCTCAGCCAACCTCGAGGGCACGACGCCCGTCACGCAGGTCACGAGCCAGGACATCGCGACCCAGGGTGTGACCCGCGTCGAGGACCTCGTCAACCAGCTCCCGCAGGCCTTCGCCGCGCAGAACGCGAACGTCTCGAACGGCTCGGCCGGCACGGCCACCATCAACCTGCGTGGCCTCGGTTCGCCGCGCACCCTCGTGCTGATCGACGGCCGGCGCCTGCCTTATGGCGGCGTCACCAATTCGGCGCCTGACCTCAACGCGATCCCGAGCGCCATGGTCGAACGCGTCGACGTGCTGACCGGCGGCGCATCCGCCGTGTACGGTTCGGACGCCGTCGCGGGTGTCGTCAACTTCATCATGAAGAAGGACTTCGAGGGCGTGCAGATCGACGCCCAGTACGGGTTCTACCAGCACAACAACGACTTCGGCGGCCCTGGCGCCACGAAGTTGCGCGATGTGATCGCGGGTCGCGCAGCGACCAACCCGGCGCAGTTCGCGCTGCCGCCGGACAATGTCACGGACGGCTACGGCAAGAGCATCCATTTCATGATGGGTGTCAACTCGGCCGACGGTCGCGGCAACATCACGCTGTATGGCGGTGTCGAGGACCAGGACCAGATCCTCGAGCGCGATCGTGACTACTCGGCCTGCTCGCTGAACGTTACCACCCCGATGGACACCTCGTTCTCGTGCGGTGGCTCGAGCACGTCCTATCCCGGTCGCATGACCGACTTCGGCTCGAACAACAACTCCAACAACGGTCCTGACGGCATTGCGGGGACCCCCGACGACGTGCCGGATACCAATCCGCTGCCGTCGTTCAACCTGACGCCGCAGGCCGGCACGGGCGCGGGGAGCTTCCGCAACTTCAACAACTCGCTCGACCAGTACAACTTCGGTCCGGTCAACCACTTCCTGCGCCCGAGCCGCCGCTACAACCTCGGCGCGGCGGGCCACTTCGAGTTGAACGAACACGCCGATGTGTACAGCCGGCTCGCTTACACGAACTACAACTCGACCGCGCAGATTGCGCCGGGCGGCATCTTCATTGGCGACCAGTCGACCATCAACTGCGGCAACCCGCTGATGTCGGCGCAGTTGAAGACCGCGATCGGTTGCGATGTCGATCCTGCGGCCAATGAGTCGGTGCCGATGTACATCGGCCGCCGCAACGTCGAAGGCGGCGGGCGCGTGCAGATCTTCGAGAAGTCGGTGTATTCCGGCCTGATCGGCGTGCGCGGCGACATCACCCCGGCGTGGCAGTACGACGTGTCCGCTCAGTTCTCGAGCGGCGTCGGCAGCCAGAAGACGGGTGGTTACTTCGTCAAGGAGCGCCTCAAGCGGGCGCTGGACGTCGTTGACGTGAACGGCGTGCCGACCTGCCAGTCGGTGCTGGACGGCACTGATACGGGCTGCGTGCCGTACAACGTGTTCAACCCGAACGGCGTCACCCCGGCGCAGCTCGCCTACGTGCAGGCGCAGGGTATCCAGACCGGCACGATCAGCCAAGAAGTGTATACCGGCCAGGTGACCGGCGATCTCGGCTGGAAGCTCCCGAGCGCGACCGAATCGATCAAGGTGGCGGCGGGTGCCGAGTACCGGCGCGACTCACTGCGCAACGACGTCGATGCGCTGCAGGAGCAGAATGCCCTGTCGGGTGCCGGCGGCGCCACGATTGGCATCTCGGGCTCGACCAAGGTCGTCGACCTCTTCGGCGAAGTGCGGGTCCCGCTCGTGCAGGACAAGCCGGGCTTCGACGAGTTGGCCCTCGACGGCGCGTATCGTTACTCCGATTACGGCGACGTCACGACCGACACCTACAAGATTGGCCTCGAATGGGCGCCCGTGCAGGACATCAAGCTCCGCGGGAGCTTCCAGCGCGCGGTGCGTGCGGCGAACATCGTCGAGTTGTTCACCGCCCAGGGCCTCAACCTGTTCGATGCGGACGGCGATCCCTGCGGTGCGCAGACCCCGAATCCGAACGCCACTCAAGCCGAGTGCGTCGCGACGGGCATGCCGGCGAACCAGTATCACTCTGGTTCGCTCGACAGCCCGGCCGGGCAGTACAACTTCCTGCAGGGCGGCAGCACGACGCTGACGCCGGAAGAGTCGGACACGAAGACGGTCGGCTTCATCCTGCAGCCGCGCTTCCTGCCGAAGTTCAGCATGTCGGTCGACTGGTTCAACATCAAGATCGACAACACGATCTCGACCGTGGGCCCGACCGTCACGTTCGATGCCTGCTACACGAACAACGACCCGGTCGCCTGCGCGCGCATCCAGCGCAATCCGCAGAGCGGCAATCTCTGGGCCGGTGACGTGGGCCGCGTGGTCGATCTCAACACGAACATCGGTTCGCTCGAGACGACCGGCTACGACATCAACATGAACTACGCCGGAGTCGAGATCGGTGCGGCCGGAAGCCTGAGCTTCAACCTGACCGGCACCTACCTCGAGGAACTCGTCACGGATCCGGGTAGCCCGGGCACCGCTGCCTACGATTGCGCCGGCAAGTTCTCCTCGTCGTGCGCCTCCGGCACGGCCGGTGTGCCCAGCCCGCGGTGGCGCCACCATGCCCGCCTCGGCTGGCAGTCGCCGTGGCCGCTCGACATGTCGCTGACGTGGCGCTACTACTCGGAAGTGACGCAGTTCGGCGTGGCCACGAATTCGACACGCATCGACCGCGTGCTCGGCGCGCAGAGCTACCTCGACCTCTCGGGTAACTACGCAGTCACGGACAAGGCCTCGATCCTCGTGGGTATCAACAATATCCTCGACGACGATCCGCCGCTGAGCGGCTCGGTTGGCACGACCGGCAACGGCAACACGTATCCGCAGCTGTACGATGCCATGGGTCGTTTCATCTTCATCCGCGGCAAGATCGCGTTCTGATCGGGGTCTCAACGAAAACGATCTGAACGTGTCTGAAACTGGCGGCGGTTCCGAAAGGAACCGCCGCTTTTTTTTGAGTCCCGGCACCATGCTTTATCCGTTCAAACTGGACCTCGAGCGCAGCCGGGTGCTGCAGATCGAAATGGACGAGGCCGCGTTTCGCGCGGCGAGCTTTCTCGACGACCGCATCCTGACGCCGGCGACCCGGGGCGCCTGGGCGCCGCTTTCGGACCTGATGGCGGCTACGGCCGTTTCGGTACGAGGGGACGCGCGCCCGCTGCATTTCATCTTCCATACGGGGCACGTTGGTTCGACCCTCGTGAGCCGCCTGCTCGATGAGACCGGCCGCGTGCTCCCGCTTCGCGAACCCTTGCCGCTGCGTACGTTGGCCGCCGCCCACGACGCCTTGCAGGGTGGCGGGCTGGACCCGGATCCGGCGTCGATGACGCCGGCCCAGTTCGACGCGCTGCTCGCGATGCTCCTTCGCCTCTGGAGCCTGGGCTACGCCACGACGGAGGCGGTGATCCTCAAGGCGACGAGCAGCGCCGCGCGCCTCGCGCCGGCGCTGCTCAATGCCGCGCGCGACTCTAGGGCCATCTATCTCAACCTGCGGGCCGAACCGTACCTCGCGACGCTGCTCGCAGGACAAAACTCGCCAATCGACCTGCGCGGGCACGCGCCCGAGCGTCTGCGTCGCCTCGCGGCCCGGTTGGCGTCGCCGCTTCCAGCGCTCGGGGACCTGTCACTGGGTGAGCTGGCGGCACTCAGCTGGCTCGCCGAGACACTGACCCAGCAGGATTTGATCGCGCGGTATCCGACGCGGGTGGTGGGCATCGATTTCGATGCGTTTCTCGCCGATGTCGCAGGGCACTTGCAGGGCATCCTCGCGCATTTCAGGCTGCCGCAGGATCCGGAGTGTCTCGGCGCACTGCTGCGAAGTCCGGTGCTGACGCGCTATTCAAAGGCGCCGGAACACCCTTACGACCCGGCATTGCGGGCCGAAGTCCTGCAAGATGCGCGACGGCACCATCGCGGCGAAATCGGGAAGGGCTTGCGCCTGCTCGAACGCCTTCACGCCGCGGGCTAGCCGCTCCTCAGAGCCCGGAGCGCTTCAGGCCCGTTCCGTAGTACTCGCTCATGCCGGAAATCACCGCGCTGACCATCGCGCGTTCCTCGGCGCGGATGTCCGGGTTCCAGACGTCGAAAATCAATACCGCCCGAGGCTCGTCGCTGTCGTTCCAGGCCTCATGCTCGATCGTGTCGTCGAACACGAATGCCTTGCCCGGTTCCCATTGCCGCTGTTCGCCGCCGACACGAAACCCGCAACCGGGCGGGATGATCAACGGCACGTGCACGATCAGGCGCGAGTTGTAGACGCCGGTGTGAGGCGGGATCCGGGTCCTCGCGTCGAGGATCGAAAACACTGCGTTGGGGCTCACGCCCGGTACTTCGCAACGAGGCCAGCCCTCGAGCGCGGCCGCGGTGCGGGGGCACCGCGCGAGATGCTCGGGATGGGCGACGCCCTCCCGCCACAGGTAGTACACGCTCCAACGGCGCGACCGATTCAGCTCGCGCCACTTCTCCTCGATCGAGCGGCCGTTTCCCAGCGAAATATACGGCTCGAGGTCCGCGTCATCGTCGGCCATGACGCCGACCAGTTCGGTGCGTATGTCGCCCGTCGCGGCTTCGATCGAATCCAGCCACGGGAACCCGGTGCGGTCATGGAACTCGATCGCCGCCAGCTGCGGGAAATACAGGAACGACGGTTGCTGCTGATAGACGCGCTGCTTCTGCATCAGGATCGCGAGGCATCGATCGAACCGATGCAGCGGTACCGAACCGTACCCGGCACGCAGGCCCGTCAGCCGCTCTTCCAGGAACGACTCGAGCTTGCGGTTGTTGGCTTCGACGACCTGCCTTGCATGAACCAGCACATCTCGCATCCACGCAGGCACCGGAGTCGTCGGCGCAATCGACTGCAGCGCAATTCGATAGGTGTACGCGGCCGCGCGTGCCTCCCCCTGCAGCTCCTGGACCGACGCCTTTTGCAGCAAGGCCCGCAGGTTCGCCGGCTCGATGGCCAGCGCCTGATCGAGCGCCCGCAGCTCTTCGTCGGGGCGATTGAGCCCTCGCGAGGCCGCGGCGAGATTGATCCACAGGGAAGAGTTCGAAGAATCGCTCCGGACGGCTTGCGCAAACAATTCGTGAGCGCGCGCCGGCTCGCCGGAGCGCAGCAGGCGCTCGCCGATCTCGTTCAGTACGAGTGGATGTTGTGGCGCTTCCTCTTCCGCCTGCCGCATCAGTCTCGCGGCCTCGTCCGTGCGGCCATTCGCAAGCGCCTGGTGCGCCAAATCGATCAGTGCCGGAATCCGCTCGCCGCCCTCTACGGTCGCATTGGCTCCCATGCCGCGCCCGCTCAGCTCGAAGCCCACATGCGCATCAGGTTCTGCCGCACGACGTCGAGCCGCACGCGGTTCTCCCACTTCATGGTGTTGCCCTCGAGCGCCGCGAGCTCGTTCAGCTCGTAAACCTGCGTGCGCTGGTGTTGATCGGCGATCAGGCTCTCGATGAAAGTGATCGAGACGAGGCGGCGACCGGAACGCACCGGCACGACCTCGTGCGGCGTGGTCGAGGGGTAGACGATGGCCTCGCCCGGCTCGCCCTTGAACGCGAAGCTGTGGTTGCCGACGCCGATCGAGAGCTCACCGCCCTCATAGGTCGCGGGGTCGGCGATGAACACCGTGCAGGAAAGATCCGATCGCATGCGCACATTGCCGATCTGGATCAACGCGGAATCGGCGTGGGTGCCGTACTTCATGCCCGGCTCGTAGCGGCACAGCAGCGGTGGCGCAACGCGCTTCGGCATCGCGAAATCGGCAAACTCGCGCGAGCGCGAGAATGCGGTGCCCACGATCTGCACGGATTCGGCGTACTTCGGATCGGCTGCATCCGCCTGCAGGTTCTGCTTGGTGAGGTTCGCGGGGTTTGACACGCGGCCTTCGACGAAATGCAGTTCGCCGGCCAGCGCACCGAGTCGCGCCACCTCCGCGGGCGACAGCAGGTTCCTGATCTTGAGCAGCATCGGCGGCGGGCTCCTAGACTTGCGCGGTGGGCACGGTGCCGTTGTAGGCGTCGGTCGCGGCGATCACGCTTGCGATCGCGCGGCGCTCGTCTTCCGAGAGGTGCGGGTTCCAGATGTCGCAGATCAGGATCACGCGGGTCTCGTCGCTGTCGTTCCAGGCCTCGTGCTCGATCGTATCGTCGAACACCCAGGCCTCGCCGATGCGCCATTCGCGCGTCTCGCTGCCGACGCGGAAGCGGCAACGATCCGGCAGTAACAGCGGCAGATGCACGACCAGGCGAAAATTCGCAACGCCCGTGTGCGGCGGAATATGCGTGTGCGGCGTCAGCACGGAGAAAATGGCGGTCGGCGAGCGCAGCGGCACCTGCGCCTGCGGCAGTTTCTCGATCGCGGCGATCGTGCGCGGCGCCCGGCGGCACCGCTCCTCGATCCGCCGACCCTGTTCATAGAAATGGAACGCGGTCCAGCGTGGCGAGTTGTTCAACTCGCGCCACTGGTCGAGCGGCAGGTGCTCGCCGTAATGAATGTAAGGGCTGAAGTCCGCCGCATCCTCGCGCAGGATCGTTCGCAGCTCGTCCTGAATGCCCGAAGTTTCAGCTTCGAACGCTTCGAGCCAGGGGAATGCCCCGCGCTCGTAGAATTCGATCGGCGGGAGGCCGGGGAAATAGTACTCGAGCGGCAGCTGCGGATATCGCGGCGTGATCCGCAGTGCGATCCCGATGAAGTGGTCGATGCGGCGGCGCTCGGCGGCCGTGCACTGGCTGCGCGCGTCGGACGCCTGGGTCCGGATGTACTCGCCCATGTCCTCGGCGTACCGCGCCTGTACCTCGCGGGCGTGCCGTACCGCGGCACGGGTCGGTTCGTCGAGCATCTGGTCGGGCGGGGCGTTCGCGAGCGCGACCCCGTACGCCGCGGCCGCGGGCCGGGCCTGCCCCAGCTGTTCGAGCATGGTCGCGCTCATCAGCAGCGCCCGGAAGTCGCGCCCGTCGATCGTCAGCGCCTCACGCAGCGCGTCGAACGCGCCGTCGATGTTCTGGCGCTGGCGCCGCACCGCCGCGAGATTGAGCCAGGACGAAATGCTGCCCCGGTCGTGTGCGAGGCCCGCGAGCAGCGCGGCTTCCGCGCCCGCAAAGTCGCCCGAGGCGATCGCGCGCGTCGCCGCTTCGTGCGGACTGGGGGCTTGCGCGGGGGTGCTCATGCGCCGGGACTATAGCGGCTCGCCCGCGGTCGGCAAAGCTTTGCCGGACGCGCCGCAGTCGGCAACAATGCACCCATGCAGAAGCCATCCGCTCGTGACGAAAACGTGCAGGCGGCCGCCGCCGCGCTGCGCTCAGGCAATGCGCGCGAGGCCCGGGACCTGTACTTGCGTGTGATGGAAGACGGGCGCGCGGATCCGCCGGTCCTGTTCGGCGTCGCGCATGCCTGCCGGCTGATCGGCGACGAGCAGGGGATGGTGGCTGCGATCGATCGGCTGCTGGCGATTGAGCCGCGCGACACCCGGGGGCTCCTGTTCAAGGCCGACTACTACGCCGCGAAAGGGGACACGCGTTCGGCCTCGGCGTTCTACCAGCGCGCCGTGCGAACCGCGCCACCTGCGAACGAGTTGCCGACCGATCTTGCCGGGGAATTGCGCCGCGCCGAGGCGGTGTGCGCGCAGTATGCCTCCGAGTATCAGGCGTGGCTGCGCGCGCAGCTTGCGGCGCGCGGTTTCGATCGGGAGCGCTCGAGCACCCGCTTCGCGCAGTCGCTCGACATGGTGCTCGGTGAGAAGCAGGTTTACGTGCAGCAGCCCCGGTACTACTACTTCCCCGAGCTTCCGCAAATCCAGTTCTACGCGCGCGCGCTCTTCCCCTGGCTCGACGAACTCGAAGCGGCGACCGGGGCGATCCGCGCCGAACTGCTCGAGGTGATGCGCATCGACGGCGCGTTCTCGCCGTATGTCACCGGCGATGCGAACCGGCCACGGAAGACCGGCCACGGGATGCTCGACAATCCCGCGTGGAGCGCCTTCTACCTGTGGAAGAACGGCGAGCCGGTGCCGGAGAATGCCGCACGCTGTCCGGCGACGATGCGGGCGCTGCGAAACGCGCCGCTTGCGATGATGCCGAATCGCTCGCCGTCGATCCTGTTTTCACTGCTGCAGGCGGGCGCCCACATTCCGCCGCACCACGGATTCGTCAACACGCGCCTCATCTGTCACCTGCCGCTGATCGTGCCTCCCGGCTGCACGTTCCGGGTCGGCAACGACCTGCGCGACTGGGTGGAGGGGAAGGCGTGGGCGTTCGACGACACGATCGAGCATGAGGCCTGGAATCGCAGCAGCGAGACGCGTGTGATCCTGCTGTTCGACATCTGGCGGCCCGAACTCACGAACGAGGAGCGCAAGCTCGTCGTGGACCTTTTTGAAGCGATCGATGCGCACAGCGGCACGCGACCGCAATGGGAGATCTGACCATGCGTAGTTTCCTGTACTCGGCCGCCCTGGCCGCGGCCCTGATGGTCCCGAACGCGTTGCGCGCGGCGCAGGGCGAGGCCGTGTCGCCCGCGCTCGGCAAATGCGTGGCGGAGCGCGACGATGCGCGGCGGCTCGCGTGTTTCGACGCCGAGATGGCGCGCCTCGCGAGTCGGCCCCCGGCGCCTCCGCCGCCGACACCGGAAGAGAAGTTCGGGGCGCGTGGTAACGTGGCGCGCAAGATCGAGCAACGGGAGCAGCCGCAGGAGCCACGCCTCGAAAAGCTCGAGGGCACCGTGTCGGCGATCGCGACCCGCGCAGGCGGGGGGCTCGTCGTCACGCTCGACAATGGACAGGTGTGGCAGCAACTCGCGACCGGCGAGGGCTTCCGTCTCAAGGTGGGCGATCAGGTGACGCTGAAGCCGGGCGTTCTCGGGTCGTATTTCCTCGAGGGTCCCTACGGACGCTCGATGAAGGTGAAGCGAGTCAAATAGGCGGCGAGCCGACTGCTGCGCCGCGACGAGCCGAATTGTCGCTGGTCGCCACAGCGCCCATACTGGCTCGCATGAAGCGCCGCGCCACCCTGGCTTTAGCGCTCGCGGGATCGCTCGCCACGCCGTTCATTCCCGCCTCCACCGGGCCTGTCCCCGTTGCCGGTGCGGAACCGGTTTTTGCGACGCCCACGACACTCGATCGTATCGGTCGCATCCTCGTTCCGGTCACGATCAACGGGCTCGGTCCCTTCAAGATGCTGGTCGACACGGGCGCGAACCGCACGGCGATCACGACCGACGTCGCGAAGCGGCTGGGGCTCGACTATGCGAAGGCGCCGACCGTGGTCCTGAATGGTGTCACGGGCAGTGAAAGCGTGCCGGCGGTCCTGGTGGTTCGCATGCGCGCGGGCGATCTCGTGCTCGACGGACAGCAGGTGCCGGTTGTGCTGCCGCACCTGATCGGAGGCGCCGACGGGATTCTCGGCGTCGCGGGGCTGCGCGACCAGCGCCTGGTCGTCGACTTCAAGCGCGACCTCGTGACGATTTCACGCTCGCGCTTCGCGCGAAGCGACGAGCTGCGCATCCGCGCCGATCGAGTCGCGGGTGGGCTGCTCGGTGCACACGTACGCATCGGGCACGTGCGCGCGCTCGCCGTGATCGACACCGGCGGTCAGAAGACGCTCGGCAATCGCGCGCTGCAGGCGGCGCTGCGGGCGGACGCGCAATCGCAGGCCACGGTGTACGGCACGACGGAAGCGACGATGATCGGCGATATCGCGGCGGTGCCGGACATCAGGATGGACGGCGCCGTGTTCCGGCACGTGGTGGTTGCCTTCGGTGATTTTCATATCTTCGACGTCTGGGGACTCTCCGACGAACCGGCATTGATCATCGGCATGGACGTGCTCGGCGCGATGGACACCTTCATGATCGATTTCCGGCTCGCTGAAATCCACTTGCGCGGCTGATTCGTTTCATCGTGCGGCGGTGTCGCGAGCGGGCAACGTTCGCTTCGTCGCGCGCAGCGCGTGCCTTCGTCGCAAGTGACGTTCCCGTCACATCTCCTCGCTGTTAGCGTCGGCTGCAGGTACTGCCGACTACGCTTTCCAGGAGGGATGACTTCCATGACGCCAGATACGAATTCAATCGTGCGCGACGCCGTGCGCCTCGCGCTGATGGCCGGCGCAACCGTGGGGGCGATCAGCGCATTGCCCAATGCCGCGCTCGCCCAGGACAAACCCGCCGATGACGCCGACGATGTCGATACCGTCGTCGTCACCGGTTCGCGCATCCGGCGCGTTGATGCCGAAACAGCCAGCCCGGTGCTCTCGATTTCGGCCGACGAGATCGCAAAGACCGGCCTCACCACCATGGGCGACGTACTGCAGCGCCTGCCCGTCGTCGCGGGCGCGGCGACGAATCCGACTGTCAACAACGGCGGCGGCACCGGCGAGTCGAACGTCGAGCTGCGCGGCCTCGGCGCGCAGCGCACGCTCGTGCTGGTCGATGGGCGGCGCGTCGGCGTGTACGGCAATACACAGACCTCGGCGGTCGACATCAACATGCTGCCGATGAACATGATCGAGCGCGTCGAAGTGCTGAAGGAGGGCGCCGGTGCCATCTACGGCTCCGACGCCATCGCCGGTGTCGTGAATTTCATCACGCGGCGCAACTTCGACGGCGCCGAGATCGGCGTGCAATACGGTGAAACCGGCGAATCCGATGGCCAGCGCCAGTCGGCGAGCGTGACGCTCGGTTCGCAGAGCGATCGCGTCGGCATCGTGTTCGGTGCCAACTACAACAAGCAGCAGAAGGTCTCGGCGGCCGATCGCGCCTTCTCGAAAGACGCGCTGTACCTCTACGGTGGCGTCGTGTCCGCGGGAGGCTCGAGTCGCACGCCGAATGGCCGCATCAACCTGACAGCGGCGCAGCAAGCGCAGTTCGGCTGCGGCAGCGTGACGCGCACCCCGGGGGCCGGCGGCGGGTCGCAGGCTGACTATCGCTGTTTCACGGGCGCCGACCTCTACAACTACCAGCCGTTCAATCTGCTGATGACGCCGCAGGAGCGCGGCAGCCTCTTCACCGACGTGAACTACCAGCTCGGCGACAATGTCGAGATGTACGGCCAGGTGGTCTACAACCAGACGCGTTCCGGCTTCGCGCTCGCCTCGCTCCCCTTCGATGCGGTGGCCGACGACACCATCGTTTCGGCGAACAGCGTCTACAACCCGTTCGGGAATGACTTCGGCGGTGTCGACGGCGTGAATCCCAACCTGAGGGTGCGCCTCGAGTCGCTCGGCAATCGCCGCAGTGAGGTCTCGACGGACCAGGCGTTCGCGAACGGAGGTTTTCGCGGTTCGTTCGGCAACTCGTGGGAGTGGGAGGCCAATGCCGGTTTCGGCCGCATGGGCCAGAGCGTCAAGGTGTTCGGCTACCTGCTGAAGGACAAGCTCGCGCAGGCGCTCGGCCCGTCCTTTACCGACGGTGGCGGCGCGCATTGCGGCACGCCTGGCGCCGTCATCGCGGGGTGCACGCCGATCAATATCTTCAACGTACAGGATCCGGCGCAAATCGCCGCGCTGAACGACATCTCGGCGAACACCCAGTCGGACTACACGTTCCGCAGTTCGCAGTTCAGCGCGGGTTTGAACGGCGACCTGTTCGAATTGCCGGCCGGCGCGGTGAAGGCCGCGTTCGGGGCCGAGTATCGCTCCCAGGAAGGCGAGTTCGAGACCGATCCGCTGACCCGCGGTGAGGCGCCGCTCTTCCTGTCGTGCCTGCTCGCGCAGGAGACCTGCACCGGTAATTCGTCCGCGCGCTACAACGTGCGGGAACTCTTCGGCGAGCTCTTCATGCCACTCATAGCGGACAAGCCGGGCGTGCAGGCGCTCAACCTGACCGCGGGCGTGCGCTACTCCGATTACAGCAAGGACACGATCGGCGACGACACGACCTTCCAGGCGAAGCTCGAGTACCGGCCGGTGCGCGACCTGCTGCTGCGCGCGTCCTACGCCGAAGTGTTCCGCGCCCCGACGATCAACGACCTCGCCCTTGCGCCGTCGCAATCGGCAGCCACGTTCAACGACCCCTGCGCGAACCTGACCTCGGCGCAGCTCGCCGCGAACCCGAATCTCGCGCTCGCCTGCGTCGGAGTCGCGCCCGATACCGGGTTCACCCAGCCGAACAGCCAGATCACGAGCCTGCTGATCGGCACGCCGACCCTGAAGCCCGAGACGGGAGACGTGCTCACCGCAGGCTTCGTCTACGACTCGAGCCTGGTGCGCGGGCTTTCCCTCAACGTCGATTACTGGAAGTACACGATCGACGACATCATCACCGCGCTCGACGTGAATTTCGCGGCCGACCAGTGCGTACAGACGGGCAACGCGGACTTCTGCGGGCTGATGTTCCGCTACGCGACCGGCCCGAACGCCGGCGAGTTCCTGGTGTTCAGGACGCCGACGGTGAACCTCGGCTCGCTCGAAACGGACGGCATCGACGTCGGCATCCGCTACCAGCTGCGCGACACGCCGCTCGGGTCGTGGAATTTCCAGCTCGAAGCGACCCACATCAACAGCTTCGCCAATATTGCGACGCCGGGTGCGCCTTCCGTCGAGGTGGCCGGGACCTTCGATCCGCAGTATGGCAACTACGCGAAATGGCGCGGCGTCTTCGGCATCGGCTGGTCGAAGGCCGGTTTCGATGGCCTGCTGACGACCCGCTACTTCGACGGGCTCGTGATCAAGGACGCGGACGGCGCGATCCCGGACCAGCGGCTCGACATCCCGTCGGTGGCGTACTTCGACCTGACCCTCGGTTACACGCTCGACAGGACGAATACGCGCATCCAGCTCGGCGTGCAGAACCTGACGGACAAGGAGCCTCCGCTCCTCTACCAAAACAACGTCACGAACGCGAATACCGATGTGTCGACGTATGACCTGCTGGGGCGGCAATGGTACGTCGGTGTGACGCAGAAGTTCTGAGCCACAAGCGACCCGAACGCGCCGTGGCACTCACGCGGGTGGGTGCCACGGCGCACGCCGACGGCCGCTATGACGAAGCCGAAGGGGCGTTCAGGGCGCTGACCGAGCAGCAGCCGCACGAGGCGGGGCATTGGCTCAACCTCGGCACGGCGTTGCGCGGCCTCGCGCGCTACGACGAGGCGCTGCGCGCCTATGCGCGTGCGCATGCCATCGGTGGCCCCACGGCCGATTTCGCCTACAACGTCGGCCTCACGCATCTCGACCGGCTCGACTACGAGTCGGCGCGGGCGGTTCTCGCGCAGGGCGTTGCGCTCGCGCCGGGCGATGCGGAGATGCGCCTGCAGTACGCGAAGGCCTGTTTCGAAGCGGGGCACACCGACGAGGGCGTGGCCGCGCTCGCCAATTGGCAGCAGCTTTCCGGCCTCGCCCCGGCGCTCGTCGCCGAAATCGGCCAGCGCCTGCAGGGCGCCGGGGAATCGGCGCAGGCCACGGCAGCGATCGATCAGCTGGCGTCGGCCCCCGATCTCGAGCCGCAGGCCGGCCTGACGCTCGTGCAGATGCTCGAGCGCGCGAATCGCCTGCCCGAAGCGCAAGCGGCGCTCGCGCGCGTGCGCGCGGCCGTTCGCACGGTCGACACGCCCCTCGAGCTCGATCTCGCCGCCGCCGAGGGCCGGCTTGCGCAGCGCGCCGGCCGGCATCTCGACGCGATCGCGCACTACGAGCGCGCACTTGGGCTCGACCCGCTGCCGCATCGTCGCTACTTCGAGCAATTCCCGCTCGCGCGTTCGCTCGATGCGGTCGGTCGCACGGACGAGGCGTTCGCCATGCTCGAGGCGGCACATCGGTCGCAGGTCGAGCAAGTGCGGCTCGCAGCGCCGCTGCTCGCGGCGCGCGGTGCGCCGACTTTCGCCATCACGAGTCGCGGTGCGGACCGCGACGACGTGGCCGCCTGGAGCGCTGCGGCGGCGCCCGCCTCGGCGGCACCCGATGCGGCGGCGAGCCCGATCTTCATCGTCGCATTCCCGCGTTCAGGCACGACGCTGCTGGAACAGGTCCTCGATGCGCATCCCGCGCTTCGTTCGATGGACGAGCAGCCGTTCCTGCAACACGCGCTCACGGATCTCGCGAACGCGGCCGGTGCGCGCTATCCCGAGTCACTCGCGGCGGTGAGCACGACCGACCTCGTCGCGATCCGCGCGCGCTATTACGAGCGCGTGCGGCGCAAGCTGGCGCTCGCGCCCGGCCAGCGGCTCGTCGACAAGAACCCGCTCAACCTGCTGCGTCTGCCCGCGATCCGCCGCCTGTTTCCCGAGGCGCGCATCCTGCTCGCGGTCCGCCACCCGTGCGACGTGCTGTTGAGTTGCTACATGCAGCAGTTCACGGCGCCCGAGTTCGCGCTGCTGTGTGCCGACCTCGCCACGCTCGCAGGCGGCTATCGGCGCGCGTTCGATTTCTGGTACCGCGAACAGGCAGTGCTGCAGGCCGCGGTGCGCGAGGTGCGCTACGAGACGCTCGTCGGGGATTTCGAACGCGAAGTGCGCGCCATCGCGGCATTTCTCGATCTTCCCTGGGACGATGCGCTGCTTGCGCCGGCGGCGCATGCACGCGCCAAAGCCTTCATCAGCACGCCGAGTTACTCGCAGGTGGTGCAACCCGTGCACGCGCGGGCCGTCGGCCGCTGGCACGCCCATGCGCGCCGGTTTGCACCGGTACTGCCGGTGCTGGCGCCGTACTTCGAACGCTGGGGCTATGACGCCGGATGATCCGTAAACAGCAGATACGTCGAGACGATGTACTTGTCACCGGACGCCGGCGGCACACCTTCGTGCTGGAACATCCAGTAGGGAGGGAACATCAGCAGCCGGCCGGCGCGTGGTGCGATCGCGAGACCGAGCTGTGGAAAGCGTGTTTCACCACCTTCAGCGACATCGTTCAGGTACCACAGCAGCACGAGATAGCGATGGGCGACGTGGTGGATCGCGTCGAAATGCAGCTGGAACTTCTGGGCGGCGCCCGCGCGGTATTGCTTGATGACGAGGTCCGACGTCGTGCCGGAGTCGGGCACGGGGATGCCGAGGCGCAGGTCCGCGTTGTAGCGGGCGAGCGCGAGGGCGGTCGTGCGCCGGAAGGAGTCGAGGAAAGCGGCGTCGGCAAGCCGGGTGACGTTGAGTTCGGTCCACGCCGATTCCTCGAGCCCGCGGCGCACCTCGGCGCCGTTCACCTGATGAAAGCGTGTCAGGCTTGCGAACGAATCGATCATGCGCGCGCACAGCGCCGGGTCGAGGCTGCCGTCGTAGACGCGCACGTACTGCCGCAGGTCATTGCTGTCCATCGTGCGCGTAACGCTAGCACGGGGGCCGGCGCATGAGCGCGCTGCGCGACGGGCCGAGCGCCGAAGCGAGCGCCCACGCGTTGCGGCTCTTTCGGGGCGGGCAGGTGCTCGAGGCCGAGCGTGCCTGCCTGCTGCGCCTCGAATCCGATCCCGACGATATCGAGGCGCTCAAGGTCGTCGCGGTCGCGGCATTGCGGCGGGGCGATGCGCTGCGCGCGATCGTCAAGCTCAGGCATGCGACGCAGCTCGATCCGGCGGACCCCATCGCGCGCTACCACCTGGCGCGCGCCCACGAACTCGCCGGCAACGTGATCGCGGCGCTTGCGTGGTACGACACCACCCTGCAGCTGGCACCCGACTTCCACATCGCTCGCCTGAACTACGGCGCGGCCCTGGAGCGTGCGGGGCACGCGGATCGCGCACTGTGGCAATGGGCGCGCGCGCTGCGCGACGCGCAGGCGCAGGGTCGCTGGGCCGATGCCGGCAGCACGCCCTCGGGTCTCAAGCCGCTGGTCGAGCGCGCGGTCGCCACTGTACGCGGGCGACGCCGGGAGATGCTCGAGGCGGTGCTCGAGCCGCTCGCAGCGCGTTTCGGCAGCGCGGCGCTGGCGCGCGTCGGGCGCGCGCTGCGCGTCTATCTGCAGGACGAGTGCGCGCAGCCTGCGGATCCCCGCCAGCAGCCGACTTTCCTGTGGTTCCCCGATCTGCCGCCGGCGCCGATTCCCGATCGGACGCTGTTCGGGTGGATCGCGACGCTCGAAGCCGCGAGCGGCGCAATTCGCGCCGAACTCGAATCCTTGCTGCCCGCGAGCGTGGGTCGGGAGCGGGTGTTCGATTCGGCGAACCTCGAGCGCGAGAACTTGCGTGGCACGCACGGCGCACCGGGCTGGAACGGCTATTACTTCTGGCGTCACGGTGAACGCCGCGACGACAATTGCGGCCGCTGTCCGGCGACGGCGCGAGCCCTCGCGGCGCTGCCGCTGTCGCACGTGCCGGGCCACGGGCCCGAGGTGCTGTTCTCCGTTTTCACGCCGGGCACCCATCTGCTGCCGCATCGCGGTGTCACGAACACGCGCCTCGTCGCGCATTTGCCGCTCATCGTGCCGGCGGACTGCGCGCTGCGTGTCGCCGACCAATTGCACGAGTGGCGCGAGGGCGAGGTCGTCGTGTTCGACGACACTTACGAGCACGAGGCCTGGAACAGGAGCGATGAGACGCGCGTGGTGCTGATCTTCGACGTCTGGAACCCGCATCTCACCGAGGTCGAGTGCGCAGCGCTCACCGATCTCGTTCCGGCGATCGGGCACTTCCGGGCCCGGGTCGACGCGGCCTGAGCGACTGCGGCCCGCGCATGCGTCTTTCGCAACCGTTCCAGCAACTCGCCGTGCGCTTCGACGCCGGGCGGCTGCGCGCGGAGATCGAGGCACTGCCGGCAGAGGCGTGGGTGACTCACCCCGACGGACACCCCGGCAACAGCGCGCTGCGGCTGATCACGGTCGAGGGCGGCGAGAACGACCTGGTGAACGGCCCCATGCTTCCGACCCCGCATCTGGCGCGCTCGCCCTATCTGCGCCAGGTGCTCGCGAGCTTCGGCGTGGTGTGGAGCCGCTCGCGCCTGCTGCGCCTCGAGCCGGGCGCGATGGTGCCAGAGCACGCCGACATCAACCATCACTGGATGAACCGCGTGCGCGTGCACATCCCCGTGGTCACGCGGCCCGGCGTGCGCTTCCACTGCGGCGGCGAGTCCGTGCACATGGCGGCAGGCGACGCGTGGATTTTCGACAACTGGCGGTTGCACCGGGTCGAGAACGCGAGCGACGAGGCGCGCATCCACCTCGTCGCCGATACGTCGGGCAGCGCCGCGTTCTGGCAGTTCGCGCGGGAGAGCGCCGCGACGGGTGCCACGATATCCACCGTGCCGTTCGATCCCGGGCGCGAAGTCACGCCGCTGACCGAGCGTACGCCGCTGCCCTGCGTGATGGCGCCGGCGGAGCTCGACCTGCTGCTCCTCGACCTGCGCGCGGAACTCACGACGCTCGATGCGACGCCCGAGGGGCGCGCGCGACTCGCGCAGTACCACGGGCTGCTCGATGCGATGGGCCGCGACTGGCGCCAGCTCCATGCGTTGCACGGTGAGGCTCCCGCGGGCTGGACGGAGTTCGAGCGGTTGCGCGACCACGTGCGCGAAGCCGCGCGCGAACTCGGCGCAGGGGCCGTGGTCGCGTCGAACCGCGTGGCGGGAAACCGGGTGCTGGAGGGGCGGGTACTGCGCGCCTGCCTCTCGCTCGATCGAGCGCTCGCGCAACGACCCGCGCGGCCGGTGTTCATCGTCGCAGCGCCGCGCTCCGGCAGTACGCTCCTGTTCGAAACCCTTGCCGCGAGCCATGCTGTCGCAACGCTCGGCGGGGAAGCGCACTGGCTCATCGAAGGCATGCCGGCGCTGCGGCCTGGCGCTCCGGGGGTCGAATCGAACCGCCTGACCGCGCGCGAGGCGAGCGAAGCCGTCGCGGCGAAGATGATCTCCGACATTGCCGGGCATCGCGTCGATGCGGCTGGTCGTGCGGCAGGGCCCGACGCGGCGCTGCGCTTTCTCGAGAAGACACCGAAGAATGCACTGCGGATCCCGTTCCTGGATCGCGTGTTTCCCGATGCGCTCTTCGTGTTCCTGTGGCGCGACCCGCGCGGCAACCTTGCGAGCATCATGGATGCGTGGGGGTCCGGCGCGTGGAAGACCTACGACGGACTCGACGGCTTTGACCGCCCGTGGTCAATGCTGCTGCCGCCCGGATGGCGTGGCATGCGCGGACGCGCGCTCGAGGAAATCGCCGCCTTCCAATGGGAGAGCGCGAACCGTATTGCGCTCGAAGACCTCGCGCAGTTGCCGGGAGACCGCTGGACCACGGTGCGCTACGAGAACCTGCTCGACGATCCGCGCGGTACCGTCGAAGCGTTATGCCGTTTCACCGGCATCGAGTTCGACGCTGCGCTCGAGATTCGGGTGGGAGGCGCGTTGCCGCTGTCGCGATACACGCAGACCGCGCCCGCAGCCGACAAATGGCGCCGCCGCGAGCGCGAGGTCAACGCCGTGCTGCCGAGGGTTCGTCGTACGTGGGAGCGGCTCGAAGCGCTCGCGTCGACACAGATCGTGCAGGCGGGTCCGATGCGTACCCGTAGCGTCGGATGAGCTCGCCGTCGTGCGTCGCGACCAGCGCGCACAGCGAATCGTCATAGGCAGGGTGCGGCTCGGCGCGCCCGGAGGCGTTGAGCGGCACCGCGTCGCGCAAGTAGGCCGTGAGTCCGTCGTTTGCCGGCACGCCGGCTCGCGCCATCACAGCGGGCAGCTCCGAGCGCAGCTGCTCCATCCGCGCGATGTGAACGCTGTCGGCATCGCGATAGAGATACTGGAACAGAAACGAATAAAAACCGAGTCCCGTGCCGCGGATCGCCGCGAGCGCCGGTCCCGGCAGATTGAGGCCATGGTTCGTGTACGCGGTCGGCAGCGCTGCGACGACGCGTTCGAGCAGGGCATCGTCCTCGCCGAGCGAAAGCAGCCTGCGGATCGTCGCGGCGAAACCGGCGCAGCCTTCGTGACTGACGATGCGGAACAGCGCATTCGGGCGGTCGCGCGCCGCCTGGAACGCATACCACGACTGATAGAAGCTGAACGGATTGCGCACGAGCCCGAGCACGGGCACCCGCGCATGAGTGGAAGGCACGCAGTGGCGTGGCAGGTGGTAGCCGAACTGACGCGCGCCCGGCTCGTGGCGCAACAGCCCGTCGTTGACGAACGTGCCGCCCGACTTGTGCAGGTGGAGGAATATGAACCGCGGCGTGACGATCATGGATCGCGCTCGCCGCGTGCGAGCAGATCGAACAGCGCGCCGGTCGGCAGGAAATCGCAGATCAGATGGGTGCGGGGGCGGCTCGGGTGCTCGTTTTCGACGGCGTGCGGCGCACTGTTGTTGATCGCCCAGGCTTCGCCCACCGCAATCCGGAAGCGACGGCCCGCGCAGATCATCCATGCGCGATCGTGCGTTTCGACGGGGAAGTGAATGCGGATCGTCTTCTCGAAGTACGGCGCCTGATCGATATGCGCGGCAACGCTCGCGCCGCCGGGCAGGCGGGCGAGCAGGCAACGCTGCGCCGGTGCGGGAACGAGCGCGGTGACGATTTCGCGCACATAGGGCAAGAGCGCGAGCGGCGCCCGGTCTTCGATGGGTCGGTCGCCTTCGGCTGGCGCGTAGCCGCGCAGGAAGATCGCTTCAGCGGCGTTGTGCACGCCCACGCGCCCGCCGCACGAGCCCCACAGCGACGGCGGCAACGCCGCGACTTCCGCCGCGAGACGCGGCGCATCGATCGCGAGCGACAATCGCACGCTGCCTCCGATCAGCCGCGCCTTGTCGAGCACGATGTTGTCGGGGAGGTCGAGCATGCGGTTACTGTCGCGCAGCGACCGGGCACAAAAAAGGCCCGGCGCCTCGCGGCGCCGGGCCTTCGTCGCAAGGACGGATCGGCCTATCGATTCGTGCGGACGAGCAGCACGCGCCGATTCTGGCTGCGGCCTTCGGCCGTCGCGTTGTCGGCGACGGGCTGGCTTTCGCCGCGACCCACCGCTTCGAGACGGTCCGCCGGCACGCCCTTGTCGACCAGGTACTGGCGCACCGATTCGGCACGACGCTGCGACAGCTTCTGGTTGTAGGCGGCACTGCCGCGGTCGTCCGTGTGGCCTTCGACGGTACCGAACAGGCGCGCGTTGGTCTGCATCAGGCTCACGGCGCGATCGAGGTCCGGGAACGACTCGGGCTTGATGGTCGCCGAGTCGGTGTCGAAGAACACTTCGAGCCGCAGGCTGAATGAGCAGCCGACTTCGTCGACCTTGTCGCCGGCGGGCGTGTTCGGGCACTGGTCGATGCGATCGACCACGCCGTCACGGTCGCTGTCGAGCTCGCAGCCGTTCGCGTCGACTTTGGCGCCGGCGGGCGTGCCCGGGCACTTGTCGAGGCGGTCGACGACGCCATCGCCGTCGCTGTCGAGTTCGCACCCGTTCGCGTCGACCGCGGTGCCGGCCGGTGTACCAGGGCACTTGTCGAGGTTGTCGTTGACGCCATCGCCATCGGCGTCACCAACGACCGGCGGCGCGACGGGAGCCGGCGCCGCGACGGGCGCGCCCCAGTGGTACTGCAGGCCGATACCCGCAATCGTGTCGCTCAGATGGTCGCCGTTCGGCGGCTCGGTGCTTGCGGAGACGAGGCCGTAGATCTCGCCGCGCAGCGCAAGCGCCGTGCCGCGGGTTTCATTGCGGCTCAGGTTCGCGAGCACTCCCACGCCGTAAGCCAGGGCCCAGTTCGTCACGTCGGCGCCCGCGAGCGCTATCGGTGCATTCGAGTAGTGCGGATCGACGCGGCCCACGCCGAGCTTGAGGAACGGCGAGAT
>CADEFQ010000004.1:50349-107915 GCA_902826635.1 uncultured Pseudomonadota bacterium
CATTCGAGTAGTGCGGATCGACGCGGCCCACGCCGAGCTTGAGGAACGGCGAGATGCGCGCCTCGCGGAAGAACACGCGATGCAGGTTCACGAAGACGTTGTTGAAGTCGACCGAACCGCCGCTGAGCGAGTCGGGGCTGACGAAGCTGTACTGGATTTCCGCGTCCCAGTTGCCGAAGGAACGGCCGAACGCGAGCGCGCCGCCGAATTCGTCATCGGCGAGACGGTCCTTGTCGGTCCACAGGTAGATGGCCTCGGGCGCGATGTACCAGCTGCCGGCCGGCGGCCCGGCGGAGGCGGGCAGGGCGGTGACCAGCAGCACCGCTGTGGCAAACACCAATGAAATGCTCTTGTTCATTCTTAGAACTCTCTCTCGATCGATTGGGGGAGGTTGCGCTGAAGGGTCGTGACCAGGACACGCCGGTTTGCGCCAACAGGAGCGGAATAATAGCCAAACGGGCTTGCAAACGCCACACGAACGGCCGTTTGTTGCCTGAAAACTACGACTTATCGGGGCCAACCCGTACGTGATCGCCGACTTCGATTCCCCGGGCCTGGGTCTCGCCACCGCGCAACTCCAGCACCTGCGTGACCGGCTCGTAGGACGAGATGCTGTCGAGAGATTGTGGCGTGGTACGCGCGGCGATGCGCACGATGCGACCCCTGGCATCGATGAACAGTATGTCGAGCGGGATGAAAGTGTTCTTCATCCACATCGACATGACGCGCGGGGCTTCCTCCGTGAAGAGCATGCCCGCGTCCGGCGCGAGATCGCGAACGAACATCAGGCCCTGCGCGCGCCGCGGCGCGGTGTCGGCGATCCACACGTCGAAGTGGTGCGTGCCGCCTTTCCCGGAAATCTCGACGTCCGCGCGCGGGAATTTCTCGAGATCCTCGAGCGGCTGCGCCGCGAGCGCGACGGAGGCGGCTGCGAGGCAAACGCCGACAAGGCACGCGCCGACGAGGAAATGGGCGCGTCGATCAGTTCGCATGTTCATCCCCGTTCATCCTGAAGGTCGATTCTCCCCGCAAAATCGAAGCTCGTCACGAGCAGGCGCCCGTCGCCGTTCAGGGTCGTCGCGGGCTGGATGCAGAAGCCGCGCGCCTCGACCCGCCAGCTGCGCCGGGGCCCGCCGAGCGGGCCGGTGCGTTGCTGGGTGAGCGTATCGACCGTGCACTTGTCGTCGCCCTGCGTCGCGAAGAGTCGACGTTCGCCTTCGAAGATCACCGTGAGGTTCGTGGGGCGACCGCTCGCGGGCGCGCCTTCGTGCGCGCCGACGATGCCGAACACGAACCGCAGTCGTCGGCCATCGCTCTGCGCGGGCCCGGCGATCGACACGCGCAGGCCCGAGCCGTCCGGGCGCTCCCCACCGGTGCACTCCATCTCATCGTTGCGCCATTCGAGGTCGAGATCGAGCGCGCCGCGCACGCGAGCGCGCAGGAAGCCATCGCCGCTCGCGAGGCAGCCGATTCGGGCGGGCCCGGCGGCGGGCGACGATGTGACAGGCCGCGTTGCGACGGGCCGCGATGCGGCGTCGTCATCGGCAGAGCAGGCGGCCGACGACAGGGCGAGCGCAAACGCGACGATCAGGGCGCAGCGCGGCATCAGGCGGCCATCACCAGCATGTGTTTCGCAAAACGCGCATGCGTACGCCCGATGAAGCGCGCGAGGTGCATCAGCGTGGTGAGGATCACGATGCCGATCACGATGGCCACCGGCAGGAAGAAGGCGCTGCCGAGCCACTCGGGACTGAAGCTCACGTCGCTCGAAATCTGCAGCCACCCGAAACGCCGCGCGATCTCGAAGATCGGGGCAAAGGTGAGCGAAAGGCCGACGGCGAGGCCGGTCACGGCGATCGTGAAATAGGCGATGCCGAGCGGCAGCGCCAGTACGAAGTACGCGAGCGTGGTCCAGGTGCGCGAGTCGCGCAGCATTTCGCCGATGCGCGCCCAGAACGCCTGCTTCGGGCCGGGGTGGAACGGCCGCCGGGGCATGCGTTCGCCCGAGATCGCCTCGACGAGCCGGCCGTCGGCGAGCGCGATCACGCGCGTCAGGCCGATGAATGCGAGGAAGAACGGCACGCCGATGATTAGGACCGCGAGCCCGGCCGACATCGACACGCCGACGATCGCAAACACGAAATGGAAAATACCGAGCGCGAGCGCGAGGAACATGAAGAAGAGCGAAGCGTAGGCGCGCGGGTCGGAATAGATCGCGAAGAAGCGACGCAACACGCCGCCGTTCGTCGCGGGCCGCGGTGTGTGCAGGGCGGCAGCCACCTTCGCTTCCGTTTCACGATAGGCCGCCGCCACCTCGTCGGGCGCCCCATAGGTGCTCGCGATCAGTTCGAGGACGTCCGCCTCGGACTTGCCGGGGTGGGTCGCGATCTCGGCGCGCAGGTATTCCTCGGCGTCGTACAGCGCGTCCTGCACCAGGGCGGGGTCCGCACCCGAGAGCTCCATACGTAACTGTTTCAGATACGCGTCAATAGATCGCGGTGCTGCCCTGTTCATGTCGATATTCCTTGCGAAGTGAAGCGATCGACGAAGTTGCGAGTCTGGTCCCAGATCGAGCGCCACTCGCCGAGCGTGGCACGGCCGGGCGCGGTAATACGGTAGTACTTGCGCGGCGGGCCGGCGAAGGACGGTTCGATACGGCTCGACAGTAGCCCGCTGGCGGACAGCGAACGCAGCACCGGGTAAACGGTGCCCTCCTTGAAGAGCGGCTCGCCTGCGGCGGCGCGCTGCAGCTGCTTCGCGATTTCGTAGCCATACAGCTCGCCTTCGGCGCGGTCGAGCACGGACAGCAGCACGAGCGCGACCAGGCCTCCGTTGAGGTCCTTCTGGAACTTGCGTGCATTGCTATCGTCCATTTGTTAATACTGTAAAGTAAATATTACTAAGCAGTCAATGATAGACGCGCTTCCTGTAGACTCCCCCGCGGTCGTCGACACGACGCCTCAACCCGCTGCGCCGACGTGGAGCCCATGACTTCGCCGATCTTCGTTGAAATCTCGCCTAAAATTCCGGAAAAACTGCAAAGACTGGCGGAACTCGCGGGAAATCTGTTTTTCAGCTGGCATCGCCCCTGCCGTTCGCTCTTCGAAGACCTCGATGACGTGCTGTGGCGGCAGACGGATGGCAACCCGAAACTGATGCTTCGTTGCGTCGCGCAGGCGGCGCTCGATCGCGCGGCGGAAGATTCCGTGTACCTCGCGCGCTACGGCCAGGTGCTGGCGACCTTCGACGCCTACCTGGCGGCGCCGGCGGCACCCGCGGATACGCCGCTCGTCGCGTACTTCTGCGCCGAGTACGGCTTTCACGAGAGCTTTCCGATCTACTCCGGTGGATTGGGTGTGCTCGCGGGCGATCACTGCAAGGCGGCGAGTGACGAGCGGCTCAATTTCGTCGCGGTCGGCCTCATGTACGGGCAGGGCTATTTCGTGCAGTCCGTTGACAGCGACGGCGTGCAGCACGCCGTTTACGAGGACCACGATCCGCGCGACCTGCCCGTGAAGCCCGTTCTCGACGCGAACAACGCATGGCTGCGTATCGCGATCGAGATCGGCGGTCGATCGGTGCAGGTGCGGGTGTGGCGTGCGGAAGCGGGTCGTGTCTGCGTCTTCCTGCTCGACACCAACTGCGAGCAGAACGCGCCGGAGGATCGCGCGATCACGCACCGTCTCTACGGTGGCGACAAGACGATGCGTATCCGCCAGGAGATGGTGCTCGGCATCGGCGGAGTGCGCGCACTGCGAGCGCTCGGTCTCGCGCCGGCGGTCTGGCATATCAACGAGGGACATGCCGCCTTCCTCATTTTCGAGCGCATGCGCGAGTGCGTCGCGCAGGGTGCGAGCCCCGACGTGGCGCTCGAAGCGGTCGCGGCACAATGCGCGTTCACGACCCATACGCCGGTGTCCGCCGGTCACGACAGTTTCCCGCACGATCTCGTCAGGCACGAGTTCGGGGGCTATCTCGGCATGCTCGGCTGGCCCGTCGAGCAGGTGCTTGCGCTCGGGTGCGCCCCGGACGTCCCGCACGAATTCAACATGACCTGGCTCGCGCTCGCCGGCACGCGTTCCGTGAACGGCGTGAGCCGCGTGCATGGCGGCGTATCGGCACGGCTCGGCGCGCGGCATTGGGCCGAGCTCGCGCCCGCGGACAATCCGATCGGCTTCGTGACGAACGGCGTGCACGTGCCGACCTTCCTGCACCAGACCTGGGCAGAGTTCTTCGATCGGCACCTGCCCGCGGGCTGGGTGGATCGGCTCTCCGATGCGTCGATGTGGGCTGCGCTCGATCGGGTCCCGGACGACGAGTTCTGGACGGCGTCACAGGATGTGAAGGTGCGCATGATCAATGGCGTGCGCGCACGCCTGCAGGCCGAGTCCGCGGCGGAGGGCATGAGCAGCGCGCAGTGGCGCCAGGCGGCGCGCCTGCTCGACCCGGGCCGTCCGGATGTCCTGACGATCGGATTCGCGCGCCGCTTCGCGACCTACAAGCGCGCGTCGCTGCTGTTCAGGGACCGCGCGCGGCTCGCGAAGCTGCTCGGCGATCCCGAACGCCCGGTGCTGCTGCTGTTTGCCGGCAAGGCGCATCCCGCCGACGAACCCGGCAAGGCCGTGCTGCGCGAGATCAAGCAACTGATGCTGACGCCGGAGTTCGTCGGTCGCGTCGTCTTCCTCGAAGGCTACGACATGCGGCTCGCGCGCTGGCTCGTCTCGGGCTGCGACGTGTGGCTCAACAACCCGATTGCACCGCTCGAGGCGAGCGGCACCTCGGGCATCAAGGCGGCGGCCAACGGCACGCTCAATCTCTCGATCCTCGACGGCTGGTGGGCCGAGGCGTTCGACGGTGAGAACGGCTGGGGCCTGCCGCCCGTCACCGTCGAGGACCCGCAGCGCCGCGACGCGCTCGAATCAGCGAGTCTCCTCGAAACCCTCGAGGAAGAGGTCGTGCCGCTTTACTTCGCGCGCGAGGGTGCGCGCTACTCGCCGGCCTGGGTGCGGCGTTGCAAGCACGCGATGGCAACGGTGATTCCCGGCTTCAACATGAGCCGGGTCGTGAACGATTACGCCGAGGGCATCTATCGACCGGCCGCGCGGCGCGGCGCCGCGCTCGCCGCGGCTGATTTCGCCGGCGCGCGCGCCATCGCCGATTTCAAGCGGCGCGTGCGCGAGGCCTGGCCGCGGGTCACGCTCGAGCGGGCGGTCGATCCGCAATTGCAGATTGCGCTCGAAGGCCGCCTGCAGATGCAGGTGGCGGTGCAGCTCGCCGGGCTGCATCCGGAGGAAATCAGGGTGGAAATCGTCGGCGAAAGGCGCCTGCCGCATCCGCTGCCCGACGGACCGCTGCTGTCGTCGTTCCGGCCGCACCACCGCGACGGCGACTGGCGTGCGAATTTCACCCCGACCGCCGAAACGCGCGCCGACGGCGCACGCATTTATGCGATCGACACGCCTGCGCCGGCTACGGGCCAGTACGCACTCGAGGTGCTCGCAAGCCCCGCGCATCCGCTGCTCTCGCATCCGTACGAACTCGGTCTCATGAAGCGTCTCGCCTGAGGACCACGCCGCCGAGCGGTGGCAGCGTGAGCTCGAGCGAATGCGGCTGCCCGCGATGCGGCGCCGGCGTGGATGCGATCGCGAGCGGATTGCCGAGATTGCTGCCGCCGTAGTAGGCGGAATCGGAATTCAGGATCTCGCGGTAATGCCCCGCCTGCGGCACGCCGATGCGCAGCCCCGTGCGCGGCACCGGCGTGAAATTGAGCGCGACGACCACGAACGCCTCGCCGTCACGCCGCACGAAAGCGAGGAACGAACTCGCCGCGTCGTCACAGTCGAGCCACTGGAAACCCTGCGGCTCGAACTCGTAGCGGTGCAGGCACGGGTCGGCGACATAGAGCCGATTGAGATCACGCACGAGCTGCTGCACACCCGCGTGCGCGGGGTCGTGCGTCAGGTGCCAGGGCAGGCCGGCGGCGAAATCCCATTCGGTTTCCTGCCCGAACTCCCCGCCCATGAACAGCAGCTTCTTGCCGGGCAGCGTCCACAGGTAGAGATAGAGGAGGCGCAGGTTCGCGAGCCGCTGCCAGGCGTCCCCGGGCATGCGCCCGAGCAGCGAACGCTTCAGGTGCACGACTTCGTCGTGCGAAAGCGGCAGGACGAAGTTTTCGGTATAGGCGTACATCATCGCAAACGTGAGCCGCTGATGATGGTGCGCGCGAAAGAGCGGGTCCTGCCCGAAGTACGCCAGCGTGTCGTGCATCCAGCCCATGTTCCACTTCATCGAGAAACCGAGGCCACCGGCGTGCGCCGGCCGGCTCACCATCGGCCAGTCGGTCGATTCCTCCGCGATCACGACCGCGCCCGGAAAGCGTGCGTGCACGATCGAGTTCAGCGTGCGCACGAACCCGATCGCCTCGAGGTTCTGGTTGCCGCCGTAGCGGTTCGGCAGGAAATCGTCCTTGCGGCTGAAATCGAGGTACAGCATCGAGGCGACTGCGTCGACGCGCAGGCCGTCGAAGTGGAATTCGCTGAGCCACCAGCAAGCGCTCGAGAGCAGGAACGACCGGACTTCGTGGCGTTCGTAATCGAAGATCAGCGTGCCCCAGTCGCGGTGCTCGCCGCGTCGCGGGTCGGCGTACTCGTAGAGCGGCGCGCCGTCGAAACGCGCGAGGCCGTGGCTGTCGCGCGGGAAATGGCCGGGCACCCAGTCGAGCAGCACGCCGAGGCCCGCGGCATGGCAGGTGTCGACGAAGTAACGCAGGTCGTCGGGCGCACCGTGCCGGCTCGTCGGCGCGAAGTAGCCGGTCGTCTGGTAACCCCACGAGTCGTCGAGCGGATGCTCGGTGACCGGCAGCAACTCGAGGTGCGTGTAGCCGAGGTCCTTCGCGTACGGCACGAGCGTGTCCGCCAGTTCGCGGTAGCTGAAGAAACGGCCGTCTTCGTGTCGTCGCCAGGACCCGAGATGCACTTCGTAGATGCTCATCGGCGCGTGCAGCCAGCTGTGCGCGGCGCGCGCGGCAAGCCACGCAGAGTCGCGCCATTCGTGGGGCGATTCCGCCGTCACGCGTGACGCCGTGGCCGGGCGCATCTCGGCGCTGCGCGCGTACGGGTCCGACTTGAGCATCAGCGTGCCCGTGTCGCGATGGCGGATCTCGAACTTGTAGAGCTCGCCGGCGGCGAGGCCGGGCACGAACAGCTCGAACACGCCGCTCGACTCGCGTGTGGACATCGGGTACTGGCGGCCGTCCCATTGGCAGAACGGGCCGACGACACTCACGCGCTCGGCGTGCGGCGCCCACACCGCGAAGCGCACGCCGCGGATTCCGTCGCGAACCCTGGCGACGGCGCCGAGCATTTCCCACGCCGAGTGGTGCTCGCCCCGCGCGAAGCTCGCGAGCGAGCCCGGATCGATCTCCGGTGCAAACGTGTACGGGTCGTGACGGGAATGTTCGCCCTGCGCGTCGGTCCAGTGCACGCAATAGTGCTGCGGAACGAGCGCGGCGCTGCCGCGCCAGAAAAAGAAATCGGAGCGCTCGAGGCGCCGTGGTTCGAGGTCTCCCTCGATCGTCACGTGGCTCGCGCGGGGCAAGTGCAGCAGGATCGCAGTCTCTTCACCGCGGGGCCCGGCGATAGGGTGCGGCCCGAGCACGCCATGCGGATGGTGATGCCGACCGGCCGCCACGCGCCCGAGATCCTGCGCGAGCGTGACGAGCAGGGGGTCGATTGTGGGTTTTCTGCTTGTGATAACGTGTATCTACCATATGCCGAAGCAAGCCGCACGCGCATCGTCCGGGCGCTACGTCAGTCGACTGACGGGCGGCGCGCTGGCGGTGATCATGGCTGGCGGCCGCGGCGAGCGCCTCGGGCCACTCACCGCGAACCGCTGCAAACCCGCGGCGCCGTTCGGCGGCAAGTTCCGCATCATCGATTTCGTGCTGTCGAACTGCGTGAACTCGGGCATCCGCCAGGTGATGGTGCTCACGCAATACAAGGCGCAGTCGCTCATCCAGCACGTGCAGCGCGGCTGGGGCTATCTGCGCGGCGAGTTCGGCGAGTTCGTCGATGTGATCCCTGCCCAGCAGCAGATGGGCGAGCATTGGTATCTCGGCACCGCCGATTCGGTCTACCAGAACCTCGAGGCAATACTGCACCACCACCCCAAGTACGTACTGGTGCTTGCGGGCGATCACATCTACAAGATGGATTACGGCCCGATGATCGCGTATCACGTCGAGAAGGGCGCCGACATCACGGTGGGCGTGGTCGAAGTCCCGCGCGCGACGGCGGCCAATGCATTCGGCGTGCTGACCGCGACGGAATGGCATCGCGTGACGAAATTCACCGAGAAGCCTGCCGACCCCGACCCGGTGCCGGGGCGCGTCGACAGTGCGCTCGCTTCGATGGGTATCTATGTCTTCAACACGCGCCTCCTCGAGCAACTGCTCGTCGCGGATGCCGGCAACCCCGCGTCGAAGCACGATTTCGGCCGCAACATCGTTCCGGATGCCATCGCCAACCTGCAGGTGTTCGCCTACCCGTTCCAGGACGTGAAAACGCGTGCACAAAGCTACTGGCGCGATGTGGGTACGATCGACGCGTATTACGAAGCCAACATAGAGCTGGTGCACGTCGCGCCCGAGCTCAACATCTACGACGAGGAATGGCCGATCTGGACCTACCAGCTGCAGCAGCCGCCGGCGAAGTTCGTGCTGGACGACGGCGAGAGGGTCGGCACGGCGGTCAATTCGATGGTCGCGGGCGGCGCGATCGTCTCGGGCGCGCGCGTCACCGAATCGCTGCTGTTCTCGAACGTGCGGGTCGCCGAGCACAGCACGGTGCACCGGTCGCTGGTCCTGCCGGGGGCGTCGATCGGCAGGCGCTGCCACGTGCAGGGCACGATCATCGACGAAGGCTGCGAACTTCCCGAGGGCACGCGGGTCGGCTTCGATGCCGCGCAGGATCGCGAGCGCTTCTTCGTCACGGACAAGGGCGTCGTGCTCGTCACGGCCGGCATGTTGCGCGCGGCCGCGACGGCGTAGACGCATGACCCCGCGCCTGCCTGTCGTGCTGCTGTGGCACATGCACCAGCCGCAGTACCGCGATGCTTTCACCGGCGAGTACGTTCAGCCCTGGACCGTCCTGCACGCGATCAAGGACTACGCCGACATGGCGGCACACCTCGAGGAGAACCCCGCGGCGCGCGCCGTGGTGAACTTCACGCCGGTGTTGCTCGAGCAGCTCGAGGACCTCGCGGGCGAGGTGGCCGCCCATCTCGACGGCGGGTCCGCGCTGCGCGATCCGGTGCTCGCCGCGCTCGTGGACACCGCGCCCGCCGACCCGGCGCGGCGCCTCGCGCTCGTGCAGGCGCTGATGCGCGCGCAGCGCGCGCGGATGATCGAACCGCTGCCGGTCTTTCGCGAGCTCGTCGATATCGCGGCGACGCTCGCGACGCCCGAACGCATCGGTTACGCGAGCGACGCGTTCATTGCCGATCTCGCCGTGTGGTACCACCTCGCGTGGACGGGCGAAACGATCCGCCGCAGCGACGCGCGCATTGCCGCGCTGATGGCGCACGGGCGCAGGTTCCAGTCGGCCGATCGCCGCCGGCTGCTCACCGTGATCGGCGAGACTCTCGCTGCGATCGTGCCGCGCTATCGCGCGCTGGCGGAAGCGGGTCGCTGTGAGCTCGCGGTGTCGCCCTATTCGCATCCGATCCTGCCGCTGCTGTGCGACTTCGCGGTCGCGCGTGAATCGGTTCCCGCCAGTCCGTTGCCGCAACATTCCGCGTATCCGGGCGGTCGCGCCCGTGCCGACTGGCACATGGCCGAAGCGATCCGGGTGTTCACGCGGGTGTTCGGCACGCGGCCCTTGGGTTGCTGGCCTTCGGAAGGTGCGGTGAGCGGCGAGGCGCTCGAAGCGATCGATCGCCACGGTTTCAAGTGGGCCGCCAGCAGCGCCGGCGTGCTGCGCGCCAGCCTGGCGCAGATGCAGCCGCAGCTGCAGACGCAGGAGCAGGCGCAAGCGCAGGCGCCGATCGACGCGGATCGCGCGTGGCGCGTGCCGGCGCAGCGCCTCACCTGCTGGTTCCGCGACGATGCGCTCTCGGATCTCATCGGGTTTACCTACGCCACCTGGCACGGCGACGACGCAGTCGCGCATTTTGTCGCGGCGCTTGCGGAAATCGCGCAGCGCCACGCCGGTTCCACGCGGCACGCAGTGCTCGTCGCGCTCGACGGTGAGAACGCGTGGGAGCACTACCCGCAAAACGGCTACTACTTCCTGAAAGGGCTGTACGCCGCGCTCGCGAGCCATCCCGCGCTCGAGCTGACGACGCTCGGCGCGCTGAGCGCGCGCGATCGGGAGCCCGCCGAGTTGCCGCACGTGCGTGCCGGCAGCTGGGTGTACGGGACCCTTTCGACCTGGATCGGCGACGCGGACAAGAACGCCGGATGGGATTTGCTGTGCGATGCGAAGCTCGCATACGACCGCGTGCTCGCGAGCGGCAGGCTTTCGGCGGCGGGCGTCGCGGCCGTCGAACGCCAGCTCGCGCTGTGCGAAAGCTCCGACTGGTTCTGGTGGTTCGGCGATTACAACCCGGCGCAGGCCGTCGCGCAGTTCGACCAGTTGTATCGCCGCCAGTTGAAGACCCTCTATCGCATGCTATCGCTCGAGCCGCCGATAGCGCTCGAACGCCCGATCTCGCGCGGCGGCGGCGAGATGGAGCAGGGCGGCGTGATGCGGCGGGCGACCGCCGGATGACGGGGCCGCGCCGTGCGGGCGTGCTGCTGCCCGTCTTTTCCCTCCCGCGCGATGCCGCGGGCTACGGCGAGGCCGCGCGCGCGTTCGTCGACTGGCTGGCCGCCGCGCAGTTCTCGGTGTGGCAGGTGCTCCCGATCGGACCGGCCGGCGCCGACGGTTCACCCTACTGGCTGCGCTCCGATCACGCGACGGACACGTCGCTCATCGGCCGACGCGAGTTCACGCGCGCCGAGTTCGATTCGTGGTGCGCGCGTGAGCGCGCGTGGATACACGACTACGCGCTCCACGAGGCGCTTGCGGCCGCGCACGACGGCGCGCCGTGGCAGGCGTGGCCGGCTGCGTTGCGCGACCGTGAGCCGCAAGCGCTCGCCGCCGCGCGTTCGGCGCACGCCCACGTGATCGAGCACCACACGATCGAGCAGTTCCTCGCGGATCGCGGCTGGGCTGAATTGCGCGCCCATGCGAACGGGCGGGGCGTGGCGCTCTTCGGCGACCTGCCGATCTACGTTGCGCCGGATTCCGTCGAGACCTGGGTGCATCGCGGCCAGTTCCAGCTCGATCACGACGGGCGGCCCACCGCACTCGCGGGCGTACCACCCGATTATTTCGCCGCCGACGGCCAGCTGTGGGGCAATCCGCTCTACGACTGGGACGCGATGGCCGCGGACGGCTACACGTTCTGGCGGGCGCGCGTGCGGCGCGCACTCACGCGATTCGACCTGCTGCGGCTCGATCATTTCCGCGGGCTCATCGCGTACTGGCGCGTGCCGGCGGGTGCGCGCACCGCCCGCGAAGGCGAATGGCGGCCGGGCGGCGCGCGCGCATTGATGCGCGTGCTCGTCGATGCCGCGCGGGCTCCCGCCCAGCTGGTCGCCGAAGACCTCGGCATCATCACGCCCGACGTGGAGACCGCGCGTCGCGAGTTCGGCCTGCCCGGGATGCGCGTCCTGCAGTTCGCGTTCGACGGCTCGCAGGGCAATCCCTATCTTCCGCATCGGCATACGCGGGATTCAGTCGTCTACACCGGCACGCACGACAACGACACGACGGTCGGCTGGTATCGCGGCCTCGACGCCACGACGCGCGACCGCGTCGACTACATCCTGCGCGCGCGCGCGGACGACATGCCGGGGGCACTGATCCACGCCGCGCTCGCGTCGGTGGCGGACCTCGCGGTGATCCCGCTGGCGGACCTCCTCGGCCTCGGCGGCGAGGCGCGCATCAACGTGCCGGGCACCGTGCAGGGCAACTGGCGGTGGCAACTGTCTGCCGGCGCGTTGACGTCGGCGCTCGCGGAGCAATTCGCCCGCGCGAACCGGGCGTTCGGGCGCGCTCTGCTAGGATAGATGCCATGAAAATCCTGTGGGCCGCGTCGCTTGCGCTGCTGCTCGGTGGCTGCGCAACCAGTCGATTCGAAACACCCGATCTCAAGGTCGTCAGTGTCGAGATGCTGAAGGGCGATCTCTTCGAACAGCGCTTCAAGGTGCACCTGCGCGTGCAGAACCCGAACGACCGGGCGTTGCCGGTGAAGGGCATCACCGCGAAGCTGGATCTCAACGGCGAGGAGTTCGCGCAAGGCGTCGCGGGCGAGGCGTTCACGGTGCCTGCATACGGTGAGGCCGAGTTCGACATGCTTCTTTCCGCGAACATGGCAACCGCGATCCTGAAACTCGTCTCGGGCGTGCGCGACGGCAAGGCTCCCGAATCGTTCGACTACCGCGTGTACGGCAAGCTCTCGCTGGCCGCCGGTATCCTGCGCACGATCCCGTTCGAGGAGAAGGGGGCCCTCAAGCTGGGTGATCTGAAGGGGCTGGGGAAGCCGTAGGTGGTGCGGGCGTAGCGACGGCGCGCAGCGTGGGGCACGGGGTGCGGGGCGTCATGTTCGGCGCGTCGCGGGTCGAGCGCACCGCCTCCGGCGGTGTTCCCTCGCCGTGGCGGCGCTCGGCGCACTCGTACATCGAAGCCTGAAAGGTCGGCGGTCGCCTCGCTTCTCCCGCCACGACTCGGCGCTCTCCACGCGCCGCTCCGAACATGACGCCCCGCACCCCGCGCCGCGCGGCGTGACGTGCGCACCATCCACGTGATCTGAAGAGGGGGACGAAGTGTTGGCTGAATTGCCAGCCGTTGCCGGCGCGTGTCATGACCCGGAGAAACGAGGGGAGTGACACCTCGCCTCGCTCGCCAGCCGTCATGGGCGAATTGCGCAGCTGCTTGAGTGACGCGGTCCCCGGATCGTACCTGTAGCCCGTAATCGTGACGCTGCCAACAGAGCCACCCTCGCAAGCCAACCAGCCGGTCGCAGCACCACCTCGCTGCACGGCGCAGGGCGTACTACGTTTGGCGCGGCGCGTGGAGAGCGCCGAGTCGTGGCGGGAGAAGCGAGGCGACCGCCGAGATCTCAGGTTCTGACGTACCCATGCGCCGAGCGCCGCCATGACGAGGGAACACCGCCGCAGGCGGTGCGCTCGACCCGCGACGCGCCAAACGTAGTACGCCCTGCGCCGCGCCGCCCGGCCGTTACTCGCTACCGACCAGCTGCTCGTATAGGGCCACGTACTCGCCCGCCTGGTGCGCCCACGAAAAATCCTGCGCCATGCCATTGCGCACGAGCTGCGCGAACGCCGTCTTGTCCGCGTAGAGCGTGAGCGCGCGCGTGAGCGCCCACGCCATCGCGGGGGCGTCGAAATCATTGAACACGATGCCCGTGCCGCGCCCCGTGGCGCGGTCGAAATGCTCGACGGAATCGGCGAGCCCGCCCGTGCGGCGCACGATCGGCACCGTGCCGTAGCGCAGGCTGTACATCTGGTTGAGTCCACAGGGCTCGTAGCGCGAGGGCATCAGGAAGAAATCGCTCGCCGCCTCGATCCAGTGGGCGCGTGCTTCGTCGTAGCCGGCGCGGAAGCGGGCCGCTTGCGGATAGTCGCGCGCGAGCCCGGCAAAGAAATCCTCGTAGCGCGCTTCGCCGCTGCCGAGCGCGACGAGCTGCACGCGATTCTCCGCAAGGAGCGGCGGCAGCGTGTCGAACAGCAGCTCGAAGCCTTTCTGCACGGCAAGCCGGCTGACGATGCCGAGTAGCGGCACGCCGTTGCGAAAGGGCAGGCCCTCGCGGGCGAGGAACGTGCGCTTCAGCTCTGCTTTCGCGCCGAGTGCGTGCTCGTCGTAATGGATGGGCAGGAACCGATCGCGCCGTGGATCCCATTCGTCGTAGTCGACGCCGTTCAGGATGCCGGTCAGGTCGCCGGCACGATCCCGCAGCGTTTCCTCGAGTCCCATGCCGTATTCGGCCGTGCTGATTTCGCGCGCATAGGTGGGGCTCACGGTGGTGATCGCGTGCGCATAAAGGATGCCGTGCTTCAGCGCATTGACGAATCCCGCGCGCAGGTCGTCCTGATGGAGCCTCGCGAGGTCGGCGAGCCCGAGATCGCCGACGAACCGCGCATCGAAACTGCCCTGATAGCCGATGTTGTGGATCGTGAGCACGCTGCGCGTCGCCGCGAAGACCGGGTCCCGCGAATACTCGGCCTCGAGCAGCAACGGGCCGAAAGCCGTGTGCCAGTCGTTGCAGTGGAGGATGTGCGGCGAGAAGCCGATTCGTCGACAGGTCTCGAAGGCGGCGCGCGTCAGCGCGATGAAACGCAGGTGCTCATCGACGTCGTCGGTGTACAGATCGCCTCGCGCGTAGAGCGCGGGGTCGTCGATGAAATGGACGAGGGCGCCGGACCCGGTCGTGACAGTGGCGATGCCCTGCACGCTTGGGCCGATCCCGAACCGGGCGCGATCCACGCCCTGATAGAGCGGCGTGAAGGCGTGGACTTCATGGCCTGCCAGCGCCAGGTGCTTCGCGAGGGCCCCGGTGACATCGGCAAGCCCGCCGGTCTTGGAGTACGGCGTCATTTCGGAAGTCAGCAGTGCGATGCGAAGCGGCATGCAGCAAGTTTAATTATCATGGCGGCATGTTGCGACGTCTGCTTGTCCTGCTCGTCGCGTCGGGTGCGCTCGCCGCCTCCGCGGGCATCGGGTTGCTGGCCGCGGACTGGCCGTTCCTGCATCGCTTGTGGCAACTCCCGGCCGATGTGGCGGAGTGGCGCGACAGCGTGCACACGCCGGCCGCGACGGTCGACGGCGGCGGCGCGGCCTTTTTTCCGGTGGCGGCGGCGGATGAGCGGACTCTCGACGATGCGGCGCTCGCGCAAGCCGTCGCGTGGGCCGAGGCCGACGGGACCGTCGCGCTGCTCGTCCTGCATCGAGGCAAGGTGCAGCTCGAGCGCTACTGGCAGGGCTACACGCGCGACACGCTGTATCCGCTCGCGAGCCTGAGCGGCGCGCTGCTCGGGCTCGTGTACGGCTGCGCTGTCGAGGATGGCCGCATTCCCTCGCTCGACACGGCGATCGAGCATTGGCTCGCGGAATGGCACGGTGAGCCGCGTGGCGCCATCACGCTGCGCCAGCTGCTCTCGAACGTGTCGGGTCTCGAAGCGCCGGCGCTCGACAGCTGGGCGGGGCGCCTCGGCAAGGGCGGGCGACTCCGGTTCGGCACGGAGTTTGAGCGTGCAGCGCTGTCGTTCGATCTCGCGCACGAGCCGGGCACCCATTTTGCGCCGTCTGCCGTCGATGCACAGTTGCTCGGTGTGGTCCTCGAGCGCGCGACCGGTGAACGCTATGCGGATTTCGTTGCGCGTTCGCTCTGGCAGCCCATCGGCGCGGGCGTCGCCCGGTTCAATCTCGACCGGCGCGGTGGCATGGCCGCGGTTTACGACGGGATGCAGGCCGCACCCGGCGATCTGCTGCGTGTTGGGGCATTGCTCGCGACCCACGGAGTCGCCGCGGGGCGCGCGCTGCTGCCGTCCGGCTGGATCGGCGAGTTGATGCGCGGCTCCGTACCGAATCCGCACCACGGGCTCGGCGTGCGGGACCTGGGTGATCGCGGCCTCATGCTCGCGGGCGACGGACGCGCGATCTGGGCCTGGCCCGACGATCAGCTCGTGATTGTTCGCCTCGGCCGCGCGGGGCCGGGCTGGGATGCGGGCGCCTTGCCGCGGCTCCTGCGACGCTGATCCGCGTGATGCGCCCCCGTGACGTGTCGGACATGCTGCTCCTCGGCGCGCTCTGGGGTGGCGCGTTCGTGCTGCTGCGCATTGCCGCCCCCGTGTTCGGTGCGACGGCGCTCGCCGGCGTACGCATCGCCGTCGCGTGCATCGTGCTGCTCTTTTTCCTGCGCAACTGGCGGGCGTTGCGCGAGAGGCCGCTGCAGCTCCTCGCGCTCGGCGTCATCAACACCGCCGTGCCGTTCTCGTTGTTCGCCTACGCCACGCTCAGCATCACGAGCGGGCTCGCGGCGCTCCTCAACGCGACGACCCCGATGTTCGGCGCGCTCTTCGCCTGGGCGTGGCTCGGCGAGCGCCTCACACCGCGGCGCATCGCGGGCATCGTGATCGCCTTCGGCGGGGTCGCGTGGCTCGTCAGCGGCGCGATTGGAACGGTCGGCGCCAGTGTGGTGCCCGGCGTGATCGCCGCGCTCGCCGGCGCGGCCTGCTATGCCGTCGGTGCCAGCTTCACGCGCCGCTACCTCGCTGCAGTCGATCCCGTGGTGGTCGCGGCCGGTTCCGTGCTCGGCGCCACGTTCGTCATCGCGCCGCTTTCCGTTTCGACCTGGCCGCAGGCGGAAATCCCTGCACTGGCGTGGGCGGCCGCCGTGCTTCTCGGCGTGCTGTGCACGGCCGTCGCCTACCTTCTCTACTATCGCCTGCTGCGCAACGTCGGCGCGGGGCGTGCCCTGGCAGTCGCCTTTCTCTTTCCGCCGTTCGGCGTCCTGTGGGGCGCCGTCGTGCTGCACGAACCGGTTACGCCGAGCCTGCTGGGCGGCTGCGCCATCGTGCTCGCCGGTACCGCGCTTTCGGTCGGCCTCGCGGATCGGGTGAACTCCCCGCGATAACGATGCAATACTTTCCCGATGGCCGATACCCGCAACGTCGTCACGACTGTCAGCCTCATCGCAGCCCTGCTGGCGGGGGGCTGGGCGATCTACGCCACGAAGCACGCCGGTGCGCCGGCGGCCACCCGTCCGATGGGCGGGCCGGGCGCAGGCGGCGCGGCGGCGCCCGCTGCGACGGTGGTCACCGCCGAGGTGCGCAGCGAGCGCGTCTCGCATGAGCTGAAGGCGCTCGGCACCGCGATCGCGAACGAATCGATCGAGGTGACTTCGAAGACATCGAACCTGATCTCCGCCGTGCGCTTTCGCGACGGCGAGAGCGTCAAGCGTGGCCAGGTGCTGATCGAACTCGATCCGGCCCAGGCCCGCGCAGACCTGGCCGAAGCGTCGGCCGCGCTGACCGAGAGCACGAGCCAGTACGAGCGAGCGCGCGACCTGCTCGCCACCCGCGTCGTGTCGCAATCGCAGTTCGAGCAGCTCGAGGCGACGATGAAGGCGAACCAGGCGCGCGTCGATGCGGCGCAGGCGCGGCTGGCGGATACCGTGCTGCGCGCGCCGTTCGGTGGCCGCGTCGGCTTGCGGCGCGTCAGCGTCGGCGGGCTCGTCAGCCCGGGCACCGTGATCACCACGCTCGACGACACGAGCGTGATGAAAGTGGATTTTTCGGTGCCGGAGAATTTCATCGGCACCCTGCGCGAGGGCCTCGGGCTCACCGCCCGCACCGCGGCGCATCCGGACCGCGAATTGCAGGGCCGCGTGCTGACCGTTGATTCGCGCATCGATCCGACCACGCGGTCCGTGACCGTGCGCGCGCTCGTCCCGAATACCGCCGCCCTGTTGCGGCCCGGCATGTTCGTCAACGTCACGCTCGCCAAGGATGAATACGAGGCGCTCGTGATACCGGAGCAGGCACTCGTGCCCGAGCAGAGCCGGCAGTACGTGTTCGTCGTCGAGGGCGGCAAGGTCGAGAAGCGCGAGGTGCAGATAGGGCGGCGCGTGCCCGGCAAGGTCGAGATCGTCGGCGGCCTTGCACAGGGCGAGCGCATCGTGGTTGAAGGCACGCAGAAAGTGCGTGCCGGCGCGGCGGTCCGCGAGGCGCAAGGGTGACGATTTCGGACCTCTCGATCCGGCGGCCGGTGTTCGCCACCGTGCTGTCGCTGCTGCTCGCGATTCTCGGCCTGATGGCGGCGCTGCGCCTGCCGATCCGTGAGTACCCCGACGTGTCGCCCCCGATCGTCACGGTCGACACTTTCTACCGCGGCGCTTCGGCGAGCGTGATCGAGAAGCGCGTCACCCAACAGATCGAGGACGAGATCGCGGGCATCGAGGGGCTCGACAAGCTCACCTCGTCGAGCCGCGACGAGAACTCGCGCATCACGCTCGAATTCACGCTCGACCGGGATCTCGACGCCGCCGCCAACGACGTGCGTGAGCGCGTCTCGCGCGTCGTCGCGCGCCTGCCCGAGGAAGCGGATCCGCCGCAGATCACCAAGGTCGACTCGGGCATGGACGCGATCATGTACATCAACGTGTCGAGCCCGGCGCGCAGCACGCTCGAGCTGACCGACTACGCGACGCGCCATCTCATCGACCGCTTCTCGGCGGTGCCCGGCGTCGCGGTGGTGCGCCCCGGCGGTACGAGGCGTTACGCGATGCGCGTCTGGCTCGACCGCGACGCGCTCGCGGCGCGCCAGTTGACGGTTGCGGACATCGAGGATGCGCTGCGGCGCGAAAACGTCGAACTGCCCGCGGGCCGCATCGAGTCGCGCGAGCGGGAGTTCACGCTGCGCACCGACACGAACCTCACGGACGAAAACGACTTTCGTGAACTGGCGATCGGCAAGGGGGCCGACGGCTACGTCGTGCGGCTGGGCGACGTCGCGCGCGTCGCGCTCGCCGCCGAGAACGAGCGCAGCCTCGCGCGCTCGAACGGCGTGCCGGGCATCTCCCTCGGCATCACCCCGCAGTCGAAGGCGAACGTGCTCGAAGTCGCGCAGGCCACCAAGGCCGAGATCGAGCGCGCACGCGCCGGCCTGCCGAGCGACATCATCATGGAGGTGAACGTCGATTTCTCGATATTCATCGTCGAGTCGATGAAGAGCGTGGCGAAGGCGCTCACCGAAACGCTTGCGATCGTGCTGGTCGTGATTTTCCTGTTCCTCGGCACGGCGCGCGCCACGCTGATTCCCGCGGTCACGATCCCGGTGTCGCTGCTCGCGGCGGCGCTGGTGATGGCCTGGCTCGGCTATTCGATCAACACGCTCACGCTGCTCGGCGCCGTGCTCGCGATCGGCCTCGTCGTCGACGATTCGATCGTGGTGCTCGAGAACATCGTGCGACGCATCGAGCGTGGCGAGCCGGCGCTGCTGGCGGCGATTTCGGGCAGTCGCGAAATCGGTTTCGCGGTGATCGCGACGACGCTCGTGCTGTGCGCGGTGTTCCTGCCGGTCTCCTACATGGAGGGCAACATCGGGCGCCTGTTCGGCGAGTTCGGCGTCATGGTCGCGGCCGCGGTGGCGTTCTCGGCGCTGATTGCGCTCACGCTCACCCCGATGATGGCGTCGAAGCTCTTTGCCGGCGGCCTGCACCGTGGCCGGGTGGCCCGTGCGGTCGACGAGATCTTTCGCAAGGCGTCGGGCTCCTATGAGCGCCTCGTGCGCCGCTCGCTCGTCGGCCGCGGCCCCTGGATCGTGCTCGGTAGCGCGAGCGCGTTCACGGCGCTCGTGATCCTGCTGCTGATCGCCGGCAAGCCCGTGCCCTGGCTCAAGCTGCCGGTGATGTTCGCGCCGCTCGAGGACCGCGCGGTGCTGCCCGTGATGATCACGGCGCCCGAGGGCGCGAGTCTCGCCTATCTGGATCGACACATGCGCGAGGTCGAGTCCATCCTGATGGGCGAAGTGGAGCGCGGCAATGCCAAGCGCGTCATCAGTCGCTCAGGTGGTTTCGGCCGGCAGGGCGAAGTGAGCACCGGCATCATGTACATGCCGCTCACGCTGTGGAATGAACGCGAGGAGAAGGCGGGCACGATCGCCGAACGGCTCCGCCGCCGCGTCGGCGATCTCCCCGGGCTGCGCGTGGTGGTGATCCAGCCGCCCGGCCTCGGCGTGCGCGGCGGCGGCAAGCCGCTGCAGGTCGTGCTGGGCGGCAGCGACTACGACGAACTGGCCGGCTGGCGCGACAAGATCATGGCGCGCCTGCAGGCGGAAAACCCGCGCATCGTCGCGCTCGAGTCGGACTACCTCGAAAGAAAGCCGCAGGTCGCCGTACGCATCGACCGCAACAAGGCGGCGGACCTCGGCGTGTCGCTGGCGACGGTCGGGCACACGCTCGAGACACTGCTCGGTTCGCGCATCGTGACGACCTTCCTGCGCGGCGGCGAGGAATACAACGTCGTCGTGCAGGCGCGCGACGACGAGCGCGCGTCGGTGAACGACCTCGGCCAGAATTACGTGCGCTCGTCGACGACCGGCGCACTCGTGCCGCTGTCGGCGCTGGTGCAGCTCGAGGAGGTCGCGGGGCCAAACGACCTGAAGCGCTTCGACCGCCTGCGCTCGATCACGCTGTCGGCGAACCTCGCGCCCGGGTATTCGCTGGGTGAGGCGCTCGCCGACGTCGAGCGCGTGATCCGCGAGGAAGTGCCGCAGGGCGTCACGATCAACTACGACGGCGAGTCCCGCGAGCTGAAGCAATCGGGCGGCAAGCTGTGGCTCACCTTCGCGTTCGCGCTGCTGATCGTCTATCTCGTGCTCGCCGCGCAGTTCGAGAGCTTCGTCCACCCGCTCGTGATCCTCGCCACCGTGCCGCTTGCGCTGTCGGGCGCGCTCGTCGGGCTGTGGCTCTTCGGGTCCTCCATCAATGTGTTCAGCCAGATCGGCGCGATCATGCTGATCGGGATCGCCTGCAAGAACGGCATCCTGATCGTCGAGTTCGCGAACCAGCTGCGCGACCGCGGCGTCGAGTTCGTCGAGGCGGTCGTGCAGGCCGCGACCATCCGCCTGCGCCCCGTCCTGATGACGAGCCTTTGCACCGCCTGTGGCGCCGTGCCGCTGATGCTCGCCTCGGGGGCGGGCGCCGAAAGCCGGCAGTCGATCGGGTCCGCGGTGTTCTTCGGGACCCTCTTTTCGCTCGCACTGACCCTGCTCGTGGTGCCCGCCCTCTACCAGCTGATCGCCCGAAACACCCACTCACCACACTATGTGAGTGGCCTGATCGAGAAGCTTGCGGGGGCCGTGTCAACTGTGCCGCAGACAGGTAAGACATTGAATCTAAAAGACTAATAGCCCGGGTACGGGGTGCCGGGGCGCCCCAGCGGGTACAATGGAGCCGTCCCCCGGCCTCCTTCGGTGCCCCGTGTCAGCCACGCCCTACCAACAGCTCGAGCAGGAATGGAAGCGCCTCCACGCATTCCGTGGTGCGCTCGCACTGCTGCGCTGGGACGCCGCGGTGATGATGCCGAAAGGCAGCGCCGACATCCGCGGCGAGCAGCTGGCGGCGCTCGAAACCGAGCACCACGCGCTCCTCATCGCGCCGCGGATCAGCCGGCTGCTGGACCGTGCCCAGGCGAACGCGTCGGGGCTCGATGAGTGGCAGCTTGCGAACCTGCGCGAGATGCGCCGCCAGCGCGACCACGCAATCGCGACCCCCGTGTCGCTCGTCTCGCGGCTCGCGCGCGCGACGTCGAAGGCCGAGGTCAAATGGGTCGAGGCGCGGCGCGCCAATGATTTCGCGCTCTTCGCGCCACACCTCGAGGAGGTGCTGCATCTCGTGCGCGACAAGGCGCGGCTCCTGGGCCAGGCGCTCAATCTCGAGCCGTATGATGCGTTGATCGACGAATTCAGCCCCGGCGTGACGATGACCGACATCGACGCGATGTTCAAGGCGCTCTCCCGCCGCCTGCCGGGCCTCATTCGCGAGGCGATCGCGCTGCAGGCGAAGCATCCGGCGCTGCCGATCAGCGGCAAGTTCCCGATCGCGAAGCAGCGCCAGCTCGTCACCGAAATCATGAAGGCGGTGGGCTTTCCGTTCGAGGGCGGTCGCGTCGACGAGAGCGAGCATCCGTTCACGGAGGGCGTACCGGGCGACATCCGCATCACGACCCGCTACGACGCTGACGACCTGTTCTCGGGCGTGCTCGGCGCGCTGCACGAGACGGGGCACGCGATGTACGACCTCGGCCTGCCGCGCCAGTGGCGCGACCAACCGGTCGGGCGCGACCGCGGCATGGCGATCGAGGAGAGCCAGTCGCTGCTGATCGAGATGATCGTGTGCCGCAGCCGGCCGTTCGTCCGTTACCTGCTGCCGCTGCTGCACAAGCATTTCGGCGTCAGCGGCCCCGAATGGGAGCCGGAGAACGTTTACGCGCATCTCACCCGCGTGCGCCGCAGCCTGGTCCGGGTGGACGCGGACGAGCTCACCTATCCGCTGCACATCCAGCTGCGCTACGAACTCGAAAAGAAAATGCTTTCCGGCGCGCTCGCGGTGCGCGATCTGCCCGACGCCTGGACGGACTTCATGCAGGCGCGCTTCGACGTGCGCCCCACCACGCAGCAGGAAGGCTGCCTGCAGGACATCCACTGGGCCGTCGGTTCGTTCGGCTATTTCCCCTCGTACGCGCTCGGCGCGGCGATCGCGGCCCAGCTCTACGAGAAACTGCGCGGCGATGTCCCGGCGCTCGATGAACAGATGGCCCGCGGTGAGTTTGCAGGGCTCTTCAACTGGCTGCGCGAGCACGTGCACGGCCTCGGCTCGAAGGTTTCGACCCAGGAGCTGCTGAAGCTCGCGACCGGCAAGCCGCTGACCGCGACGGCGTCACTGCGCTACCTCGAAGGCAAGTACCTCGAGGCGGCGACCCGCAGCGCTGCGGCCTGAGCGCGGCGCGCCGCCGGTGTCCGGTACCATAGCGGCCATGGCCGCCACCCAGCCCGCCGATTCCAGCACCTCGAAGCGACTCGCCGCGCAACTGCGTGGCCTCGTTGGCAAGGCAATCGAAGACTTCCGGATGATCGAGCCGGACGATCGCGTGCTGGTGTGTCTCTCCGGCGGCAAGGACTCGTACACGCTCCTCGACTTGCTGCTGTCCTTGCAGCGCAGCGCGCCGGTGCACTTCGAGCTCGCGGCCGCGAATCTCGACCAGAAGCAGCCGGACTTTCCCGCTCACGTGCTGCCCGACTACTGCCGCGCGCTCGGTGTGCCTTTCCACCAGATCGTGCAGGACACGTACAGCGTCGTGAAGCGGGTGATCCCGGAGGGGCGCACGATGTGCGGCCTGTGCTCGCGCCTGCGCCGCGGCGCCCTGTACCGGTTTGCGGCCGAGAACGGCTACACGAAGATCGCGCTCGGCCATCATCGCGACGACATCGTCGAGACGCTGTTCCTCAACCTCTTCCACGGCGGGCGGCTGAAGGGCATGGCGCCGAAGCTCGGGTCCGATGACGGGCGGAACATCGTGATCCGGCCGCTCGCCTACGTGCCGGAGCGCGAGATCGAGCGCTACGCGCGCGCGCGCGCGTTCCCGCTGATTCCCTGCAAGCTCTGCGGCTCGCAGGACAACATGCAGCGCGTCGCGGTGAAACGCATGCTGGCCGAATGGGAGCGCGAGCACCCGGGGCGCGTCGCGTCGATTTTCTCGGCGATGACGCAGGTCGAGCCGGCGCACCTCGCCGACCCTACGCTCTACGATTTCGCTACGCTCCCCCGCCGACCGCAGTGATCCGGCTGCCGCTCGCGAACGCGTACTGGGTGCAGCGGGAGCGCTGGCTCGCGGGCGAGTACCCGGGCAGCGCGACCAGCGACGCGACGCGCGCGCGTCTCGCCGCGCTCGCCGCGCTCGGCATCGATGCGTTCGTCGACCTGACGACGGCGGGCGAGCTGCCGGCGTACGACCTGGAACTCGCTGCCGGCATCCTGCATATCCGCAAACCGATCCCGGACCACGGCCTGCCGCTCGAGCCCGAGCACATGGGCGAGATCATCAAGCTCATTGATGATCTCCTCGCGGACGGCCGTTGCGTGTACCTGCACTGCCGTGCCGGGATCGGCCGCACCGGCATGGTGGTCGGCTGCCACCTCGCCCAGCACGGCCGTCGCGGCGACGCGGCGCTCGATGCGCTCAACGAGCTGTGGGCCGGCAGCGCGCGCGCGCGTTCCTGGCCTTCGATTCCGGAAACCGACGAGCAGCGAGACTATGTCCGGCGCTGGCCCGCGCCCCTCGACCCGACGCTCGACGACGACGCGATGGCCGCGACGCATGCGCTGCGCCAGCGCTTCACGGGCGCACTGCTCGGCCTCGCGGTCGGCGATGCGCTCGCAGCGGCCACGCAGTTCCGTAAACCGGGCAGCTTCACGCCGGTGGGCGACCTGCTGGGGGGCGGCCCGTTCGACCTGCCGCGCGGCGCCTGGTCCGACGATACGGCGATGGCGCTGTGCGTCGCCGAAAGCTACCTCGAGCGCAGCGGCTTTGACCCGGTGGACCAGGTGGAGAGGTTTGCGCGCTGGCAACGCGACGGGTATCTCTCCGCCACCGGCCAGTGTGTCGGCATCACCGCCGGGGTCGCTCGTGCGCTCGGCGCGGCGCGCTGGCGCCGACAGCGATTTCCGGGATCGCACGACCCGACGCAGCTCGATCCCGAAGTGCTCACGCGGATCGCGCCGGCGGTGATGTTTCATTTCAATGATATCGGCGCCGCCGTCGAGGCGGCCGCCAATGTCGCGCGTACCACCTGCCAGGCGCCGCTGGCGCTCGACGCCTGCCGGGTGCTCGCAACGGCGCTGCACGCCGCGCTCGGCGGACTCGACAAGCCCGGGATCCTGAACGCGGTGCGGCAAGTCGGCGAGGGCGGCAGCTTGCGGCCCGAAGTCGCGATGATCGCGGCAGGAGGCTACTCCGATGCCCTGAAGGCGCCGGCCGACGCGCCGTCGACTGCGCTCGACGTGCTGCGGTTCGCGCTCGCCGCGTTCGAAGCGACGGCGACCCTGCGCGACGGGGTGCTGCTCTGCGCCAACCGGGGCCGCGATTCGGACGTGCAGGCCGCCGCCCATGGCCAGCTCGCCGGCGCACACTACGGCGCGGCCGCGATCCCGGCGGCCTGGCGCGGGAGCCTCGTGAAACAGGACCTGATCGTCGACTACGCCGACCGCCTGCTCGCGGGGGTGATGGAGGGGATGGCGGGCTGAGCGCGGCGCCGCTATCCTTCCCCGGTCCCTTTCTCCTGACGCGGTGCCGGCCCGAAAGCCAGCGCCCGAGGTCCCTGTTTCCATGCCGCTGCCGCGCCCCCGCCCCGCCGTAACCGCCCGCCGCCGCGCGGCGACCGGTCGCGCGCGCGCGAAGCGCATGTCGTGGGCGCGCTACGGGGACGAGCAGCTGCTCGCGATGCGTTTCTGCGATCTTGATCTCAAGCTCGAACGCACGCCGCTCGCGCGCCACATGCGCGGGCTCTACAAGGACCTCGAGCGGCGCGGCATCGAGTTTCGCCCGCACGCCTGGATCGGCGAGGAATGGTTTTCACCCGACGGCGTGCCCGGGATTTCGATTCCGTTCTATCTTGCGCATCCCCGCCTCGAGCGTCTCGAGCGCACGATGATGAAGCAGGTCGAGGGCGGCAATGCACAGTGGCTCAAGCGCATTCTGCGCCACGAAGCCGGGCACGCGCTCGACACGGCGTACCGGCTGCGCCGCCGCAAGCGCTGGCGCGAAGCGTTCGGCCCCGCGTCACTGCCCTATCCGGATCGCTATCGCGCGCGGCCCGGCAGCCGCCGCTACGTGCAGCATCTCGGCGACTGGTATGCGCAGTCGCACCCGACCGAAGACTTCGCCGAGACTTTCGCCGTGTGGCTCACGCCGAATTCTTCGTGGCGGCGCGGGTACGCGGACTGGCCGGCCTTTCAGAAGCTCGAGCTCGTCGACGAACTGATGACCGAGCTGCGCGGCACGCGTGCGCGTGTGCGCGCACGCACGCGCATCGAGCCGATCGACGCCCTCACGCGCACGCTCGGCGAGCACTACGAGGAGAAGCTCGAGCGCTATCGCCAGTATCGCCGCGGTCTCGTCGACGTGATGCTCTCGAAGGTGTTCACACCGAATCGCGCGCGGCGCACGACCCCACGCGCGAGCACGTTGATCCGCACCTCGCGGCGCGAGCTCGTCGATGCGGTGGTACGCGAACAGGGCGTGGCGCGCTATAGTGCATTCCAGATATTGCGCATGATCATCGAACGCAGTGATCAGCTTCGACTCCATCCGCGCGGCAGCCGGCGTGATGCGCTGCGCAACGCGCGCTGGGTCCTGTCGCGCCTCGTGCGCCTCTACGCGGACGGCGCGAGTCCGCAATTGAGGCTATGAAAAAACTGAAGGCGCTGGTCGTCGTCCACGCGACCCTCGTGCCGCCCGACACCCTCGAGGGGCGGGCCGAAAAAGAAATCGAAGAATGGCGCACCGAGTTCGATGTCATCTCGACCTTGAAGAGCCGCGGCCATGAAGTGCGCTGTGTCGGCGTGCTCGACACGCTGACCGAGCTGCGCAGCGCGATCACCGACTGGCAGCCCGACATCGTTTTCAACCTGCTCGAGGAGTTCGACGGCATCGTCACCTACGACCAGCACGTCGTCGCGTTCCTCGAGCTGATGCGCCAGCCGTATACCGGCTCGAACCCGCGTGGGCTGCTGCTGTCGCGCGACAAGTCGATCTGCAAGCAGTTGCTCGCCTATCACCGCATCCCCTCGCCGCAGTTCGCGGTCTTCAGGAAAGGCGTGAAGTTCAAGCTGCCGAGGAAGCTCAAGTTCCCGCTGTTCGTGAAATCGACGACGGAGGACGCCTCGCTCGGCATCGCGCAGGCGTCGGTGGTGGAGGACGAGGCCAAACTGCGCGAGCGGGTCGGTTTCGTGCACGAGCAGATCGGCTCGGACGCGCTCGTCGAGGAATATATCGAAGGGCAGGAGCTCTACGTCGGCATGCTCGGCAATGACCGGCTCACTCGCCTGCCGGTCTGGGAAATGGTGTTCGGCTCGATGCCGGATTCGCTGTCGGCCATCGCGACGCGCAAGGTGAAGTGGGACCGGCGCTACCAGAAGAAATACGGCATCACCACGCGCGCGGCCGACGAGCTGCCTCGCGAGATCGTCACGCGGCTCGACGCGCTGTCGCGCCGCATCTACCGTGCGCTCGGACTCTCGGGCTATGCGCGAATGGATTTCCGCCTCGCGCCGGACGGGCGCATCTTCGTGCTCGAGGCGAATGCAAACCCGAATCTCGCTGCGGAAGAAGATTTCGCGCGGTCGGCGCTGGCGGCGGGCGTCGCCTACGACGAACTGCTCGAGCGTATCATCACCCTCGGGCTCGGCTACCGTGCCGAATGGCGGCTCTACTATGGTTGAACGTGCTCTCGCACTCGTCGCCTTGCTGTCGCTCGCGGCCTGCACGAGTACCGCCGATCTGCGCAAGGCCGAGCTGTCGGAACTGGCGGGCTGGCTACCCGGCGCCTACGAGGCCAAGGACGCGTCGCTGGCGTTCGTACCGATCTACGCGCCGTTCATCAGCGACCACGTCTTCGTCGAGGAAGCGGCGCTGATCGAGGGCGGGCGCCGCGTCGTGACGCAGCGGGTCGTTGCATTCGACGTGCTCGACAAGCAGATCATGCAGGCGAGCTACATATTCGCCGATCCCGGGCGGTGGCGCGCGGGCCTGCAGCACCCCGAGATCTTCAAGAGCCTTCTCGAAGCGGACCTCAAGCTGCAGTCCGGTTGCGAAATGCTGTGGATCAAGGACAAGGACGATGGCAAGTTCGTCGGCACGAACGATGCGAAGCACTGCCGCGGCGCGCTTGCGCGTGCCGAGGTGAGCGCCGACGGCTACGCCCGCGGCGTCGGCGAGGCACTGGAACGGTTCCGACGGCAATAAGGCGGCGGCTACGATCCGTACGTACAACCGCCGCCGCTGATCAGCGCGACCCGGACACGGTCCCTTCCTTCATCAAGTGCGCGTCGAGCCAGTCGAGCACCGTGGCGTGCCACTGCAGGCTGTTCGCCGGTTTCAGCACCCAGTGGTTTTCGTCGGGGAAGTACAGCAGCTGCGATTCGATCCCGCGCCGCTGCAGCGCGGTGAAAGTCGACAGTCCCTGCGTGTCCGGCACGCGATAGTCCTTCGCGCCGTGGATCACGAGCATCGGCGTGCGCCACTTGGCGACGAAACGTGACGGGTCCCATTGGTCGTACGTCGCGGGGTTGTCGAAGTAAGGGCCGCCGTTTTCCCACTCGGGAAACCAGAGTTCCTCCGTCGAGTAATACATCGAGCGGTTGTCGAAGATGCCGTCGTGGTTGACGATGCAGCGGAAGCGGCTTTCCCAGTTGCCGGCGATCCAGTTCTGCATGTAACCGCCATACGAGGCGCCGAGCGAGCACGCGCGCTCACCGTCGAGCCAGTCGTATCGGGCGAGGGCTGCCTCGAGCCCCTTCTGCAAATCGACCAGGGGCCGATCGCCCCAGTGGCGGCTGATCGAGTCGGTGAATGCCTGGCCGTAGCCGGTGGAGCCGTGGAAATCGATGAACACCACGGCGTAGCCGTGCCCCGCATACGTTTGCGGATTCCACCGATAACTCCACGCGTTTGCGTAGCTCGACTGCGGCCCGCCGTGCACGATGAACGCGATCGGATACTTGACGCCGGGGGTGTACCCGACGGGCTTCATGACGTAGCCGTGCACGGTTTCGTCGTTCCAGCCCTTGAAGCTGAATTGCTCGAACTCCCCCATCGTGCGGGCCGCAAGCTGCGCGGCATTGGCGTTCGTGAGACGCGACGGCCGGCCGCCGTTCGCCAGGAACCACAGGTCGGCCGGCGCGGCGAGATTCGCCCAGCTGAACACGATGCCACGCTGCGTGGGCGCGTATTCATCGACGTAGCCCTCGCCGATGAGCTTCACCACCTTGCCGTTCGCAGGGTCGATCGCAAAGAGCGCGTGCTGGCCGAGGTCGTCGGCGGTCGCGAGCAGGCGCTTGCCGTCGCGCGTGACCCCGAGCCGCGAGACCGAGCGATCCCACGCGAGCGTGAGCGGCCTCACCGCGCCGGTCTTCGCACTGCGCACGACGACGTGGAACCGGTCTGCCTCGAAACCCGGGCGCTCCATCGCGAGATACGCGAGGTCGCCGTTCGCGAGATACACCGGCTGCGTGTCCCAGGCGAGATTCGCCGCAGTGAGGTTCGTGACCGCGCCGCCGTCGATGCTTGCTTCGTAGAGGTCGAAGTTCGTGGACCACGGCTCGGTGCGACCCGCGACACGCAGGCTGAACACGACGCGCTTGCCGTCGGGCGAGAGCGCATACTCCTCATCGCCGCCGAACGGTTTCGAGGGCACGTCGCCGTCGAGGGATTGCGACAGGTCGACCGGCGTGCCGGCCACGCCGTTCGCATCGAGTGTGGCCGCAAAAAGGTGCGAGCGCGAGCCGTCTGACCATTCGTCCCAGTGGCGCACGAAGAGCTTGTCGTAGAGGAGGCCGGTGGCCTTGCCGTCGGGCTTCCCCGTGGCGGCGGTCGGCTTGACCGCCATGCTGAATACGATCCGGTTGGCGGCGGGCGCGAGCTTGAACGAGCCGACATCGAGCGGCAACGCGGTCACCGCAACGGGCTCTCCGCCCGCGAGCGCGAGGCGCCAGACCTGGCTGCTTCCGGAACGTGTCGAGAGGAAATACAGCGTGCCGCCATCGGACGACCAGCGCGGGCTCGTGTCATTGGCCGGGTTCCGCGTGAGCCGGCGCGGCGCGACCTGCGGCGTCGTGAGATCGAGGAGCCACAGGTCGGTGCGGCCGCGATTGGCGTCAAGGTCAGTTTCTCGCATCACGTAGGCGACGAGTCGCCCGTCGGGCGAGACCTGCGGATCGCTGACCCGATTCAGCGCAACGAGGTCGGCGGCCGTGAACGGCGTGGCGGCCAGCGCCGCGAGGATGGCAAGCATCGTCTATCCTTTCTCGTAGTCGGGAATGACCCACGGCTCCGCTTCGGCAGCCGAATTCCACTCGCGCAGCACCGGGTCGGCGAGTGCGTGCGTGGCATAGGCCGACGCCGGCGCCGAAAGCGTGGCTCCGTAGGTGCGGAAACGCAGCACGACGGGCGCGAACATCGCATCCGGCACGCTGTAGTCGGCCCCGAAGAGCCACGGGCCGCGCGCACCGTAGTCGCGGCGGCACTGTGACCACGCCTCATCGATGCGGGCGACTTCAGCCGCAAGCTCGGGCGTCATCACCGTGCGGCGATTGCGCGCCCTCGCGTTCATGCCCCACGTGTTGCGCAAGACCGGGAACCCCGAGTGCATTTCGGCGGCGAGGGAACGCGCCCGCGCGCGCTCCGCTCGATCCTCCGGCCAACCGCGCCCCGCGAGTTCGCAGGCGTACTCGCAGATCGCGAGCGAATCCCAGATCGTGAGCTCGCCGTCGCGCAACACCGGCACGCGATGCGTGGGGCTCCATGCGGCGATCTGCGAGCTGAACTGCGGGGTGTCGAGCTGCATCTGCACTTCGTCGAACGCGAGCCCGAGGTGCCGAAGCAGCATCCACGGCCGCAGTGACCACGAAGAATAGTTCTTGTTGCCGATGACGAGTGCGAGCGCGCTCATTGCAATCTGTGTCCCCGTGTTTCGATGATCCAGGGCGCCGCCAGCGCCGCTGCGACCGGTATCACCGCGACCCAGATCATCGTGGCGAGCAGCGCCGCGGAGGAGCCGTCCGCGCGCGAGGTCACGATGCCCACCGCGAGCGGCCCGAGGGCAGCGATGATGCGGCCGATGTTGTAGCAGAAACCTGCGCCGCTCGCGCGCAGACGCGACGGGAAGAGCTCAGGGAGATAGAACACATAGGTGCTGAAGATGCCGTAGACGCCGAGCCCGACGAAGAACAGCAGGCGCAGGCGCGCCTCGGGCTCGAACTCGAGTCCGAAGACCGCGAGGATTGCCGCTCCCGAATAGAGGAAGTAGGCCGCGAACATGGCACGCCGACCCAGCCAGTGCGCGAGCGGCACAGCCGCGAGCGCGCCGACGAGCCCGCCGAGGTTGAACGAGTTCGCGGCGAGCGTCTTCCAGCGTTCGACCAGTTCCGGCGCCTGCTCCGTTGCGAGCCAGGCGCCGAGCAGGGGAACGAACGCATTGCAGGCCCACCACGTGAGGAGGCCGGCAACCGAAACGAGGAACCCGACGAACGTCGCGCGCCGCACACCCGGCGCGAACAGCTCGCGCGGCGACGGTGGCGCCGTGGTGGCGCGGGCACGTTTCCAGGCGTCCGGCTCATGGATGAACGCGCGCACCGCAAACGCCAGCGCCACCGGAGCGAGACCGCACAGGAACACGTAGCGCCACGAATTGGCCGGATCGTCCGCGAACCAGACGCCTGCCACCTGGTAGTTCACGGCGCCGGCGAGCAGCAATCCGAGCGGCGAAGCGGTGTACAGCAGCGTGCCGGCGAACACGCGGCGGTTCTCGGGGACGGTCTCCGCGACGAGCGCGGCGCCGACCGCCCATTCGCCACCGATGCCGAGGCTCGCGAGCACGCGAAAGGCGACGAGCTGGCCCATGTCCGTCGCCGCCGCGCAGAGCGCGGTACCCACCGCGTACATCGCAACGGTCACGAAGAGCGCGCGCCGGCGGCCGTATCGATCCGCGTACCAGCCGAACAGCACGCCGCCGATCGCCCAGCCGACGAGCAGGATCGAGGAGAGGATGCCGGTCCAGAGCACCGTTGCATCGCGCGCGGCATCGCTGCCGTACATAAGGCCGAGCAGCGTCGGCACGGTGTTCGGTGCGACGAAGTTGAACAGCAGGGCGTCGAACACGTCGAAGCCCCAGCCGAGCCAGGCGGCCGCGAGCACCAGCCACTGATATCGCGTCATTCGTTGTGACCCCCGTCGCAATCAGCAGTGTAACCGCGTGGCTGCCAGTTCCGGGCGCAGTTTTGCAATTGCGCAAACCCTGCGCGTGTTCACGGTTTGTTCAGCCGCGCAGGCGGAATCTTGGGGTCATGGTCCTCACGGTGCACAGCCTGCGAGAGTACTTCCGCGATTCGCTGCATGCGGCGCTCGAGCATCAGCGGGTCGAGGTCTGCGCTGAAACCGAGCAGTACGTGGTGAACCTGCTGACCCTCTTCGCGCGTTCCGAAGCGCTGTTCGAGCAGACGCCGGACGGCGCACGCATCAAGCCGCTCGTCGTGATGCTCGCCGAAGCGCTCGAGGCGCGTAGCGCGCGGGAACGCTGCGTCGGACTGCAGCGGCTTGGCGATGTCTCGTTGTTCGTCGCGGGCTTTTTCGCGCAGGGCTTTGCGCGCAAGCTGATCGACATCGATTATCACGTCGCGATGGGGGGGCGCGCCTACGGCACGCTGTCGGATGCGGTGAGTCGCAGCGGACGCGCGGCCCTCGGGCCGGTGTTCGGCGAACTCGCCGCGAAGTTCCAGCCGCTCGTCGACGCGCTCAACGAGGTGAGCGAGGCGGGCTATCAGCACAGCGACCGGGACATCCTGCGCCTCTACGAGGTCTGGCTGAAAACCGGCAGCCGCCGCGCGCAGCACCTGCTTTCGGGTCTCGGCGTGTCGCCGTCGGCCGGTGCGCGCACCGCATTCCAGCACTGAGGGGAGACGCTGCATGGTGCTCAACGCCCTGCAGGACCTGCTCGCCGGTATCTACGACGTGCCGCTGGCGCACGACGTCTACGACTTTCTCGTGACCGACCCGGCCTGCGTACCGGGCGCCGCGCGCACGGCCGCCTGCGACGAGCAACTGCTGGTCGCGCGCGACGGTGACGAAATGTCGATCGCGCTCTATCTCGATGCGCAGGTGCTCGAGCGGCTCGCAACGGCGGATCCGCTCGAACATCTCACCGCCGCCAACCTCGCCGATTGCTGGACCGCGCTCGAGGGCGTCAGCCACTTCCACTATCTCGCGTTTCACGCCAGCTTCGATCGCGAGGTGTCGCGACTCGAGCTCGAGACGCAGGCGGAGGTCGACAAGTACGTCGCGACGCTGTGGCTGCTGCGACGACAGGTGCCGCGATACTTTCCACACGAGTTGCACCGGGCCCTGTTCGCGCGCACCCGGATCGATCCGGGCCTGCCGCGCGAACGCGCGGCGCTCTATCGGCGTGCGAGCGACTACGCCGCGCGATTCTGTCGCCGCATGGAAGAGCGCCTGCGCAATCCGGCGGCCGCGGCCTATCAGGAAACGATGGCGGAACTGCGCCGGTTCTACCGGCTGCCGGAATCGCGCAAGCTGGCGTACATCGAACACTGCGCCTGACGGTGCAGGTCCTTACTCTTCCCCGTCGTCATCGCGAACCTTGCGGGCCTCGATCTCCCGTTTCAGCTTGATCCACTCCGAGAGCTTGCGCAGGTTGGTGCGCGTCGTCGCGCCGCGCTTGTCCTGCGCGCCGGCCGGGTAGGTGCAGTCGTACGGATTATCGCTCTTCTCCGCGCGCTCACCTTCGATCTCGAACGTCGGGCGCGCGAACGACCCGGTGCGGTCATCGGGTATTTCCTGCCATTCGACGCTTGCGTTGCCGCGATCATCGTGCACGATGTGCGCGACTCGGCGCGCGCCGGGCGCAGGGGGTTTACGTCTGTCGTCTGGCACGATCAGACCCATTCTAGGGCCCGCGGCGAGCCCGAACCGCGGAACAGGTCACATCCCGGGGCGGCTGGCCGCCCGCAGCAACGCGACGCAGGTCTTGCCGTCGCTGATCTCGCCCGCGAGCGCGCGCCGACAGGCCTCATCGAGCGCCACCCAATGCACTTCGAGCAGCTCGCCGGCTTCGGTCTGCTGCGTGCCAGGTTCGAGGCCGGTGGCGAGGAACAGATGAACCGTTTCGGTGAACACGCCCGGCGAGCTGATCACGCTGCCGAGCGATTCCCAGTGCGTGGCGCTGACGCCCGCTTCCTCGACGATCTCGCGCTGCGCCGTCGAAAGCGGCGGCTCGCCGGGCTCGAGCTTGCCCGCGGGCAGCTCCCACACCCAGCCGCCCACCGCGTGCCGGTACTGGCGCAGCAGGCACACGCGACGCGAGGTATCGACCGCGACCACGGCGGCGCCGCCCGGGTGATGGATGATGTCGAGGGTGACACGCTGTCCGTCCGGCAGTTCGACGACCTCGACGTTGCCGGTCACGATGCGGCCGCGGAACTTCGTCTCGCTCGAAATCAGCATCCGTGGCCCCGGGGTGTTCAGCGCGAGAGCGCGTGGTAGTCGGAGTTCGGCATCATGTCGGTGGCGGTCGCGAGCCGGTTCGTCATGTTGAAAAAACCGGTGACGGCCGCGATGTCCCAGATGTCACGCGCGCTGAAGCCGGCGCGCGTGAGGGGCTTGCGATCCGCCGCGCCGGTTTCGGCCGAAGCCACCGTGAGCCGGTGCGCGAAATCGAGCATCGCGCGCTGGCGCGCCGGAAGGCGTGCAACGCGGTAGTTCATCACGAGGAGTTCGCCGAGGGTGGGGTCGCCCGACAACTCGCGCACCGCCTGGCCGTGCGCGACGAGGCAGTAGTAGCAGCGGTTCGCGGCCGAAACCACCACCGCGATCATCTCGCGCTCGAGCTTCGTCAGGCGGGAGTCCCCGAGCATCAGGTCGTTGTACATGTCGATGAACGCGCGCAGCTTCGCCGCATCGAAGCTGTAGGCCGCGAGCACGTTCGGCAGGAAACCGATCTTGTCTTCACAGGCCCGGAAATACCGGGCGAGATCGGCGGGCAGCGCGCGCCGCGACGACGGGCGCAGGCCAAGGGCCGTCAGCGCCCTCGGCTGCGCACGCGGGCGCTTCGGTGCTTTCGCCTTCATCGGCTGTCGACCTCGTCGACGTCCGCCTGCCCCGTGAGGCGTCGGCGAAAATGCGACCACGACACGCCCATCGCCAGGATCGCCGCCGTGACGACGAGCCCGATCCACACGAACGCGCGCGTGCCGGCTGTCAGCCAGCCGAACTGTACGGCGACCCAGACGAGCGCGGCGAAGAAGGCGAGCGCGAGCAGCACCCCGGCCGAGCCGAGCGAACGCAAGGTGGCCGTGATGAACACCACCCAGCCGATCAGCAGCGCGACGCCCGCGAGCGCCTGCAGCGCATCGATCGCCGGGAAACCGGCCGCGATCCAGTGATAGTAGGAGTGGCCGGAGGGGTTGAAAGTAAGGAGGACGAGCGCGAGCGCAAACGCGAATCGCAGCGCAAGGCCGCCCACACCGAGTGTTTCATCCGCCATGGAGACACCAATCGTCGTGATGGCTGCGCATGATCCGGCAATCTGTGACGTGGGACAACCCTGGACGCGGCCCCGTGCGCACCGCTTCTCGTGGCGGCGAGGCCGGTCGGATCGTATATTGCACGGCCATGTCGAAGTCTGCGCATCTCGAGAAGCTGAACGCGGCCCAGCGCCGGGCCGTCACCTACGGTGAGCCGGTCGGCCAGCAGGGCTTCCACGCCGGCCCGCTGCTGATCATCGCCGGCGCGGGCACCGGCAAAACCAACACACTCGCGCACCGCGTCGCGCACCTTGCGATGCACGGCGTCGATCCGGCCCGCATCCTGATGCTCACCTTCACGCGTCGCGCGGCGCTCGAGATGCGCCGTCGCGCGCACGAGGTGGCGAAAGCCGCGCTCAACGATGTGCTCGGTGGGGTGAGCCAGACGATCCTGCAGCGCCTCGGCTGGGCCGGCACTTTCCACTCGGTCGGCAACCGCCTGCTGCGCCACTACGGGCGCCAGCTGGGCCTCGACCCGCAGTTCTCGGTGATGGACCGCACGGACTCGGCCGATCTCATCGACGGCATCCGCCAGGAGCTCGGGTTTGCGGGCAAGGAGCAGCGCTTCCCGCGCAAGGACACCTGTCTCGCGATCTATTCGTACCGCGTCAACACGCAGAAATCGCTCAAGGAATCGCTCGAGCTCCAGTATCCCTGGTGCCTTCAGTGGGAAGCCGATCTCACGAGGCTCTTTCGTACCTATGTCGAGCGCAAGCAGAAGTTTTCGATCCTCGACTACGACGACCTGCTGCTCTATTGGCACATCCTGATGAGCGAGCCGAAGCTCGCGCAGCACGTCGCGGCGCATTTCGACCACGTGCTCGTCGACGAATACCAGGACACGAACCGCCTGCAGGCGGGCATCCTCTACGGACTCGCGCCGCAGGGCCGGGGTCTCACCGTCGTCGGCGACGACGCGCAGGCGATCTATTCGTTCCGCGCGGCCACGGTCGAGAACATCCTCGAGTTTCCCGATCGGTTCACGCCGCGCGCGGAGATCGTGGCGCTCGCGCAGAACTACCGCTCCACGCAGTCGGTGCTCGACGTGTCGAACGCGCTGATGGCGGAGGCGCCGAAGCAATTCCGCAAGCACCTGTTGTCGCTGCGTGGCGCGGGCTCGCGGCCGCGCCTCGTGACGGTCGAGGACCTGCCGACGCAGGCCGAGTACGTGTGCGCGCAAGTGCTGAAGGCCCGCGAGGCGAACGTGCCGCTGCGGCGGCAGGCGGTGCTGTTCCGCTCCTCGAGCCACAGCGATCTCCTCGAAATCGAACTTTCGAAGCGCAAGATCCCGTTCATCAAGTACGGCGGCCTCAAGTTCCTCGAGGCGGCGCACGTGAAAGACCTGCTCGCGATCCTGCGCTGGCTCGACAACCCGCGCAACGCGATGGCGGGGTTTCGCGTCCTGCAGCTGCTGAAGGGCATGGGCCCCGCGAACGCACGGCGAGCGCTCGATCATCTCGTGAAGGAAGGCGGCAACTTCGCGGCGCTGCGCAGCTTCGAGCCGCCCGCCGATAGTGCCCTCGACTGGAAGAAACTGGTGGAGCTTCTGACGACGCTGGCCGATCCCGGGCTGCCATGGCCGGGGCAGGTGAATCAGGTGCGCACCTGGTACCGCCCGCACCTCGAGCGCCTCTACGAGCACGTGCACACGCGCATCGGCGATCTCGACCAGCTCGAGCTGCTGTCGGGCCAGTACCCGTCGCGTGAGCGCTTCATCTCCGAGCTCACGCTCGATCCGCCGCAGGCGAGCGGTGATCTCGCCGGCCAGCCGTTGCTCGACGAGGACTATCTCGTGCTTTCGACCGTGCACTCGGCGAAAGGCATGGAGTGGGACACGGTGTACGTGCTCAACGTCGTCGATGGCAGCTTCCCGTCCGAATTCGCGACGGGGCGCGCCGAGACGATCGAGGAGGAGCGGCGGCTGCTGTATGTCGCGATGACGCGGGCGAAGGACGATCTTCAGCTCGTGCAGCCGCTCAGATTCCCGATCACGCAGCAGTCGAAGCACGGCGATGCGCACGTGTACGGTGGCAAGAGCCGCTTCATGAGCGAAAAAGTGGTGAAGACGCTCGACGCCGTCTCCTTCCAGGGCCTGAATCTCGGCGAGGCGACGCTTGCCGAGACCGGACAGTCGGCGCTCGACGCCGTCGAGCGCGTCAAGAGCATGTGGTAGCGGCGGCTAACCGCCCGACGGCTTGATGAACTTCAGCGTGAAACGGTCGCTTTCGCCGATCGCCGCATACTTCGCGCGATCCTGGTCGCCCCGCGCGTAATTGGGCGGCAGGGTCCAGACACCCTTTTCGTAGTCCTTGGTGTCCTTCGGGTTCGCGTTCACTTCGGATTTCGCGACGAGCCGGAAGCCGGCCGCCTCGATCATCCGGATCGCGTAATCCTCGTTCACGTAACCGCTCGCCGCCTTCGGGTCTTGCGGTACGGCCGGGTTGCCACGGTGCTCGACCACGCCGAGCGTGCCGCCCGGCTTCAGCGCCTTGTACATCGCAGCGAAGGCCTGCGGGGCGTAGTCGCGGCCCATCCAGTTGTGGATGTTGCGAAAGGTGACGACGAGGTCTGCACTGCCGGGAGGCGCGATGTCCGCAGTGCTGGTGGGGCCCATCGCCGTGACCGTCACCTTGCCGTAGAGATCGGGGCGCGAGGCGAGCTTGTCGTTGTAGGACTTGAGCGTCGCCGTCGCGCCTTTGCTTTCCGGGTTGGGCGGGACCTGCGCGGCGTACAACCTGCCTTTTTCAGCAAGGAGCGGCGCGAGTACTTCGGTGTACCAGCCGCCGCCACCGGGCCACACTTCGACGACCGTCTGCTCGGGGCGGATGCCGAAGAAAAGCAGGGTCTCCTTCGGATGGCGCCAGGTGTCGCGGGCGCGATTCTCTTCGCTGCGATGATCGCCGGCGAGAATTCGATCGAGGTCGGCCGCGGTCGCGGTGCGGGTGCTCGAAGTGGTCAGGCAACCCGCCAGCGCCGCCGTCGTCGCGAACAGCGCCAACATCGATTTCTTCGCGTGAACCATGGCCCGTCCCCCGCTATCAGGAGGCGCTAACGTACCAGAACAGGTGCCGGGTTTTCGGTTATTCGATAAACCCGGCACCCACTCTCAGCGGCGGAAAGGTCCGCCGTTCGTGCGGGGTCGCTGCGGGCGTTCTTGCGCCTCGTTGACGCGCAGTGGGCGGCCGCCCATGTCGCGGCCGTTCATGGCCTGGATCGCGCCCTGCGCATCGCCCTGCGGCATCTCGACAAAGCCGAAGCCGCGGGGGCGGCCCGTCTCGCGATCGTTGATCAGCTTGACCGACTCGACGGTGCCGTGCGCCTCGAAGAGCGCGCGCACATCCTGTTCAGTCGCGTTGAAAGGAAGATTACCCACGTAGATAGTCGTCATCCCGTCATCCCATCTGAAAGGCGGACGAAAAGATGCTACTCCCCGCGTAACGGGCAAGTAAACGGGGGCCGTCCGTCCCGGCCCCCGCATCGATCAGTGCCGGGCCGGCGGCGCGCTCGGCGGTACTTTCTTCTTGAAGTACGTCCAGCTCGTCTCGTTCGGACGCGTGTCGTCGCCCGGCGGCGGCGACTTGTACTTCGGATAGTTCGTCTCGATTTCCTGCCGGAGCACTGCCGGCATGTCCTCGAACTTGTCGATCTTGCGGCCGGTCGTGTGGAAATACAGGAGGCCCTGCCGATCGCCCATTTCCATCCACGGCAGCCAGTTCGACAGGCGCACCCAGGCGACCCGCACATTGGCGGTGTTGCGCTTGTCGTTGGTGATGTCGGACACGTCGCCCAGGAAATTGAACATCTCGGTCGCGTGATAGCTGCCGCCGACGTAGTTCTGGTACGGGCCGCCGAGCGGGTTGTCGTAGAAGAGCGGGACCGGGAGCGTGAGCCACCACTGGTCACCGACCATGTCGGCGGTCCAGGTCATCGGCTTGCCATCGCGCCCGATCTGGAACACGGGCGGCTGGTTCACCGGATCGTTGTCGATGTGCAGGACGTCGACCGTCTTGCCCGTCCAGGGGTTGACCCAGGTCTTCAGCACCTCGTGGGTCTTCGGGTCCATGTAGAGCAGCAGTTCGCGCGATACGAGTCGCCAGCCGGTGCCCTTCACGGGGTCTTTCACCGTGACGCAGGCGCGGATGTTCATCGCCTCGACGTGGAACAGCTGGCGATCGGGCTCGCCCTCGACGCGGCTGAACAGGGCGCCGTTCCAGTAGAAAATGACAGGCTCGTTGTCCTTCACGGAGCACTGCACCTTGCGCAGGGCAAGGTTGGCGCCTTCAGGCGTGCCCAGGTCGATCTTGCCGGCCTGAGCGGCGCCAGCGACGGCGAGCAGGGCCGCGGCCAGCAGCCAACGGCGCGGAGCGAACGGTAATTGACTCATCAGTGGGACCCTCGGATTGTCATGAACCCATGACATATTAAACCCGGTCGGCGCGATATGCTCGGGGCATGCGACTCACCTTTCATTTGCTGAACGTCTTCACCCGCGACGCGAGCGCGCTCAGCGGCAATCCGCTCGCGGTTTTCGAGCCGCACCCGGCGCTCGATGCCACGCGCATGCAGGCGCTCGCGCTGCAGTTCAACCTCTCCGAATCGACGTTCCTCGCGCCGTCGACGCGTGCACGGGCCGCGGTGAGGATTTTCACGCCGCAATACGAGATGAGTTTCGCCGGACACCCGACTCTCGGTACCGCGCACATCGTTCGGCTGCTGCACGGCGGGGATTCGGTCACGCTCGAGATGCCCGCGGGCGTGATTCCGGTGACCGCCGACGGCGATACCTGGACCCTCGCTGCCAACGCGCCGACGCATCGCGAGCCCGCCGCCGATCGCGCAGCGATCGCGGCTGCGCTCGGCCTCGAGGCTGCGGCGGTGCTCGAGCGGCCGCTGTGGGTGAGCGCGGGCACCGAGCAGCTGATGGTACCGCTGCGCTCGGCGGCGGACGTCGAACGCGCTCGCCCCGTCGGTGAGCGCCTCGGGGCGTTCAAGTGCTCGCAGGGTCACACCAACGCGCTCCTCTTTGCGCCGGGCGCGGGCGACGACATCGTGGCGCGCTTCTTTTTCGACAACGGCGACGAGTTCCGGGAGGACCCGGCGACCGGTTCCGCCTGCGCCAATCTCGGCGGGTGGTATCTCGCCGGCGGCGCGACGCTGCCGCTGTCGCGGCGGGTGCTGCAAGGCGATGCGATCCGGCGCCCTTCGACGCTGCACCTGTCGATTGACGCGCAGCGGCGGATCCGCGTGGGCGGCGCCGTGCGCCGCATCGGCGGCGGCACGCTCGAGCTCGATTGAGTGTGCGCGCCTAGCTGCGCGTTGCCGAATACAGGGTCCAGCACCCGATCACGACGAAGCCGATGCCCGCCGCGACCTGCAGGTAGCGGACCGGCACGTACTTCGCGACGAAGCTGCCGGCGAGCACGGCCAGTGCCGTCGACGCGACGAGCGCGAGCGCGGCGGCGATGAAGACGCTGCCGCGCCCGACCTTGCCCTCGGAGGCGTAGAGCAGGGTCGCAAGCTGGGTCTTGTCGCCGAGTTCGGCCATGAACACGGTGCCGAATATCAGCAGGAAAGTCCGGATTTCCATGCGGGTGCGACCTCAGGCCGGCTCGAGGTAGGCGTAGCCGTTCAGCTCGCCTTCGTAGAAGCGCTTCAACGCCTGGCTTTCGACGATCGTCATGCGGCCTTCGCGGATCGCGCGCTCGCAATCGCGCGCGAGCGCCGGGTACAGCTCCTCGACGTCGTACTCCATGTATTCGAGCACCTTGTTCGCGGTGTCACCCTTGACGATTTCGTCGATCGCCCAGCCGGCCGTCTCGTGCAGGCGAATGTGCACGACGTGCGTGTCACCGAACAGGTTGTGCAGGTCGCCCAGCGTTTCCTGGTAGGCGCCGACGAGGAAGACAGCGAGGTAGTACTCGTCGTCGTGCCCGACTTCGTGCAGCTCGAGCGTGCGCTTCACGTCGCGATGCGACACGAACCGGTCGATCTTGCCGTCCGAATCGCAGGTGATGTCGGCGAGCACGCCCTTCCTCGCCGGGCGCTCATCGAGCCGGTGGATCGGCATGATCGGGAACAGCTGCTCGATCGCCCAGCTGTCCGGCAGCGACTGGAACACCGAGAAATTGCAGAAGTAGATGTCGGAGAGGATTTCCTCGAGCCCCGCGAGCTCGTCGGGGATCTCGTCCAGCTTGCGACAGAAATCGCGGATGCGTGCACAGGTGGCCCAGAAGAGGCGTTCGGCAAGGCCGCGGACCTTGAGCGACACGAGCCCCAGGTTGAACATCTGCAGCACCTGTTCGCGGGCCGTGAGCGCATCGTGATAGCACTCGACGAGGCGCCGTGCGCTGATCGTGTTGTAGGCCTCGAACAGGTCCTGCACGGGCTGCGGCAGTTCACCGTCGCCGTCGTGGTCGAGCTCCACCCGGCCCGCGACGCGGAAGCGATCGAGCGCCGAGGTGCCGAGCGTGTTGAAGATCAGCACGCTGTGCTGGGCCGCGATCGCGCGGCCCGACTCGCTGATGATCATCGGATGCGCGATGCCGCGCGCGTTGCACACGCTCGCGATGCGGTAGACGACGTCGTTGGCGTACTCGCCCACCGTGTAGTTCATCGACGAGGGGAAATTGGTGCCGCTGCCGTCGTAGTCGACGCCGAGCCCGCCGCCCACGTCGATGTAGCGCAGCCCCGCGCCGAGATTCGAGAGCTCCGCGTAGACGTGTGCGAGCTCGTTGATCGCGTCCTTCACGCGCCGGATGTCCTGCAGCTGGCTGCCGGGGTGGCAGTGCACGAGCTGCAGGCAATCGAGCATGCCGCGGCCGCGCAGGACTTCGATCGCCTCCAGGATCTCGGTGATGAACAGGCCGAACTTGGATTTCTCGCCGGCCGAATCGCGCCAGCGGCCCGAGCCTTCGCTCGCGAGCTTCACGCGCACGCCGATGCGCGGGCGCACACCGTGCTTTTCGGCGTGTTTCAGGATCAGGTGCAGCTCCGTGAAATTCTCGACCACCGGGATGATCGTGCGACCGAGTTTGGTCGCGAGGATCGCCGTCTCGATGTAGCTGTCGTCCTTGAAGCCGTTGCAGATGATCAGGCGATCCGACGAACCCTCGGTCATCGCCATCACCGCGAGCAGCTCGGGCTTCGAGCCCACTTCGAGGCCGAAGCCGTGATCCGCGCCGTAGCGGAAGACTTCCTCGACGACGAGGCGCTGCTGGTTCACCTTGATCGGGAACACGGCCGCGTATGCGTTGCGGTATTCGTTTTCGGCGATCGCCTGCGCGAACGCGTCGGCGAGGTGACGCAGGCGGTGCGCGAGGATGTCGGAGAAGCGCACCACGACCGGGGTGGTGAGGTCACGCGCCCTGAGGCCCTGGACGACTTCAAAGAGGTCGATTTCGCGCGCGCCGGTCGTGTCGGGCCGCACGACGACATGGCCGGCGGGGTTGACTCCGAAATAGCCCTTGCCCCATGCGGCGACCTGATAGAGCTCGGCCGAGTCCTCGGTACTCCAGGGCTTCAGCCCCGGCTTCGCTTCAGCGGCCACGTGCTGCTCCGAAAAAAGGGCGCGCACGATAGCAAATCACGTGTTGCCCGTCGCGACCGGCCGCGTCCGGTCCCGCACCCATTCGCTCCAGGAGCCCGCGTACAGCCGCGAGCCCTCGAGGCCGGCGTGTTCGAGGGCGAGGAGATTGTGGCAGGCCGTGACGCCGGAGCCGCACATCGAGACGAGTTCGGTGGCCGGGCGGCCGGCGAGGACCGCCTCCCATTGCGCCCGCAACGTGTCCACGGGCAGAAAGCGCCCGTCGGGACCGAGGTTGTCGGTGAACGGACGATTGCGCGCGCCCGGCACATGTCCGCCCACCGGGTCCATGGTTTCGTTCTGCCCCGCGAAGCGATCGGCGCCGCGCGCATCGACGATCTGGATGCCATTCTCCGCGCGCTGCTTCATCACGTCGGCGGTCGTGACCGATCGGTCGGGCTGCAGCCGCGGCACGTACAGCCGCGGGTCACGGCGGCGCAGGTGGGTTTCTGCGACGAGGCCCGCGGCCTGCCACGCGGCGTAACCACCGTTCAGCACGGCGACTGCCTCGTGCCCGAGCCAGCGCAGCAGCCACCAGGCTCGCGCGGCGTAGGCGCCGGGCCCGGCGTCATAGGTGACGACCTGTACGTTCGAATTGATGCCCCATCGACCGAAGGTGATCGCGAGGCGTTCCGGATCGGGCAGTGGATGGCGGCCGGTGGCCGGGCCGACCGGGCCCGACAGGTCGCGGTCGAGGTGCGCGTACTGCGCGCCCGGAATGTGCCCCGCTGCAAACGCGGCGGCACCGGCGTCCGGTGCGGCGAGCTCGAAGCGGCAGTCGAGGATGACCACTTCCGGGCGGCCGACCAGCGCGCCGAGCTGGGAAACATCGATCAGCGTCGAATACATGCGACAATTTTGACATGATCGACGTCTACTGGGGGAGCGGCAGCCCCTATTCGTGGCGGGTGCTGCTGGCGCTCGAACACAAGCGGCTCGAATACCGCAGCCACCTGTTGCAGTTTTCCCTGCAGGAGCACAAGGCGCCGCACATCGTCGCGATGAACCCGCGCGGCCGCCTTCCGATCCTGAAGCACGACGACTATGTCGTGTTCGAATCGGTCGCCGTACTGTACTACCTCGACCTCAAGTACCCCGAGCCGCCGATCTTCGGGCGCACCGCCGAAGAAGCCGGCGTCATCATGCGGGTCATCTGCGAGTTCGAGGCGTACGCGGAAGATCACCTGATGAAAATCGTCCGTGCGCTGTTCGAGGGCGGCGTGAGCGAAGAGAACGTCGGGGAACTGACGCGCGCCATGCTCGCGGTCGCGAGCGAAGCGAGAACGATCGAAGGGCGACTCTCGAAGGGCGACTGGATCGTGGGCGACGCTTATTCGGCGGCCGACATGGTGATTTACCCTGCGATCCAGGTGTTGCTGCGCGCACTGAGAAAGCCGGGCGCCAACGTGCTCGCCTCGCGATTCCTGCCGGTCGAAGTGAACTATCCCGCCCTCGGTCGCTGGCTCGATCGCGTCGCGGCATTGCCGGGATTTGCGAAAACCTGGCCGCCGCACTGGCGCGCAGGCTGAAGGCGGCCCCCAAGCTGGCAAGCGCATGAGGCGGTTGGTACCCTCCCGGGCATGAATCACAAGGTTTATTTCGAATTCCCGGGGCGCATCGTCCTGATCGGCTTCGGCAGCATCGGCCAGGGCGTGCTGCCGCTCATCCTGCGCCACATCGGCATCAAGCCCGAACGCATGACCATCATCACCGCCGAGGACCGCGGTCACGAGGTCGCCGCGCAGTACGGCGTCAAGTTCGTCAAGGAAGCGCTGACGCGCGAGAACTTCCGTCGCATCCTCGACGCCAATGTCGGCCGCGGCGATTTCGTGCTGAACGTCTCGGTCGACGTCTCGAGTATCGCTCTCGTGAAGTACTGCTGGGAGCGAGGCGCGATGTACCTCGACACCTGCATCGAGCCCTGGGCGGGCGGTTACACCGCTCCCACCATCACCGTCGCGAAGCGCACCAACTATGCGCTGCGCGAGGATGCGCTCGCGCTGCGCAACGGTAACGCGCGCGCCCCGACCGCGGTGATCACGCACGGCGCGAACCCCGGGCTCGTGTCGCACTTCGTCAAGCAGGCGTTGCTCAACATTGCGGCCGATCTCGGCGTCGAGGCATCGCCGCGCAACCGCGCGGACTGGGCGAGGCTCTCGCAGCAGCTCGGCGTCACCACGATCCACATCGCCGAACGCGACACGCAGCTCTCGAGCCAGCCGAAGCGCGTCAACGAATTCGTGAACACCTGGTCGGTCGACGGGTTCGTCGGCGAGGGCAGCCAGCCCGCGGAACTCGGCTGGGGCACGCACGAGCGCAACTTCCCGCGTGACGGCAAGCGCCACGATTTCGGCTGCGGCGCGGCGATCTACCTGATGCAGCCGGGAGCCGCCACGCGCGTGCGCACCTGGACGCCGAAGTCGAAGAACTTCATGGGGTTCCTGATTACCCACGGCGAGGCGATCTCGATTGCCGACTACCTTTCGGTGAAGGAAACCCTGCAGCCCCTGTATCGGCCCACGGTGCACTACGCCTACCACCCGAGCGATGCCGCGGTGCTTTCGGTGCACGAGTTCCAGGGCCGCAACTGGGAAATCCAGGATTCGAAACGCATCATGATGGACGACATCGTGAGCGGCATCGATGAACTCGGCGTGCTGATCGCCGGGCACAAGAAGAATGCCTACTGGTACGGCTCGCAGCTCTCGGTGGAGGAGGCGCGCAAGCTCGCGCCCCATAACCAGGCGACGAGCCTGCAGGTCACGGTGTCCTGCCTTGCCGGCATGGTCTGGGCGATGGAGAACCCGAATCGCGGTTTGATGGAGCCCGACGATCTCGATTATCGCCGGCTGCTTGAAATCTGCACGCCGTACCTCGGCACGATGCACGGCGAATACACCGACTGGACACCGTTGTCGGATCGCGAACGCCTCTTTCCGGAGGACATCGACAAGAGCGATCCGTGGCAGTTCAAGAACGTGCGGGTGTTCTGACAGTATTGGCACCAGGTCTGGAGAGTGCGATGCCTTGGTTGTTGCTGGTGCTCGCCGGACTCTACCGGGGGTAGTCGACGCCGACGATCGCGTAGCTGCGCTGTCCTTCCGGCGCGTGCACGATGACCTCGTCGTCGAGTCGCTTGCCGAGGAGCGCGCGCGCGAGCGGTGCGTCCATGCTGATGTAACCCGGCGCCGCATCGAATTCGTCGGGGCCGACGATTCGCACGCGCAGCTCGCGCCGGTCCTCGGCCTCGAGCGTGACCCACGCGCCGAAGAACACGCGCTGCGCATCGGACGGTGGCCGTTCGACCACCACCATGCCGTCGAGCCGCTGGCGCAGGAAGCGCACGCGTCGGTCGATCTCGCGCAGGCGCCGTTTGCCGTAGGTGTATTCGGCATTCTCAGAACGATCCCCCTGTGCAGCCGCTTCAGAGACCGCCTGCGTGACCTGCGGTCGCTCGACCCGCCAGAGCCGTTCCAGTTCGGCCTTGAGGCGGGCGTGACCCTCGGCGGTGATGAAGCGGGAACCGGGGGTCTGCGGCGGGCGATAGCGGCTCATGGGGCGGGGATTCTCGTGTTTTTTGCGCCAGTTCTCATCTCCGGCGGCCGCTGCCCGGGGGAATGTGTCCGGGCTCACAGTCTCCCGGGGGCGGCGCGACTAGCCTAGGCCCCATGTCCGCGCGGTATTACACGCATTTCGTGACCCCGGCCGACGAAGCCCGGCAAGCGCATGAGTGGAGCGGTGTGGTCGAACTGGGGCGAGAGCTCGATCAGCGCGCCGGCACGGGCGAGCTGGCGAAGCTGCTCGCGCAGAGCTTCGAACTCGACTGCGAGGACATCCGGATTTTGCACTGGGCGAGGCTGCATTGATTCATTGAGATCCCCTGGCGGACTTCCTTCCCTTCATTGAAAGTCCGCATACTGCGACCCCGGCCTCAAAAACCGGGGTCTTTTTTTTCGGGTGTGGGGATCGCCATGCGCTGGATCAAACCGCTCGCGTGGACCGTTGCGATCCTCGCCGCGCTGCTCGGCGCCTATGCGTGGGCGGGCTACCGGCTTGCGCCACGTCTCATCCAGTCGAAGCTCCCGCAGGCGGTTGCCGCTGCGACCGGGCAGCGGCTCGCGCTCGGGGAGGTGCGGGTCGATCCGTTCCGATGGTCCGTCGACGTGGCGGATATCGCGCTGACTGAACCCGGCGGCACGGCGCTCTTCGCCGCGAAGCGCCTGTTCGTCGATGCCGAACTGAGCTCGCTGTGGCGGCGCGCCGTCGTACTGCGCGCGATCGTACTCGATGCGCCCACCGTCAATCTCGTGCTGCGCGCCGACGGCAGCCTGAACCTCATCGACGCGCTCGCTCTGAAGGCGTCGCCCGCGCCTGCGCGATCCGCCGGCGAGCCGCTGCGCATCGAGATTGCCGACTTCCGGATCAACCAAGGCGAGATCGATGCGGCCGACATGCGCCCGGCGCGGCCGATCCATGAACGCTTCGCGCCGATCAACGTGCGCGTGCAGAACTTTTCGACGATGGCCGGGGGCGAGGGCAGCTTTCATGTCGCCGGTCGCGGTGCGCATGGCGAGGCGCTGACGCTCAGCGGGCAGGTCGCGGTGCAGCCCTTCGCGCTCGAGGGTGCGCTCGCGTTGCAGGGGCTCGCTGCGACCACGGCCTGGCAGCTCGCCGGCGAATACGATCGCATCGCGCCGCCGGCGGGCCGTATCGACGTGAAGGCGCGTTACCGCGTTGCCTCGACCGTGGGCGGCGTGCGTATCCAACTCGCCGCCATCGACCTCGATGCGCGCGATCTCGCCGTGCGCGCCCCGGGGTCGGACAGCGACTGGATCAGGATCGCGGGCCTCTCGGCGAGCGGGGCCAGTGTGGACGTGCACGATTCGCTCGTGCGCGTGCCGGAGATTCGCGTGCGCGGTCTCGACGTGCGCGCCTGGTCGGGCGAGGATGGCAGGATCAACCTCGAAGCGCTGGCTCCCCGGCGCGCCGACGTGCCCGCCGCGCCGGACGGGAGCCGCGATCGCTGGCAGATCGAAGTGCCGCAACTGCGCGTCACGGATTCGCGGATCGAGTACGAGGATCGGGAAGCGCCGACGCCGGTGAAATACCTGATGGCGCCGTTCGCACTCGATGTCGACGGATACGCGACCGACGCCGCGGCGGTGAGGATTGCGCTCCGTTCGGGTTTCAACGACGGTCACCTCGAAGTGAAAGGCGACTGGCGGCTCGACAATTCGGGCGGCGCGTTCGAAATCAACGCCGGGAAGCTGCCGGTGCTTTTCACGCAGCCTTACCTCGAGCGCACGACCGATCTGATCCTGGAAAGCGGGCAAGTCTCGGTGCAGGGCAAGGCCGCCGTGGCGCGGACCGCCGGAGCGCCGGCGCAGGTCGAATTCGACGGCGGCGCGACCCTCGCGGACTTCCACAGCGTCGATCGCGCGCTGCGCGAGGATTTCGTGAAATTCGGCCAACTCGCGCTCACGGGCGTGAGCTACCGGTCGACGCCGGCGTCGCTGCGCATCCGCGACGTGCTGGCGCGCCGCGCCTATTTCAAGTTCGTGATCGCGCCCGATCAGACGACCAACATTGCCGATGTGCTCGCGCCACCGCGGCTGCGGAGCGTGCGGGCGCGCGGGATTGCCGCGCCCGCTGCTTCGCCGCCGCCGGGGAACGCGCTGAAAATGCGCATCGACCGCATTCGTGTCGCCGAAAGCGCGGCGAGTTTCGCCGACCTCTCGATCCGCCCGAACTTCGCAACCGGGATCGAGGGCCTCGGCGGTACCGTGACCGGACTGTCCTCGGATCCGGCCGCGCGGGCCGACGTGAAGCTCGACGGCAAGGTCGATCGTTACGCACCGGTCGAAATTCGCGGCCAGGTCAACTATCTCGCGGCGAGTTCCTACACGAACATCGCCGCGAGCTTCAGCAACATCGAGCTGCCGACCTTCACGCCGTACTCCGGCAAGTTCATGGGCTACAAGATCGAGAAGGGCAAGCTGAACGCGAAGTTCGAATACCTGATCGAAAACCGCAAGCTCGACGCAAGGCACAAGTTCGTGCTCGACCAGTTCACGCTCGGAGAGCGCGTGGACAGCGAGGCCGCCCTCCATCTGCCGATGAAACTGGCCGTTGCGCTGCTGAAGGACAGGAATGGAGTCATCGACCTCGACCTGCCGGTCACTGGATCGCTCGATGACCCGAAGTTCCGCGTCGGTCCGCTCGTGTGGAAGGCGCTGAAGAACCTGCTCGTGAAGGTCGCCACTGCACCGTTCGCATTGATCGGCTCGTTGTTCGGCGCGGGCGAGGAAGTAAGGTTCGTCGATTTCGCGTTCGGCAGCGCCGCACTCGATGCGACGGCGCAAGAGCGACTCGCCAATGTCGGCAAGGCGCTCACGGATCGGCCGCAGCTCAAGCTCGAAGTGCCCCTGGTCGCGGATGTGGAGCGCGATCGCGCCGCGCTCGCCGAGCAGCGTTTCGATGTGTTGCTCGGGGGCGCAGCGGTGCGCGCGTTACGCACGGGCAATCCCGGCGCGTACCAGGCGGCGCTCGATGGCGCGTGGCGCGAGCTGACCGGGGAGAAAGCCGCGCCGCGGCCGGAGCGATCAAGGGACGAGGACAAGGCAGCCTGGGCGCTGCGCACGCTCGATGCCGGTGAAGCCGCGCTGCGCTCCCGCATCGTCGTCGCGGACACCGAAGTGGCGGCGCTCGCGAGGGAGCGGGCCGACGCCGTGCGCGACGCACTCATCGCGAGCACCGGACTCGACCCGGCGCGGGTGTTCGTCGTCACCGGCGAATCGGACGCCGGCGCGACGAGCGGTGTGCGCCTTGCGCTCAAGGTGGAGTGATCGCCCGCTATACTGATGCGATGCGAACACTCCTCAGCACCGCCGCGGTCACGGTTCTGGCCGCCTGCGCAGCGCCCGCTCCCGCCCCGCAAGCTCCCGCCGCCGCAGTCGTTCCGCCCGCGCCGCCGCTTCCGAGCGGCCTGCTGCTCGCGGGTTACGACCGCAGCGTGCGGCCGCAGGACGACCTTTACGGATTTACCGGCAACAAGTGGCTCGACGACACGGAAATCCCGGCCGACCGCTCGAGCTGGGGCACGTTCTCGATCCTCGACGAGAAGGCCGAGAGCGACCTGCGCGCCATCGCCGAGGAGGCTGCGCAGCGCACCGACCAAACGCCGGGTAGCGATTCGCAGAAGATCGGTGACCTGTACGCGAGCTTCATGGACGAGCAGGCGGTCGACGCGGCGGGCCTCACGCCGCTCGAGCCGCGGTTTGCGCGTATCCGCCAGATCCTCACGCAGGCCGACGTGGTGCGCTTCCTCGGTGAGTCGCAACGCGTCCTGCAGCGGGTGCCGCTCAACTATTTCGTTTCGCAGGATGCGGGGGATGCCACGCGCTACATAGGCATTCTCGCGCAGGGCGGGCTGTCGATGCCCGACCGCGACTACTACCTGAAGCAGGATCCGAAGAACGCGGCGTTTCGCAAGCAGCACCTCGCGTACATCGGGCAGATGCTCACGCTCGCGGGCGCGAAGAATGCCGCCGCGCGCGCGAAGCGCATCGCTGCGCTCGAGACTGCGATCGCGGCGTTGCAATGGACCAAGGTGCAGAACCGCGATCCGGTCGCGACCTACAACAAGCAGACGCCGACACAGCTCGCGCAGCTCGCACCCGGTTTCGACTGGGCCGCTTTCTTCGACGCGGCCGGCGTGCCCGCGGCCGCGGTCGACGTGAACCAGCCGACCTATGTGCAGGCGCTGTCGGAACTGATCCGCGCGACTCCGGTGTCGAGCTGGCGCGAATACTTTTTCTTCGAGCTGCTCGACGTGTCGGCGCCGTACCTCGCTGCGCCGTTCGCGTCGGCGCATTTCGACTTCCACGGCAAGGCGCTGCAGGGGGTGCAGGAGCAGCCCGCGCGCTGGAAGCGCGGTGTCTCGTTCGTCGACGCAAATGTCGGCCAGCTCGCCGGCAAGGAATACGTGGCGCGCCATTTCACGCCGGAGTCGAAGGCGCGCATCAAAGCGCTCGTTGCGAACCTGCTCGAGGCGTTCGACCACTCGATCGACACGCTCGCGTGGATGAGTCCCGCGACGCGCGCGGCCGCGAAGGTCAAGCTCGGCAAGTTCTCCGTGAAGGTCGGCTACCCCGACAAGTGGCAGGACTACAGCGCGCTCACGATCACGCGGGGCGACCTGTACGGCAATGTGCAGCGCGCGACTGAATTCGAATTCAACCGCACCGTCGCGCGGCTCGGCGGGCCGATTGACCGGACCGAATGGCTGTTGACGCCGCAGACCGTCAACGCCTACTACAACCCGGTGATGAATGAGATCGTGTTCCCGGCGGCGATCCTGCAGCCGCCGTATTTCGATGCGTCGGTCGACGACGCGGTCAACTACGGCGCCATCGGTGGCGTGATCGGCCACGAGATCAGCCACGGCTTCGACGATTCGGGCCGCCAGTACGACGGCGACGGGAACTTGCGCGACTGGTGGACGCCCGGGGATGCCGCACGCTTCAAGGCGCTCGCCGACAGGCTCGTGGCGCAGTACGACGCGTACACGGTGCTCGACGGCGAGCACCTGAACGGCCGCCTCACGCTCGGCGAGAACATCGGCGACCTGTCCGGCATCGCGGTCGCGTATCGCGCCTACCGGATCTCGCTCGGCGGCAAACCCGCGCCGGAGATCGATGGTTTCACCGGCGATCAGCGCTTCTACCTTGGGTGGTCCCAGGGCTGGCGCTGGAAGTACCGGGAAAACAACTTGCGGATGCGGCTCGTGACCGACCCGCACAGCCCGGCACAGTTCCGCGTCGACGGCGTCGTGACGAACGTGGACGAGTTCTACAGCGCCTTCGGCGTCGACGTGGGCGACAAACTGTATCGTGCGCCCGCCGATCGTGTGAAAATCTGGTAGCGATCCATCGAGACACGGAGAAAGACCATGCGCGCGCTGAAACTCGTCTTCGTTGCGGCCGTGGGCCTCGTGCTCTCGGGCTGTGGCTACAATTCGCTGCAGTCGCAGGACGAAGCGGTGAAATCCGCGTGGTCCGAAGTGGTGAACCAGTACCAGCGGCGCGCCGACCTCGTGCCGAACCTCGTCGCGACCGTGAAGGGCTTCGCGCAGCAGGAGCAGACGGTGCTGCTCGGCGTGACCGAGGCGCGCGCGAAAGTCGGCTCGATCCAGGTCACGCCCGAGCTGCTCGACAATCCCGCGGCGCTCGCGAAATTCCAGGCGGCGCAGGGCGAACTGACCACTGCGTTGAAGAGCCTGCTTGCGGTCACCGAGAACTACCCGGACCTGAAGTCGAACACGAACTTCCTCGAACTGCAGGCGCAGCTCGAAGGCACCGAGAATCGCATCGCCGTGGCGCGCAACCGCTATATCGCCGCGGTCCAGCAGTTCAACACCACCGTCCGTTCGTTCCCGACGAACCTCACGGCGATGCTCTTCAAGTTCAAGGTGAAGCCGAACTTCGCGGTCGAGAACGAAGCGGAGATCGCAAAACCGCCCGCCGTCGACTTCGGCGCCGCGAAGCCACCGGGGGCGCCCGAGCCGAAGCCGATGATGCCGACGACCTGAGGGCGCGGGCGCTGCCGTCATGAAACCCATGCGCTCGCTCGCTGTGGGCGCGGCGCTCGCCCTGCTGGGCGCTGCCGCGCTGGCACAGGGCCCGCAGCCGATTCCGCCACTCGCGGCGCGGGTCACCGATACCACGGGAACGCTCACGGCCGGTGAGCGCGCGTCGCTCGAGGCGAAGCTCGAGGCGTTCGAGCGCGAGAAGGGCGCACAGGTCGCGGTGCTGATGGTGCCGACCACGGCGCCCGAGGAAATCGCGCAGTATTCGATCCGGGTGGTCGACGCCTGGAAGCTCGGGCGCGCGAAACCCGACGACGGGGCGCTGCTGCTGATCGCGAAAGATGATCGCCGCCTGCGCATCGAGGTCGGTTACGGCCTCGAGGGCGTGCTGCCCGACGCCATCGCGAGTCGCATCATCCGCGAGGTGATCGCACCACGGTTCAAGTCGAACGACTACTACGGCGGTATCGATGCGGGCGTCGATCGCATGCTCGGCGTGATCCGCGGCGAGCCGCTGCCGCCACCGGAAAAAGGGTGGCAGGGTGGGGACAATCCGGCCGTCGGGCTGCAACTGCTGCCGATGCTGTTCTTCGGCGTGCTGATCCTGTCCGGCATCCTGCGCGCGATCTTCGGGCGTGGTTTCGGTTCACTGCTGACGGGTGGCGCGATCGGCGTCATCGTTTACGTGATGCTCACGGCACTCGGCCTGTCGATCGTGGCCGGCATCGGCGCGTGGCTCCTGTCGCTGCTGATGTCTGCGCTCGGCGGTGCCAACTGGTCGAGCGGACCACGCCACGGTGGCTGGGGCGGCGGCTGGGGCGGTGGTGGTTTCGGCGGCGGAGGCTTTGGAGGGGGCGGTTTCAGCGGCGGTGGCGGCGGTTTTGGAGGCGGCGGCGCCTCGGGGAGTTGGTGAATGTCGCGCTGGCTGAGACATCTCTTCATGCCTTACTGGCTCACGCGCCGGCGTTTCGATCGCGCCGCGTGCACGGCGATCGAACGGGCGGTCGGCGAGGTCGAAAGCCGGCACGCCGGCGAGATCCGGGTCGCGATCGAAACTGCGCTCGATCTGTCCGATCTCTACTACGGTGTCACGGCGCGCAAGCGCGCGCTCGCCGTGTTCGGCCTGCTCGGCGTGTGGGACACGGCGGGCAACAACGGCGTGCTGATCCATGTGCTGATGGCCGATCACAATGTCGAGATCGTCGCCGATCGCGGCATCGCGGCGCGCGTGCCGCAGTCGGACTGGGAGGCGATCTGTCGCCGGATGCAGACTGCGTTCCGTGCCGGTCGCTACGGCGAAGGCGTGGCCGACGGCGTGCGCGCGGTGGGCGACGTGCTGGCGCGGCACTTTCCCAACGACGGCGGCGACCGGAACGAGCAGCGAAACGCGCCGGTCATCTTTTAGGCGGGTGAACTCAGGGTTTGGCTGAACACAGCACGCGCAATTCCGGCTACTCGCTGTTCTCCAACGATGCGATAATTTCCTGATGCCCAATACGTTCCTTCGCACCGGTGCGCTCACCCTGCCGCTCATCCTGTTGGCCGGCTGCTCCCTGATTGGCGACACCTTTTCACGCAAGCCCGTGCCGAAGGCGCCCGAGCCCCCGCCGCCGCCGCAGTACGCGCCGCCTGTCGCGACCGGCCGCTTCACGATCAATCCCGATCGCGACGATGTCGTCGGCGTGGTGCAAAAGACCGTCGTCGGCAAGGACGACACCTTCTCCGACATCGCACGGCGCTTCAACGTCGGCTACGAGGAGATGGTGCGGGCGAATCCGGGCGTGGATCCGTGGCTGCCCGGCGCCGGGCGCGAGGTCGTGGTGCCGAGCCGCTTCGTCCTCCCGAATGCGCCGCGCGAGGGCATCGTGATCAACCTGGCTGCGATGCGTCTTTGGTACTTCGAGCCGCGCAAGGCGAAGGAGCTGCAGGTCGTGCACACGTACCCGATCGGCATCGGGCGCGTCGGCTGGGCGACTCCGGTCGGCGCGACGAAGATCGTGCGCATGAAAAAGGACCCCGAGTGGCGGCCGACCGCCGCGATCCGCAAGGAGCACGCCGAGAACGAGGATCCGGTGCCGGCGGTCGTAGCGGCCGGGCCCGACAATCCGCTCGGCAATCGCGCGATGTACCTCGGCTGGCCGACCTATCTGGTGCACGGCACGAACAAGCCCTACGGCGTCGGCATCCGTTCGAGCCACGGCTGCATCCGGCTCTATCCCGAAGACATCGAGCAACTGTTCGACATGGCGAAGATCGGCACGCCGGTGCGCGTCGTGAACCAGCCGTACCTCTTCGGCTGGCACGAAGACAAGCTGTACCTTCAGGCCTATGACGTGCTCGAGGATGATCCGCGCGACTTCGCGAAGGCACAGAAGAAGCTGCTGACGAAACAACTCGCAGCGCGCATCCAGAAGGAACTGAAAGCCCGCGGTGAAGCGATCGACTGGGACGCCGTGTCCGCGATTTCGCATCAGCCGCGCGGCATCCCGGCGCCGATCGCGGGCGCAAGCGCCAGCGTCGACGCGGAAGTCGCGGCGGCGGCGGTGGTCGAAAACCGGGTGCCGGACGGCGCAACCTGGGACGGCGTGTCGGGGCTGCCGATCGACGAGCAGACCTTCCAGGAAATGTTTTCCGACAACGAGGAGCAGGCGACGCCTGCGCCTGCGCCGCCCGCCGCGACGAGCGCGAAGCCCCCGGCCGGGAAAAAGCCGCAGGGCTGATCGCATGCCGCCGCGCGCACTACGCGGACAGTTGCTCGCGGCTCTCACCGCGCTCGCACTCACAGCCTGCGCGGCACAGCCCGCCCCTGAGGTCGAGGCACACGAGTCGGCACCGATCGAGAGCGGCCGGGACTACCACACGCTCGCGAACGTCGACGAGTTCCGTGTGCGGCATCTCGCGCTCGATCTCACGGTCGATTTTGCGGCGCGGCGCCTGAAGGGCACCGCGAGCCTCGACGTCGATCGCATCGCGGGCACGGGCCGCACGCTCGTACTCGACACGCGCGGACTCGACGTTTCCGCGGTCGAATGGCAGCCCGGTGCGGGCGCCGATGCCGGCGTGCGGGCGATGCCGCTGAGCTTTTCGATCGGTCCCGAACAGGCGCCGCTCGGCGCGCCGCTGTCGATCGCGTTGCCGTCAACGGCGAAGTCGTTCGTCGTGCGCATTCACTACGCGACGCGCCCGGAGGCTTCCGGCCTGCAGTGGGTCGTACCCGCCGGGACCGCAGGCAAGCTGCAGCCGTTCCTGTACTCCCAGTCGCAGGCGATCCACGCGCGCAGCTGGGTCCCGCTGCAAGACTCGCCTCAGGTGCGCATGAGCTTCGACGCGACCGTTCGCGTCCCGCCGGGGCTGCGCGCGCTGATGGGCGCCGAGCACGATCCGGCGCCGGGTGCCGATGGCGTGTACCGCTTCCACATGCCGCAGCCGATCCCGTCCTACTTGCTCGCGATTGCGGTGGGCCGTATCGACTTCCGGCCGATCGGCGCCCGCACAGGCGTCTATGCCGAGCCCGAGGTGATCGACGCGGCGGCGCACGAGTTCGCCGACACGGAAAAGATGCTCGAGACCGGCGAGCAACTCTTCGGCCCGTACCGCTGGGGCCGGTACGACGTGTTGATCCTGCCGCCGTCGTTTCCGTTCGGCGGCATGGAAAACCCCCGCCTTTCGTTCATCACGCCGACCGTGATCGCGGGCGATCGCAGCCTCGTGTCGGTGATCGCGCACGAGCTCGCGCATTCCTGGTCGGGCAATCTCGTCACGAATGCCACGTGGCGCGATTTCTGGCTGAACGAAGGCTTCACGGTCTACCTCGAGCGGCGGATCATGGCTGCGGTGTACGGGCGGCGCCGCGCCGCAATGGAAGACCTGCTCGGCTACCAGTCGCTGGAAAACGAAGTCGCGACGTTGCCGCCGGCCGAGCAGATCCTCGCGATCGACCTGCGTGGCCGCGACCCGGACGAGGGCGTGACCGATATTCCCTACGAAAAGGGGCATGCTTTCCTCGGCTGGCTCGAGTCGCGGGTGGGCGCGGCGTCGCTGCACGCGTTCCTGAAAGCTTATTTCGCGCACTTCTCGTTCGAGAGCATCAGCGTCGAGCAATTCCTCGCGTACCTCGAACCGGAGCTGCTGTCGAAGCATCCGGGCGCGGTGACGGCGGCCGAGCTGCACCGGTGGATCGATGAGCCGGGGATGGCGCTCGCGATTCGCCCGCAATCGGACGCGCTGATGAGGGTCGAAGCGGTGCGCACGGCCTTCCTTGCGGGGGAGACGACTGCCGCAGCGTTGCCGTATGCGCGCTGGACCACGCAGGAACGGCTGTATTTCCTGAACAACCTGCCGGCGTCCGTGCCCCGCGCGCAGCTCGATGCGCTCGACGCCGCGCTGCATCTCACCGATGCGACGAACAGCGAAATTGCATTCAGCTGGTTCGGGATCGCGATCCGCAATGAATACGCTCCGGCCTGGCCGCGCCTCGAGCAGTATCTCGTCTCGGTCGGCCGCCGAAAGCTGATCGTGCCGCTCTACACGAGCCTGATGAAGACGCCATCGGGCGCCGAACGGGCGCACGCGATTTATGCCCGGGCGCGACCGGGCTATCATCCGATCACCGCGGCGACGCTCGACGCAATCGTGCACTGACCCATGACCGACAACAAGAAACGCCTGACCGAATGGCTCGATCTGATGCTCGGCGAGATCGCGCGCAAGCGCGATGACGCGCGCGCGGCGCGCGCCGAGCAGGATCGTCGCAATCCGGAACGCCACCCCGGGGCCGCCCACCCCGACCGCTGACACGCACCGCTCGCCGCGCCCGATTCGGACTGTCGCCGTTATGCTACAGTCGGACAGATCACGGGGGGCATCAGTGGCCGACGCCGTCACTGGTTTCAATATTGCAGAACAGAACGGACCGGGACACGCGATCGCTCGCGTGAGCACGGGCGTGACTGCTTTCGTCGGCCGCGCACTCAAGGGCCCGGTCGATACGCCCATCGTCGTTCGCAGCTTCGCGGAATACGTGCGCCTCTTCGGCGGCCTCTGGCAGCCCTCGACGATGAGTTACGCCCTCGAACAATATTTCGAGAACGGCGGGCGCACGGCAATCGTGGTGCGCGTCGCGAACAGCGCGCGCCCGCCCACGATTACGCTGCGGACCGGGAGCGAGCCGCTGACGCTCGTCGGTCTCGCGCCCGGTTCGCGTGAGTACCTGCGCGCCTCGGTCGATTACGACGGCATCGGTGACAACGAGGACGACTGCTTCAATCTCGTCCTGCAGCGCATCCGCACGCCGGGTTCGGAGCGCATCGAGGACCAGGAGATCTTCCGCCGCCTCTCGGTGCAGTCCGGCAGCGATCGCCATGTCGCCGCCGTGCTCACGGACTCGCGCCTCGTGCGCGTGCGCGGCGCGGTCCCGCGGGAGCGGCCACTGCGCACGCCGTCGCGCCATGCGAGCCTGCTCGT
>CADEFQ010000004.1:108015-111882 GCA_902826635.1 uncultured Pseudomonadota bacterium
CCGTGGCCATTTCGCAGCGAACAGGCACTGATGTACTTCCCGCGCGTGCTGGCGCTCGATCGTGTGCGCGGTCGCTTCGAAGTGTTCGCATCCTGCGGCGCTGCGGCGGGGCTCATCGCCCGGGGCGACGCCGCGGCGCCGATCTGGGGCGCGAGCGAGAACGAGGAGCCCGTGCTGCGCCCGACGTTGCGCACGGCCGTCGCGATCGAGGACAGCGATCGCTCGCGCCTCGCGCAACTTGGCGTCAACACCTTCACGACCGTGCGGCCGCTCGCGCGACAGGGCGCGAGTCCGCGCACGCTCGGCGCGGGAGGCTCGGGGCCGGCTGACTGGACCTGGCTCGCGGCGCGCCGCCTCGCGCTCTTCATCCTCGCGTCGGTCGAGGAAGGGACACGCTGGATCGTGTTTCAGCACGACCAGCCCGACGCCTGGGCGCGGCTGCGCGCGCAGGTCGAGGCCTTCCTCGTCGGGCTCGAGGACGAAGGCGCGTTCGTCGGGCGCACCAGTGCGGAACGCTGGTTCGTGATCTGCGACGAGCGCCTGAACCCGCCGGAAACCGTCGCCGCCGGCAAGGTGAACCTGCTGGTCGGTTTCGCGCCGATGCGCGCGGGCGACTTCCACGCTTTCCTGATCACGCACCAGTCGGGCGCGAGCAGCGTGCGTGCGGTCAGTGTGAACCGGCTCGCGACCTCGGGCGAACGCGTCGAAGAGGAGATCGAGACCGCGATCCTTCAGGGCCTCGCGCTCGACGCCTGAGGCGGCTCCCGCGCGCCCTGGCGCGTAGACACATACATCGTCACGACTGCCCGCACGACTTCGACGCCCGCGGCGTCGTGGACCGACACGAGGACGCCCGTGTTTTCCGCGCTGCTCCACGTGGGCTTGTCGAGTCGCGCGGTCGCGGTGACACCCGTCGCGGCTTTCTTCAGGTACTCGATCGTCATGCCGCGGGGAATCCAGCGCATCGAAACGGGGATCGTGACTTCGGTGGCCAGGCCGGCGGCCAACTCGACGAGATTGCCCATCGCGAGGGCATGTACGGTGCCGATGTGGTTTTCGACCCGGCGGCGCTTTGGCATAGAGACGCGGCACAGGCCGGGCCGCAGTTCGAGGATTCGCGGCGAGATCGTCGCGAAATAGGGCGCGCGCCGGCTCACCGCCCGCGCGAACAGCCAGCGACCGAAGCCGCTGCCCGCCATGCGCTGCCATTTGGCGAGGGTCGGGCTCACGCCCGTCATCGCATCCATTGCCACCCGATCATACGTCAGGCGCGCCGAAGCCGCCGCCGCCCGGCGTCAGCACCTCGATCACGTCACCGGCCTGCGCCTCGAAGCGATCGGCCGCGGCGAACGTGACGACCTCGCCGTCGGCGCGTCGCAGGCGCGTCACGCCCGCGGCGCCCGCCGCACCGCCCGCAAGGCCGAAGGGGCGCGTGCGACGGCGATTGGCGAGCATGGCGCCGGTCATCGGCGCGAGGAACTCGATCGCGCGTACGACGCCGTCGCCGCCGCGCTGCCTGCCTGCGCCACCTGAGCCACGGCGCACCGCGAATTCGCGCAACCGCACCGGGTAGCGCAGTTCGAGGATCTCCGGGTCGGTGAGGCGCGAGTTCGTCATATGGGTCTGCACGGCGCTCGCGCCATCGAAATCGGGCCCGGCGCCGGCGCCGCCCGCGATGGTCTCGTAGTACTGCAGTTCCGCGTTGCCGAAGGTGAGGTTGTTCATCGTGCCCTGCGACGCGGCGAGCACGCCGAGCGCGCCGTAGAGCGCATCGACGAGCGCCTGCGACGTCTCGACGTTGCCGGCCACCACCGCCGCGCCCGGCCCGGGCGCGAGCATCGAGCCCTCCGGAATCACGAGCTCGAGCGGCGCGAGGCAACCCTCGTTGAGCGGGAGCGCGCGATCGACCAGTGTACGGAACACATAGATCACGGCTGCGGTAGTCACCGCGCGCGGTGCGTTGAAATTGTGCGCGCCCTGCGCCGAGGTGCCGGTGAAGTCGATGCGGGCGGCCCGTCGCGCGACGTCGACGTCGATGCGCACGGCGATGCGCTGGCCACCGTCCATGTCGACCGTGTACCGGCCGGACTGCAGGCGTGAGATCGCGGCGCGGACGCAGGCTTCCGCGTTCTCGCGCACGTGGCCGAAGTACTCGAGCAGCGTCGCAAGACCGTGGCGGCGCGTGGCGCGCGCGAGTTCCTCGAGCCCGCGCGCATTGGCGGCAAGCTGGGCGCGCAGGTCGGCCACGTTCTGGTCCGGGTTGCGGGCCGGGTAGCGGGCGTGCGCGAGCGCCGCACGCAGCGCCGTCTCATCGAACGCGCCCTGCGCGACGATCTTCAGGCCCTCGATCAGCACGCCTTCTTCGTCGATGTGCGTGCTGAAGGGCGGCATCGAACCCGGCGTGATGCCGCCGATGTCGGCATGGTGTGCGCGCGAGGCGACGAAGGCTTGCGGGCGCGGGCCGCCCGCGAGGAATACCGGCGTGACCACCGTGATGTCCGGCAGGTGTGTTCCGCCGTGACAGGGACTGTTCGCGAGCCAGGCATCGCCCGCGCGCAGCGTGTCGCCGTGGCGCTCGATCACGGCGCGCACCGAGGCGCCCATCGAACCCAGGTGCACGGGCATGTGGGGCGCGTTCGCGAGCAGGCGACCCCCGGCATCGAACAGCGCGCAGGAGTAGTCGAGCCGCTCCTTGATGTTGATCGACTGCGCGGTGTCCCGCAGCACGCTGCCCATCTGCGTCGCGATATGCATGAAGAGATTGCCGAAGATCTCGATGCGCGCGGGGTCGGGACCCGCCGCCGCGGGAAGCGTGACGGCACTGATCGGCGCGGTTTCGCGCCGCGCGAGGATCAGTTCTCCGGTCGGCGCGCGGTGCGCGTGCCAACCCGGCTCGACGACGACCGTGAAGTTCGGATCGACGATGAGCGCGGGGCCGTCCACTTGGGCGGCGCCGGCCAGGGGCAGGACGCGAGTGTCGTGCCAGCGCTCGCCGAAGCGGGCGCGCACGTGCTCCGGCAGCGCCGGGAGCGGTTCCGACGCGACGTCCTGCAGGTCCGGAAAAGCCGGTGTCGCACGCGCCTCGACGCGCACCGACTCGATCGTGAGTGCGGCGGCGGGATCGGCGAAGCCGTAACGCGCCTGCTGTGCCGCGAGGAAGGCGGTGCGCGGCGCGGGATCGTCGGCGTCCACGTCGAGCGTCGCCTCGCTGTCGCCGGCGCGCACTTCGAGCACGCATCGCAGGCGCGTCGGATACCCGCTCGGCAACGCCGCCGCGGCGTGCCGCGCCAGCGCCTCAATCACCGCGCGTGCTGCGGCCACGCCGGCGGCATCGAGCGGTGCACGCAGGCTCTGGCGGCGGGTCTCGAGCCAGTCGGCGATGCCGATGCCGAAGGCGGACAGCACGCTCGCAAGCGGGTGGATCACCACCCGCCGCATGTCGCAGGCGGCCGCGACGGCGCAAGCGTGCTGAGGTGCCGCGCCGCCGAAGCAGAAGAGCGCAAAGCGCGCCGGGTCTTCACCGTGCGCGGCGCACACCCGTCGTACGGCATTGGCCATCGACTCGATCGCGATCTCGAGCCAGGCGGACGCGAGATCTTCGCCGCGGGTCGCGCTCGGGCGTGCACCGTCGATCTCGCGAGCGCGCGCACGCAGCGCGGTGTGCACGACACGGTCGTCGATGCGCGCGTCGCCCGTCGCGCCGAACACCGCCGGCAGGAATTCGGGTTGCAGGCGGCCGAGTGCGACCTGCAGGTCGGTCACCGTCAACGGGCCCCCGCGACCGTAGCAGGCGGGGCCGGGATGGGAGCCGGCGGAGGCCGGTCCCACCTGCATGCGGCCGTCCTCGTAACCGAGGACCGAGCCGCC
>CADEFQ010000004.1:111982-122906 GCA_902826635.1 uncultured Pseudomonadota bacterium
ACGAGCGGCGATACGGCGTGCGATGCCGCCACCGTCTCGAAGCCCGCGTCATGCGCCAGGCGTGCCGCCTGCGCCTCGTGCTCCGGAAAGCGGTAGCCGTGCATGAAGACGATCGCGACGGAGCGTCGGCCCCGTGCACGCGCGGCGCGCAGTGCGGCGGCGAGGGCTTCGGTCGCAAGCGGTTCGATCACCGTGCCGTCGGCGCCGATGCGCTCGTTTGCCTCGATCACCTCGGCATAGAGCGGTTCGGGCAGTTCGATCCGCCGGGCGAAGACATCGGGACGGTTCTGGTAGCCGATGCGCAGTGCGTCGCGCAGTCCGCGCGTCGTGACCAGCACCACCGGTTCGCCGCGCCGTTCGAGCAGCGCGTTGGTCGCGACCGTGGTGCCCATCTTGAAGGCGGCGATGCCCGCGTCGCGACCGTCGCCGTGCGCCGCGACGATCGCTTGCGCGGCGGCGAGGCCGGGATCGGCGGCCGGCGGCAGGTCGGCCGCCTGCGACAGCACCTTGCGCACGTGCAGGCGCCCGTCCGGCGAGCGACCGATCACGTCGGTAAACGTGCCGCCGCGGTCGATCCAGAATTCCCAGTTGCGCACGAGCCCCTACAATCCCGACCCGGGAGGGCATTATGGATGAGCGCGCGAGCGCGATGGCGCGCGTGTGGCAGGTGGTGCGGGCCATTCCGCGCGGTCAGACGCTCAGCTACGGCGAGGTGGCGCGCCGGGCGGGGTTGCCGCGTCGTGCGCGCTGGATTGCGGTGGCGCTGAAGGCCGCGCCCGCCCGACCGGGCGTGCCCTGGCACCGCGTGATCGGCGCGAACGGCCGGATCGCGTTTCCGCAAGGCTCGCGCCCGCATCGGGAGCAGGCGCAACGACTGCGCGCCGAGGGGCGTTCGGTCGAGAAGGGCCGCGTCGTCCCCCTGGCACGCAGCGCCCGCCCGGACGACCTCGACGCCTGGCTGTGGAAGCCCGGTCCCTCGGATTGAAACGGGCGCGTTACAATGGAGCGGATGCGCAGAACAGCTGTCTTCTCACACGGCAAGGACTCGTCGCCCCACAGCCGCAAGATCATCGCGCTGGCCGAAACCGCGCGGCGCGAGGGCTATGAAGTCCTCACTCCGGACTATCGCGGCATCGACTCGCCGAAGGATCGCATCACCAAGCTCGTCGATTCCTGCAAGGACGTCCAGGGTGACCTCGTGCTCGTCGGCTCGAGCCTGGGCGGGTATATCTCGCTCGCGGCCGCGCCCACGCTGCACACGCGCGGTATCTTCCTGATGGCCCCGGCCGTGTACTTCGATCAGCTGCCGCCGCTGCGTGACCGCTCGATCGACTGCCCGTTCACGATCGTGCACGGCTGGCGCGACGATGTCGTGCCGGTCGACGACAGCCTGCGTCTCGCCCGCGAGTACCGCGCGACGTTGCACATCGTCGACAGCGACCATCTGCTGCATACCCATTTGCGGATGATCCGTTTCTACTTCGAGCACTTCCTGATCGGGCTCGACCTGCCGCACGACCTGCAATGACCGGCGGGTAGCACCCCCATGGAATGGCTGCTGCGTCGCCTGCTGTCGCTCTGGGTACGCGTGACCGTCCGCCCGGACGATTTCGCGGCCCGGCTCGCGGCGCGCCCGGCGCCGGTCTGCTATCTCCTCGAGCGCAAGAGTTCCACGGACCTCGCCGTGCTGCAGAACGCTTGCGCCGCGGGCAAGCTGCCGCGCCCCGGCGGCCGCCTCGCGGCCGGGGAACTGCGGCGTTTTCGCGCCTCGTTCTCCCTCTCCCGCCCGCTCAATGCGTTCAGCGCGCGCATCGATCGGCGCCCGCCCGCCGTGCTGCGCCAGCTGGTCGAAATCCTGCAGGCGCATCCGGGCCTCGACGTCGATCTCGTGCCGACCGCGGTGTACTGGGGTCGCGCGCCCCAGAAAGAAGACTCGTGGCTACGGCTCCTCCTGTCGGAGGACTGGGCCCTCGCCACGCGACTGCGCAAGGCGCTCACGGTGATCTTCAACGGTCGCGCGACGATGGTCGAATGGGGCGACCCGGTGTCGCTGCGCAGTCTCCTCGTCGAGGGTCGCGATCCGAGCCTGCAGGCGCGGCGCATCGCGCGCGTCGTTCGCGCGCAGTTTCGCCGCCAACGCGCCGCGCGGATCGGGCCGGATCTTTCGCATCGGCGCACGATCGTGGCGACGGTGCTGCGCACCCGCGCGGTGCGCGCCGCCGCCGCCGCCGAGGCGCGCGAGCGGCAGACCACGCGCCGCGAGGCGCTGCTGACCGCGCGCAAGTACGCCGAGGAGATCGCGGCGAACTATTCGCACCGTTTCGTCACCGTGATGGAGCAGGGGCTGCGCCGCTTCTGGAACCGGTTGTACGACGGCGTGATCGTGGGGCACGTCGAGACCCTCGGGGAAGTGGCCGACGGCAATGAGGTTATCTACGTCCCGTGCCATCGCAGCCACATGGACTACCTGCTGCTCTCGTATGCGATCTACCGGCAGGGCTACGTGGTCCCGCACATCGCCGCGGGCGTCAACCTCAACATGCCGGTGGTCGGGCGCTTCCTGAGGAAAGGTGGTGCGTTCTTCATTCGCCGCAGCTTCCGCGGCAATGCGCTCTACACGGTCGTCTTCATGAAGTATCTCGCGACCATCATGGCGCGGGGCCACTCGATCGAGTTCTTCATCGAGGGCGGCCGGTCGCGGACCGGGCGGTTGCTGCAGCCGAAGACCGGCATGCTGGCGATGACCGTCCGCAGCTACCTGCGCGAGCCGGTGCGACCGATCGTGTTCGTGCCGGTGTATTTCGGTTACGAGCGCGTGGTCGAGGCCACGACCTACGTGAACGAGCTGTCGGGCAAACCGAAGGAGAAGGAAAGCGTCTTCGACATGCTGAGGACGCTGCGCGTCGTGCGCGAGAAGTTCGGCCGCGTGCACGTGAACCTCGGGGAGCCGATCGCGCTCGAGGCAGTGCTCGCGCGCGCTGCGCCCGACTGGCGCGCGCACGGCGTCGAGAACGACGCGCGCGCGCCCTGGGTCGCGGGCGTCGTCGACGAGCTCGCCGGCCGGATCATGCGCAACATCAACTCCGCGGCGGCCGTCACGCCCGTGAACCTGCTCGCGCTGACCCTGCTCGCGACGCCCCGCCAGACGATGCTGCGCGAGGATCTGCTGCGCCAGATCGGGCTCTATCTCGCGCTCCTCGCCGACGTACCGTACGACGCGCGCGTGACCGTCACCCCCGAGACGCCCGAGGCGATCCTCGCTTACGGCGTCGCGATGAAACTCGTCACGCAACAGGCGCACAAGCTCGGCGACATCGTGCACATGAGCGAGGAAAGTGCGGTGCTCTCGGCCTGGTATCGCAACAACGTGCTGCACCTCTTTGCGATGCCGTCGCTGATCGCCTGCGCGTTCATCGGCAACTCGCTGATGCGCACCGAGGACATACATCGCCTCGTGTGGCGCGTCTACCCGTACATTGCCGCCGAACTCTTCATACGCTGGGCGGAGGACGAGATCCGCGCCGTGACCGACTCGCTGCTCGCCGCGCTCGCCGCGCGCGGCCTCTTGACCGCCACCGCCGATGGCACGGCCTGGCGGCGCGCGCCGTCGACCACGCCCGAGGCCGTGCAACTCTCTTACCTCGCGCAGGCGACGATCCAGACCGTGGAACGCTACTATCTTGCGATCGCGGTGCTGGTGAACGCCGGCAGCGGCCAGGTCACCCAGGGCGCGCTCGTCGAGCGTTGCCAGCTGATGGCGCAGCGGATGACGGTGCTGCACGGTTTCAACTCGCCGGAATTCTTCGACCGCAGCCTGTTCGGTGATTTCCTCGACCGTTTGCGTGACCGCGGCGTCATCCGGATCGGCGGTGGCGGCCTGCTCGCCTTCGACGAAGTCCTGGAACGAGTCGCGCAGGACGCCGAGTTCGTGCTTTCGGAGCAGATTCGCCACAGCATCCTGCAAGTGGTGCACTCGTGAACTAAGTGTTATGTTCGTGCCGTATGCATGCGACTGCTGTGCATGCCATACGACCCGTTCGTCGTCTCACGCTGGTGAGGATCGAAATGAAGAACACGAGAGGGGCCGGTCGTCAGTCGCTGTCTGCAGTGCTCGCAGCTGCCGCCGTTTGCGCGGTCTGCGCGCCCGCGGCGCAGGCATTCGACTTCCAGAACGACGCAGGAACACTGCGCGGCAGTTGGGACACCACCGTGAGCTACGGCCAGGCGTGGCGCATCGAGGACCGCGACTGCCGGCTGATCGCCAATGCCAACGGCGGTTGCGGCCGCTCCGCGAACGGCGACGACGGCGACATCAACTACCCGCAGGGCCTCTTCAGTCGCGCGGCGAAGATCGTCACCGAGTTGGGCCTCGACTACGGCAACGTTGGCCTCTTCGTGCGCGGCTCGGCGCTGTACGACTTCGACGTGATGGGCGGCAACACCGCGCGCACGCGGTTGTCGAAGGACGCCAAAGACCTCGTCGGCAGCTACGAGCGCCTGCTCGATGCGTTTGCCTACTGGAAATTCGGCGAAGGCAACACGCAGGGCGAGCTGCGACTCGGCCGCCAGGTCGTGAGCTGGGGCGAGAGCACCTTCATCCAGAACGGCATCAACGTCATCAACCATTTCGACGTCTCGGCGCTGCGCGTACCGGGCTCCGAACTGCGCGAAGGCTTCATGCCGCAGGAAATGGCGCTGCTGTCGCTGCAGTTCAACGACAACCTGAGCGCCCAGGCGCTCTACATCGCCGATTGGGACGCGACGATACCGGAGCCCACCGGCTCGTATTTCAGCACCAACGATTTCGCGGTGACCGGCGGCAAGACAGTGCTGCTCGGCTTCGGCGCGTTTTCCGACCAGGGCGTTGATTTCCGTTCGCTCGGCGGGCCGCTGATTGCGGATTTCCAGCAGGTGCCGCGGCTCGCGACACGCAATCCGGACGACCAGGGGCAGTACGGCGCGAACGTGAAGTTGTACCTGCCGAATTTCAACAACGGCACGGAAATCGGTTTGTACTTCCTGAACTACCACAGCCGCCTGCCGCTGATTTCGGGCCGCACCGGCACCCGCGCCGGCATCGGCAATTCGATCGGCGGCATCACCGCTGTCGGTGCGGCGGCCCAGGGACTTGCGGCGGGGCTGCCCCTCAATGCCGCGGTGGCCACCGCGGCGCAGGTCGCCGTGGCGCGCGCGGCGGCAGCAGGCGGCAACATGAGCCTCGCCACCGCGACCCAGTACGCGACGATCGGCGCCAACACGCACTTGCAGGGCGGAAACGTCACGACGCAGGCCACCAACATCGGCACGCACGAGTACGCGAAGACCGCGGGGTACTTCACCGAGTATCCCGAGGACATCAAGCTGATCGGCCTGTCGTTCAACACGCAGCTGCAGCGCACCGGCATCGCGCTGCAGGGCGAGTTCAGCTATCGCTTCGACCAGCCGCTGCAGTTCGACGATGTGGAGCTGCTGTTCGCGGCGCTCACACCGTTCGAGCAGGCGGCCTTCGCGGCGACCCAGCCACCCGGCGCGCAGTTCCCGACCACCTGCCTGCCCGGCGCCGGCTCGACCCTGAGCCGTTGCGGCCAGCTCGGCGCCTTCGGCCTCAACAGCGAGATCCGGGGCTGGGAGCGGCACGACATGGGCCAGTTCCAGTTCACCGCGACGAAGTCGTTTGCGAATATCCTGCGCGCCTCGCAACTGGTGCTCGTCGGTGAAGTCGGCGTCACGCACATCTTCGGTCTCGAGGACAAGCTCACGGGCGGGCCGAACGGCCGCGGCCTGCGCTACAACGGCCCGGCCACCGTGGTGAGCGGCAACGCGGATCTCGCGAGCCGCCACTTCAATGAAGTCGAACCGCAGGACAAGTTCGCCGACGACACGGCGTGGGGCTATCGCATCGCGGGGCGCCTCGAATACCCCGGCCTCGTCGGCCCGTGGAACGTGCTGCCGCGCTTCGCGTTCCAGCACGACGTGCAGGGCACATCGCCCGGCCCCGGCGGCAACTTCCAGGAAGGTCGCTATGGCCTGACACTCGGCGTCGGCGCGAACCTGCGCGCGACCTGGGAAGTCGATGTCGCCTGGACCCAGTTCGCCGGTGCGAGTCGCTGGAACGAACTCAACGATCGCGACTACATCTCGGCGACCATCAAGTATTCATTCTGAGTGCCCGCCGCGCAGGGGCCCGCTGGAGGTTCGACATGAAACGGCAACTCATCCAGGCAGTCGTAGCGGCGATGGCGGTTGCGGCGGCGCCGTCGTTCGCGGCCGTGTCCGCACAGGAGGCTGCCCGCCTCGGTGCCGATCTCACGCCGCTCGGCGGCGAGAAGAAAGGCAACGCCGAGGGCACCATTCCTGCCTGGGCCGGAGGGCTCGGTACTCCGGCAGCAGCGGGTTTCCCGGTCTACAAACCCGGCGATCACCGACCCGATCCCTATGCGGGCGACAAGCCACTCTTCACGATCACCGCGGCGAACATGGCGCAGTACGCTGGGCGGCTGACCGAAGGGCAGAAGAAGCTGCTGCAGCAGTACAAGTCGACCTACAAGATGATGGTCTACCCGACCCACCGGAGTGCGGCGGTCCCCCAGCGCATCTATGACGCGACGAAGCGCATCGCGACCACCGCGAAACTCGCGGCCGGCGGCAACGGCGTGACCGGTGCGGGCGAGGGCATCCCCTTCCCGATCCCGAAGGAAGGCGTCGAGGTTTTCTGGAACCACATTCTTCGCTATCGCGCAAACGCGGTGCTGCGGCACATCGGGCAGGCGCCGGTCACCGCGTCGGGCGACTACACCATGGTGAAGTTCATCGATGACACGTACGCGGCCTACAGCATGCCGGGTGCGACCTCGGAGAACCTGAACAACACCATCCTGTATTTCATCCAGGAGACGATCGCGCCGGCGCGTCTCGCGGGCGAGATCCTGCTGGTCCACGAGACGCTCGACCAGTCGATCGAGAACCGGAAAGCGTGGGTGTACAACCCGGGCCAGCGCCGCGTGCGCCGCGCGCCGAATGTCGCATTCGACAATCCCGGCACCAATTCAGACAACCTGCGCACGTCCGACCAGCTCGACATGTACAACGGCAGCCCGCAGCGCTACGACTGGAAGCTCATTGGCAAGAAGGAGATGTACGTCCCGTACAACTCGTATCGCCTGTCGAGCGACAAGCTGAAGTACAGCGACATCCTGAAGAAAAACCACATCAACCAGGACCAGGCGCGCTACGAGCTGCACCGGGTGTGGGTGGTCGATTCCACGCTGAAGCCGGGCCAGAACCATCTCTACAGCCGTCGCACGCTCTATGTGGACGAAGACTCCTGGCAGATCCTCGCGGTCGACTGCTACGACCGCCGCGGCGCGCTCTACCGCGTCCAGGAAGGCCACGCGATGGAGTTCTACGACGTGCCGTCGCTCTGGACCACGCTCGAGACGGTGATGGACCTCTCGAACGGCCGCTACCTGGCGCTCGGTCTGCAGAACGAGGAACCGAAGGGCTACGACTTCACGATCCAGCGCTCCGCCGCGGACTACCAACCGAGCCAGCTGTCGCGACGTGGCGTGCGATGAGCGACTGAAGTCTCGAATGGGGCGGCGCGCGCTGTGCGCGTCGCTCCTCGCGCTGCCACTCGCCGTCGGCGCGGCGCACGCCGACGTGCCCGAAGAATCCTGGGTCGCGCCGCTCGCGTCGAAGACCCTGCTGCTCGACATCGCCGCCTTCGGCGAGCGGCGCATCGCGGTCGGTTCTCGCGGCCACATCCTCATCTCGGACGATGCGGGCGCCTCCTGGACACAATCGTCGCACGTGCCGACGCTCGCGCTGCTGACTGCGGTCACGATGATCGACGAGCGCCACGCATGGGCCGTGGGCCACGACGAGGTGATCCTGCGCACGAGTGACGGTGGCGCGACCTGGCAGAAGGTGCACGAGTCGGTCGAAGCGCAGCGGCCGCTGCTCGGCGTGTGGTTTGCCGACGCGCGGCGCGGCATCGCGATCGGCGCGTACTCGGCGTACTTCAGCACCGCCGATGGGGGCGAGACCTGGGTCGCGCAGCATTTCGCCGACCTCGCCGCGCCCGGGCAGGCCAAGGGCAGCGATGGGTCGGACGAGGACGGCGTGCCGATCGAATACCACCTGAATCGCATCGCGCAGGCGGGCGGCAAGCTGTATATCGCCGCGGAAGCCGGTCATGTGTATCGCTCCGACGATCAGGGCGCGACGTGGCGCACCCTGCCGCTGCCGTATGACGGCTCCATGTACGGCCTGTTGCCGCTCGAGGGCGACTCGCTGCTGATCTTCGGCCTGCGCGGGAACCTTTTTCGCACCGATGACGCCGGCGCGAGCTGGGCGAAGCTTCCGACCGGAACCGTTGCGATGCTGACCGCGGGCGTGCGGCTCGAGGGCGCAACGGTCGCGATCGTCGGGCTCTCAGGCGCGGTGCTCGTGAGCCGCGACGGTGGTCACCATTTCACGCTGCAGCAGCGCGCGGACCGCAAGGGCCTGGCGGGCGCAGTCGCGGCAGGCGACGACTCGCTGCTCACCGTCGGAGAGGCGGGGATCGAAAAGGTGGCGCTGCAATGAGCGTCGCCGACCGTCTCGAACACCCGATCTTCGATCACCGCAGGACGATCATCCTCGTCTTCGCGCTCCTGACCGTCGTGTTCGTCGGCGTGTGCGTCAAGGGGCTGCGGATCGACGCGTCGTTCACCAAGCAGTTGCCGACCGAACACGAATACATGAAGACCTACCTCGACCCGAAGGTCGAGGAGTTTCGCGGCGCGAACCGCGTTCTCGTCGCGCTGGTCGCGCAAGACGGCGACATGTTCACGCCGGCGTTCTTCAACGCGCTCAAGCTCGCGACCGACGAAGTGATCGTCATGGACGGCATCGACCGCGGCCGCGTGCAGTCGCTGTTCACGCCAAACGTGCGCTATCTCGAAGTCGTCGAGGACGGCATCGAGGCGGGCAATGTCGTGCCCGCCGACTTCCAGCCGACCCCGCAAGCCATGGCGCAGGTGCGCGAGAACATCCTGAAGGCCGGTATCGTCGGGCGCCTCGTCGCGAACGATTTTTCGGGCGCGCTCGTCTCGGCCATCGTGCTCGAGCAGGACGCGAACGGCCGGCCCGTCGATCCGATCGTCATCGCGCACGAGCTCGAGAAGCGCGTGCGCGACCGCATCCAGGGCAGCGGGGCCGCGCTCGCCGGGGTCGCGGTGAAAGGCGCGGCAGGCGCCTCCGGCGTCGACGTGCACATGATCGGCTTTGCAAAAGTGATGGGCGACATCGCGGACGGCGCGCTTTCGGTGATCGTGTTCGCGATCGTCACGATCCTCCTCACGCTCGCGTCCGTGTGGATCTACTGCCAGTCGTTCCGGGTAGCGCTCGTACCGGTCGTGTGCTCGATGGTGGCGGTGATCTGGCAGCTCGGCACGCTCGTCGCGCTCGGCTACGGCATCGACCCGCTCGGCCTCCTCGTGCCGTTCCTGATCTTCGCGATCGGCGTGAGCCACGGCGTGCAGAAGATCAGCGCAGTGTCCGACGCCGTGCTCGAGGGGCTCGGCAGCGTGCCTGCGGCGAGGCGCACCTTCCACCAGCTCTTCACGCCGGCGATCGTGGCGTTGCTCGCCGACCTCGTGGGTTTTGTCACGATCCTGATGATCCCGGTGCAGGTGATCCGCGAGATGGCGGTCACGGCGAGCATCGGCGTCGCGATCGTCATTCTCACGGATCTCGTGCTGCTGCCGGTGCTCGTGTCATACGTGAAGTTCGGGCCGGGCTATCGGGCGCGCGTCGAAAAGCGCCAGGCGATGCTCACGCGCTGGTGGGCGAGCCTCTCGCGCATCACGCAGCGAGGCCCCGCGGCGGTGATCATCGCGATCGCGATCGTGCTCGGAATCGTCGGGGCGTGGAAGGGGCGCGAGACGCCGATCGGGGACACGCAGGCGGGCGTGCCCGAACTGCGTGCCGATTCGCGCTACAACCGCGACAGCGACATCATCACCCAGAAGTTTTCGATCGGCGTCGACATCCTCACCGTGATCGTCGAGGCGACCGATCCGGTCTGCACGAGCTACGAGCAGATGACGGCGGTCGATCGCTTCGCGTGGCGCATGCAGAACGTCGCGGGCGTGCAGGAAGTGGTCACGCTGCCCTATGTCGCGAAGATCGCGATCGCCGGCTGGAACGAGGGCAGCCTCGCGTGGCGCAGCATTCCTCGCAACCCCGACACGCTGACCCAGTCCACGCGCTACATCGAAACCAGCACCGGGCTGCTCAACGCCGACTGCACGATCGTGCCGGTCTACATCTTCCTCAAGGACCACAAGGCGGAGACGATCGAACGCATCGTCGCCGCGGTGAAAGAGTGGCGGACCGCCAATCCGGTGGGCGGCATGCAGTTCCGCCTCGCGGCGGGCAACGTCGGCGTGATGGCCGCGACCAACGAAGAGGTGCGGGCGAAGGAATTCCCGATCCTCGCCGGCGTGTTCGCGGCGGTCAGCATCATGTGCCTCGTGACCTTCCGTTCGCTCCTCGGCACGATCCTCGTGGTGCTGCCGCTCGCGCTCGTCTCGGTGCTCGTCTACGCGGTCATGGCGATCGTCGGCATCGGCCTCAAGGTGACGACCTTGCCGATGGTGGCGCTCGGCGCGGGTATCGGCGTCGACTACGGAATCTATCTCTACAGCCGCATGCAGGAATACCTGCACCAGGGCCTTTCGGTGCGCGAGGCGTACGAGCGCACCATGCGGGTGACCGGCGCGAGCATTATCTTCACCGGCATCACGCTCGCGATCGGTGTCGTGACCTGGGTGTTCTCGCCGCTCAAGTTCCAGGCCGACATCGGTGTGATGCTCACCTTCATGTTCCTCGTGAACATGCTGGGGGCGATCCTGTTGTTGCCGGCACTCGGGGCGTGGCT
>CADEFQ010000005.1:0-70436 GCA_902826635.1 uncultured Pseudomonadota bacterium
CCCCCGGCGAGAAGTAGCCGCGAAGAGTCGAACCCGCACGGCGCAGATCGAGCTGCGGCGTGTTGTCGATCGTGACGATGATCTGTCGGTCGAAGCGGGAGGGCGGCGCCGGCTGCCCGGCAGGGGTCGCCGAAGCGCAGGCGAGCAACAGCGTGCTCGAGAGCACCACGACTACGGGATTCGCCGCGCTCGCCACGTCGCTACGGCCGGGTCGACGCCACGCCGGCGGGCGCGGCGAGCGCGACCAGCGGCGAGGCGCGCAGATCCGCAAGTGCGTGCTGCAGGTCGATCCCGGCCGCGGCGGGAGCGAGCGTGTAAACGCCGCGAGGCGTGGGGCCGCTGGCGATCTGCAGTTTCGTGCGCGCGAGCAGAGTCTCGATGTCGCCCACCGTCGCCTCTGCGACGAACACCACGCGCACGGCCTCACCGCTCGTGACGGACGGCGCCTCGGACGTCAGCGTCCGATACTCGGCAGGGCGCGAATCCCGATTCGCGAGCAGTCCCGGCGTGAGCACCACTACCATGCTGGCTGCGGCGGCAAGACCGAGGCCCGGGATCCAGACCGACCGTCCCCAGCGCAACCGCCCCCAGCGCGACTGGCCTCGGGCGGGTGGCTCGGCGTCGAGGGTACGTGCGAGCCGCGCCCACGCCGAGCGCGCGTCGCCGGGTGGCTCCGGTGCAGCGCGCATCAAGGCCATGAGTCGCTGCTGCTCGTCGAGTTCGGCGTGGCAACTCGAGCAGTTCGCCACGTGACGCATGACGCGCGCGTTCTCGAGCTCCGAGAGCGTGTCGTTGACGAAGAATGGCAACAGCTCGCGCACATCTGCGTGCTGCCGCTCGGATGCTGCCTGCTGGTTCATTCCATCGTCTCCAGAAACGTCGATTGCGGATCGCGCGACGGCACCGGCCACAATGTTCGCAGCCGCCCGCGAGCGTGGAACAAGCGCGTCTTCACGGTATTCACGGGGCATTTGACGATCGTTGCGATCTCCGCGCAGGAGTAGCCCATGAAATAAGTGAGTTCGAGTACGGCGCGATGCTCGGGCGACAGCTGCCGCAGCGCGGCCTCCAGCAGCTCCCGCTCTTCCGTGTCCCCGGCCTGCGCCGCTTCGCACTGGATCTCGCCCTGATATTCGATGACTTTCGCGTGCGACCGGCGCGATGCCAGGGCCTTCATCGCGAGCCGGTAGGCGATGCCAAAGATCCAGGTGGAGATCCGCGAGCGCGCCTCAAAACTGTCCGCCTTGCGCCATATCACCATCATCGTGTCGTTGACGATTTCCTCGACGAGCTGCGGGTCGGCGACGAGCCGCGAGCAGAAGCGTGTCAGTCGACGGTAATACGCCCCGAATAGCGCATGGAAGGCCGCTCGATCGCCACCACCGATGCGCCGCAGCAACGCGCCCTCGGACTCGGCGGCTGCGGGGTCGCGACCATCAGCATCTGGTTCATCCATGGTCAGGGCTCGAACCGCGGCTCCGATGAGGTTACCGGTAGTAAGTGCCTCCGGAGCGGCAAAAGGTTCAGAACTGGTAAACGACGCCCGCGACCACGTCTCCCCGAACGCTGGAGCGACCATAGAGCCGCCGGGCGCGACGGTCGGTATCGTAGTAGCCCAGATCCACGGTAAACCGGCCGATCTGCCAGGCGATCCCGGCATTCCAGTAAAGAGAGGTGCCGCCCCACCGCCCTGCGATGTCGAGTCGGCCCAGTCCGCCCGTCGCGCTGAAACCGTGCGGCAAGGGGTATTGCAGGCCTACTTCGGTCGCGAGGAGGCGGTCGCTGCGCACGGCCCCCAGGGTCGTGTAGCCGCTCCATCCCGGCGAGTAAGCGACTCCCAGTGTGAGGAGATCGCGATACTGCAGCGTGCCCCCGACCTCGGTGTAGTCGTAACCGATCGGATCGGGCGAGCGCGGATAGGTATAGCGACGCAGGGTGACTTCGCCCCGCCAATCGCCGCGCAGGTCACGGCCGAAACCGACGACATAGTCGATCTCCAGCTCGTGGTCCCAGCGTGACGCGAAGTCGGTGCGGCTCGCCCAGACGCCGCCGAACACACCCGATGGGTGCTCGTAACCGATACCCGCTTGCGAAGCGGGCTCTCCGCGAGTCTGGCTGCGGCCGCGAAACACGTAATCGGTCGTGAGTCCGACCAAGCCGTTGACCTTGCCCTCGGCCCGCAAGCATGCAAACGGCTGCGCCGCCGCAAGTCCGGCACCGGCCAGGACGAGAACGCGAAGCCCCCGACGCGCGAGTGAAGCCATGCCAGCCATGTTGCCCCAGGTGCTTGCGAAGCGCCCGTCGACAGCGCAAGCGCTGCCACGGGCATGGCATCGATTCTATCGGGGACAGTGCCGGTACGCTGCAGCGCTATTCCGCGAGGCTGACACCCGAGCCGCCCATTTCCTTCGGGACGTCCTTCATCTTCGGCAACCCGTCCTTGATGCGCAGCGTCGACTCCTGATAGTGGACATGGACACCGGCGTGGTACGGAAAGTCCGGGATCACTGCCGCATACACATCGGTGAGTCCCCAGCCGGGATGTTCCGTGAAGAGGTGCCCTCCACACGTCTTGCACCATTTGCGATAGCTGTGCGCCGACTTGTTGTAGGTGCCGATGTTGTCCGCTCCCCGCGTGATCTGCACCGCTTCCGGTCGCCACAAAGTGAAGGCGTTGACCGGCCCTGCAGACCAGCGGCGACACGACTCACAATGGCAGTAACCCATTGCGGCTGGCTCGCCGCTGACCGTCAACTGAACCGAGCCGCAAAAGCAGCTGCCTTGATAGATTTTTCCGTCGTTCACGAACGTATCTCCTTCATTGAAGTGCAATGATGATTTCGAGGTACTCGCCGGGCGCGGCCATGGAGTCGTCCCCGGAGCGGTTGAACTGATCGACCAGCGCCACGAGATCGCGCTCGAGCGCAGCTACCGCCGCGTGTTCAAGCGCGGCGAAGATTTCGAGCAACGGGCCGTAGCAGGCCTTGAAGACTTCCAGCCAATGCGTGGGAGTTCGATAGCGAAACACGAAGTCGCGTCGCGCCAGACTGACCGAGCTCGCGTGGCCCTCGAACAACTCGACAATCCGCGCCTGGGTTCCCCAGAGTGCTGGTGAGTCGGCGACGGGCTTGCAAACGCGAGCCATCTCGGCGGCGGCGCGGGCCTGGTCGGCAGCGAATATCACCCCGAAGGTCGAGACGACCACGCCGAAACTACGGTCCGGAAACGGAAGCGCTTCCGCGTCGGCCTGGCAGAATTCGATATCGAGCCGTTCGGCTGCACGGAGCCGCTCACCTCTGCGACAAAAACTCCCCCGGCCTCGATTTGCTGCAACGGCAATTCGATCGCATCTGGATTTGCGAGCAGAGCATTGCGATCTCCAGGATTGTTCAGCGAGGCTCGCCACTGTAGGACCTCAAGTGTCTTTTGATCGACGGCAGCCGCTGCCCGCACGGTGATTGCGTGCTTTGGTTTCAAGTTGCCCAACGTTCGGCGGCGGCGCGAAGCGCCGTCCGCTGCATCTCGTTGGTCGGCGCGGCTAGCCGCAGGTGCAACAGTGGGTATGGCCGCCCCTGGTCGTCCAAATCCGAGCGCCCTTCCACGACGAAGCCGCACGCCTCGTGGAAGTCGCGGGCCGCCGTGATCTTGCTCGTTGACGTCAACCGTCAGCTCGCCATGTAGTGCTTGTGCCTGAAGACCCGGGCGTCGACCGGCACCGCTGCTCGATCGGCTGATGCATCACGCGCAGCGGCTGAAGTTCGAGGGCAAGAGCCGGCGGCTCAAAGAAGCCGCGTCACGAGTTGCGAAGCGCGCCGCGCGCAGGCAACCGTCCGCTCGTCCCGCCGCTTCAGATCGGGGAGTTTGACCCGGCCACGGTTGGGGGAGCTTGAGTTCGCCACCGGGGAGCGGATCATCTTTCCGACGAGCAAGTTGAGGTGCTCGAATTCCCGGTGCGGGATGGCGGCCAACGTCGGGAGCGAGTGAGTCGGATCGGCAATCGTGATCGCGCCACCGCCCCGGCCGCTGCAAGACACCTGCTCGATCCCGCTGACTCGCACGGTGGCGATCAGATTTCCGGCTGCGCCGAGGATCCGCAGGAGATCCTGATCAGCGGGCAACGCGGTGATTTCGATCGTGCAGGAACGGGTCGCACTGGTGACGTTCGCTGTCGGAATGCCGAGCAGGTGCGTTGGTAGCCTCACCCCGGTCGCCAGATCTGCTGTGGTCCCTCGATCAGTCGAGCCGAGGACGAGTGCGTCGCGCGACCCGGATCCGCCGATGAGAATGCCGGTGCGATCGAGCGACTGTGGCCTCGCCGTGTTGGCGTCGTCACGCACGCGCGCGATGGGCACGAGCACGCCCACCGTCGTCACTGCCAAGGCGACCGCTGACGCAAGCAACGCAATCCGGGACGTCTGCCGGTGAATCACGGCGCGGCTCCCGCCTGAATCCAGGAGCGCACCTGGTCGATGGTCGCCTGGTCGAGGAAAGGCCCCCCGAGCGGCATGCGGGAACCGGCGAGCTGCGTACCCTCGAGCTTGTGGATGATGTAGCTGTTGTTCGGCTGGCCCGGCAATACGCGCTTGAACGCCGGTTCGTTGAGGCTGGTGACATTGACCAGCGCCGCGAATGTCGCCGCGGCGCTCGTCAAGTTCATGACGCCGGGCAAGACCCCACCGACGCCGGTGTGACAGCTCGCGCAGCGCGGCGTGAAGATGTTGGCCTGAAGCTGCGCCAGCGTCACGGCCACCGCGTTCGACACGGTGACGTCAACCGGCGCCGACGTCGTCGTATTACCGGCAGCATCACGCGCGACGGCAGTCAATGTGAAGACGCCATCGGCCACCGTCGTCGTGTTCCAGTTGACCGAGTAAGGCGCACTCGTGTCCGCGCCCAGCGATGCCGCGCCGGCGAAGAACTCGACCTGGGTCACACCGATATTGTCCGCCGCGTTCGCGCTCACGGCCACGGTGCCGCTCACCGTACCTGCAGGCGCGGTCAGCGCGACCGTGGGCGGCGTGGCGTCGGGTGGCGGCGGAACGTTCGCTACGGTCACCGCCAACGCTACCGAAGTGGTCGCATTGCCGAATGCATCCTTCGCTACAGCGGTGAGGTTCACGCTGCCATTGGCGACGGTCGAGGTGTCCCAGTTGACCGAGTATGGCGCGGTCGGGTCGACGCCCAGCGAAGTGGTACCTGCAAAGAACTCGACTTGGGCGACCCCGACATTGTCGGCCGCGTCCGCCGTGACGACGACGGTGCCGCTCACCGCACCGGAAGGCGCCGTCAGCGCCACAGTCGGTGCAACGATGTCCGGCGCAGTGGCGCCGAGATCGATGCGTCCATAAAGACCAGCGACCTCGTTGGCGATGCCCGCAGCGAAGTACAGCGTCGTGGTCGGCTGGTTGCGCGCACCATTGCCGAACGCGATCCCCCACAGTCCGGGCGTCGCGATCGCCTGGCCCGCGCTGTCCTGGACGCGACCGACGAAGGCACCTGACACCGGATCGTAGGCGTTGATAACGCCATCGATGAAATTACCCACAAGCAAGGAATTGCCGAGCGTGCCAAACCCCGCCGGCGCCATGGCGAGCCCCCAGGGCGCGTTCAGTGCACCACCCACGGCGACGAGATGAGTCACCAGAGTGCCGCTGGTATCGAACACATTGACGAGGCCGAAGCCGGCTCCCGCCACTTCGTCGCCCGTCGCGGCGTCCCGTTTCGCATAGGTCACGACGATGCGGGTCACACCCTGGATCTGCAGTGCGCGAATGCCAAACGGCGCGTAGTCGGCCGGCAGCGTCGGGTCCGTGAACCCGCCGGCAACCGTAATCCTGGCAAAGGTGTTGTTGAACACGTCGACCTTTTTGTTGTGGAAGTCGGTGGCGTACAACAAATCGGCGCCGGCGTTGTTCGCAATCGCGAGACCCTTGTAGACAGCCCCGCCCGCGCCGTCATCGTAGGCGATGATCGCGGTATCGGGATCGACGGTGGGAGCCCAGCCGAGAAGGGTTCCGCCTTCACCGTCGAATATGAAGCGCGCGGGACCGGATAGCGGGCCGCTGGTCACGACGAAATTGGCCGCGCTGCCACTGAAGACAATTCCGGTGGCGTCGGCGCTGCCGTTGAGACCCGCAGGCAGATCGACAACCAGTGACTGAGCTTTGCCGGTGCCGTCGTAGAGTGTCGACGCCTGCGTGGCGTTGTTGGCAACCCACACCGGCGCGCCGGGTGCAAAGACAATCCCCCAGGGATTCACGAGCTTCGCGTCCGTGGTGACTGCGGCCACGGCGCCATCAGACACGAGGCTGCTCATCGAGAATGCGCTCGGCGCATTGACAGTGAGCGTCGTCGACTGGCTATTGCTCTCGCCGTAGATGCCGCCGGTGCAAACCAGGTTGAAGGTCTGGGTGCCTGCCGCGGTGGGCGTGACGACCAACGTCCCGCTCGCGGCCTGCGCGCCACTCCAGGCGCCGCTCGCCGTGCAGCCTGTTCCATTGGTGCTCCAGGTCAGCGTCGCACTCTGGCCCACCGTAATCGTCGCGGGCTGCACTGCGATGGTCGCGCTCGCCGGCGGTGGCGTATCCGACCCGCCGTAACCGCCGCCGCATGCGGCGACGATCGTCGCGAGTAGGGGAAGAAGTATGTGAGCGCGCATCGCGTGGATGCGCTCGGACGGCAGGTTCATTCGGAACTCCCGATCAGGCGGCCAGATTGATGATGGGTTGCGCCAGTTGAGTGCTCGATTGCGCGGAATTGGTTCACTTGCGCGCGCGGCGCGTTGCGAGTGAACCCTTTTCGCCGTCGGCAGCACTCACCTCACAAACCATCAACGAATCGGAGTGAGGATATGGTGCTGTCCAACGGGCGCGTGACCGCGGCCGTGCTTGCGCTCCTGCTCGCTTCCTGCGCAGGCAACGGCGAGGGCTTGGATGAGAACGGCCGCCCGATTGGCGAGACGCCGCCTCCGCCATCGCAGGGCGCGGTCGACTTCGCGTTGCTGCAGAGTACGATCTTCACTCCGCTGTGCACCACCTGTCACGCCGGCGGCGCTGCGCCGCTCGGGCTACGCCTCGAGGCTGGCGTCAGTTTTGCGATGCTCGTCAACGTCGCAAGCGTCGAGGTCCCGGAGCTGCGACGAGTTGCACCCGGGAATCCCGATGCCAGCTACCTGGTGCACAAGATAGAAGGCCGTGCCGCGGTCGGTGCGCGCATGCCGCTCGGTGGACCGCCGCTGCCACAGACTTCGATCGACAATGTGCGCCAATGGATCAGCGCGGGCGCGCCCGCGCCGGTCACGGCCACCAACAGCACGGCGCCCACGGCAATCATTGCCAGCGCACCCATCGATGGCGAAGCGCTCGACGCGCCGCTCGGGCGTTTGCTGGTCGTTGTCTCGCGCCCGCTCGATGCGTCGCTGGTGAACACCACGACAGTACAACTCCGCCACATCGGTGCAGCGACGCCCATACCGCTGCGGAATATCCATGTGCCGCTGGATGACACAAGCAGCGTATGGATTGAGACGGCGGAACCGCTGGCCGCCGGCGAATATGCACTGACTCTGCGTGGCAGCGGCGCGGCCGCACTCGCCGACACGGAGGGTGATGCGATCGATGGCGATGGCGACGGCATCGCCGGAGGCGACTTCCACTTGCAATTCACAGTCACGGAGCCCCCGCGATGACACATCGGACGCTATGGTCTGTCTTGCTCGCCGTCACCGCCCTGTGCGCTGCTGCCTCGACAAGGGCCGAACCCTGGATTGCAACGCAGTCGGGATTCAAGTGCATGCAGTGTCACGTCAATCCAACCGGCGGAGGCCTGCGCACCACCTTCGGAAATGTCTATGCACAGACGGTGCTGTCGGCGCGCCGTCTCAATCCGGATGACGCCGAACTATGGACAGGCAACATCAGCCGATTCCTGTCGGTCGGTGGCAATGCGCGCACCAATGCCATGCTCACCGACACACGCGCGGCCGGCACCGAGACGGCCTTCGAGCTACAGGAACTGCGGCTCTACCTCGACGTCGCCGTCGTTCCCAATCGTCTGTCGGTGTATGTCGATCAGCGCGTGGCGCCGGGCAGTGCGGCCAATATGGAAGCCAACGTGCGCCTGTGGCTGCGCGAGGGAGCACTTTACGTGAAGGCGGGCCAGTTCTATCTGCCCTTCGGCCTGCGGCTCGAGGACGACAGCGCATTCGTGCGCCAGGTACCGGGCCTGAACATGACGACGCCCGACAACGGCGTCGAGCTCGGATTCGAGGGAGGATCGTGGTCGGCACAACTCGCCATTGCGAACGGCGCTGCCGGCGCTTCGGAGTCCGACAACGCCAAGCTGGTGGCGGCGCGCGCTGAATTCGTGCAGCCGGCATGGCGCATCGGCGTCAGCGCCAGCCGCAACGGAGTTGACGCCGGCGATCGCCTCGCCGCGGGCCTGTTCGCAGGCGTGCGCACCGGCCCGATCGCCTGGCTCGCTGAAGGGGACTGGGTCGATGACGACAGTCTCGGCGCGGGCGGCCGCACGTTGCTGACGGGTCTGCTGGAGGCGAACTGGCTGATCCGCAAAGGGCAAAATTTGAAGGTGACCGCGGAGTACTTCGAACCGGACGACGACGTCGCGGAAAACGAGCAGAACCGCTACAGCGTCGAATGGGAATACTTTGCCATGCAGTTCCTGGAGCTGCGCGCGGGTGCGCGCATCTACGATGGCATCCCGCAGAATGACCTGCAGAACCGGCGCGAGTACTTCCTGCAACTGCACGCGTATTTCTGATCAGGTTCCCTCGGACTCTCCCCACCCCCGCCGAAGCTGGATCGCTTCGGCGAGATGCGCGGGCGCAATGCGCTCGCAACCGCCGAGATCCGCGATGGTGCGCGCGACGCGCAAGACCCGGTGCTGGCTGCGCGCCGAGAGCGCGAGCCGCTCGCGGCTCGCACGCATCAGCGCATTGCACTCCCGCGAGAGCACGCAGTGCGCGGCGAGATCCCGCGCGCCGAGATACGCATTGAGCTTGCCGGCGCGCCGTACCTGCCGGTCGCGCGCACCCGCCACGGATTGAGTCAGCGCGGCGCTGGAAGCTTCGTCAGCCGCCGGCTCGTCGCACACCGATTCCACGACGCGCGGCACGTCCACGCGCAAATCGAGCCGGTCGAGCAGCGGGCCCGAGAGGCGGCCGCGATACCTCGCGACATCGCCCGGCCGGCAACGACAGCGGCCCGATTCGTCGCCAAGGTAGCCGCAAGGGCAGGGATTCATCGCGGCAACGAACTGGAAGCGCGCCGGATACTGCACGTCGAACGCGGCGCGCGTGATCGCGATCTGGCCGTTTTCGAGCGGCTCGCGCAGGGCCTCGAGCACACGCCGATCGAACTCCGGCAGCTCGTCGAGAAAGAGCACGCCGAGGTGCGCCAGCGTGACTTCACCGGGCCGCGCGCGCGGCCCGCCGCCGACGATCGAACTGGCCGACGCGGTGTGATGCGGGCTGCGAAACGGCCGCCGACCCCAGCTCGCGGGTTCGATGAGCCGACCGCCGACCGAAGCGATGGTCGCCACTTCGAGCGCCTCGGCGGTGGCGAGCGGCGGAAGGAGCCCCGCGAGGCGCTGCGCGAGCATGGTCTTGCCACTGCCGGGCGGGCCGATCAGCAACACGCTGTGGGAGCCGGCCGCCGCGATCGCGAGCGCGCGCTTCGCGGCTCGCTGGCCGCGGACATCGCGCAGATCGAGATCGCCGACGGCCTCATTCGCGCCCGTGCCCTCGCCCACGGCCCGCAAATCCGCAGGGCGCACGCACGCCAAGGGATCTCCCGCGAGCCAGGCGCACACTTCGCGCAGGTGCGCGGCACCCGCCACGCGGGGCGCCGCCATCGCCGCTTCCCAGGCATTGACGGCGGGGACCACGAGTTCGTGTCGGGCCGCGGCCGCCTGCGCGGCGGCCGGCAGCAGGCCCCGCACGGCGCGCAGCTCGCCGCCGAGGCCCAGCTCGCCATAGAGCTCGCACTCGGTGAGCGCCCGCGTCGCGCGCAGCTGATGCGACGCAAGCAGGATGCCAATTGCGATCGGCAGGTCGTAGCGGCCGCCCTCTTTCGGCAGGTCCGCGGGCGCGAGATTGACGGTGATGCGCCCGGCAGGCAGCTCGTAGCCGCAGCAGGCGAGTGCGGCCCGCACGCGCTCGCGGCTCTCGCGCACCGCCGCCGCAGGCAAGCCCACGATCGTGAAATTCGGCAGGCCCGGCCCGAGATGCACCTCGACCTGAACCAGCGGCGCAGTCAGCCCGACCTGTGCGCGGCTCGCGACGCGCGCGACCTCGGTGAGCTCAGCCGGCGCCACCGGGCGTGCGCCCTTCGAGCACCGCCACCTGCGCCTCGAGTGCTTCGAGCTTCGCGCGAGTGCGTTCGAGCACGCGCGCCTGCGCGTCGAATTCGTCGCGCGTCACGAGATCGAGCCGCGCGAGATTGGCGCGCAGCACCGCACGGAAATTCGTTTCGAGATCGCGCTGCAACGTGCGCGCCCCGGCGGGGAGCGATTCGAGCAGGCGCCTGGCGAGTTCATCGAGCTGAATGCGGTCCATCTTGCCCTCAATTGACGCATGCGATTTCCGACCGGCTCCAAAACGGTGCAGGAACGGAGCCACCAACCGCGTGAGCGGCGCATTTTCGCGCCTCTGCAGGCTGGCACGAAAGCTGCATTTTCCCTGACACGGACAAGGAGAGGATACGCGCGCGCGACCGCGAGGTCTTCCCGCATTTCTCGCCGAAGCCACCCGAAACACGCCTGATCGCAAACGGAGGTCGCCGCATGCGCCTGTCGCGAAACCTGATCGCCGCCATCGCGTTGCTCGCGGCCTTGCCACTCATCGCCCTCGGGCAGGATGCGCCGACGCCGGTGCCCGAGAAGGCCGACACGGCGTGGATGATGGTGTCGACACTGCTCGTGATCCTGATGGTCGCCCCCGGTCTCGCGCTCTTCTACGGCGGCATGGTGCGCTCGAAGAACATGCTGTCGGTGCTGATCCAGGTGTTCGTCGTGTTCTCGCTGCTGATCGTGCTGTGGATCCTCTACGGTTACAGCCTCGCCTTCACCGGCACCGGGCAGTGGATCGGCGGCTTCGAGCGCGTGCTGCTCGCCGGCATCACGCCGTCGTCGACCGCGGCAACCTTCACTGACGGCGTCGTGATTCCCGAACTCGTGTTCGTCGCGTTCCAGGCCACCTTCGCCGCGATCACCGCGTGCCTGATCGTCGGCTCGTTCGCCGAGCGCGTGAAGTTCTCGGCGGTGCTGATCTTCATGGTGGTCTGGTTCACGTTCTGCTACGTGCCGATCGCGCGCATGGTCTGGTACGGCGAAGGCTTCATGTTCAAGCGCGGCGCGCTCGATTTCGCGGGCGGCACCGTCGTGCACATCAACGCCGGCGTCGCGGGGCTCGTCGGCGCGCTGGTCGTCGGCAGGCGCATCGGCTACGGCACGACGGCGATGCCGCCGCACAACCTGCCGATGGTGATGATTGGTGCTTCACTGCTGTGGGTCGGCTGGTTTGGCTTCAATGTCGGCTCGAACCTCGAGGCGAGTCCGTTCACCGGCCTGGTCTTCGTGAACACGTTCGTCGCGACTGCCGCTGCGGTGCTCGCGTGGACGGCCGGCGAGTGGCTCTTCCGCGGGCGACCGACCATGCTGGGCGCCGCCTCGGGCGCCGTTGCCGGGCTCGTCGCGATCACCCCGGCCTGCGGCTTCCTCGGCGTCGGTGGCGCGCTCGTACTCGGTTTGCTCGCCGGCTTCGCTTGCCTCTGGGCCGTCGCGAAACTGAAGGTCTGGGCCGGGTACGACGATTCGCTCGACGTGTTCGGCGTGCACGCCGTCGGCGGCATCGTCGGCGCGATCCTGACCGGCGTGCTCGTCTCACCGACGCTCGGCGGCACCGGGCTCGACAACTACCGCATGGGCCACCAGGTAGCGGTGCAGACGCTCGGCGTGCTGATCACGATAGGCTGGAGCGGCCTCGTCGCGTTCATCGCCTACAAGGTGGCGGACCTGACCGTGGGCCTGCGGGTCACCGAGGAGCAGGAGCGGGAGGGGCTGGATACCAGCTACCACGGGGAAAGGGCGTATCAGGGCTAAGAGCTTAGAGCTTAGAGCTGAGAGCCAAAGGGGCCGGCCCCCTCTTGTCTGGCTGTTTGCCGGTCGCTGCTCGCCGCTCGCTTTCTGTGATCTGGTTCAAATTTCATCGCGCCTCGTTTGGGGATACTCTAAGCTAAGGAGTCCCAGCCATGCGCCCAGCCGCTGTCATAAGCTTCGTCCTCGCGCTCGCGCCGCTCGCCGCCGCGCAGGCGGACGTGTATCGCTGGGTCGATGCCAGCGGCGAGGAGCACTACAGCGACCGGCCCGTCGAGGGCGCGGAACTGGTCCGCACCACGAGCCCGCGTCCTCCGGGGCCCGCCAGTGCGCCGCCGCGCGCGGTTGCCACCGCCAGCGCGGCTGCGATCTCGCCTGCGGGCGACACGCTCGCCTCGCGAGACGCCGAGCGCGCCGTAGCGAAGGACCTCGCCGCGCAGCGCGCCAAGGATTGCACCGAAGCGAAGGCGCGCTACGAGAAATCGCTGCAGGCCCGCCGCATCTTCCGCACGCTCGAGAACGGCGAACGCGAGTTCCTGTCCGACGCCGAGGCCGACAAGGTGCGCGTCGGCAATCGCGTCACCATGGAAACGGCCTGCGGCAAGACCACCGCCTCACGCTGACCCTTGGCCCCCCGACACGCCGCGCGCAGACTGCTAAAGTTGCAGCTCGCGGCAGCGCCGTGCCTCACATCAGGGTGAAGTCAGGATGCGTGCAGGATTCATCGGTCTCGGCGCGATGGGCCGCCACATGGCCCACAACCTCCACAAGGCAGGGTTCCTCACCGCGGTGTGGAATCGCACCCCGGGCGCAGCACAGGACTTCGCCGCTGCCACAGGCGTCCAGGCCGCCGCCACACCGGCCGGACTCGCCGTCGCTGTCGATGCGGTAGTGCTTTGTGTTTCCGCGGACGCGGATGTCCTGGCCGTCGTCGATGCGATCGCGCCTGCCCTGCGCGCGGGCACCCTCGTGATCGACTGCTCGACCGTGAGCGCGGGCACCGCGCGCGTGGCTGCGGCGACTCTCGCGCAGCGCGGCGTCGCGTTCCTCGACTGCCCGGTGAGCGGCGGCACCGAGGGCGCGCGCGATGCCAAGCTCGCCGTGATGTGCGGCGGGGAGCCGGCGCCTTTCGAGCGCGCGAAACCGTTGCTCGCCGCGATGGGGCGCACCGTCACGCATTTCGGCGCGAGCGGCGCCGGGCAGGCCGCGAAGGCCACGAACCAGATCATGTGCGCCGGCATCATTCGCGCGGTGGCCGAGGCGATGGCCTTCGCCCGCGCGCAACAGTTGCCGCTCGACGCGCTCGTCGAAACGCTCGGCCAGGGCGCAGGCTCGAGCTGGTACTTCGTGAACCGCGCACCGAACATGATCCGCGGCAGCTTCCCCGCCGGCTTTCGCGTGCGCCTGCACGCCAAGGACCTCGGCATCTGCCGCGCGATGGCCGCGGAAAGCGGCGTGGCGCTGCCGGTCGTGGAAAGCATGCTCGCCGAGTACGCGGAGCTCATCGCGCAAGGCTACGGCGATGAGGATATTTCCGCCGACTATCGCCTCAAGGCCGCGCTCTTCGACGAGGCCGGCCGCAAACGCGCATGAAAGCCCGCGGTCCATGACCGAGCCCGGCCCGCCGCAGCGTTCGCATTTCCTGCCGGACTTCTGCGCGGGGCGCATGGTGCTCGCGATCGTGCTGATCGTCGAGTTGACCGCCCTCATCGTCACGCTCGCGCGCGGCGCCTCGGCGGTCGCGTTCTGGACCGATCTCGCGCGCACCTCGCTCTTTCTCGTGTGGATCGGGCTCGCGGGCCAGGCGGCGCTGTGCGTCGCGCGCCGCCGGCTCGAGTCGCAAGCGGTGGCCGCGGCGGCGAGCGCCGTGCTCGGCATTGTCTGCGTGACCGTCGCGGTCGTCTCGGAAGTGGCATTCCGGATCGGCGCGAGCGAATGGCTGGCGCCGAGCGGGGTGAGCAGCCTGTTTCCACGCGAACACCTCGCGTTCATTGCGAGGAACGTCGCGATTGCCTTCATCGTCACGGCGCTCGCGTTGCGCTATTTCTACGTGATGCACGAATGGCGGCGCAACATCGAAATGCAGTCGCGCGCCCGCGTGCACGCGCTGCAGGCCCGCATCCGCCCGCATTTCCTCTTCAACAGCATGAACACGATCGCGGCGCTCACGCGCTCGAATCCGGCGCTCGCCGAGGAAGCCGTGCAGGACCTCGCCGACCTCTTTCGCGCGAGCCTCGCGGAGAAGCGTGAACAGATCACGCTCGCCGAGGAGATCGAGATCGCGCAGACCTACGAGCGCATCGAGATGCTGCGCCTCGGCGAGCGACTCAAGGTCGAGTGGCGCGTGAAGGGCGTGCCGCAGGAGGCACGCGTGCCGAGCCTGATGATCCAGCCACTGCTTGAAAATGCGATCTATCACGGCATCGAGCCGCGCAGCGGCGGCGGCATCGTGACGGTGACGGGCGAGTACGCCAACGGACTCGTGACGATCGTCGTCAGGAATCCCGCGCCGTCAGGCCCGGTCACGCGCGACGGCAATCGCCTCGCACTCGCGAACATCCGTGAGCGCCTCGCCCTGATGTACGGCACGCGCGCCGCGGTGAAGGCCGGTCGATTCGACGACGAATACATCGTGACTCTGAGATTCCCGCATGAAGCTGAAAACGCTCATCGTTGACGACGAGCCGCCCGCACGCGCGCGCCTCGCGAGCCTGCTCGCGGAGATCGAGGACGTGCAGCTCGTCGGCGAGGGCGCGAACGGCCGCGAGGCGCTCGAGCTGACGATGGATCTTTCGCCCGACGTCGTGCTGCTCGACGTGCGCATGCCCGACATGGACGGACTCGAAACGGCGCGGCGCATCGCCACGATGAGCGAGCCACCCGCTGTCATATTCACAACAGCTTATGACCAATACGCCGTGAACGCGTTCGAGGCGCAGGCCGCGGGCTATCTCGTGAAGCCGATCCGCAAGGACAAGCTCGCGGCGGCGCTCGCCGCCTGCCGGCGCCTGACGCGACCGCAGATCGCGCGCGCGGAGCTGGCGAATGCGCCCGCCGCGCCCCGCCGCAGCCACATCCCGGTTCGTCGCCGCGACGGTATCAAGTTGATTCCATTGGGCGAAATCCGCTGTTTCGTCGCCGACCAGAAATACACGACCGTGCGTCACGACGGCGGCGAGGATCTGATCGAGGACTCGCTGCGCCATCTCGAAGACGAGTTTGCAGGCAACTTCGTGCGCATCCATCGCAGCGCGCTCGTGAGCGTCCCTCACCTTGAACGCATCGAGCGCGACCCCGACGGGCAGTACTACGTGCGCCTGAAGGGTGTGCCGGATCGCCTGACTGTGAGCCGCCGCATGGCGGGCGACCTGCGCGAACGCTTCCGGCTGTGACGCGCTTCAACGCGCGGGCGATCGCATCGGCGTGAGATGTGCCGACCTACGGGAGGCGATGCGATGGACTCTGCATCCGCGAATGCATACGGACTGGCCGAGCAGGCCTTCGACGACTGGCTGGCCGACCACGGCCGCTGCGGCTGGGCCCGCACGTTCGAGCCTGCCACGGTCAAGCTGCGCAACAAGGCGCTCGGACGCGTTGCCGCGGTCCTGGGTCATCCGGCCCCCTGCGCCGCTGCGCGCCGCTGGGTTTGCGACACCATCCAGGCCTGGGCGCCGCTCGAAGTGCTTTTCCCGACACGCGACTACGGTGATGACGGCGTGAGCGGCGAACTCGGCGCTCACCTCGGCGACATCATCGAGCGCGAGTACGCGTTCCTGCTGTCCGCCGCTCCGAACCGTGAACTCGCCACCGAATGGCTGCAGGCCGACGCCCAGCAGCTCGGTCTCGATCTCGCGCTTGCCGGCGCCCTGCTCGACTCCGTGCACGACGGCGCGGACGACAGTTGGGTGGCGGGGCACATGGGCATGTCGCTGGCGCTCGCGGAATACCTGCACCGCCAGGCGCTCGGCCTGCGCCAGCTGCTTGCCGATGCGGTCGCGATGTCGTACACGACGAGCGTCGCGCTGCGCCGCAGGCAGCTGCATGCCGCCTGCCGCTCGACGCCCTGCCTCGTCGCCGCCGCGCGTCATCGCGTCGCTTAGCGCGGCGCGTAATCGAACGAATCGAAGTGCAGCTGCCCGGGTGCGAGCCCGCGCGCCGGAAAACCCGCGCGGATCGCTTCCACCATCGCCGGCGGGCCCGCCGCATACACCTCGAACGGCGCGAGGTCCCGATGCTGCGCGAGCACGAACTCGTGCACCAAGCCGCTCGGGTGCGCCGTGCCGTCCGCGCCCGACAGCACGCCGGCATAGCGAAAGCGCGGATACATCGCCGCCCATTCACGCACGAGCGCCTCCTCATAGAGATCGACCGGCGTGCGTGCGCCCCAGTAAAACCAGATGTCGCGCGCCTGGCCGCGCTCGAGTGCCTGCCGAAGCATCGATTTCACCGGCGCAAAGCCGGTGCCGCCCGCAATGAAAATCACCGGTGTCCCTGCATCGGCGTAGACGAACTGCCCGATGGGCCCCTCGATGCGCAGCAGCTCGCCCGCAGCCTCGTGCGCAAAGAGCGCCTCCGTGAAGCCGCCGCCGGGCACGCGCCGCACGTGCAGTTCGAGTCGCGCCGCGTCGTGCGGCGGCGAGGCGATCGAGAAACTGCGACGCCTGCCGCCGGCGAGCAGCACGTCGAGGTACTGGCCCGCGTGGAACGCGAACGGCTCGATCGCGGGCAACCGCAGCATCAACTGCAAGACATCCGGCGCGAGCAGCGCGCGGGATTCGACGCGACACGGCAGCGTCTTGATCTCGACATCGGTGACGCGGCGCAGCTCGCGTGCCTCGATGACGAGATCGCTCGCGGCGCGCGCCTGGCACAGTAGCGCGAAACCGAGGTCTGCCTCGTCCGCCGTCAGGCCGAGGGGTCTCGCGCCCGGATAGGACACCTCTCCGGAAACGATGCGCGCGCGACACGACGAGCAGTGGCCGCTCTTGCAGCTGTGCGGCAGATTGAAATGCCCGCGCAGCGCTGCCGACAGCACCGGCTCGTCGTGGCGCGCCTCGAATTCCCGGTTCGACGGCAGCACCCTGATTTTCACCCCGCCATTATGGCCGGAGGGCGCGTCACACGATCAATGGCGGTGATTCAGCCAATGCCGTGAGCTGGTGTAGATATCGCCGTCGCGCCCGAAGTACAGCCGCTCGCGATCGGCGGACATCGACGAGCGCGTTTCGCTGCCCGCGGTGTTGACGTTCGCGCCAAGATTCACCGGCGCCGACCAGGGCTGGCGCGTGCTGCGCCGGGTCGACACGTAAACATCGAAGCTGCCAAACGCCGCAGTACCGTTCGCGTCGGTCGGTCGCGTCGAGCTGAAGACGATTTCGAGTCCGTCCCGGCTCACGTTCGGCATGCGATCGTCGAACTCGGTGTTCAGTTCCTGCACCGGGCTCGGCGGACCGAAGCGCCCATCGGCTCCCCGTCGGCTCCTGTAGATGTCCATGTTGCCGCTGACGGTGCTCGAGAAATACAGGAACGTGCCTTCGTGCGTCGTGACGAGCGAAGGGCTGAACTCGGCACCCGCGCTGTTCGGACCGGTGCCGGATTCGAGGCAGCCGAGGTGCTGCGGTTCGCCCCAGCCAAAGGCGGCATTGCGCCGGATCAGGTAGATGTCGCCCTTTCCCGGGCCCGCGTTGCACGTTTCCGCGCCCGGTCGTTCGGACACGAACATCAGATAGCTGCCGTTCAGCGGGGTCGGGCAGAAATCCGCGAACTCCGAGTTCACGGGCGCACCGAGATTCTGTGGTTCGCCCCAGGCCGAGTCCTTGGTGGCGCGGTCGGCGGCCCAGATGTCGTTGCCGCCGAGCGTGCCGGGCCGATTCGAGGCAATGTACAGGCTCAAGCCATCGGGCGACTCGATCGGGCAGCCGTCACCCGCCGGACTGTTGATCTCGGCAACCGCCGTCGCGATCCCCCAATCGGACAGGTGTTTCGCGTCGTGCCATCCGCCGGCGTTCAGGACCATCGGCAACGCCGCCGCCGCGCCCATCACGCACAATAAGTTGCATTTGTTCATGGTGTCCCCCGTTTGAAGATTGCGGAATGTTGTGGGGAACCCGATGGCTCAGGCCTGATGAAACCCTGATATCGTGCTGATATCTCTCTCGCCACGACATTCGCATGACCGGCACGCAGGAATTCCAGCTCGAGGAGCTGCGGATCGATCCAAAGGCCGGCGAGGTCGTCGGCCCGGGCGGGCGCGAACAGCTCGATCCGAAGGTCATGGGCGTGCTGGAGTTCATGGCGCGGCACGCGGGTCGAGTCGTTTCTCGCGACGAACTGCTCGCGCAACTGTGGCCCAACGCGGTGGTCACCGACGACGCGCTCACGCGCTGCTTCTATGAACTTCGCCGGCACCTCAGCCAGGCAGGCGGCAGCGAACGCTACAAGACGATGCTCGAGACGTTGCCGAAGCGTGGCTATCGCCTGAACGCCACGATCTCGCGGCCGCCTTCCCGGCCGGAGCCCCGTCCGCAACCCGTGTCCCGGCGACGATGGGTCGCGCCGGCGATCGGGCTGGTGGTCGCCGCGGCCCTGTTGATCCCCATCAGCCGGCGCTTCGCCCACCCACCCCCGCCGCCGCAATCCTCCTCCGTGGCTGCCGCTCTGTCGCTGTCGACTGCGGCGCGCTCCATCGCGGTTCTGCCGTTCGTCGACATGAGCGCCGGTCAGGATCAGGCATGGTTCGCCGACGGCATCAGCGAGGAAATCCTCAATCGGCTCGCGCAGTCCGGATCACTGCGCGTGATCGCACGGACGTCCTCGTTCTCGTTTCGCAATCGGCCGGTGGATATTCCGGAGATCGCCGCGCGGCTCGGCGTCACTCATGTCCTCGAAGGCAGCGTCCGACGGGCGGGGGATCGTGTCCGCATCACGGCCCAGCTGATCGCGGCCGCGGACAGCTCGCACGTCTGGTCCGAAACCATCGAGCGGAAGTTCGGCGATCTGTTCGCGGTCCAGGACGAAATCGCGGCCTCCGTCGCCACCGCCCTGGATGCCGCGCTCGTCGTCAGACCGGCGCGCGGTGAAGCACCGGTGAACCCCGCGACCCACGAAAGTTTCCTGCAGGGCGAGTTCTTTTATAACCGCCGCGCACCCGGCGACATCCAGCGTGCCGTCAAGTACTACGAGGAAGCCGTCGAGATCGAGCCGAAGTACGCCAGGGCCTGGGCCGCTCTTGCGGGGGCGTACGCACTGCTTGCCGACCTTGGGGGCCCGACCAGCGGCGACTGGACGACACGCCAGAACGAGGCGGCACACAAGGCCGTCGAGTTCGGCCCCGAGCTCGCCGTGGCACATGCCCGCCTTGGGCAGTATTACTTCAGGACGGGGGATCGCGAGCGAGGCGAGGCGCTCTTTCAAAAGGCCTTGGCGCTCGATCCCGACGACGCGCTCGTGGCCGGCTTCGCCGTCAGCGACGCGATTCGGCGCGGTGATCCTGAGGCGGCACTCTCGATTCAGCGCAAGCTCGCGGCGCGCGACCCCCTTTCGGTCACGCAACGCGGCAACTTCGGCACTTTGCTGTTCGTGACAGGGCGCCTGGACGAGGCGCTTGCGGAGTATCGCATGGCGCTGGAACTCAGCCCGCAGGGCGGATGGGAGCGCGAGTTCGACGCGGTATGCGTTCTCGTCGCGCTGCGGCGCTACGATGACGCGTACCGTGCCATCGAGCGCCTGCCGACCGGCAAGCGCGACTTCGGGCTCGCCCTGCTCCACGAAGCGCCCGGCCACCGGGCAGAAGCGGACGCCGCACTCTCGCGATTGAGCGCACGATCGGCCAGGGTGAGCGACATCCGGCTCGCCGACGTATACGCGTTTCGCGGCATGCGGGACGCGGCATTCGCTGCGCTCAAACGCGCACAAGAGGCGATTTCACGCGAGGGCAGCGCGACACTCGAGCGGGCACGGGCATGGGATTTTCATGAAGAATTGCGCGTGTCGCCCTTCCTGAATCCGCTGCGCTCCGATGCTCGCTGGGCCGCGCTCACGGCCGATCCGCCGTAGACTAGGCGGATGTTCGACAATCCCGATCCGGCGGCGATCCGGCAACTGCTGCTTCGCGCGAAGACCATCGCCATCGTGGGCCTCTCGGCCGATTCCTCGCGGCCGAGCCATCGCGTTGCGCAGGCGCTGCAGGGCTTCGGCTACCGGATCATTCCGGTGACCCCGACCGCGACCACGATTCTCGGGGAGCGTGCGGTGCCCGATCTCGACCATCTCGGCGATGTGCTCGGTGCGGGCGTGAAGCCCGACGTCGTCGACGTGTTCCGTCGCCCCGAACATGTCGCTGCGATCGTCGATAGCTGCATCCGCCTCGGGATGCCCGCGCTTTGGCTACAGGACGGCGTCGTCGATCACGCTGCCGCCGCGAAAGCGCGGGCCGCGGGCATCTTCACGGTGATGGATCGCTGCATGTACCGCGACCGCGCCGCGCTCTGATCCGGTACGCTTCGCGCATGCGCATTGATTTCACCAAGATGCACGGGCTCGGCAACGACTTCATCGTCTTCGATGCGCCTGAGTCCGGCGCACCGCCCTCCGCCGCCGCGATACGGCGTCTCGCCGACCGGCATACGGGCATCGGTTTCGACCAGGCGCTGATGCTCGCACCCCCGCGCCGCGCCGGGACGGCCGTGTTCTACCGCATTTTCAACGCCGACGGTCTTGAAGTGGAACAGTGCGGCAATGGCGCCCGCTGCATCGCGGCCCTGCTCGCGCATCGCGGGCGCGCGCAGGGTGGGGATCTCGTGATGGACAGCCCTGCCGGCCTCATCAGGGCGCGCATCGAGCCGCGCGGACTCGTGTCGGTCGACATGGGCGTGCCCGATTTCAATCCGGCGTCGCTGCCGTTCGACGTCTCCACCGAGGCGCACGTGTATCCGCTCGACGTCGCCGGCAATGAAGTGGAGATCGGCGCTGTGTCGATGGGCAACCCGCATGCGGTGCTCACCGTCGCCTCCGTCGCCGCGGCGCCGGTCGATCGCCTCGGGCCCGCGATCGAAAAGCATGCGCGGTTCCCGAAGCGGGTCAACGTCGGCTTCATGGAAATCGTCGATCGCGGCCACATCCGCCTGCGGGTCTACGAGCGCGGCACCGGCGAGACGCTGGCCTGCGGCACGGGCGCCTGCGCCGCCGTCGCCGTCGGGCGACGCCACGGGCGGCTCGACGAGCGCGTCGAAGTGAACGTCGCGGGCGGCGCGCTCACGATTACCTGGCCCGGCCCCGGCAAGAATATTTGGCTCACGGGCCCGGCCGAAGTATCTTTCACGGGAAGCGTGGAGATCGATGCATGACAACGAGAGAAGCCCGTGGCCTCCCCCCCGAAACGATGGACGAAGAGGCGATCGCGCGCTACCTGCAGTTGAACCCGGATTTCTTCGAGCGCCATCAGGCGATCCTCGGCCGCATGCGCCTGCCGCATGCGCGCTCGGCCTCCACGATCTCGCTGGTCGAGCGTCAGGTCGAAGTGCTGCGCGAGCGCCATACCGAGCTCGAGGGCAAGCTCGCCGAGTTCGTGAAGGTTGCGCGCGCCAATGACGCCCTCTCGGAGAAGATCCAGCGCTTCACCCGCAGGCTGCTGCGCGCCACTTCGCGCCAGAACATGGCCGAGGAAATCGAGGCGAGCCTGCGCGAGGACTTCGACGCCTTTCATTCCACGCTGATCCTCACGAACGGCCACGGGCGCGGTTTCGAAGGCCTGCCCGAGCGTTTCCTGCGCGCGCTGCCCGCCGACGATGCCAGCCTGAAGTCCTTCGAGGGCCTCTTCACGAGCGGCAAGCCGCGTTGCGGCCAGGTGCGCGACACGCAGCGGCAGTTCCTCTTCGGCAACGACGCCGGCGAAATCGGCTCACTCGCCCTCGTGCCGCTCGGCGAGCACGGGGCGGTAGGCCTCCTCGCGCTCGGCAGCCACGATCGGGAACGCTTCCATCCCGGCATGAGCACCGAGTTCCTCGCCCGCATGGGCGAACTGATCGCGGATGCCGTCGTCTATCGCTGACTGGCTCGCGCGCTTCCGGCGGCATCTCGCCACCGAGCGGAGGCTTTCGCCGCACACGGATTCAAACTACGCGCGGGACCTCGCCGCGCTCGCCCGCTATTGCGAGACGGAGCACATCAGCGAGCTGGCGCGACTCGACGGCCAGCACGTGCGGCTCTTCGCCGCGCGCTCGCACGCCGCGGGGCTCGCGCCGCGCAGCGTGCAGCGACGACTGTCGGCAGTGCGCTCGTTTTGCGCTTTCCTCGTGCGTGAGGGAGCGATCCCCGCGAACCCCGCGCTCGACATCAAGGCGCCCAAGGCCGGCAAGCGCCTGCCGACCGCGCTCGACCCGGACCGGATGGTCCAGCTGCTGAACATCAAAGCGACCGACCCGCTTGCGCTGCGCGACCGCGCACTGATGGAACTCGCCTATTCCTCCGGCCTGCGCCTCGCCGAAATCGTGGGCGCCGATACCGACGATCTCGACCTCGCGGATCGCACCATCCGCGTGCTCGGCAAGGGCTCGAAAACGCGCATCCTGCCCGTCGGCAAGCCGGCGCTCGCGGCGCTGCGCGCCTGGCTGCACGCGCGCACGGGGCTCGTGCAGGCGGGGGTGAAGGCCTTGTTCGTCGGCAGGAGCGGCCGGCGGCTGGGCGCTCGGGCGGTGCAGCTGCGCGTGGCCTCCTGGGCGCGCCGGCAGGGGCTCGGGGTGCACGTCCACCCGCACCTCTTCCGTCATTCCTTCGCGACGCATCTCCTTGAATCCAGTCGTGATCTTCGCGGCGTGCAGGAACTTCTCGGGCATGCCGACATCTCAACGACGCAGGTGTACACGCACCTTGATTTCCAGCATCTCGCCCGCATTTACGACGCTGCACACCCGCGCGCGCGCAAAAAGTAGGTTTTACATGAGCGACTGGAATCCCCACGGCACCACGATCCTCGGGGTGAGGCGCAATGGCGCCGTCGCCGTCGGCGGTGACGGCCAGGTCACGCTCGGCAACACCGTGGTGAAGGGCAACGCCCGCAAGGTGCGGCCGCTCGGCGGCGGCAAGGTGCTCGCCGGTTTTGCGGGCGGCACCGCGGACGCGTTCACGCTCTTCGAGCGCTTCGAAGGCAAGCTCGAAAAGCACGGCAATCTCACCCGTGCCGCGATTGAAATCGCGAAGGACTGGCGTTCAGATCGTTACCTGCGACGGCTCGAAGCCCTGCTGCTCGTCGGCGATCGGGAAAAACTGTTCGTGGTGTCGGGTAATGGCGATGTGATCGAGCCGGAGAACGACCTCGTCGCGATCGGCTCCGGCGGCGCGTTTGCGCAGGCCGCGGCGCGCGCGCTCATCGAGAACACGCAGCTCGATGCGCGCACGATCGTCGAGCGCGCGCTGAATATTGCCGCCGACATCTGCATCTACACCAACCGCAACCTCGTGATCGAGGAACTGAAGTGATGGACGCCGAAGTGACCCCACTCGCCGGCACCGCGGCGTTCACGCCCCGGGAAATCGTGCGCGAGCTCGACAAACACATCGTCGGCCAGGGCGCGGCGAAGCGCGCGGTCGCGATCGCGCTGCGCAACCGCTGGCGGCGCATGCAGGTCGAGGAGCCGCTGCGCGCGGAGATCACGCCGAAGAACATCCTGATGATCGGACCCACCGGCTGCGGCAAGACCGAGATCGCGCGCCGGCTCGCAAAGCTCGCCAACGCACCATTCGTCAAGGTCGAGGCGACCAAGTTCACCGAGGTGGGCTACGTCGGTCGCGACGTCGACTCGATCGTCAAGGAGCTCGTCGACGCGTCCGTGAAGATGGCGCGCGAACAGGAAGTCGCGAAAGTGCGCGAGCGAGCGCTCGACGCCGCCGAGGAGCGCGTGCTCGACGCGTTGCTGCCGAAGCCGCGCATGCTCGGCTTCTCGACCGACGAGCCGGCGGCGCCCCGCGACGCGGAGACGCGCCAGAAATTCCGCAAGATGCTGCGCGAACACCAGCTCGACGATCGCGAGATCGAGATCGAACTGCGCGCGGTGCCGATGGGCGTCGAGATCATGGCGCCGCCGGGGATGGAAGAAATGCAGCAGCAGCTGTCCTCGATGTTCCAGAACCTCGGCGGCAACCGCACCCATGCCCGCAAGGTGAAGGTCAAGGAAGCGCTCAAGCTGCTCGCCGATGAAGAGGCCGCCAAGCTCGTCAACGAAGAGGAGTTGAAGGCGCGCGCCGTCGCGAATGCCGAACAGAACGGCATCGTGTTCATCGACGAAATCGACAAGGTGACGCGTCGGCAGGAGACGCACGGCGCCGACGTGTCACGCGAGGGCGTGCAGCGCGACCTGCTGCCGCTCGTCGAGGGCTCGACCGTCGCGACGAAGTATGGGCCGGTGAAGACCGACCACGTGTTGTTCATCGCCTCTGGCGCCTTTCACCTCTCGAAGCCCTCGGACCTGATCCCGGAATTGCAGGGCCGACTGCCGATCCGCGTGGAGCTTTCCTCGCTCGGTATCGAGGATTTCGTGCGCATCCTGACCGAACCGGACGCGGCGCTGACCACGCAGTACGCGGCGCTGATGGAAACCGAGGGCGTGCGGGTCGAGTTCGCGGCGAGCGGCGTGCGGCGGGTCGCGGAGATCGCCGCGCACGTGAACGAACGCACCGAGAATATCGGCGCGCGGCGCCTGCATACCGTGATGGAGCGACTGCTCGAGCGCGTCTCCTACGAGGCGTCCGAGCAGCGCGGCAGTGCGCTGACGATCGATGCGGCCTATGTCGACGCGCAGCTCGGCGATCTCGCGAAGGATGAGGATCTCTCGCGCTATATCCTGTAGCGCGCCGGCACGGGCGACAATGGGCTATCGTGACGCAATCCGGTTCGAGGTATCCAATGCCTGAAAAATTCCTTGATTGGGCCCTGATTGCACTTCTGCTGGTACCGGCGACAGCCTTGGCGGCGGCGGACCGGCCAGCGATCCCCGCGCCGCGCGACGTTCCCTACGCCCCCGGCACCCTGACACTGCGCGTCGACGCAACCGATCTCGACCATCGCGTCTTTCGCGTGCATGAAACGATCCCGGCAAACGCCGGACCACTGGTGCTGTTCTATCCGAAGTGGCTGCCGGGCAATCACTCGCCGACCGGTCCCATCGCGCTGATGCAGGGCCTCGTAATCACCGCCGATTCGCGCTCGCTCGAGTGGCACCGCGATCCCGTGGACATGTACGCATTCCACGTCACCGTACCGCGCGGCGTGCGTCGCATCGAACTCGCGTTCCAGTTCACGAGCCCGGTCAACGCGCAGCAGGGGCGCATGACGATGACGCCCGATCTGCTCGGCGTGCAGTGGGAAAAGATGCTGCTATATCCGGCGGGCTACTACGCGGCGCGAATCCCCATCGAGGCCACGTTGCGGCTGCCGCCGGGCTGGGCCTACGGAACCGCACTGGAAAGCGTTTCCCGCGCCGGGGACGAGGTGACGTTCCGCGCCACGTCACTGGAAACGCTGGTCGATTCGCCGCTGTTTGCGGGCCGCCATGCGAAGCGGCTGGCGCTCGACTCGCGTGCGGAGTCGCCAGTGTGGCTGAACGTGTTCGGTGATCGCGCCGCCCTCATCGACATCAGCGACGCGCAGCTCGCCGCGCATCGCAATCTGGTCGCGGAGACCGACGCGCTGTTCGGCGCCCGGCACTATGCCCACTACGACTTCCTGCTCGCCGTCAGCGACAACTTCGCCAAAGTGGGTCTCGAACATCATCAGTCGAGCGAGAATGGTGTGCCGGCCGGCTATTTCACGGACTGGGACCATCTCGGCGAGTACCGCGACCTGCTGGCGCACGAGATGACCCATTCGTGGAACGGCAAATTCCGCCGGCCCGCCGACCTGTGGACCCCGAACTATAACGTGCCGATGCGCACCGACCTGTTATGGGTCTACGAGGGCCAGACGGAATTCTGGGGTGACGTGCTCGCCGCGCGTTCGGGCCTGTGGACGCCAGAGTTCGCGCGCGAGGCGCTCGCGCGCTTCGCCGCGGAATATCAGTTCCAGAGGCCCGGCAGGACGTGGCGCTCGCTGGCCGACACGACCAGCCAGCCCATCATCGACTATGCCGGCGATCCGCCGTTCGAGAGCTGGGCCCGCGATGTGGACTACTACACCGAAGGCGTGCTCATCTGGCTCGATGTCGACACGCAACTGCGCGCATTGACCGGCGAGCGGCGTTCGCTCGACGATTTCGCCCGCGCCTTCTGCGGCATGGAGAACGGCCGCATGGCCCCGCTCACCTACGCGCTCGACGACGTGATCGCGACGCTGAACGACATCGCCGCGCACGACTGGCGCGCGTTCTTCGCGGCGCGCCTCGAGGGTCTAGGGCCGGGCGCACCGCTCGACGGCATCACGCGCGCCGGCTGGCGGCTGACGTTCAGTGACCAGCCCAACGCCTATCTCGCGAGCAGCGAGACCCGCAAGAAGCAGCTGAACCTCGGCGATTCGGCGGGCCTGATCGTCTCCACCGAGGACGCGACCGTCGCGGGTGTCGTCTGGGGCAGTGCCGCTTTCCGCGCCGGTCTCGTCAACGGCAACAAACTGATCGCGGTGAACGGGCGCGAATACAGTGCGGATCTGCTGAAGGAAGCGATCCGCGAGGCGGCAGGCAGGAGCGACCCCATCGAACTGCTGGTGAAAAACTACGACACGTACCGCACCGTGAAGCTCGACTGGCACAGCGGCCTGCGCTACCCGCACCTCGAGCGCGTCGAAGGAACGCCCGACCGGCTGTCAGTACTGTATGCGCCGCGCCGCGCGAATCCGTGATGGCTCGCAGCCGCTATCATGCGCCATGGCAATCATTGACGTGCGGCTCGAAACGCCGCGCCTGATCCTGCGCCCGCTCGAATTCCAGGACTTCGATGCGTTCGCGGCTTTTCACGCCGAACCCGAGTCGATGCACTTCCTCGGCGGCGTGCAACCGCGCGAGGTCGCCTGGCGCACGCTCATGCTGATGGCCGGCGCGTGGCATTTGCAGGGCACTTCGATGTTCTCGCTGATCGAAAAATCGACCGGCCGCTGGGTTGGCCGGGTCGGCCCCTGGATGCCCGAGGGTTGGCCTGGCCCGGAAGTCGGCTGGGGCGTCGTACGCGACTGCCAGGGCAAGGGTTACGCCACGGAAGCCGCCACGGCGGCGATCGACTGGGCCTTCGATACGCTCGGCTGGACTGAAGTGATCCACTCCATTGCGCCTGAAAACCTGCCCTCGCAGGCCGTGGCCGCGAAGCTCGGCTCGCGCAATCGCGGCCCGGGCCGCTTGCCACCGCCGCTCGCGGATGTGCCGATCGAGATCTGGGGCCAGACGCGCGACGAATGGCGGCGGCGATGAGTGCCGCGCCGACCCTGAAGATCGAGGAAACCCGCGATGAGGTCGTTGTCACCCTGACCCCCGCAGTCCCCTCGATGGCGGACGGCGCCGCGAGCGTGATCTGGCTGCACGGCCTCGGCGCCGACGGCCACGATTTCGTGCCGATCATCCCCGAGCTGCGCCTCGTGCCGCCTGCGGCCGTGCGCTTCATCTTTCCGCACGCGCCGGTACGGCCCGTCACGCTGAACGGCGGCATGCCGATGCGCGCGTGGTACGACATCCGCGAACTGTCGACCGCGGGGCGCCAGGATGAAACCGGCACCCGGGAATCGGCCGCGCGCGTCGGCGCGTTGATCGAGCGCGAGATCGGGCGCGGCGTCGACGCTTCGCGGGTCTTCCTTGCGGGCTTCTCGCAGGGAGGCGCGGTCGCGCTCCACACCGCGCTGCGCCATCCGCTGCGACTCGGCGGCATTCTGGCGCTATCAACCTATTTGCCCCTGCACGAGAGCGTCGCGCGCGAAGCGAGCGCGGCGAACCGCGCCATTCCGATCCTGATGTGCCACGGGCTGCGCGATCCCGTGCTGCCGTTTGCGCTCGGAGAAATGTCGCGCGACGCCCTCGCATCACTCGGCTATTCGATCGAATGGAAGCCCTACCCCATGCAGCACGAGGTCTGCCGGCCCGAGATCGAGGACATTTCCGCGTGGCTCGCCGAGCGCCTGCGCGAACCGGCAACCGCGTAGTTACTTGCGCACGGGCGGGAGGCCGGGGGCCTCGAAACCGATCTTGCGGTGCGTACCGTCGCAGAACGGCTTCCCGCCGGAGTGCCCGCACCGGCACAGCCAGCACTCGGTGACCTTCTTCACGGTGCGGCCGGTCCCGGTGACGACCTCGAGATTCCCCTTGATGTGCAGCGGGCCGTTCTCGACCGGGATCACCTCGAGCGGGCCATTGCGCACTTCGAGCGCCGGTGACTCCTGCGTCGGCGCCTCGCCGGACGCGGTGAAGCCGGCGGCGACATGGCTCGTGTCGCAGAACGGCTTTGTCTTCGACGCCCCGCAGCGGCACAGCGTGGCGCGCAGCGCGCTGCCGCCCCCGTAAAAGCGCATTTCCGCGTGCAGCGCGAGCGGGCCATTCTCGCGCACGCGCACCGTGTTCACCTTCGGCGCGGCTTCCGGCTCGCCGCCATCATGACGTTCGCAGCTGATCGCGCCCGAGGGGCACAGACGCGCGATCGACATCACGGTTTCCGCCGACGCGGCGTCGGGATGGATCCACTCGCCGGCGACGTTCGGCACGAACACGTCCGGGTGGTCGAGCACACAATGGCGGGAGTGGATGCACTTCGCCGGGTCGAAGCGCACGGTGACCTTCGCGCCTCGCACCACTTCGATCTTGTCGCCCATGTCCGCGCCCTCCAGTCTTCCGGCGACCATTCTCGCACCTGTCAGCCGGTTCCTACGAACGGCGCTCGCGCCCGGCCCTGTGCCGAGGCGCGCTGGCGCGGTAAGTTGTCTTCCAGGCATGGAGATGGAGACTCGGCGTGGCGATGTCGGAAGATTCCTACAGCACTATCGGACGCATTCCGGCACGGTATCGCGGAGACTCGCCCTATGCGCGCCTGTCGGGCGCGGCGCGCTGGCCGCTGGCCGCGGCACGGGGCGAAATCCAGAAGGCCGCGGCCGTGACGATCGCCACATGGGAGCGCGCGCGTCGCGCCGTGACCGGGCTGCTGTACGACAAATAGACGAAGGACATGCCGCAGTTCAGCGTCATCATCGTTGATGATCACCAGGTCGTCCTCGCGGGGCTGAAGCAGATCATTGCCTCCCAGCCGGACCTGCGCGTCGTCGCCGAATGCCGTACCGGCAAGGACGTGATCGCGGCGCTGAAGGAGCATGCCTGCAATGTCTTGCTGCTCGACCTGTCGCTGCCCGACATGTCGGGGCTCGACGTGCTGAAGCACGTCCGTGCGCACCACGAGGGCGTTGGCGTGCTGGTGCTGAGCGGCTACCCGGAAAAGCAGTTCGGCATCAACGTGCTGCGCGGCGGAGCGCATGGCTTCATCAGCAAGGGCGTCGACGACACCGAGCTGCTGCGTGCGGTGCGCATGGTGGCGCGCGGCAGCCGTTATGTGGGCCCCGAGCTCGCCGACCTGCTGCTCGCAGGCCTCGACGGCACCGGCGATCAGCCGCGTCACGGCGTGCTCTCGGAGCGCGAATTCCAGATCTTCGTGAAGCTCGCCGAGGGAAAAACCGTCACCGAGATTGCGGGCAAACTGTTTCTCAGCGTAAAGACCGTCAGCACCTATCGGTCGCGGATCCTCGAGAAGATGGGGATGAAGACCAACGCCGACATCACCTATTACGCGATCAAGAACAGTCTGCTGCAGTGATCATGCCGAACGAACACCGCACCGTGGGCCGTACCGGCAAGGCGCCGGGCGACACGCGCGCCACCGCCGGCGACGAGCTGCGCATCCTCCTGATCGAGGACTCGCAGCTGTTGCGCGACCGGATGATCGGCATGCTCACGGTACCCGGCGTCATGCAGGTCACCGGGACCGCCGAGACCGAACAGGACGCGATCCGGCTCATCGACGCGCACGACTACGATGCGCTCGTGGTCGACGTGGAGCTGCGCCAGGGCAGCGGCATCACCGCGATCCGCCACGCACGCAAGTCCTGCGCAGCGCGCATCCAGCCGTTGATCATCGTGCTGACGAACTATTCGCTGCCGACCGTCGAGCAGCGCTGCATGACCGCCGGCGCCGATCATTTCCTCGACAAGATGCAGCAGTTCGGTGAGGTGCGCCCGCTGCTCGAAGGCCACCAGCGGCGAAGCAGCCGCTGACGCCGCCCTGCCGCGCGCCTCGTCAGGCGTCGGGGACAGGCTGCGCGAACGGCACCAGGACATCGAGTCGCGTGCCCATCCCCGGCTCGCTCTGGATCTCGAAGCTGCCGTTCAGGCTCACGACCCGATGGCGCATGCCGGAAAGGCCATGCGACACGCGCGACCGTTCCGGGTCCATGCCGATGCCGTCGTCGCCGACGGAGAGGTGATAGCCCGCGGCCCCCACCTCGAAGCTCATCACGACATTGCGCGCCCGCGCGTGGCGGATGATGTTGGTGAGTGATTCCTGGCCGACCCGGAAAAGCGCGATCGCGAGCGCCTGCGGTATCGGATCCGTTTCATCGGGTATCGTGGTGCGGCAGCCGAGCCCGGCACGCTTGCAGGTCTCGTCGAAGTAGGCTTCGAGCGCGGTCGGCAGGCCGAAGTGATCGAGCAGCGCCGGGCGCAGGTTCTCGACGACGCGCCGCTTCAGGTTCATCGCCTCGGTCACCGTACGCACGAGCTCGCCGAGCTTGTCGCGCACTTCCTGCTCCATCGTCACCGAACGCCCCTGCAACCACGCGAGATCCATGTTCGCGGCGGTGAGGAGACCTCCGAGTTCGTCGTGAAGGTCGCGGGCAAGATCCGCCTTCTCCTGTTCCGATGCGCTTTGCAGATGGGTCGAGAGGCGCGACAGTTCGCGGGTGCGATCTTCGATGATCACCTCGAGCCGTCGCCGCTCGTGCTCTGCCTCGTACCGGCGCTCCTCCTTGCGCAGGCTGTCGGCGACGAACAGGCGCACGACCAGCACGATCAGCGCAAACGTGAGGAGCGCGAGCGCCGCGAACGCGTAGCGCGACAGCACGAGGCTCTGCGCCTGCTCATCGCGCAGCGAGGCGAGCCGCGAGTCGAGCACGCCGATCAGCGCCTGCGCTTCGGCGCGGAACTGGTCCATCACCCTGCGGCCCTCGCCTGTGCGCAGGATGGCCATGGCGTTGGCGCGGTCCCCGCGCTGCGTCAGCGAGATCGATGCAGTCACTTCCGCAATCTTGACGCTGCGCAATTCCTCGAGCCGGGTGACATGCGCGATCACCTGCGCATCGTTCGCCGCGAGCGTGCGCAGCCGCGCGCTGATCACCTGCAGGTCGGGCAGCGCGCTGCGATACGGCGCGAGGTAGCGGCTGTTCGTGGTGAGCAGGAAACCCCGTTGCGCGCTCTCGAGATCGACGAGCTGCGAACGCAAGGCGATCACTTCGTTCTGCATGCCGAGGGTGCGGTTGACGCTCTCCGCGGCGACGCGAATGCGGTTCACCGACCATTCGTTCACGAGATAGACGCCGACGCCGAGCAGCGAGATCGCAACGATCGGCAGCCAGATCGATCCGGGCAGGAGCCGCAGGCCATCCCAGAAATCGAGATGGATGCTGCGATACTGCCGCCACGGCAGCCCATGCCCCTCTACCACCCGTGCATGCTAGCAGGCGGGCCCATCCGCCGGGAACGCTACGGATGTCGGGTGACGGGCACAGCGCAGGCAAATCGCCAACGCAAAAAAAGACGCCCTCACGGATGTGAAGGCGTCCCGAGTAGCCGGCGCTCGACAGGGGGGCGTGGGCGCCGACGATGCAGTTTCAAGAATACCCACTGCCCGTCGCAGTACCATTCCGCCGCCGCCCCTCCCCTCGTAGGAATGGGCCGACACGTGCGCACCGGGCGGAGGTCTCGTATGCTGGCGCGTCATGACGACCTACGCCGCGATCACCGGCTGGGGCAAATGCCTGCCTCCGGCCGTGCTTTCAAATCAGGATCTTGCGGGCATGCTCGAAACGAGCGACGAGTGGATCACAAGCCGGACCGGCATTCGCGAGCGGCGCGTCTCACACGTGACGATGGCCGAGATGGCCCATGTCGCCGCCGAGCGAGCCCTCGCCTGCGCCGCGCTCACAGGTCGGGACATCGACCTCATCGTGTTCGGCACCTGCAGCTTCGAGGACCAGGTGCCCAACATGGCCTCGGGCCTGCAGCAGCGCATCGGCGCGACAGGCTGCGCGGCGATGGACGTCAACACCGCGTGCACGAGCTTCCTTTACGGCCTTTCCACGGCCACCGCGATGATCCGGAACGGCGTGGTGAGAAACGCGCTCGTGATCGGCGCCGAGATCATCACGCCTTACATGGACTGGACCGATCGCAATGTCGCCGTCCTCTTCGGTGACGGTGCGGCGGCCGTCGTGGTGCAGGCATCGCAGAACGAGGAAGGGCTCCTCGCCGAGAAGCTCGGCTGCTTCGGGGATGCACGCGAGATCCTGCGCATCCACGGCATGGGAGGCAACTACGCCAACCAGGGGCGACTGTACGGCATCACCTCGTGGCAGTTCGAAGGGCAGGAAATCTTCAAGCGCGCCGTGCTCGGCATGAGCGAGGCGAGCGCAGCGGCGCTCGCGAAGCGCGGCCTCACGGCGGACGACATCCATCTCGTCGTTCCGCACCAGGCGAACCTGCGGATCATCGAAGCCGTGGCGAAACGCGCGGGCATCCCGATGGAGCGGGTGTTCACGAACGTCCAGCGCTACGGAAACATGTCGTCGGCGACCGTGCCGGTCGGGCTCTGCGAAGCGCTCGAGGAAGGCCGCGTCGAAAAGGGCGGCTGGCTGCTGCTGCCGGCGTTCGGCGGTGGCCTCACGTTCTGCGCGCACCTGGTGCGCTGGGGCGATCGCGTGACGCCGCTCGACACCACCGACATCGAGTTGCCGCCGTGCGATCGCACGGCGGTGCAACTGATCCATGAAGTCGCGGCACGCAAGGTCACGCGCGCGCCGGAGCCGGCGCCCTAGCGGCGCGGTGCTAGCGCTTCGCGGTCTTGGCGGTCTTGGCGCTCTTCGCGGAGGCCGTCTTCTTCGCGGCCGGCTTCTTGAGGCGCGTCTTGCCGAACGAACCCTTGTAAATCTTGCCGCGGCGGCTGCGGCCGTCACCCTTGCCCATGATTCGACTCCGGTTGTGCTGAAAGGGGCGCGAGTCTAGCAGCCCGCCGTGGGCTGATCACCGGTATCGCGACAGGATCTTTTCGAGGCCCATCGAGCCAGGCGACAGCGCGGGCAGGTGGAGGCCGTTGAGCGGCGCGTCGGGCGTGCCGTTCACCTCGTGGAATTCCCGTTGGGTCTCGTCGATATAGAGCAGCCCGGTCAGGTACTCGCCCTGCCGCAGCCGTTCCTGGATATAGCCGCTCGCGGCAACCCGGTCGGTCGGGTCGTAATCCTTCGCGAACTTGCGCAGCAGGATCCGGCTGCCGTCGTGCATCACGACGGGGTGCGTCTCACCTTCGGCATAGTCCGCGACGATTTCCCGCTCGAACGGCACGAAATCGGCGTTGACGGCCGGCTCGTAGTGCTCGCGCGTGTACGCGTAGCTCTTGGTGGAGCCCTCGTGGTCGTTGAAGGTCACGCAGGGCGAGAGCACGTCGATCAACGCAAAGCCGCGGTGACGCAGCCCGGCCTGCAGGAGCGGCACGAGCTGCGCCTTGTCGCCCGAGAAGCTGCGCGCGACAAAGGAAGCGCCGAGGCTCATCGCGAGCAGCACCGGGTCGATCGGCGGCTGCTGGTTCTCCTCACCTTTCTTCGCCCGCGAGCCGATGTCGGCCGAGGCAGAAAACTGGCCTTTCGTCAGTCCGTACACGCCGTTGTTCTCGATCACGTAGAGCATGTTGAGGTTGCGGCGGATCGCATGGCAGAACTGCCCGAGACCGATCGACAGCGTATCGCCGTCGCCCGATACCCCGACGTAGGCGAGGTTGCGGTTCGCGGCGCTCGCGCCCATCGCAATCGACGGCATGCGCCCGTGCACCGAGTTGAAACCGTGTGCGCCGCTCACGAAATAGGCGGTCGTCTTCGACGAGCAGCCGATGCCGGAAAGCTTCGCGATGTTCTGCGGTTCGAGCGACAGGCCCCAGATCGCCTCGGTCAGCGCCGCGGTGATCGAATCGTGACCGCAGCCCGCGCACAGCGTCGAGAGCACGCCCTCGTAGTCGCGGCGCGTGAGGCCGAGTGCATTGCGCGGCAACGACGGATGGCGGACTTTCGGCTTCGGAATGAAGGTCATGGGAATTGCCCCGGGCTGACGGCGCGCAACGGCTTCGGCGCGACTTCGGCGAGCACGCCCTTGACGATGAAGCTCGAAGAAATCGGCATGCCGCTGTAGTGCAGCAGCGAACGCAGTTTCGATTTTTCGACCGGCGTTTCGAGCGTCAGCAGCGAGCGCAGCTGCGCGTCGCGATTCTGCTCGATCACGAACACCAGTCGCTGCTCGGCGAGGAAGCGGTCGACCTCGTCGTTGAACGGGAAACCACGCACGCGCAGGTAGTTCGCGTGCACCCCCATGCCGCGCAGGACGTCGAGCGCCTCGCGCACCGCGCCGTCGCTGCTGCCCGCGGCAATGATGCCGACATCGGTACGCGTGCCGGCCATTTCGATCACCGGCTTCGGCACGAGGCCCCGCGCCGTGTGGAATTTGCGCACCAGGCGATCCACCACGATCTGGTAATCGGTGGCATCTTCCGTGTAGGCGCCGTACTGCGTGTGGCCCGAGCCACGCGTGAAATAAGCCGCCTTCGGGTGCACGCCCGGCAGGGTGCGATAGGGAATGCCGTCGTCGTCCTTGTCGAGATAGCGGTAGAACTTCTCGAGCTTGACGATCTCCTCGAGCGGCAGCACCTTGCCGCGGTCGGGCTGCCAGGCGTCGTCCCATTTGAGGTCGCGGCACATCCAGTCGTTCATGCCGATGTCGAGGTCGGAAAGCACCATGACCGGCGTCTGCAGGCGCTCGGCGAGATCGAAGGCCGCGATCGCGAAATAGAAGCACTCTTCCGGGTTCGCCGGATAGAGGCACACATGCTTCGTGTCGCCGTGCGACGCGTAGGCGCAGATCATCAGGTCGCACTGCTGCGTCCGGGTCGGCATCCCTGTCGAAGGGCCGACGCGCTGCACGTCGAAGATCACCGCCGGGATCTCGGCGTAGTACGCGAGGCCGAAGAACTCGCTCATCAGCGAGATGCCCGGCCCCGAAGTGGCGGTGAAGGAGCGCGCGCCGTTCCACGACGCGCCGAGCACGATGCCGATTGCCGCGAGTTCGTCTTCGGCCTGGATGAACGCGAAATTCTTGCGCCCCGTTTGCGGATCGACGCGCCACTTGTCGCAGAAACTCTTGTAGGCATCCATCAGCGAAGTCGAGGGAGTGATCGGATACCACGCGCCCACGGTGGCACCGGCGAACATCGCACCGAGGCCCGCCGCGGTGTTGCCGTCGATCAGGATGTGGCCCGCGGTCTGGTCGAGCGGCGCGCAATGCAGCGGCAGCGGGCAGGCGAAGTGCGCCTTCGCATAGTCGTAGCCCAGCTGGATCGCCTGCATGTTGCTCTCGACCAGCTTCGGCTTCTTCGCGTACGTTTCGGCCAGCAGCTCGCGCATCTTCGCGAGATCGAGGTCGAGCAGCGCCGCGAGCACGCCCGCGTAGCAGATGTTCTTCATCAGGATACGCGTGCGCACGCCGTTGAAGTTCTCGTTGCAGAGCTTCGCGAGCGGCACGCCGATCACCGTGATGTCTTCGCGCGTGAACAGCGCCGGCCGCGGCCAGGTCGAGTCGTAGATCAGGTAGCCGCCGGTCGCGACCTCGCGCGCGTCCTTGCCGTAGGTTTCGGCGTTCATCGCGACCATGATGTCGACGCGGCCGGAACGCGCGACATGGGCGTCCTTCGTCACGCGGATCTCGTACCAGGTCGGCAGACCCTGGATGTTCGACGGGAAATAGTTCTTCCCCATCACCGGGATGCCGCTACGGAAAATCGCCTTCATCAGCAGGGTGTTGGCACTGGCGGAGCCCGTGCCGTTCACCGTTGCGATCTTGATGACGAAGTCGTTTACGCGATCTTGGGCAGGGACGGCTGGCATTTTGGCGGTTGATCCTCGGCGTGCGGCCACGCCACGTACGACTTCTGCATATCCCAGGCGGCCGTCGGGCAACGCTCGGCGCACAGGCCGCAGTGCACGCAGAGGTCTTCGTCTTTCACCATCACGCGGCCCGTCTGCACGAGCGGCGCCGACACATAGAGTGGCTGGTCGAGGTTCTTCGCGGGTGCGCGCAGGCGCGTGCGCAGCTCCGCTTCCTCGCCGTCTGCGGTGATCGTCAGGCAGTCGGTCGGGCAGATGTCGATGCAGGCATCGCACTCGATGCAGAGCTTCGCCTCGAACACGGTCTGGATGTCGCAATTGAGGCAGCGCTGCACTTCGGCCGCCGCCTGCTCGGCCGTGAAGCCGAGCTCGACTTCGATGTTGAGCTTCTTGAAGCGCTCCTTCAGCGACACGTGCGGCATCAGCCGCCGCTCGACCGGGTTGTAGTCGTTGCTGTACGACCACTCGTGCATGCCCATCTTGCGGCTCTGCAGGTTCACGCCCGGCGCAAGCCGCTCGGTCACCGCCTCGCCCTGGCAATGGCGGTGGATCGAAATCGCGGCCTGGTGGCCGTGCTCGACGGACCAGATGATGTTCTTGGGCCCAAACGCCGCGTCGCCGCCGAAGAACACCCCGGGCCGCGACGACTCGAAGGTCGTCTCGTCGACCTTCGGCACGCTCCACTTGTCGAACTCGATGCCGAGGTCGCGCTCGATCCACGGAAACGCGTTTTCCTGGCCGATCGCGAGGATCACGTCGTCGGCCGCGAAGAACTCCTCGCCCGTGACGCGTTCGGCGACGATGCGGCCGCGCGCGTCGAATTCGTACTCCATCACGTCGAACTGCATGCCCGTGAGCCGGCCGTTCTCGATGACGAAGTGCTTCGGCGCGCGGTTAACGATGATCTCGACGCTTTCCTCTTCCGCGTCATCGAGTTCCCAGGCCGAGGCCTTGAAGAATTGCCGCGGCTTGCGCGCCATGACCTTCACATGCTTCGCGCCGAGGCGCAGCGAAGTGCGGCAGCAATCCATCGCGGTGTTGCCGACGCCGATGATCAGCACCTCGCGGCCGATCTGCTTGACGTGCTCGAACGCCACCGACTCGAGCCAGTCGATGCCGATGAAAATGTTGGCCGCGCCTTCCTGGCGACCCGGCAGGTTCAGTTCCTTGCCCTTCGGTGCGCCCGAGCCGACGAACACGGCGTCGAAACCACCGCGCCCAAGCAACTCTTTCATGCTCTTCACGGGGTGGTTCAACTTGAGGTCGGCGCCCATGGCGACGATCGTGCCGATTTCCTCGTCGAGCACCGACTGCGGCAGGCGGAATGACGGAATGTTCGTGCGCATCAGCCCGCCGGGCTCGCCGAACTGCTCGAAGATCGTGACGCGGTAGCCGAGCGGCAGCAGGTCGTTCGCGACCGTGAGGCTCGCGGGGCCGGCGCCGACGCACGCGACGTGCTTGCCGTTCTTCGTCGCCGGAATTTTCGGCAGCTGGGCGCTGTAGTCGTCCTTGTGGTCCGCGGCGACGCGCTTCAGGCGGCAGATCGCGACCGGCTTGTCCTCGACGCGAGAGCGGCGGCAGGCCGGCTCGCAGGGTCGGTCACAGACGCGACCGAGAATGCCGGGAAATACGTTGGTCGCGCGATTCACCATGTACGCGTCGGTGAAGCGCCCCTGCGCGATCAGGCGAATGTATTCGGGGACATCCGTATGGGCCGGGCAGGCCCACTGGCAGTCGACGACACGATGGTAGTAATCGGGATGGGACGTGTCAGTAGGTGGCATTCGACGGAGCGGAACTACGACGCCACGATCGGCGGGCCGTCGGGAGAGTATATGCGAACGGCGAGGCGCGCGCGCCGCGTGGCCGGGGGCTTAGAGCTTAGAGCTCAGGGCTCACGGCCAGAAGCGTTGGTTGGGTGACTTGGCTGGCTTGTCTGGAGCGCCGCAAGACTTCGACACGCCGGTTCGTACCCGGCACAGCCGTGATCGCGGTGGACAAGGCCCTGGCGCAAGACCCACGGGCGAACCAACGCTTCTTTTTCTGGCCCTGAGCTCTAAGCTCTAAGCTCTAAGCTCCAAGCCCCTCTTGGGCGATACTGTCGCCCCATGACTCCCCTGACGTGCACACTCATCCGCCTCCGCCAGAAATCCCGACTGCTGAGCGTCAGCTTCGACGACGACCGCAGTTTCGACCTGCCGTTCGAGTTCCTGCGCGTGAACTCGCCGTCGGCGGAAGTGCAGGGGCACGGGCCGGGCCAGCGTGTCACCGTCACGGGAAAAGAGAATGTGGGGATCAAGGCCGTGGAACCGGTTGGCCACTACGCGGTTCGCCTCGTGTTCGACGACGGCCACGATTCCGGGCTCTACACCTGGAAGTACCTGCACGAGCTCGGCCGGCGACTTGCCGGTGAGAAAGCCGCGGGCGAGAAATAAAAAGGGCCGGTCGCCTTTCGGCGCCCGGCCCTCAGACCCCCGTATCGACTGCCCTTTCGGGCTCGAACGTGGCGCGGATTGTTAGCGAAGTTTTGCAGCCTTGTAAAGCCGCTCCTTTGACGCCGGGCCCGGTGTCCGTACTGCGGTGCGGAGCGGCGCGCTAGAATGCCCGCTCACACGAGGTCACCTTGAGCCAGCCCTCCGCCGACCCGACCACCGATTTCGGCTATGAACGCGTGCGCCGTGAAGACAAGGCGCGGCGCGTCCGTGGCGTCTTCGATTCGGTGGCCGACAACTACGATTTGATGAACGACCTGATGTCGGGCGGCGTGCACCGGCTCTGGAAGCGATTCGCGTTATCGATCACGGGCCTGCGCCCGGGCCAGGCCGCGCTCGACGTGGCCGGCGGCACGGGCGATATCGCCCTCGGGCTCGCGAAACAGGTCGGCGCGCAGGGCCTCGTCGTATTGACGGATATCAATGCGGCCATGCTTGCCCACGGCCGCGACCGCCTGATCGACGCCGGGCACCTGCGCGGCATCGAGTACGTGCAGGCGAACGCCGAGCAGCTGCCGTTCGCCGACGGCAGTTTCCACTGCATCACGATCGCCTTCGGGCTGCGCAACGTCACCGACAAGGGGAAGGCGCTCGCCTCGATGCGCCGTGCGCTGAAGCCGGGTGGCCAGTTGATCGTGCTCGAGTTTTCGAAGCCCGCGCCGGCGCTTCGACCCCTCTACGACACGTACTCCTTCCGCCTGCTGCCGCTCCTTGGGCGCGTGGTCGCGAAGGACGAGGCGAGCTATCGCTATCTCGCCGAATCGATCCGCATGCACCCCGACCAGGACACCCTGCTCTCGATGATGCGCGATGCGGGGCTCGAGGACTGCCGCTTTCACAATCTCACCGGCGGCATCGTCGCCGTGCACCGCGGCTACCGGTACTGACGCGGGCGATGTTTACCGAAGCCGCCGAGCGCCTGCTCAACCGCAACCTGCCCCAATCGCCGCGCGCGCGCGCGCTGTGCGCCGAACTCGCGAACAAACGCATCGCGCTCCTCGTTGAAGGTTTCGCGCAGCGCCTCGTGCTCGGCAGCGACGGCGAACGCCTTTCGCTGGCGCGCACTGGATCGGCCGACGCCGAATTCCACGGTACGCCGATCAATCTGCTCGCACTCGCCGGCCCGGACGCCGAGGCCGTGATCCGCCGCGGCGACGTGCGAGTCGAAGGCAACGCGGAGCTCGCGCAGCGGTTTCGCGAACTCCTGCACCTGCTGCGACCCGACGTCGAGGAGGAAATGTCGCAACTCGTGGGTGACGCGGCGGCGCATCGCCTTGGGAAGGTGGCGGCCGGGCTCCTGGATTTTGGCCGGCGCGCCGCGTCGACCGGAGCGCGCAACGTCGCGGAATATTTCGCACACGAGCGCGCCGACCTCGTGCCGCGCGCCGAGGCGGATGCGTTCTTCGCCGACGTCGATCACGCGCGCGAGGACGTCGACCGGCTTGCGGCGCGGATTGCGCTGCTGTCGCCGCAGGCGCGCGGGAACAGCGCTTGAACCTGCGCGTGCTCGCACGACTGGTCGAAATCCAGCGCGTGCTCGTGCGCCACGGGCTCGACGATTTCGTGCGCGCCACGCACCTCTACCGGCCGCTGCGCTACCTTGCGCTCGCCTCGCCCTGGACCTGGTTCGAGCGCCGCCACCGCGCTACGCGTGGCGAACGGCTGCGGCTCGCGCTCGAGGAACTCGGCCCGATCTTCGTCAAGTTCGGCCAGGCGGTCTCGACGCGGCGCGACTTGCTGCCGCTCGATATCGCGGACGAGCTCGCGAAACTGCAGGACCGCGTGCCGCCGTTTCCCGGGGCGCTGGCACGCGCATCAATCGAGCGGGCCTACGGCAAGCCGCTGACCGAAGTGTTCAGCGCGTTCGACGAGACGCCGCTTGCGGCGGCGTCGATCGCGCAGGTGCATGTCGCGCGCCTGCTCGACGGCCGCGAAGTCGTCGTCAAGGTGCTGCGGCCGGGCATGCGCGAGGTCATCGAACGCGATCTCGAGGTGCTCGACGCCCTCGCCGCGCTCGCCGCGCGCTACTGGACCGGCAGCGAGCGGCTGCGCCCCGTCGAAGTGGTGCAGGAATACCGCAAGACGATCATCGACGAGCTCGACCTGATGCGCGAAGCCGCGAATGCCGCGCAACTGAAGCGCAACTTCGCGGGCTCGGCGCTCCTCTACGTGCCGGAGGTCTGCTGGGACCTGTGCCGCGTCGATGTGATGGTGATGGAGCGCATCCACGGCATCCAGATCAGCGACATGGCGCAGCTGCGCGCCAAGGGCACCGACATCCGCGCGCTCGCGGTGAACGGCGTCGAGATCTTCTTCACGCAGGTATTCCGGCACAACTTCTTCCATGCCGACATGCACCCGGGCAATATCTTCGTGCTCGCGGACGACCCCGCGCATCCGCGCTATGCCGCGATCGACTTCGGCATCGTCGGTACGCTCGACCCGCGCGACCAGCACTATCTCGCCGAGAATTTCCTTGCGGTGTTCGATCGCAACTACCGCCGCGTCGCGGAGCTGCACCTCGAGTCGGGCTGGGTGCCGCCGGACTCGCGTGTCGACGAAATGGAATCGGCGGTGCGCACGGTGTGCGAGCCGATCTTCCAGAAGCCGCTCAAGGACATTTCGTTCGGCACGGTGCTGCTGCGCCTGTTCGAGATCTCGCGCCGCTTCGACATGCGCATCCAGCCGCAGCTGATCCTGCTGCAGAAGACGCTGCTCAACATCGAGGGGCTCGGGCGCGAGCTGTACCCCGACCTCGACGTCTTCGCGACCGCGAGCCCGATCCTGCGCGAATGGATGCGCGAGCGCGTGAGCGGGCGTGCCTTCGTCGAGAACCTGCGCACGCAACTGCCCGAACTCGTGACCGCATTGCGCAGCCTGCCGCCGCTCGTGAAAGGCGCGCTGCAACGCGCGCAGGACGGGAGCCTGCGCCTGCAGGTCGAAGCGGAGGGCGTCGAAGCGCTGCGCCGGACGATTCGGGAAACCCACCGCCGGCGCGACACGATGTCGTTCGCGGCCGCCGCGCTCCTCGGGGGTATCGTCTGGCTCGCGGTGGATCGAGACCCCGCCTGGCCCGGCTGGGTGCTGGTCGCGGCGGCGATCGCGACCGCGCTCGTCACGCGTCGCCGCTAGCCGCGCGGTTCGATCCAGAGGCCGAGCGCACGGGCGCACAGCTCGCCGTCTTCGTCATAGAGCGCGGTACCGACGACGTGCTTGCGCCCGCTTGAGCCGAGACGCCAGCCGACCACGACGCAGGGTTCGTCGATGTGTACGCGCCGATCGACATGCACCGTGAATTCGCCGAGCAGCATCAGCCGATCGACCTGCGCGGCGAAGTACCCCGGGCAGTCGAGCGCGGCGGACATGAACTCGCCCGCCACCTTGCCGTCCGAGCCCGCAAGCGACGCGTCGGGCACCCACGGCGCGGCGACGAGGCCGTCACCCCAGGCGCCGGCGAAGATGCGCAGGCCATCGCCGCGTTCGCGCTGCGTGCCGCACACGAAACAGCCCGGGAAGTCGTGCCGGTGAAAACCCGCGTAGTGTCGCGACGCCTCGAGTGCCAGCGCATAGGGCGGCGGCGCAGGCGCCGCAGGCAAGCCGCCGTCCATCGCGCGCGCCTCGGCGATCGCGGTACCGTCGTGTGAGACGCGCAGCGTCGCGCCGTCGCGCTGCACGATCAGCGCTTCATCGAGCGGCGGTGGCGCGAGCAGCCGCACCGTCACCGGAGTCGCGGAATGCGCCGACACGAGGCCGGCAAAGTAGCCGCCGTTCGCGGATGCGTCCGGGCCGCGAAAGCGATTCGCGACGGTAATGACCTCGACCTCGCTCATAACCCCCACCCTGTGACGGGCCCGGGGCCGAATCTACCGCGCCGGGGCCGCCCACGCCATGCGCCACAGCCCCCAGCCCGCCAGCGCACCGCCGAGCGAGCCGAGCGCGAGCAAGAGCAGCGAGCCGTGCAGGGCGGGCACGACCAGCCCCATCGTGGCCGCGGCGATCATGATCGCGACGAAGGCCTGCACGGACGAGACGGCGCCGCGCGTGTCGGGAAACAGGTCGAGGAGGCGCAGCGTGAGGACCGGTGACACCACCTGCACGCCGAACGCGACCGTGAAGATCAGCAACTGCTGCACGAAGATCGGCACCGGCGCGAGGAAGGCGAGCGCGGCGCTCGAACACAGGCCGCCGGCCGCGGAGATCAGGTAGCCGGTCTGGCACTGCGCACGCGCGGTGATGCGGCCCGCCATCCGCCCGGAGGCAAAGGCACCCGCGACAAAGCCGCCGATCACCGGCAGGAACAGCACCGCGAACTGCGTCTCGCGGTAGTGCCAGCGCTCGAGCACGATCGCGGGCGCCGCACCGATATACGCGATCACCGACGAGAAATGCAGACCCGACGCAAGCGAGAGCAGCAGGAACTCGCGATGGCTCGCGATCCGCCACGAGTGCGAGATCAGCGAACTGAACTGGAACGCAAAGCGCCGCTCGGGCGGGTGCGTTTCCGGCAGGCGCCACCAGCTGACGAGCGCGATCGCGAGCCCGAGCAGCACGAGGAAAACGAACACCGCACGCCAGCCGAACGCAACGTGCACCCAGCCGCCGATCACGGGCGCAATCGCCGGCGCGAAACCGAACAGCATCGTGATCAGCGACATCAGCCGTTGCGCCTCGTGGCCCGAGTAGAGGTCGCGCACGACGGCGCGGGCGACCACCATGCCCGCGCCGGCAGTGGCGCCCTGCATCACGCGAAAGGCGAGCAGCATGCCGAAGTCCGGTGCGAGCGCGCAGGCGAGGGAGGCGAGCGTGTAGAGACTCACGCCGACGAGGATCACGCGGCGGCGCCCATAGGCGTCCGACAACGGCCCGTGCAGCAGCATCGTGAGTCCATAGGGCACGAGATAGGCCGTGAGCGTCTGCTGCAGCTGCAGGCTCGTGAGCGAGAACTCCTGCGCGATCGCCGGGAACGACGGAAAGAACGTGTCGAGCGAGAACGGGCTCACCATCGACAGGAAGGCGAGCAGGGCCGCGAGCCCCAGCGTCGGGCGGGGATCGGGTTGGTGCGTCATGCAGTCCCGGGCCGCAGCGCGCGCAGCCACGCCGCCGGGTCCTCGCCGCGCTCGAGCACCTCGACGAGCGCCGAGCCGACGACCACGCCGTCGACATGACCGGCCAGGCGCGCCACCTGCTCGCGCGAGCGGATGCCGAAGCCGGCGCACACCGGCACCCGCGACACCGCGCGCACGCGATCGAGATACGCCATCACCGCTTCGGGCACGGCGACATTCTTGCCGGTGGTGCCGGTCATCGTGACGGCGTACACGAAACCGCGACTCGCGCCGCAGACCTGCGCGAGGCGTTCGGCGGTCGTGACCGGCGTCGCCATCTGCACGAGTGCGATGCCGCGCGCGTCGAGCGCCGCCGCGAGCTCGCCGCCCTCATCGAACGGCAGGTCGGGGACGATAAAACCTGCGACGCGCGCGCGCTCCGCCGCCGCCGCGAGATCCGCATAGCCGAACGCCAGCAGCGGATTGAGATAGCTCATCAGCAGCAGCGGCGCCTCTACCTGCGGCATCGCCGCGAGCTCATCCAGTATCCAGCGCAGCGTCACGCCTTGCGCGAGCGCACCGCGGCTCGAACGCTGGATCGTCACGCCGTCGGCCATCGGATCGGTGAACGGCACGCCGATCTCGACGACGTCCGCGGCGCCCGCGACCGCGGCGAGCTGCGCGCGGAACGCTTCGCGGCGCGGATAGCCCGCCGTCATGAACGCGACCAGCGCGGGCCCCTGCGCAGCCGCCGCGCGGATCGCCGCGCTGATGCGCTCGTGCGGCGCGGTGGTGGTGGCGACCGTCATGGTCGTGCCCCCAGGGCGCCCGCCTCGATCTGCGCGATGAGCGTACGCTGCAGCGTCGGCATGTCCTTGTCTCCGCGGCCCGAGAGCCCGATCAGGATCCGCTTGCCCGGATGCGCCGCGGCCCAGCGCCGTGCGCCGGCGAGCGCATGCGCGCTTTCGAGCGCGGGCAGGATGCCCTCCGCTTCGCAGCATTCCTTCACCGCAGCGAGCGCCTCGTCGTCGCTCGCCGTTTCGTAGCTCACGCGCCCCGCGGCCTGGAGCAAGGCATGCTCGGGACCCACGCCGGGATAATCGAGCCCGGCCGAAATCGAATGCGTTTCCTGGATCTGCCCGTGCGGATCCTGCAGCAGCAGCGAATACGCTCCCTGCAGCACGCCGGGACGCCCCAGCGCGAGCGTCGCGGAATTCTCGCCGAGCGCGCGACCCCGACCGCCCGCCTCGATGCCGACGATCTCGACCGCGGCATCCGCGATGAACGGATGAAAGATGCCGATCGAGTTCGAGCCGCCGCCGACGCACGCGATCAGTACGTCGGGCAGGCTGCCGGCGCGTGCGAGCATCTGTTCGCGCGCCTCGCGGCCGATGATCGTCTGCAGTTCGCGCACGAGGTAAGGATACGGGTGCGGCCCGATCGCGGAGCCGAGCAGGTAGTACGTGCCAAGAGGATCGGCGACCCAGTCGCGCAGCGCTTCATCCACCGCCGCGCGCAGTGTCTTGTCCCCTTCGGTCACCGGGACGACTTCGGCGCCGAGCAGGCGCATGCGACCGACGTTCGGCGCCTGGCGCTCCATGTCGACCGCGCCCATATAGACCGTGCAGGGCAAACCGACGCGTGCGCAGGCCGCGGCGCTCGCGACGCCGTGCTGGCCCGCGCCGGTCTCCGCGACGACGCGCGTTGCGCCGAGGCGCTTCGCGAGCAGCGCCTGGCCGATCGCGTTGTTGATCTTGTGCGCGCCGGTGTGCGCGAGATCCTCGCGCTTGAGCCACACGTCGGCGCCCCAGCGCGCGCCGAGGCGTCGCGCGTGCGTGAGCGCGGTCGGGCGCCCGACCCAGCTGTGCAGCTCTTCGGCCAGCTCGCGCTGGAAGTCGGGGGCGTGCAGATGCGCGCGCAGACCCGCCTCGAGGCGCTCGATCGCCGGTATCAGGGTTTCCGGGACATAGCGCCCGCCAAACGGCCCGAAGCGCCCGCGCGCATCCGGGAATTTTCCCGCGATCGAGTCGGCCAGCAGCCGCTTGCGATCGTGAACCATCACCGATGACATCGTTCAGCTCTCCCGGCAGGCGACCCGCGCCGCTGCCACGAATCGTGCGATCTTCTCCGCACTCTTGATACCCGGCGCCACCTCGACGCCGCTCGACACGTCGACCCCAAAGGGCCGCACCGCGCGAATCGCGGCGTCGATATTGGTCTCCGTGAGACCGCCCGCCAACACAAGTTCGAGGCCGCGCGCGCGCAGCGCCGCGGCGCCCTGCCAATCCGGGATCACGCCCGCGCCGCTGACCGGCCCTTCGAACAGTGCGCGCAAAGGCAGCGGCAGTGCCGGATCGACGGCGGCGCGCAGCACCGGCAGGCGCTCGAGGCTGGCCGGAAGATCAAGGGACGCGAAATCCCCGGCATCGGCCTGCAGCACATCGGGGCGGAATTCGGCGAGTACGGCGGCCACTTGATCGGGATCGGGATGCTGCATCACCGCCACACAGCGCAGCCGACCGCGCGCCGGCGCGGCGAGCCTAGCCGCCTGCGCGGGCTCGAGGCGACGCACCGACGGCGCGAACACGAAACCAAGGGCATCGGCGCCCGCATCGAGCGCACCCGCGACCGCCTCGGGCGTTGTCGCGCCGCAAATCTTCACCCAGAGCGTCGCCTTACGCATCGGTTCGCCGTCCGGCGCGGGCACTGCGTCCCGCCGCCAGCATGTCGCGCAACAGCTCGCCGGGCGCCGCGGTTTTCATCAGCGCACTGCCGACGAGCGCGAGCTGATAGCCCGCCGTCGCCATACGCGCCGCGTCCGCCGGTGTGTCGAGGCCGCTTTCCGCGACGCGCGGCAGATGCCGCGGCAATCGTGGCGCGAGCGCCTCGAGCCGGCCCGGCACGATCGCGAGCGTCGCGAGATCACGGCAATTGAGCCCGATCAGGATCGGCGCCGTCGGGCTCGACGGGGGGTCGCGCGACGCGCCCGACTGACCGGCGATCTCGCCGGCGAGATCGAGGTCCGCTTCGTCGAAAGCCTCGAGCAGCACGAAGAGCCCCAGCGCGGCCGCGGTGCTGAGGAGCGCCGCAATCTCCGCGCGCGACAGCATTCGCAGGATCACGAGGACGCCGCCTGCGCCCGCGAGTCGCGCCTCCATCACCTGGTAGGGGTCCACGAGGAAATCCTTGCGCATCACGGGCACGCGCGTGCCCGCGAGCGCGCCCGCGGCCAGCACGAGATGCTGCAGCGAGCCGTCGAAGCGGCTCGGCTCGGTCAGCACCGACACGGCGGCCGCGCCGCTCGAGGCATACGCCCGCACGCGCGCCGCGATGTCTTCGCTCTCCGCCGCCCGCAGCGCTCCCACCGCGGGCGAGCGCAGTTTCATTTCGGCGATGATGTCGAAACCCTGCGCCGACAGCGCGAGCTTCGGCGGCACGGGCGACGCGAGTACGCGCCGCTCCACCATTTCGCGTGGGCACGCAGCGATGGCGCTGCGCACGCGCGCGTGGCTCGAGGCCGCCATCGCCGCAAGAAAGTCCTCGGTCATGGCGACATCGTCGCGGCACGCGGTGTGCCCTTCCGGGCGAGCCCCTCGAGCACGCGTCGCGCGCGCCCGTCATCGATTGCAGCTGCCGCGCACGCGATGCCGGCACGAAGCGTCGGCGCACCACCGATCAGCTCGAGCGCGAGCCCCGCGCCGAGTGTCAGCGCATCGCGCAGCGCACCGCGATCCTCACCGCGCAGCGTGCGCGCCAGCAACGCCGCATTGTGGGCCGCGTCCTCGCCCGCCAGGGCCGCAGCCGCACAGCGCGCGAGGCCGGCCTCGACCGGATCACACACGGTCTCGACCACCTTGCCGGGGCGCACGTCGAACAGCTGGAAGGCGCCGACCGGCGTCGGCTCGTCCCATCCCTCGGCGCCGTGCACGACGAATGCGCGCTCGATCGGCATGCCGGCCAGCGTCTCCGCCATCAGCCGTGCCACCGCCGGGCTGTAGGCACCAATCAGGTGAAAGGCAGGCTCGGCGGGGTTCATCAGCGGGCCGAGGATGTTGAAGACGGTGCGGACGCCGAGCGCCACGCGCACCGGCGCGATCGCCTGCATCGCCGGGTGATAGTGGGGTGCGAAGAGGAAGGTGAAACCGCAGGCTTCGAGCAGCGCGCCCGCTGCGCGCTCATCGACCGGCAGCGCAAGTCCGAGCGCTTCAAGCACATCCGCGCTGCCGGCGCGGCTCGAGACGGAGCGGTTGCCGTGCTTCACGACCCGCACCCCGCAGGCCGCGGCCAGCAGCGCGCTGCCCGTGGAAATATTGACGCTGCCCGAGCGATCGCCTCCCGTACCGACGATATCGAGTGTCGGCGTGCCGGGCGCGATCACCGGGCGGCGCGCGCGCGCGCGCATGCCGAGGGCAAAGCCGCGCAGTTCGTTAGCCACGACGCCTTTCGCCTGCAGCGCGGCGAGCAATGCGCCTGCGGCCGCGGGTGGCGTCTGCGGATCGGCAAGCACTGCGAGCAGCGTGCCTGCGCTGTCCTCGTCGAGGTCCTCCCTGTCGATCAGTCGTTGCAGCAAGTCACGCATGGCGCGCTTTCAGGAAGTTCGCGAGCAACTGCGGGCCTTCGGGCGTCAGCACGCTCTCCGGATGGAACTGCACGCCTTCAACGTCGAGCCGCCGATGCCGCACACCCATGATTTCGCCCTGCGCCGTGCGTGCGCTGATCTCGAGATCGGCAGGCAATGAGGCGGGGGCCGCGATCAGCGAATGATAGCGCCCGACGATGCAGGGCCGTGGCAGGCCCGCAAACAGGCCGCGGCCGTCGTGCTCGATTTCCGATGTCTTGCCGTGCATCAGGCGTCCGGCGCGCACCACTTCGCCACCGAACACCTCGACGATCGATTGATGGCCGAGGCACACGCCCAGCACCGGGACCTGCCCCGAAAACGCGCGGATCATCTCCATCGACACGCCTGCATCGCGCGGCGTGCCGGGTCCCGGTGAGATGCACAGATGGGTTGGCGCAAGCGCGCGGGCCGCGTCGACGCCGATCGCGTCGTTGCGATGCACGATCACTTCCGCGCCGAGCACCATGAAGGCCTGTACCAGGTTGTAGGTGAAGGAATCGTAGTTGTCGATCAGCAGCAGTCGCACGCTCACAAGCCCTCCTCCGCGAGCGCGAGCGCGCGCACCAGCGCGGCGCCCTTGGCACGCGCTTCGTCGTACTCCGCGTCGGGGTCGCTGTCGGCAACGATGCCGGCACCGGCCTGGAAGCTGTACTCGTCGCCCTTGAACACGAGCGTGCGGATCGTGATCGCCTGGTCCATGTCGCCCTGCGCGCCGAAGTAGCCGATCGTGCCGCCGTAGAGCCCGCGCCGCACGGGTTCGAGTTCGTCGATCAACTGCATCGCGCGCACCTTCGGCGCGCCGACGAGCGTGCCCGCGGGGAACGCCGCCGCGAACAGGTCGAACGCATCCCGTCCGGGCGCGAGCGTGCCGCGAACGCCGCTCACCATGTGCATCACGTGACTGTAGCGCTCGATCGCCCGGTACGGCTCGACCCGCACGCTGCCGGCATTCGCCACCCGGCCCAGGTCGTTGCGCGCGAGATCGACGAGCATCACGTGTTCCGCGTTCTCCTTCGGATCGGCGCGCAGCGCCGCCTCGTGGGCGGCATCGACCTCGGGATCGTCGGCGCGCGGCCGCGTGCCCGCGATTGGCCGCAGTTGCGCCACACCGCCCTGCAGTCTGACGAGCGCCTCGGGCGAAGAGCCGACCACGGTGTGCTCGCCGAGCCGACAGTAGTAGAGATACGGAGACGGATTGATCAGGCGCAGCGCCCGGTACACCTGGAACGGGTCGAGGTCGTGACGCCCGGTGAACTGCGCCGACAGCACGAGCTGGTACACGTCGCCCGCGGCGATCGCTTCTTTCGTGCGCCGCACGCCTTCGACGTACTCGCCGCGTGACAACGATGGCGCGGGCGCACTGTGCCTGCCGCGCGCCGCGCCATTCGGCAGCCCGCCGCGCAACGCACGGACGATTTCGCGCCGCAGTGACTCGCGCTCGCTCTCGGGACCCGCGTGCAGCACGGCGATGCCGCGTGTCAGGTGGTCGAACACGAGCATCGAGCGCGGCGCGACGTAGTGCATCAGCGGCGTGCCCGCTACCGCGCGCGCATGCGTCGGCAGTTTCTCGAAGTAACGTACGACATCGTAGGCCGCGTAGCCGACGAGGCCGCCGGCGAGCGGCACGTGCGCGATCTCGGGCTGGGGACGCGCCACGCGCGCGAGCGCACCGCGCAGGCTTGCGAGCAGCGCGTCGCGGTCCGCCGGCGCCGCGCTGCGCACGCCGTCGATGTAGAGCGCGTCGCTGTCGAGCCGGTACTCGAGGCTGTCGCCGAAGCCGATGAAGGAATAGCGCCCGAGGCGTTCACCGCCCTCGACGCTCTCGAGCAGAAAGCGCGGCTGGAAGCCACCGAGCTTCATGAACGCCGAAACCGGCGTATCGAGGTCACCTGCTATGTCGAAAGTCTTCCGCATTCGCCTTGCCTGCCGCTGTGATGCACGCGCAAAAAAAACCCATCGCCGTCAGCGACGGAGATGGGTTTTGCCGTATCGAAACCTTGGAAGAGTCTAGAGACTAATCGGTCACGTCAGCGCCCACCCCGTCAGGAGTGTCGCCACCACCAGCAGCGCGCCGTGTGAACGTGAGCGGTCATCGGATCAGTATGGCGAGCGGACCCCCCGACGTCAACGTTGCGGGGCGGTCCGCCGCCTGTCGGCCGTCGCTGCTATGCGTACTCCGACGCCGCGATCCCGAGCGCACGCGCAACGCCGGCGCCATAGGCCCTGTCCGCCTGCAGGCAGTGGCGAATGTGGCGCAGCTGAATGTCCTTCGGCGCGCCCCCGATGGATCGCGCGGTGTTCTCGAAGAGCTGCTGCTGCCGGGCGGGGCTCATGAGCCGGAAGAGCGCGCCGGGCTGCGAGTAGTAGTCGGTGTCCACGCGATGATTCCAGTGGTCCGCAGCGCCTTCGAGCGTGAGCGGCGGCTCGCGGAAATCCGGCTGCTCCTGCCACTCGCCGTAGCTGTTCGGCTCGTAACCGAGCGTACCGCCGTGATTGCCGTCGACCCGCATCGCGCCGTCACGGTGGTAGCTGTGCACGGGGCAGCGCGCCGCGTTCACCGGGATCAGGTGATGGTTCACGCCGAGGCGGTAGCGCTGCGCGTCGCCATAGGAGAACAGCCGCCCCTGCAGCATCTTGTCCGGCGAGAACCCGATCCCGGGCACGACGTTCGCGGGATTGAACGCCGACTGTTCGACTTCCGCGAAGAAATTTGCGGGGTTGCGGTCGAGCTCCATGATGCCGACGTCGATCAGCGGATAGTCGCCATGCGGCCAGACTTTCGTCAGGTCGAACGGGTTGTACGGCACTTTCGCGGCGTCCGCTTCCGGCATCACCTGCACCTTGAGCGCCCAGCGCGGCCGGTCACCGCGTTCGATACTTTCGTAGAGATCGCGCTGGTGACTTTCACGGTCGCGGCCGATCAGCGCTTCCGCCTCGCCGTCGGTGAGATTGCGGATGCCCTGCAGGCTCTGCAAATGGAACTTCACCCAGTGGCGTTCGTGCTTCGCGTTGAGAAAGCTGAAGGTGTGGCTGCCGAAGCCGTGCATGTGGCGGTAGGTTGCCGGGATGCCCCGATCGCTCATCACGATCGTGACCTGGTGCAGCGCCTCGGGCAGCGAGGTCCAGAAATCCCAGTTGTTGCGCGCGCTGCGCAGGTTCGTGCGCGGGTCGCGCTTCACGGCATGGTTCAGGTCCGGAAACTTGAGCGGATCACGCATGAAGAACACGGGCGTGTTGTTGCCGACGAGGTCCCAGTTGCCCTCTTCCGTATAGAACTTCACGGCGAAACCGCGGATGTCGCGCTCGGCGTCCGCCGCGCCGCGCTCGCCGGCGACCGTGGTGAAGCGGGCGAAGAGTTCGGTCTTCTTGCCGATCTGCGCGAAGATCCTCGCGCGCGTGTATGTCGTGATGTCGTGCGTGACCGTGAACGTGCCGTAGGCGCCGGAGCCCTTGGCGTGCATGCGCCGCTCCGGGATGACTTCGCGACCGAAATGCGCCAGCTTCTCGAGGAACCATACGTCCTGCAGCAACTGCGGCCCCCGCGGCCCCGCGGTCAGCACGTTCTGGTTGTCCGCGACCGGACAGCCGGCGTTCGTCGTCAACTTCTTCTGGCTCATGCGAGTCTCCCGTGGCGCGGTTTTCCGAGTGGCGCCGACATTTGACGCGAACGGCGCGCCAATGTGAAATCGTCTGATTCGACCGGTTCGATAGGTATGGTCTATCGAGAACCGGGAGCGCGCCGGGGCAGGTAGAATGCCCGCACTTCATTCGTCGCGTGGAGCACCGCGTGGGATTCAGAGAGCTGGTCGATGTGTGGAAAGCGGCAGGCACCGCGCCGCGAACTTCCACGGAGTATCCGGTGCGGCTGTCGATCGACGACGCCGCGCGCCTCGCGGCGCTCGCGGAAATGTTTCCCGGGCGTACGCGCGAGCAGCTCATCACCGAGCTGCTGTCCGTGGCCCTCGACGAACTCGCGAGCGCGATGCCCTATGAGGCGGGCCGCAAGGTGATCTCGCACGATGAACAGGGCGACCCGGTCTACGAGGACGTGGGGCTGACGCCAAAGCTCCTCGAGCTCGCGCGCAAGCACAAGAAACGCCTGCAAGCCGAGATCGGAAAGTAGCGCCGATGGCCACCGACTACGAAAAGCTCGGCGCCTTCTATCTGGGAAGGCCCTACGACGCCGGCAGCAAGAGCACCGTGAGCGAGCCGCTGCTCTACGACTCGCGCGATCTCACCACCCATGCCGTCTGCGTCGGCATGACCGGCAGCGGCAAGACCGGGCTTTGCCTCGCGCTCCTCGAAGAAGCGGGCATCGACGGCGTGCCTGCGATCTGCATCGACCCGAAGGGCGATCTCGCGAACCTGCTGCTCACGTTCCCGCAGCTCGCCCCCGGCGACTTCGAAACCTGGGTCGATCCGGCCGATGCGAAGCGCAAAGGGCTTTCGGTCACGGACTACGCAGCCTCCGTCGCCGCGAACTGGCGCAAGGGTCTTGCCGACTGGGACCAGACGCCCGCCCGCATCGCGAACTTGCGCGCCCAGGTCGACATGGCGATCTACACGCCCGGTGCGAACACCGGCCTGCCGCTGTCCGTGCTGCGTTCGCTTGACGCGCCGCCGGCCGAATTGCGCGACGACACGACCACCCTGCGCGAACGCGTGAGCGGCGTCGTCGGGGGTCTGCTCTCCCTCGTCGGTCGTGACGTCGATCCGCTGCAGAGCCGCGAGCACATCCTGCTGTCGAACATCGTCGAACAGGCCTGGCGCGCCGGGCAGGGTCTCGACCTTGCCGCCCTGATCGCCGCGGTGCAGAAGCCGCCGATGGACAAGGTGGGCGCGCTCGACCTCGAAACGTTTTTCCCCGCGAAGGACCGCACGGCGCTCGCGATGGCGCTCAACAACCTGCTCGCCTCGCCTGGCTTTTCGGCCTGGCTCGAGGGCGATCCGCTCGATGCGCAGCGCCTCCTCTACACCGCCGAGGGCAAGCCGCGCATCAGCATCATCTCGATCGCGCACCTGTCCGATCCCGAACGCATGTTTGTCGTGACACTCGTGCTGAACGAGCTGATCGGCTGGATGCGGCGCCAGTCGGGCACTTCGTCGCTGCGCGCACTCCTCTACATGGACGAGATCTTCGGCTACTTCCCGCCGACTGCCAATCCGCCCTCGAAGCCGCCGATGCTGACTCTCCTGAAGCAGGCACGCGCCTTCGGCGTCGGCTGCGTGCTCGCGACGCAGAACCCGGTCGATCTCGACTACAAGGGCCTCGGCAACACCGGCACGTGGTTCATCGGTCGGCTCCAGACCGACCGCGACAAGCAGCGCGTGCTCGACGGCCTCGAAAGCGCGCTCCCCGGCGGCGCGGCCGGCAGCCGCGCGTCGCTCGATTCCCTGATGAGCGGGCTCACGCAGCGCGTGTTCCTGATGCGCAACGTCCATGACGACGCGCCGCTCCTGATGCAATCCCGTTGGGCGCTGTCGTACCTGCGTGGGCCGCTGACCGGACCCGAGATTTCAAGACTCATGGCGGGGCGCAAGAGTGCGGCGCCGCGTGCCGCGTCGATCCCCGCTGCGCCGATCGCCGCCGCCCCGATCGCGGCCACCGAGACGGCGGGCGGCGCCAAGGGGAACTTTGCCGCGCGCCCCGCAATTCCCGCCGACGTGCGCGAGTATTTCATCGCACCGACCCGAGGGAGCGGCGCGACCGAATACCGGCCGATGGTGCTTGGCGCCGCGAAGCTGCATTTCGTGGATGCCACGGCGAAGATCGACGCTTGGCGCACCGTTTCGCTGCTCGCGCCGATCACCGATGGCGGCGACGGCGTCGCGTGGTCCGAGGCCGCCGCAAGCGGCAGCGCAGCACCTGCACTCACGGATCGGCCCGAGGCCGAGGCGCAGTTCGCCGCGTTGCCTGCCGCACTGCTGCGCTCGCAAAACTACGCCGCGTGGGGCAAGGCGCTCGCCGCACAGCTCTACGAAACGGCGCGTACCGAGGTCTTCAGTTGCAAGGCGCTTGCGCTCGCGTCGCACCCCGATGAGAGCGAGGGCGATTTCCGCGCGCGCATCGCGCATGCCGCGCGTGAGAAGCGCGACGACGCGGTCGGGAAGGTGCGCGACAAGTTCGCGGCGAAGCGCACCACGCTCGCCGACCAGCTGCGCCGCGCCGAGGAGCGCGTCGGCCGCGAACGCGACCAGCTCACCGAGCGTCGCACGCAGACCGCGGTCTCGATCGGCTCGGCGGTGCTCGGTGCGCTCTTCGGCCGCAAGGCGCTGAGCACGGGCAGCGTCGGGCGCGCCGCCACCGCCGCGCGCACCGCGACCCGCATCGGCCGTGAGAAGGAGGACGTCGCCCGGGCCGAGGACAGTGTCGAAGTGCTGCAGCAGCGGCTCGCCGATTTCGACGCGGAATGCGAGACCGAACTGAAATCGGCGACCGAAAACTTCGACACGGACTCGATCGCACTCGACCGCAGGTCACTCGCACCGCGAAAGAGCGATATCGCGCTCGGCGAGATCGCGCTCGTGTGGGCGCCATGGCGGCGAGGTGCCGACGGCTTTCCCGCCCCCGCCTGGGGCAACGGCTGAGGAGAGGGCAATGAAGGACTTGATGGAACTTCTGGTGCGGGAGATCGGTGTCAGCCCGCAGCAGGCGCAGGGCGGCGCGGCGCTCCTTTTCAAGGCCGCGCGCGACAAGCTCGGCGCGCAGCAGTTCGGAACGCTCCTCGGCAAGGTGCCGGGCATCGAAAGCCTCATTTCCCAGGCGCCCGCCGCAGGCGGCCTCGGCAAGCTCTTCGGCGGGCTCGCCGCGGCGGTGGGCGGCGGCAATACGGCGATCCTTGCCGAACTCGTCGGCGGGTTCGGCAAGCTCGGCCTCACGCAAGAGCACGCCCAACGCTTCGTGCCGGTCGTGCTCGACTACCTGCGGGGCCGCATCGGCGCGCAGGACGCCGCGGTCCTCGAAAAAACCCTGCGCGCCTGACGCGTGTTGCCCGAACCACGGCCGGCGGAAACCTGATGCCCTCCTTCGACGTCGCCTCCGAGATCAACTCTCACGAACTTGCGAACGCGGTCGATCAGTCGAACCGTGAACTTTCGCAGCGCTTCGACTTCCGCGACACGGGCGCGAAGTACGAGCTCGAGGAACACACGATCACGCTGCACGCGCAGGTCGAGTTCCAGCTGAAGCAGATGCTCGACGTCCTCAAGGTGAAGCTCGGCAAGCGCGGCATCGACGTCGCCTGCCTCGAAGAGAAGGACGCGGAGACGAACCTCGCCGCGGCCCGCCAGCAGGTGATCCTGCGCCACGGCATCGATCACGAGACGGGCAAGCAGATCTCGCGCCTGATCAAGGACGCGAAGCTCAAGGTGCAGAGCGCGATTCAGGGCGAAAAGGTGCGCGTCACCGGCAAGCAGCGCGACGACCTGCAGGCGGCGATGGCGCTCCTCAGGAAATCACAGTTCGACCGGCCGCTGCAGTTCGAGAATTTCCGCGATTAGCCGGGCCGACGCGCGGCATCGAGAAGACGACACAGACCCGCTGTCGCCTCGATCGCCGAGGGCCCCATGCGATCGAGGCGCGGGTCGTCGAACACGTAGAGATGCCCCGCGGCGGTCGCCTCGAGCCGCGGGAAGCGACGCCACTCCGTGATCCAGCCAGATGCCACCGCACGCGGCGCCGATACGACGATCACGTCGGGATTGCGCGCGATCACCGCCTCGATGCTGAGCGAAGGCGCCGCGACGCGCTCGCTCGCGAACGCGTTGTGCGCGCCGCAGACCGCAAGCGCATCAGTCACGATGTGCGCTCCGCCGATCGCGTAGATCGGCTGGTTCCATACCTGGTACAGCACCTCGAGCGGTTGTCGGCCCGCATAGGTTGCGCGCAGCTTCGCAAGACTTGCCTCGAGGCGCGCCGCCTCGCGATCCGCGGCGCGCTGCGTGCCGGCGAGGCGCCCGAGCCGCGCCACGCTCGGCGCGATGTCGCCGAGGCGCGTGTACCGTGTCGTGTAGACGGGCAACCCGAGGCTGCGCACGCGATCGATCATCAGCGGCGACGTGATCGCCGCAGTCACCACCACGACTTCGGGACGCAGCGCGACGAGCCGCTCGTAGTCGATCGACTGCAAGTCGCCGAGGCGTGGAATGCGTCGGGCCGCAGCCGGCTCATCGGCGAATTCGATCGTCGCGATGATGCGATCGCCGGCACCGGCCGCGAACAGCAGCGCCGTCGCGCCGGGGGCGAGCACGACGATGCGCTGTACGGGTCGCGCCAGCGTGACCGTGTGCCCGGTATCGTCGGCGATTTGCCGGTCGGTGGTGGCTGGCGCGGCGAGTGCCGCGCCGGCGCCGAGTAGCGCGATCGCGCTCGCCGCTGCGACAGCGAGCGCTGCACGTCGCTTCAGGTGGTGCCCGGCTTCTGCACCCAGACGCTGCACCAGCCGTTCGCGGACACGAGCTTCTTCGGGAAGATATTGCAAGGCCGCCACGCGTCGCCCGCGTTGCCGGTGACCTGCAGGCAGTTCGCGCAATGGTGCCCCGGCTTGTAGGCCGGGTTCTTCTTCGGATCGACGAGCTTCGCGTCGTGCACGTAGTGCAGCGCGACCGCCTGTGGGTCCTTCTCGTCGAGTTTCGGGAATGCGGCGGCGGCCGGGGCCGGCGCTGCCATGGCAGTCACGCCCGCAAGTCCGGCGGCGGCGGTGACGGTCACTCCAAGCAATTGACGGCGGGTGAGGCGTTCTGAAGTCTTCATCTCGGGGGGTCTCCAATCGATCACAAAACTGAGAACCCGAAATGTTACCGCTGACCACCGCTCGTCGGTGCGAATGAGAACCGTTCCCGCTCACGGCGCGCGATACGCGATCTCGCCACCGATCACCGTCATCACGATGCGCGTCGCGAGAATCGCGTCGTCCGGCACCTTCATCAGATCCTGCGAGAGCACCGTGAAGTCGGCGAGCTTGCCCACCTCGATCGTGCCGCGATCGGACTCCTCGAACGCCGCATAGGCTGGTGCCCAAGTGAGCATCCTGAGCGCCGCCTCACGCGATACGCGCTCTTCGCGATGCCAGTTCTCGTCGGCAAAGCCGTCGAGCGAGCGGCGCACTGTCGCGGCGTAAAACTCCTGGATCGGATCGCCACGCTCGACTGGCGCATCGGTGCCCGCCGCGACGACGGCGCCCGAGGCGAGCAGGCTTTGCCAGGCGTAGGCGCCCTTCAACCGCTCCGGCCCGAGACGCGCAGGCGCGAAGTAAAGATCGCTGATCGCGTGTGACGGCTGCATCGACGCGATCACGCCAAGCTTCGCGAAGCGCGGCAGGTCGGCAAAGTCGAGCACCTGCGCATGCTCGACGCGCCAGCGCGGCTCCGCGACCAGGCGCTCGGTCGGCGGCACGACCGCAAACGCGCGCTCGTAGAGATCGAGCACGAGGCGGTTCGCGCGATCGCCGATGGCATGCGTCTCGATCTGGATACCCCGCCGCAGCGCTTCCGTCAGGACGGGGAACAGCTGCGCCTCGGTGTTGAGAAGCAGGCCCGTACTCTGTGGCGCATCGCTGTAAGGCGCGAGCAGCGCCGCGCCACGCGAGCCGAGCGCGCCGTCCATGTAGAGCTTGATGCCGCGCACGGTGTAGCGGTCCCCGCAGGGCCGGCGCTCGATCTTGCCCGCGAGCAACTGCGCGGCATCGTCCCCGGGCCCGCCGACCGCGTCGTAGAGCCGGAGTCGCATACGCCCGTCACGATACAGAGTGCACAGGTGCTCGATTTCGGCGCGCGTGTTGCCCGCAATCTGCAGCTGCGTCCAGCCGAGGCGCACGCTGCGCGCCGCGCCGAGCTCGAGCGCGCGCAACTCTTCCGCCCCGGTCGGAGGCGGAACCAGCCGCTCGACGAGGGCGACCGCCCCGTCGATCAGCATGCCGGTCGGCGCGCCGTCCGCGTCGCGCAGGATCTGCCCGCCCGCGGGATCCGGCGTCTTCGCGTCGATGCCGGCGAGCGCGAGCGCGCGACTGTTCGCGACTGCGGCATGACCGTCGGCGCGCATCAGCAGCACGGGGCGTTCCTTCACCACCGCATCGAGTGCCGCGCGCGTCGGAAATTCAGCGTGCTGCCAGCGCGATTCAATCCACCCGCGACCGGTGATCCAGGGTGCTTCGGTGCTCGCGGCGCGCGCTGCAAGCTTGTGCTGCAGCTCCGCCAGACTCATCGTGCCCTCGAGATCGAACTCGAGTTCGCGAAACCCGATGCCCGACAGGTGCGCGTGCGCGTCGCTGAACCCGGGGATCACCGTGGCGCCGCGCAGATCGACGCGGCGGGCGTCCTGCGGCGCGCGGCGCTGCGCTTTCGACGTCGGGCCGATATAGGTGATGCGTTCACCCTCGACGACGATCGCGTCGGCCCCTTTCGCCTCCGCGGCGCCGGTGTGGAGGTTGGCGTTGAAGAAGACGGCCGCTTCGAGACAGGCGATGGCAAGCAGACTCATGACAACGCTTTCCTTTCCCAGGCGGCGACGACGACCATGATACCGGTGGTGAACGCCGACAGCTGCAGCGCCGTCAGCACGTGACGGAAGGCCGGGACGGCGAGCGCAGCGAGCAGCGCGAGGCCCACGAGATGCGACAGCGGCGGGACGCGCCGCTCATTGGTGACCCACTTGAAGAGCGCATTGCCGAGCACGTAGGTCATCGGTCCGCCAACAATCACGGCGATCGACGCGTTGCTCACGTGGCCGGGGTGCACGAGCACCAGCTCGTCGGCCACCGCGCAGACGATGATCCCCGCGACGACCACGATATGGAAATAGGTGTAGGCGAGCCGCGCGACCTTGCCCGGCAGGGCCGCGTGCGCCATTGCGTGCTGGCCACGCGCAGCGCCGGTGTCGAAATAGAGCCACCACATCGCGATGCTGCCGAGCACGGCGACGACGAAGGCGGCGCAGACCGCCCTCGACCAATCGAGCGTCGTGAACGTCGCTCCCGTGACGAGCAGGGATTCGCCGAGCGCGATGATCACGAACAGCCCGCAGCGCTCAGCCATGTGGTTCGCGTCGACGTTCCAGTCGGCGGCGTTCGAGCGGCCAAGGCCCGGAACGCGGAAGTACGCGAAGGGGCCTGCGAGATCGATCGCGAGCGCCAGTGCCCACGAGAAGACCCTCGCTTCACCGGCGGCAAGGCCACCCGCAAGCCACAGCACGCCCGACACCGTGAACCAGACGAGGATGCGCTGGAAATTGTTGCGCAAGGACGGCTCGCCACGCACCGCCCACAGCATGAACGCGGTCCGGCCGAGCTGCATGAAAACGTAGGCGACTGCGAAAACGAGACCACGCACGCCGAACGCATCGGGAATGGCGACCGCGAGCAGCAGTCCCGCGAGCAGCAGCACGAGGACCGCGAGGCGCACGACCGGCCGTTCAGGATCCAGCCAGTTGGTCACCCAGGAGGTATAGATCCACACCCACCACACCGCGAAGAGCAGCAGCGCGACGCGCAGCGCACCGGAGCCCGTGAGGTCCGCGAGCAACGTGTGCGACAGCTGCGTAACCGCAAACACGAACACGAGATCGAAGAAGAGTTCGATCGGCCCGACCTTGCCACTCTCGGGCTCGCCCCGCCGGCGCAACAGGCTCATGGGTGCTCCGGGCAGCGATGCGGCTCGATCGACACGTGCACGATCTGCGGCAGGTGGGCGAGCCGCGCCTTGTAGATCTCCGGTTCGAGCGGCGCAGCCGCGACCAGCGACACGATCGCGGCGTGGCGCCCCGGCCCGACCCGCCACAGATGCAGGTCGCTCACTCTTTCATCGCCGACTTCGATCGCTGCGCGCACGGCGCGGGCGAGCGCCGGGTCCTCCGCTGCGTCGAGCAGGACCGCGCCGGTGTCGCGCATGAGGCGCACTGCCCAGCGCGCGATCACGACAGCCCCGGCGATCCCGATCACGGGATCGAGCCACACCCAGCCGAGCCAGCGACCGAGCACCAGCGCGACGATCGCCGCCACCGAAGTGAGCGCATCGGCCAGCACGTGCAGGTAGGCGCCACGCAGGTTCTGATCGACCGCGGACGCCGATGCGTGCTCGTGCTCGTGCTCGTGATCGTGCGCATGGCCGTGATCGTGATCGTGTGCATGGCCGTCGCCGAGCAGCAGCGCACTCACGAGATTCACGACGAGCCCGAGTACGGCGACCGCGATCGCCTCGGTGAACCTGATCGTGACCGGCGCGAACATGCGCTCGACGGACTCCACCGCGATGAAGAGCGCCGCGGCCGCGAGAATCAGCGCGCTGGCGAATCCGGCAAGGTCGCCCACCTTGCCCGTGCCAAAGCTGAAGCGCGCACTCCGCGCGTGGCGCCGCGCGTACGCATACGCGAGCCCCGCGATGGCGAGGGCGCCGGCGTGCGTCGCCATGTGCCAACCGTCGGCGAGCAGTGCCATCGAGCCGAAAATCGTGCCGGCGACGACCTCGCCGACCATCATCACGAGGGTCAGCCCGACGACCCACCAGGTACGCCGCGCGTTGCGGTCGTGATGCTCGCCGAGATAGACGTGCTCGTGCTCGAGGTCGTCAGTGCGGTGTACGTGCATGGCGCGCCTTCGCGCCGGCATTCGCGGGGTTGGCGGAGCAGCCACCACAGCCACCTCCGAGTCCCCGGGCGGCCCGGCGCATCAGCGGTGCCATGATGCCGCGCCCGAAGCGTCCCGCAAACCCCTCGCCCGGCATCGCATCGTGCAGGGCGCGCACGGCGGAGAATCGGGCGCGCGCGGGCATGACCTGCCACACGACGGAAAGCGACGCGAGCACCACGATCAGGATGACGAGCGCGTTCATGGCGACCACGCGAGTGCGACACGCCAGGTGATGAACGACGCGAGGTACGCGAGCGCGAACAGATATCCCGCCATGATGAGCGGATAGCGCCACGACTGGGTTTCCCGCTTCACGACCGCGAGCGTCGAGAGGCATTGCGGGGCGAACACATACCAGGCGAGCAACGAGAGCCCCGTGGCCACGCTCCAGGTCGAGGAGATCACCGGGAGCAGCGCGCTTTCGAGCGCCGAGTCGGTCGCCGACATTGCGTAGACCGTGCCGAGCGCACTCACCGCGACTTCGCGCGCCGCGAGCCCCGGCACGAGCGCAACCGCGATCTGCCAGTTGAATCCGATCGGCGCGAACACCACGTGCAGCGCGCGCCCGAGCATGCCCGCGAAGCTGTACTCGATCGCCGGACCCGTGGCGCCGGGCGGCGGCGCGGGATAACTCGAGAGGAACCACAGCACGATCATCAGCGAGAGGATGATGCCGCCGACGCGCCGCAGGAAGATGCGCACGCGCTCCCACAGGCCGACCGCGAGACTGCGCAGGTCGGGCCATTGGTAGTCTGGCAGTTCGAGCAGCAGCGGGTGGTAGGTGCGCTTCGTGAGGAAACGCTTCATGACCCACGCGACGGCCAGTGCGGCGAGCACGCCCGCGGCATAGAGCGCGAACAACACGAGGCCCTGCAGGTTGAAAGGCCCGACCGCACGCGACGGAATGAAAGCGGCGATCAGCAACGCATAGACCGGCAGCCGCGCGGAACAGGTCATCAGCGGCGCGATCATGATGGTCGCGATCCGGTCGCGCACGCTCGGAATGGTGCGCGCGGCCATGATCCCGGGTATCGCGCAGGCGAAACTCGACAGCAGCGGTATGAAAGCGCGGCCCGACAGGCCCACGCCGCCCATCAACCGATCGAGCAGGTACGCGGCACGCGGCAGGTAACCGCTGTCCTCGAGCACGAGGATGAAGAAAAAGAGGATCAGGATCTGCGGCAGGAACACGATCACGGCGCCGAGCCCGGCAATGATGCCGTCGACGAGGAGGCTACGCAGCGCGCCTTCCGGCAACACCCCGGCGACCCAGGTACCGAAGGCGCCGACCCCCGCTTCAATCATATCCATGGGCCATGCGGCCCAACTGAACACCGCCTGGAACACGAAGAACAGCACGATCCCGAGCGCGAGCATGCCGGCAGCCGGGTGCATCAGGATCGCGTCTGCGCGCGCGGCAGCGCGCGTGCGCAGCGGCTCGCAGTAGCCGGCTTGCTCGAGGATCTGCGGCACGAGGTGCTGGTTACGTTCGGTCTCGGCGCGATCCGGCGCGAGATTGCAGATCGCGTCGCCCGGCGTCGGCGCGCGCGCCTCGCGCGCCTCGCGCCCCTCGAACGCCGCCAGCCCCGCGATCAACGCCTGCGCGCCCGCGGGAGCGATCGCCACGGTCTCGATGACCGGCACCCCGAGCGCAGCCGAAAGCCTGGCGACATCGAGGCGGAAGCCGCGCTTCTTCGCAAGGTCGCTGCGGTTCAATGCGACGACCATCGGATAGCCGAGCCGTTTGATCTCGAGCACGAGGCGCAGCGACAGCGGCATGTGGGTGGCGTCCGCGACGCACACGATCACGTCCGGTGGCACCTCACCGTGGGCCCGGCCGAGCACGACATCGCGGGTGATCGCTTCATCCAGCGTCGTCGGGGACAGGCTGTACGCACCCGGCAGGTCGAGCACTGAATAATGCCGCCCCGCCCGATCGCGGAACTGGCCTTCCTTGCGCTCGACGGTGACGCCGGGGTAATTCGCGACTTTCTGGCGACTGCCCGTGAGCCGATTGAAGAGCGCGGTCTTGCCGCAGTTCGGCACGCCGACGAGCGCGATGCGCACGTCCGCCAGTCGCCGGTTGGCGGAGTCCATGCGATCAGACCGGCGTGACGGCGGGCGTGACCATCACCGCACACGCCTCGCGACGCCGCAGCGCAAAGGTTGAGCCGCGCACACGCACCGCGAGCGGATCGCCGAGCGGCCACATCGATTCGACGATCTCGATCTCGACCCCTTGCACGAAACCGAGTTCGATCAATCGCTGCCCCACCGTCGAGTGCAGCGCATCGTCGATGACAGGCGTCTCGTCGAGCACGCATTGCACGATCGCGCGCGCGCCTCTCCGCAGGTTCGTCAGCGGAACGGGCAACGCGGAGGCGGCGGCGCTCATGGGGTCAGTATCCAGCTAACGCGAATGCTTCGCAATTGCGGGCGGCACAGATTCCCATGTCGTCTATTTGAACTATATACGCAACAATACGCGATACTAGATGCAATACTGTTTCGTTATTGCAGAGATACTGGGCAAGAATGCATTAATTGACACCGCGTCATCCTATACCTAGCCTACGCCCATGAGCTACATCGCCGAGCGCCGCAAGGAAGAGAAGGAACGCCGGCGCGCGGACCTCATCGACGCCGCCGAAGCGGTGGCGGCCGAAGTGGGCATCGATGCAATGACCATGGACGAGGTCGCACGCAAGGCGCGCCTGTCGCGCGCACTGCTCTATGTTTATTTCCAGGACAAACCCGACCTGCTCTTCGCGATCTGCGAGCGCGGGTTCGCGAACCTGCGGGCGCGCTTCGAGACGGCCGCGCAAGCGCCCGCGAGCGGTCGAGCGCAGATCGGTTCGATCGGTCGCGCGTTCGTCGATTTTTCGCGCGAGCAGCCCATCTATTACGACGCGCTCGCAAAATTCGCGATGCACTCGCCCGCAACGATCGAAGGTGATTCGCACGAGCACCGCTGCGTGCTCGGCGGCGATCAACTGCACCGCATCATGGTCGGGTGCATCGAGCGCGGTGTGCGGGACGGCTCGATCCGCGCGGACGCCGGTCCGCCCGGGCTGGTGGCGCTCACGCTGTGGGGCTACATGCTCGGCATCATCCAGCTCGCGACGACCAAGCCCGCGGTGATCGAACATCGAGGCTTCGACACGACGCGCCTCATCGATCAGGCGCTGCAACTGGCGGCGGAAGCCCTCGGTCCCCGCGGGGTCGACGGATGAAGCTGCTTCGCATCGCAGCGCTGCTGGTCGCCGGGTCGACTGCGGCGACGGCGGCAACCCGCCCGCTCGCCGAAATCGTCGACGACTATGTGCGCGAAGGCCTCGCGTCGAACCTCGCGCTGCGAAGCCAGGGCTTCGACGTCGAGCGCGCGATCGCCGCCCTCGACGCGGCGCGGGCGGGTTTCCTGCCGACGGTTTCGCTCGATGCACGCTTTACGCGCAACGAGGGCGGCCGCGAGTTCACGCTGCCCCTCTCCGCGATCAATCCGGCGCTCGAGGACCAGACGATCGCATTCCTGCGCGAGCGCGACCAGGACACCCGCCTTGGCGTGCGCCAGCCGCTGTATGCGCCCGCGATTCCCGCGAGCGTGCGCGCGCAGCGCGCGCAACTCGCCGCCAGCGAGTACGGCAGGCTCGCGCTCGCGCGCCGCTTGAAGCGCGATATCACGGTCGGCTATCTCGACTGGCTGCGGGCGACGAAGACGGTGGCGATCGTCGAGGCGAGTCGCGCCCTCCTCACCGAGAACCTGCGCGTCAGCGATTCGCTCTTCAGGAACGGCAAGGTCACCGAGGACCAGGTGCTGCGCGCGCGCGCGGAATTGCTCGAAGTCGAGCAGCAGCTGCGCGAGACGCAAAACCTCGCGCAGCAATCGCGCAGTTACCTGAACTTCCTGCTGAACCGCCCGCTCGACACGGTCCTTGAGACGGCCGAAGTCGATGGCGTGGTCGCGCAGTCGGCGGCCGAATTCGGGAATCGCCCCGAGCTGGCGCAGGCCGAAAGCGCGATCAAGGCAGCCGAAGCGCAGGTGGGCGTCGCGCGCGCGGCGCTCAAGCCGACCCTGAGCCTTGGCGTCGATGGCGGCATCCAGGGCGAGGATTACGGCACGGGCCACGGCTACAACTACGGTCAGGCGTCGCTGCAGCTCTCGTGGAAACTGTTTGACGGTGGCGCCAATCGCGCGGCCGTGCGTGGCGCACGCGCGCTCGCCCGCCGCGCGGCCACGCAACGGGACGAACTCGCCCGGGAGATCGAGCTCGAGGTACAGCAAGCGCTCGACCGGCTCGACACCGCCGTCGATTCGCTCGCGACTGCCGAAGCGCGCTCGCAGGCCGCCCGTGCCGGCTTTCGCATCGCGAGCAGGAAGCGCGATGAAGGCGTGATCAACCAGGTCGAGTTCATCGACGCCCGCAGCACGCTGACGGGTGCGGAGCTCAATCTCAATGTGACGCGCTTTGCGCTGCTCGCGCGCCAGGCCGATCTCGACTACGCCACCGCGGCCGGCCACTTGCCGGCCGATCCCGTTACGACAGGTTCCACGCCATGACTGCGCACCGCTTTGGGCTGCCGCTCCTCGTCCTCGCCGCCGGGCTTGCAGCCTGCACCGGCAAGCCACCGCCGACGGCCGTCGAGCCGACACCGGTGCGCACCGCCCTCGCGCGCACCGGTCCCGCGACCCCCGCCATTGCCACGAACGGCGTCGTGGCCGCCAAGGACGAGATGCGCCTGTCGTTCATGGTCGGTGGCATCGTGCGCCGTATCGCCGTCGAAGAAGGCGAGCGCGTGCGGCGCGGTCAACGACTCGCCGAAATCGAGCTCACCGAAGTCAACGCCCAGGTCGAACAGGCCGCGCAGCTCGCCGCGAAGGCGCAGCGCGATCTCGAGCGCGGCGAGCGGCTCTATGCCGACCAGGTGATCAGCCTCGAGCAGCTGCAGGACCTGCGCACGCAGGCCTCGGTCTCGAAAGCGCAGGCCACCGGTGCGCGGTTCAGCCGCGGCCACGCTGTGATCGCGGCTCCGCACGACGGCGTCGTGTTGCGCAAGCTCGTGCAGGAGCGCGAGCTCGTACCGGCCGGCGAGACCGTGCTGGTCGTGAGCGGCGCGGACCGCGGTTTCGTCGTGCGCACCGCGCTCGCCGATCGCGAGATCGTGCAGGTGCGGCTGGGCGACGCCGCCGAGATCCGCATGGACGCGTTCCCCGGCCGGGTGTTCGGCGGCCAGGTCTCGGAGGTCTCGCGCGCGTCCGAGGGTGGCAGCGGCCTTTTCCCCGTTGAAATCCGTTTCGATGCGACGAACGAACCGCTCGCGAGCGGGCTTGTTGCGAAACTCACGATCCGTCCGTCGATCGCCGGACGGACGACGCTCGTCCATGTGCCCGTGGCGGCGATCGTCGAGGGCGACGGCGAACGCGCGAGCATCTATGTCGTGCGCGACGGCCGCGCCATGCGTCGCGCGGTGAAAGTGGCATTCATCGCCGCGGACAGCGTGGCGCTGGCCGAGGGCGTGTCGGCAGGCGAGCCGGTCGTGACCGACGGCGCGCTCTACCTTGCGGATGGCGATCCCGTCACGATCGTGAAGGAAGCGACGCAGGCGATCGGTGGTATCTCACGGCCAGACCGGCGCGGTTGAGCGCGTGAGCGCCCTCGAATTCCCGATCCGGCGCTACCAGTTCACGCTGGTCGCCTTCCTGTGCCTCGCCGCGCTCGGCTGGTACGCGTTTGCGAACGTGCCGCGCGAGGAAGACCCCTACTTCAAGATCCCGGGCTTCTTCATCACGGCGATCTACCCCGGCGCCGACCCGCGCGATCTCGAGCGGCTCGTCGCGAAGCCGATCGAGGACAAGCTTGCCGAACTCGACGACGTCAAGAAGATCGAGACGACGATCACCGACGGCGTGTCGTTCATCGTGATCGAGTTCCAGGCCTTCGTCGATCCCGACAAGAAATACGACGAAGTGACCCGCGAAGTGAACGCGCTGCGCCCGTCGCTGCCGCAGGACCTCGCGCAGCTCGAGATCCGGAAACTGAGCCCCGGCCTCGTCAACACGATCCAGCTCGCGCTCGTGTCGGACGACGCACCCTGGCGCGAGCTCGAAGACTACGCGCGCGAGCTGAAGGACGCGCTGAAGCCCGTGGCGGGCATCCGCACCGCCGAGAGCTGGGCGATCCCGCGCCGTGAACTGCGCGTGCAGCTCGACCTGAAGCGCATGGTCGAACTGCACCTCTCGCCCGCCCAGGTGACGCAGGCCATTGCGAGCGAGAATGCGAACATTCCCGCCGGCACGATCGATCTCGGGCCGCGCGGATTCAGCCTGAAGACCTCCGGCGCCTACGAATCGCTCGATCAGGTGCGCGATACGGTGGTCGCCGCGGTGGACGGGCGCATCGTGCGCATCCGCGACATCGCCACCGTGAGCTGGACGACGGCGCCGTGGAGCTACGTGGGGCGTTACAACGGCCGGCGCGCGGTGTTCGTCACGGCGAACCAGAAGGAAGGCTTCAACATCCTCGATGTGCAGCAGCGCATCGACGCGACGCTCGATCGCTATGAGCAGGGCCTGCCGAAGCGCATCACGCTCGAACGCGGCTTCGCGCAGTCGAAGAATGTCGAGCAGCGGCTCGGGCGGCTCTATACCGACTTCTCCATCGCGATCGCGCTCGTGATGCTGACCCTGATCCCGCTCGGCTGGCGCGCGGCCGGCATCGTGATGGTGGCGATCCCGCTGTCGCTCGCCTTCGGCATCGCGGTGCTCTATTTCATCGGCTACTCGCTCAACCAGATCTCGATCGCGGGTTGCGTCGTCGCGCTCGGCCTCCTCGTCGACGATTCGATCGTGGTGGTCGAGAACATCGCGCGGCACCTGCGCACGGGGCTCGGGCGCACGGCCGCGGCGCTCGCCGGCACGCGCCAGATCGTGGTCGCGATCCTCGGTTGCACGGCCACGCTGATCTTCGCCTTCCTGCCGTTGCTGATGCTGCCCGGCACCGCGGGCAAATTCATTCGCGTGCTGCCCGTGACGGTCGTCGCGACGATCGTCGGCTCGCTCATCGTGGCGCTCTTCATCATTCCCTTCCTTGCAAGCCGCGTGCTGCCCCGCGATGAGGCGGCGGCCGGCAATCCGGTGCTGCAGCGGGTGATGGGTGCGATCCACCGCTACTACCGGCCGGCGCTGCACTATTGCCTCGCGCGACCGCGTGCGACCGTGTTCGTCGCGATCGGTGGCTCGTTGCTGCTGTCCGCCGCGCTCGTCCCGGTGATCGGCTCGAGTCTCTTCCCGAAGGCCGACACGCCGCAGTTCCTGATCCAGGTCGAGGCCCCGGCCGGCACGAGCCTCGAAGCGACCGACGCCGCACTGCGCTTCGTCGAGGAGAAACTGCGCGCAATGCCGTCCGTCAGGGGCTGGTTCACGAACCTGGGGCACGGCAACCCGCAGATCTACTACAACCACATCACGCGCCGCGACGCTGCCAACTACGGCGAAGTGTTCGTGCAACTCCATCGCTACGACACGCATGCGACGCCGCGCGAGCTCGACGTGCTGCGTCGCGCGCTCGCCGGCTACCCGGCCGCACGCATTTACGTGAAGGAGTTCGTCAACGGGCCCCCGATCAGCGCGCCGATCGCCGTGCGTGTCGTCGGTGGCAGCCTCGAGGTGATCGAGACGCTCGCCGGCGAAGTGCAGCGACTGCTCGAACGACTGCCCGGGACGCGTGACGTCCAGAACCCGCTCGAGGTCTCGCGCACGAACCTGCGCCTCGTCGTCGATGCGCAGAAGGCCGGCCTGCTCGGCGTGCCGACGGTGGAATTCGATCGCGCGGTACGCCTTTCGGTCTCGGGCCAGCCGGTCGGCACCTTCAAGGACCCGAGCGGCGAGCAGTACGACATCATGGTGCGTACCGCGGTCGGCACGCGCGCGGATTTCGCGGCGCTCGGTGAAGTGCGCGTGCCGTCGCTGCAGGGCGCGATGCTGCCGTTATCGCAACTCGCCTCGCTGCAGTTCGAGAAGGCGCCGGTCGTGATCCAGCGCTACGACCGCGAGCGCTCGGTGACCGTCGATGCGGACGTGCAGCCCGGGTTCAATACGGCGAAGCTCACCGCGGCGGCGAGGCAGCAGCTCGACCGGATGGCCTGGCCGCGCGGCTACCACTACAAGCTCGGTGGTGAGGCGGAATCGAGCCAGGAGGCGTTCGGGGGCATCGGTATCGCGATCATCGTCGCGATCTTCGGCATCTTCGCGATCCTCGTGCTCGAGTTCGGCAACTTCAAGTCGACGCTGATCGTGCTCACCGTCGTGCCGCTCGGCGTGTTCGGCGGGCTGCTGATGCTGCTCGCGACCGGCAACACCATTTCCTTCACCGCGAGCATCGGCTTCATCGCGTTGATCGGCATCGAGATCAAGAATTCGATCCTGCTCGTCGACTTCACCAACCAGTTGCGAGCCGAGGGCGTGCCGCTCGATGAGGCGATCGAGCAGGCGGGCGAGATCCGCTTCCTGCCGATCCTGCTGACCACGGCCACGGCGATCGGCGGCCTGCTGCCGCTCGCGGTGCAGAACATCGGCCTCTATTCGCCGATGGCGTGGGTGATCATCGGCGGCCTCATCACCTCGACGGTGCTCGCACGGCTCGTGACGCCGGTGATGTACAAGCTCGCGCCGCCCGCCGTCGCGCCCTCCGCCGTCGCGCGGCCCTGATTCAGCGTCGCATCAACCGAGGAGCCCGAGCACGAGTCCCATGACCGTGAACACCACGGTGTGATGGCCCCCGTTGATCAGGAACAGCTTGAAGCTGCGGCGCTCGAACAGGTAGTCGACGCCTTTCGCAAAGGCCACCCAGAAGAGTCCCGCGGCGAAACCGGCGCCCGCGGCGAACTGCACGCCGGGATGCGGCCCGAGGAACATGTGGAACACGAGCGTCGAGACGAGGGTGAGCACGAACGCCGTCCCCATGGTCTTCGCCATGCTGCCCTTTGCGAGCTCGGCCTCCGACAGGCCCACTTCGCGCATCCAGGCTTTCGCAAAGAGCAGCGGCGAGTACCACACCGCGCCGACGAGGAACGCCGCGACCGCGGCGACGATGACTGCGAGCCAGTTGATGTCCATCACTTTCGACCCCTTCCAGTGTTTTTGTGTCGCGAATCGGCGAGTTCGCGGCGAGCAGCCGGTTTTGCTTGCCGGGGAAGAAGTGGTAGAGGCTGCCGCCGTTAACACGCGCACGCGGCCATCATGATCCGTGCCCCTGTGCCCGGCGCCTTCGCGTCCTGCGACTCGAATGATCTTTGAAGCTACGCCGGGTCCATCCGGCCGTCAACGCAGGTAGCATGGTGGCTGCCACGATCGGCCGGGAGTCGCCTTGCGTTCCGTATTCCTCGACTACGCCACGGTGAGCACCGGCGATCTCG